>DAORKG010000004.1:0-149231 GCA_035439445.1 Bacteroidia bacterium
CATTATTATCAAAATTAAATATAAATTTGTCTAAACTTTTGGGTGCAGTCTAATATTGTTCGGGTTTTTTATTTGTCAGTTAAAAGTATTTAAACCCCAAACTGACTAAAGTGATGATCAATGTGTTTGTAAAATTGATTACTCCACTCTTTAGCGGTCATAACACCAAAAGACTTACTCTCTTTTCCTTCAAAGTATTTAGCGCCGTGAGCTTCTGTTTGTTTCACATTATCAATAAACTTTGATTTTTCTTTTTCAAAATCGCGTTCATCGGCAATTATAAATTCAGGAGCAGTTTGCGAGTTTTTCTTGTATCCTTTTTCTCCCACTACCATTGGCTTTACTAATAGTTTTAATATAAATTTTTTGAATCCTGAATTCTTCACCTGAATTTTATCATATGCTAAATCATAAGCTACGTTTAAGTGAGCTAACATTTGAGCAGAATTCATTTTGCCCCATTGTGGTTTACTAACGTAAGTTATCTTTTCTAATCGTTTAAATGTTTCTTCTGTAGTTTTTGGATCGAATACACTTGGTAATGCCATATTGTTTAAATTATTGATTAGTTAATTCAGTTTGGTGAGTGCCTTGTTTTTTAGAACGAATAATCATGTAAATTCCAAATAACACAAATGGAATACTTAATATTTGTCCCATATTAATTGGTAAAGCATTTTCGAAACTCTCTTGATTTTCTTTCATAAACTCCATACAAAAACGGAAACCAAACATTAATACACAAAATAATCCAAACATAAATCC
This sequence comes from Bacteroidia bacterium, assembly GCA_035439445.1. Lineage (GTDB taxonomy): Bacteria > Bacteroidota > Bacteroidia > B-17B0 > Aurantibacillaceae > UBA4416. The sequence continues at coordinate 766 of DAORKG010000004.1, forward strand.
TTTACCGAAATCATTACGTTTGTTTTTCCATAACCAATAAAATAAAACGAATAAGAAAATATAAAATATAGCTTCATATAATTGTGTTGGATGACGAGGCAATTCATCTACCTGATGAAATACAAATGCCCAAGGCACATCAGTTGGCATACCAACAATTTCAGAATTCATTAAGTTACCAAAACGAATCATAAATGAAGCAAATGGTACAACCACAATTAATCGGTCAAACAACCAAACCCAATTTTCTTTGGTGCTTCTGCAATACAGCCACATGCCTATCAAAATACCAATACCACCACCATGGCTTGCTAATCCTCCTTCATATACTTTTAAAATATCTAGTGGATGAGCAGAATAATAGGGGAAATCATAAAATAAACAATGACCTAAGCGAGCGCCTAAAATTGTAGCAATTACAATATAAAGTGTTAAGGTATCTAATTGCTTTTCAGTTCGTCCTTCGGCTTTATATATGCGGTTCATAAAAAAATGACAACCAATAAACGCCATGGCCCAAGATAATCCATACCAGCGCACCGGCCAGTCAATTCCCGGAATGGTAAAAATTTCGGGACTAGGATTCCAATTTATAAAAAGTGATAACATATACAATTTTAAGAGTTTTTATTGAAAATAGAAGTTAATATTTGTTTAATTATTCTTCCTCTACATCTATTCTGAACTGATGTAAGAAGCGATGTACAATTGGACCAAAAATAACAGCTACACTGGTTAAAAACGCTACACCACTATAAATGGCATACATTGAGGAAAACCATTTAGCACCATCGGTTTCAGCTCTATCTACAGGCCCCATTCCGGTTAAAATCATACTTGCGTTTACTAAACTGTCTAACCAAGAAATATTAAAGAAATAGTGATAACCAATTACACCAATACCAAGAGACACAACCAAAAATAAAGTACCAATAGCAATACTTTTGATGAGTTTGTTATAAAAGTGTGATTTATGTGGTAATCTTTTCGTAGCCATTTTAGTCTAATTTAAAACAACAGTATTTAATATCTTCTCCTTTTGCAGTAAACAAGCCCTCATAATATGTTTTGATTCGCGTTAATTCCTCTCGCCCTTCAGGACAGTTTTTATATAAATCGTTGGTTGAGAATAATAAAGTTAATTTATGTTCTTTAATGACGTCCATTGTATATTCATAAAAAAACGTGCTATCTGTTTTTAAGTGTACTAGTCCTCCCGGTTTTAATATTTTTTTATAGCGTTTCAAAAAGAAGTCAGGATTGGTTAACCGTTTACGTGCTCTGTTTTTTTGTGGTTGAGGGTCCGGGAATGTAATCCAGATTTCAGACACTTCATTTTCGGCAAAACAATGGTCAATAAAATCAATTCGGGTTCTTAAAAAAGCCACATGTTTCATATTGTTTATGGTAGCGTGTTTTGCGCCGGTCCAAATACGATTGCCTTTAACATCCACACCAATAAAATTTTTTGATGTATTGTGCTCTGCTAAACCAATGGTGTATTCGCCACGTCCACAACCAAGCTCAACCACAATAGGGTTATTGTTTTTAAAAACTTCCGCATGCCATTTTCCCTTTTTATCAAACCCATCGTTGATATTAAAAAAATGAAAAGCAAAGGTGTTTTCAAAGGTATCCAGTTCGGCAAATTTTTCGAGTTTATTAGGCATATATGGTTTTAAAAGGTGCTAAGGTACTAAAATAGATAAAGATTTAATAATGTGTTTTTTTGACTTGAAATTGTTACATTCGTATACCAATTTATGGATATGAACTTTAATTATAATAAAACAAAAATAGTTGCCACAATGGGCCCATCCACTGAAAACATTGCGGTGCTGGAACAAATGTTTAATGCTGGTCTTGATATTTGCCGCATTAACTTTTCTCATGGCGATTACGAACCCATTAAACATGTTATTGATAATATCAGAACCCTAAATAAAAAACTGAACCGCCACGTAGGTATTTTAGGAGATCTTCAAGGACCTAAGCTACGTATCGGAAAAGTAAAAGATAATGCCGTAGATTTAGTGAATGGTAATGAAATAATTATTACCACTAAAGAGTGCGAAGGAACAGCTGAGCGAATATTTATAACTTATCCTCAGTTTCCACAAGATGTTACTGCAGGTGAGTTGGTATTAATTGATGATGGGAAAATTACTTTAAAGGTTATTGAAACTAATAAGAAAGATGAAGTACGCTGCACAATTATAGCGGGAGGAATTTTATCTTCTAAAAAAGGAGTGAATTTACCCAACACTAAAATATCTTTACCTTGTTTAACACTCAAAGATTTACGCGATTTAGACTTTGCATTAGAAAACGATTTTGAATGGGTTGGTTTATCTTTTGTTAGAAGTGTAACGGATATTGTGGAGTTGAAAGACATCATACGTTCAAAGAAAAAAAACACGAGAGTAATTGCTAAGATTGAAAAACCGGAAGCCATTAAAGAAATCGATAAGATTATTGAAGTAACGGATGGCGTGATGGTTGCTCGTGGAGATTTAGGTGTTGAGTTGCCGATGGAACAAGTGCCTTTATTACAAAAGATGATTGTTAATAAATGCATTGGCGCTTCTAAGCCTGTTATTATTGCAACACAAATGATGGAGAGTATGATTACAGCTTATACCCCAACCAGAGCCGAAGTAAACGATGTTGCTAATGCGGTATTAGATGGAGCAGACGCTGTAATGTTAAGCGCTGAAACATCTGTTGGACGTTATCCAGTAAAAGTTGTTGAATACATGCGTCGTATTATTACACAAATAGAAAGTGATGATAGAATTTATTACAGAGAGCATGAGCCAGAGTTAAAAACAGTGACTTATATAACCGATAGTATATGTTACAATGCCAGTGTAATGGCTAAACAAGCAAACGTATCTGCAATTATTTCGATGACACATAGTGGTTATACAGCTTTTAAATTAAGCAGTCACCGACCAAAAGCGAATGTATTTATTTTCACTGATAATAAATCTTTATTAAATGCTTTAAGTTTAGTGTGGGGTGTTCGTGGATTCTACTACGATAAATATGAAAGTACTGATCAAACCATTTCTGACTTAAAAGAAGAATTAAAAGTTGGAGGATTTGTAAGACCTGATGATTTGGTAATAAACCTAGCAAGTATGCCTATGAAAGAGAAGGGAAGAACAAATATGTTGAAATTGAGTTATATTCAATAATATTAAAAAAGGGTAGCAAACGCTACCCTTTTTTAATATGGTTAATCCCATCCAAAATCATTCATATCACGCCTGTCTTTTTTTGTAGGACGGCCTGTACCTTTATCTCGCTTTATGTTAACTCTAAAGAACATATCTTCTAGTCGTTCTATTTTTTCCACAGGAGGAGAATGATCAATGTAGTGTTGTTTGGCAATTTCATAACTCTGACGTTTTTCCATTAAAGCAGTTACTTCAATAATTTTTTTTATACCTTGTGGATAGGACAAGGTGTATCGTTCGCCAATTTTTACAACATGCGCAGCTTTTACAGTTTCGTCATTTAATTTTACTTTATTTCCTTTAATAGCATCACTGGCTAGTGAACGCGACTTATACATACGTATAGCCCACAAGTAAGTATCTAATCTTACGTTTTTTTCCATTAGTTATTTTTGCTTTTCCAATACTTCTTTAGCCCTTGAGCTATAGAAACCTTTGTTGTTTGCAATATTCCTCAATTGTTTAATAGCTTCCTCACTTTGTTTTAAATTTAACAAACATAGTGCTTGATAAAATTCCGACTCTTGATGAAAAACGTTGTTTATATTATCTAAATTCTTTTGAAAGAAATTTTTTGCGTAAGTGTATTTTCCTATTTGATAATAACACATACCTAAATAAAATTGAGCATTGGCATCATCCTGATTATAGTCGTATAGCATCGTTAATTCCTCAATACAATTGCTGATGTTTTTTGTACTAAAAAAGCTCATTGCTTTTTTAATAATTTTATGAGCCAGATAAGAATTGGATTTATTCAAATAGGCAGTTTCAATATCTGCCATGCTGCCATACTGAGCGGGAACACCAGTGTTTGCGTTTAAATCAATAGCATAGCTATTTTTAAAATAATATAATCGGTAATTGGTTACTTTCATATTATGAATAAAAACGATTGGAGCATTTGGTGTAAATTGAAACACTATATCCTGCTCTTCCTCTTTTTTAGAAAGATTGATATCGATTGGCTTGCTTGGCAAAGTTTCTAAAATTTCAGGAGCAGAAACTTCTTCTATATCATTAATGGTTGTATTATAATGTTCTAATTCCTTTGATTCTATTTTTGGAAAAATCGTGTCATTCGAAACAATGTTATTTTCAAGTTTAAGTTGTGCTTTTTCTTCTTCTAATGATTGATAAACAGAAGGATGATTTTTACTTTTTTGAAAAATCACAAAGAAAATAGATATGCCAATTAACAAACCACATAGCACACTAATAAAAATTGTATTAAAAGAGATAGTTCCTCCAGTTATTTTCCCGTCAATTTTTGAGTCCAACTTCTCTATTTCCTCAATTGTAACACCAAACTGCTCAAATGCAATGGATGACAAATAACTTAAATCCGTTTCTTGCATACTTGTTTCTAAAGAATGTTTTTGTTCTTTAGTTAAGTTGGTATTATTAGATATGTTATTTGATTTACGCATTTTTTTTGTTTTTGTTTGTTGTCACGCTGAGCTTAGCCGAAGCGTCTTCAATCAGTAGCTTTAAGTTACGCTTACCGTTTTGTATATAACTCTTTATTTCATTTAAACTAAATTCTGTTTCATTGGCAATTTCCTGATAACTCTTGTTTTTTAAATAGAATAACTCAACACACACTCTTTGATTTTCCTTGAGTTTTGGTAAACATTCTTTCATTTTTTCTAAAAGCAAATCATCACTAATGGAGTTTATTTTTTCTTCTTTTTCATAATCAGGCGTTTCGTATTCAAACTCATAATATGATTTTATGTTTTTAGAAACCGATTTGTTTTTTCGAATTAACGATATACAGTGATTTCGAACCACAAAACTGAGCCATCCTTTAAAATTATCGATCTCTCTGTTATTAATATCCAACATTAATTTTTCAAACAGCTGCATAGTAGCATCCTGGGCTTCCTCTTTATCTTGTAGATAAAACAAACAGGTTCCATATACAACAGACACATGTTTTTTAAACAAATCGGCAAACAGCTCTTTATTACCGCTTTGCTTATAGTGCTTTAGCAGTTCCTCATCGCTATTATATTCTTTTTTCTTAAAAAGCCACATATCTAATTAATAGACGTAAACACCGGAATATTCCATAAAAATAGTTTTATTTAAATTTTATGGAAATAGTTATGTGCCACGTCTTAAAGTTAAAGAATGCATTTCTAATAAAATATGTTTAATCATTAAAAAATAAGAATTATGAAAAATTTAAGACAAACAGTAATTACTATCCTATTATTAATAGCAAGTATAAATGTTTTTTCTCAAGGCTCTATGGGAACACTTAAGGGACAAATATTAAATGACGACAATCTGCCCGTTTTTGGCGCAACAATAAAAATTCTGCAAGGAGGGGTGTTAATTGGTGGAACCGGAACAGATGAAAACGGTATGTATACTTACAAGCCATTAAACGCAGGAAGTTATGATGTTTTAATTTCCAGTGTTGAAACTCAATCTAAGAAAGTAACGGATGTGAGAGTAAGTTCAGAAAAAACAACCTACTTAGACGTGACTGTTTCGGCAAACAAATTTGAGGAGGTTGAAATAGTGGCTTATGTAAAGCCTGTTATAGACAAAACTTTTATGGATATTAAAGAAATATCTGCGGAAGATTTTTTACATATGGCAGTAGACAGAGGAAATATTATTGATGCTGTGGTTAATATTTCTTCTGAAGCAACACAAGATGCTAACGGAGATTTACATATAAGAGGAGGAAGGGGAGACGCTACAGCGTTTATTGTAGATGGAATGAAATCACCAACGATAAATGGAGTACCTGCACTATCAGTAGAAAATGTGTCAATTATTACCGGTGGAATTCCGGCGCAGTATGGCGATGTAACAAGCGGGGTTATTGTGGTAACAACCAAAGATTATTTTGGTGGAATACAGAGCAAGAGAATGCGTGATAACTATATTATGGCAAATAAAGAAAGAATTAAAAGAGAAAAAGAAGCTTTGCAAAAAGAAAAACAACGTAAAAAAGAAATTGAAGAAGAATTACGTTTGGAAGAAGAATCGAAAAGTAAAGGATTGTAAAATAAAAAGCCCTAATTTAATTAGGGCTTTTTTATTGAATGTCTATGTTTTATTTTTTATAAACCATGACGTTAAATACAAATGGTTGGATTTTTTTAATTTGTTCGCTACGTTTTAAACCTCTTAAATTAGATTTCTTAGTAACTAAGGCTAAATCTTTTTTCAAGGAATCATTTTCTAATTTCTCAATAGTTTGTTTGATAAAATTAGATTTAATAGCAAATCCAGTTGCTTCAGCAGAACTTTGTTTACCGCGAATCACACCAATAATATTACCTTGTTCATCCATTAATGGACCACCACTATTTCCTGGATTAACCGGAATAGAAATTTGATACATGGTAGTGTCATTATTAAATCCGGTCATTGAACTTAAAGCACCTTCACCATAAACTGCATCTCTGCGAGGATAACCTAAAGTAAAGATTTTGTCTCCAATTTCAGAAGCGTTGTCTTTAAAAGAGAATGGGAAAGGGAAATTTTTGATAGCCTCGATATTATCTATTTTATAGATAGCAATATCTAAAGAAGGCTCGCTGGCAACCAATTTTGCAGAAGCTCTGTCTAACACATTATTAGTAACAAATACCGAGTCAGCATTTTTTACCATGTGATAGCTGGTAATAAAATATCCTTTGTTGTTTAAGGCAAAACCTGTTCCTTCTATATTTGCAGGCGCATAATTTTTAATGCGTTTGCTGGTTGCCCCAGTTATACCTTCAATAATAGCATCTTGAGAATATTTTAATTCAGTTACATCACGTTTTAAATCAGTAATCGCATTTCCTTGTTGCTTCAATAAATATCCACCAGTACTTAAAATAGTAACCGTGCTTATTACAGCTATCACAGCGACAGATGCAGCAACCGCAAATGTTTTACCGTGTTTTTTAATGAAAGTCTCTTCAGGTTTTATAGAAACAATTTTAGCGTCACCGCCAAATTCTTGTTTATGAATAGTAGATAAAATTTGTTTTAAATGCGTGCGTTGTTCGTGTTGATTAATACCTTCGATTAAGGTTTTATGTTTTTCAAAAGCATTGGCAAATTCTGAATCCGTTTTTAAGCGTGTTTCGAAATCGTGTTTTTCTTCAGTGCTTAAAGTTCCAAAAATGTAATTGTCAAATAAATCTGTTGCTCTCATCTCTTGTTTCCCTTTCTATATACTAGTTTCAAAAAAATATCGTTTCAATCGTTGCAAACATTTATACTTTTGTGTTTTAGCGTTATCTGAATTCGTATATCCAAATTTCTCAGATATTTCATCCATACTTAATTTATACACGTAAAAGTCTTTTAGTAGTGTTTTACAAGGTTCACCTAAATTTTCCATAGAGACATTCATTTTTTCAATATCCGACTCTTTTTTTAGGTGATCCGTAATTTCAACTGTTACATCAACTACTTCATTTTCCTCGTCTTCTTTAAAACGAGCTAAATGACCACTTCCTCTTAATTGCTTTAACCAAAGGCGTTTTGCAATCGAAAAAATAAAGGTTTGTAGCTGACAGTTTAATTCGAAGTTGGGCTTTTGTACATTTTCATAAACAACAATAATTGTTTCTTGATAAATGTCGGCAGCAGCTTCGCTATTACCACTATTGTTTACAACATATTTAAGAACGAGGTTATAATACTTTTTGTATAAAGCACGTAACACCGCATCGTTGTTATGCTTGAGCCCTTCAATAAATTCAAGGTCTGTGTACGCTACTTTCGACATAAAGTCTTTTGTTTACATTAATACCTAAAGGGGCTAAAGGTAACCTCGTTCGATATGGTTTTTTGAATTAAAACTCTGATTATCAACAAGATAATATTACTTATTCATTAAAGCTTCAATTTCATCCGCTTCTAAAGGAATGTTTTTCATCAAATCATCATTTCCTGTGGGAGTAATTAAAATATTGTTCTCTAAACGAATACCTAAACCTTCTTCCGGAATATAAATTCCAGGTTCGCAGGTAAACACCATTCCTGCTTGCATAGGTTCTGTAAAAAAACCAACGTCATGAACATCTAAGCCTAAGAAGTGAGAAGTACCATGCATGAAATATTTTTTATATGCAGGCCAAGCCGGATTTTGATTTTTTACTTCGTCAGATTTTATTAATCCCAATTGTAATAATTCTTCAGTCATCAAATCACCAACAGCTTTGTTATATTTTTCAAATGTATTGCCAACCACTAACATTTTTGTAGCAGCCTTCATCACACGTAAAACAGCATTATATACTTCTTTTTGACGAGCTGTATATTTTCCGTTTACAGGAATAGCACGCGTCATATCACTAGCGTAGTTTGCATATTCAGCAGCAACATCTAATAAAATAACATCACCGTCTTTACATGCTTTGTTGTTTTCTACATAATGTAACACACAAGCATTTGCTCCGCTAGCAACAATTGGTCCGTATGCAAAACCACGGCTTCTGTTGCGAACAAACTCATGTATTAATTCCGCTTCAATTTCGTATTCCATTACACCCGGCTTTGTAAAGCTCAATAATCTGCGGAAACCTTTTTCGGTAATATTACATGCTTGTTGAATGGCCTCAATTTCTAGTGGGTGTTTGATAGCACGGATTCGGTGCATTATTGGCGCCGAACGTTGAATCGTATGTAAAGGAAATTGTTCTTTAATTTTTTTATTGAAACGCATTTCAGCTGTTTCCATATCAATATAACGACGTGTATGCTCGTTGCTGTTTAGATAAATATTCTCGGCCTGAAACACAAAACCTTTAAATATTTTATCGAACTCATGATGCCAATAAATGTTTTCAATGCCACTAGCTTCTTTAGCTTGTTCTTTAGTTAATTTGGCACCTTCCCACACAGCAATTAAATCATTGGTTTCTTTAATAAACAATACCTCTTTATGTTTTCCGTCTTTTACATCAGGAAAAATCATTAAGATGGTATCTTCCTGATCAATGCCTGATAAATGCAATAAATCGCTGTTTTGCACAAAACCAAAAGAGCCGTCTCCATTAGTGGGTAATATATCATTACTAACAAATAAAGCCACAGAGTTTGGTTTTAAATGTTTGATAAAATTTTTACGATTATCGATGAATAAGTCTTTTTTTATGGCAGAATATTTCATAATGTCGATTAAATTAATATATTTGTTTTTACTAATATACTTTTTTTTTAGATGTCAAGCTATATTGTTATAAAAAAAGAAGAAACCGAATCGGCATATATTTCGATGTGTAGTGATGGTATTATTAGAGTTTTGTTTAAACGAGATAAAGAAATCAGTCCATCTGTTTTAAAACCTCTGTTCGAAAAAATTAACGAAATGGTACAAGGTGTTAGTTATCCGTTTATTTATTTTGCAGAAGATGGTTCTGTTGTATTTACCACAGAAGGCAATACATATTCAAAACAAAACCAGCATGTTTTTCCAAAAATTTGCAACGCCTTTGTTACAAAATCTCTTTCACAAAGATTGATAGCTAATTTTTATCTAAAAATAAATAAACCATCATACCCTTCAAAATTGTTTAAAAACCAGTATGAAGCAGAGGAATGGTGTTTTCAGCAATTAGAAATTGCAAATCAAAAACATCAGTCTAGTGTGATGTAAACGGATAGATGATCGCTATAGCCATTATAGTATTTTTCGCCACTATATGTTCTGTTTGGTCTTTCTTCTCCTGTTTTTTGGTTCTTGTATAGCACAAAATCTTTACGCAAAATGTGTGCGTTTTTAGGATTGAATTTGTATCCTTTTTTAGCACCAATAAATCCTTGCGACACAATGATTTGATCAAGTACCCTCCACTCTTTATCAAAATAGTGTGTTCCTTGTTTTGCAGCATCTAATGTTTGATAGGAATTGTATAAATCACCTTTATCTTTAGGTTTATCACTTGCTTTTAAAGTATTTAAAATACTATTGTTATCTGGGTGGTCGTTAAAATCCCCCATCACAATCACTTTTGCTTTTGGGTCTTTCTTTTGCAATTCATTTATTTTGTTGCGCACCTGTTCTGCTGCAAAAATACGACGAGGTTCAGATTCTTTTTCTCCTTCTCTGCGGCTTGGCCAGTGATTTACAAACACATAAATCACATCGCCATTTGTTGCTTTTAATGTTGCAAATAAAATGTTACGTGTTTTATAATCTCCTAATGATGGGTTAGTAGCATTTAATTCTTTGAAATCAACCAATGTAAAAACAGATTTGTCATACAATAAGCCAACGTCTATACTGCGCTCATCTGGACTATCAGTACATAACACCCCGTAAGATTTTTCTTTCAATTGAGATTTAGAAACTAGTTCTTCTAACACTTCCTTATTCTCAACTTCAACCAAACCAACCAAATTAGGCAAACCTGGTCCGGCAACAGTTGAATCAAGAACTTGAGCCACTTTAGTTAGCTTATTCATAAAACGGGTTTCGTCCCACTTTAAAGGAGATTCAGGCAAAAACTCATCATCCTTTTTTTTAGGATCGTCTTTAGTATCAAAGAAGTTTTCGCAATTATACAATGAAACTGTAATTGGAGCTTTTGTTTGAGCAAAAACAGATGTCATGCTTAATAACAAAAGACTTGAAGTGATTAATTTACGCATGAGGTAAAAGTAGCAAAAATAGAGGTAAAATATCTTTATGTTTATGTTAAGAATATAAAAACGGCATAAAACTTGATAATATAGAGAAAAATGGAACTTTATCATTAACAAACTAAACTTTATTTTATGAAAAAAATCTACTTTCCGTTCCTGTTAGCAATCCTTTATGGAGGGCAACTACTTAGCCAAACACCAAAGGTGTATATTAATTTAAATTCTCACAATGAAACAAGTGGTGTAGGAGAATTAAATTATGACAGTCCTACATCTAGAACCGATTACGACACTGCCTTTAAATACATTAAGCAAATAGCTGATATGGTAGTTGCTAAAGGGGTAAAATACAATTTTCAATCAGATGTGAAGTTTTTGTTTGGTTGTTTAAAATGGGATTCGCATTTAGCAAGCACAAATGGAAAAAATTTATTGAAATGGATGGATGATTTATCAAACATTGAATGCGACCCACATAGCCATGAGGCAAAATATCCTCCATTTGGCCCATCTAAATACTATAACTACTCTGATGTGGCTCATTTACATGATTCTTTAGGAGTAACAAACAGAAAAAATGTAGGAGGATTTAAAGTAGATGGATTGCAAAATCAAACAAATTGGCCATCTATGGAATCCGGTTTACAAGGCACAGCTTATTCAACTTCAGGAATTTGGCAACCTAATGTGCTATGGGGAGGCAGTTATAAAGCAGGTGTTCATAACGACATGAATTTTTTCGGTTCATTTAAACCAACTCTTGATACAAATAATTACGCAACATACAGTTCCAATTCGAGTCAAAGATTAAGAATACAAGGAAACGGTTGTTCTATGGTTTTTCATGATACAACTAGTGAGCAAAGATTAATAAGAGAATATCATAAATTATTTACGAATGTTCATTATGGCGTATATCCATCAACTGAGTTTTATACTCCTGTGTTGCAAATAAATTGTAGAGATATTTATAAAGCAAATTATGTTTCAAGATTAACTACGATTATTGATTCAATTAACACTTATGTAACTTTAGGATGGGTTGAATGGAGAACAATTTCGGAGAAAGATTCCATTTGGAGATCAGTTACATACAATACAGCAAACAAACGAAAAGACTGCTCTGCTTTACCTACAGGCATAGATGAAAAATATATACAAAATGACTTAGCAATTTTTCCAAATCCTGTTTCAGATAAGTTAATTATTGCTCACACTTCGTATATAAAAACAATTACACTTATAGATGCGCTTGGAAAAATAACGTATTCAGAAAACAATATTGATTCAGAAAGAAAGATAGTAAATACGGAATATTTGAAACCAGGATTATACTTTGTGTCAGTTACATTAAGTGATGATAAAACAGTAACAAGAAAATTCCTTAAGGAATAATTAAAAAATAAATGTACTTTTAAGTCACCTGTATTTAAGGTGACTTTTTTATTTACATCATTACTCATGAAAAAACATTTAACCAAAAAAAACATCGCTATTTTTTTTGTATTTCTTTTCTTAGCTATACAATCTATTAGAATTGATAAAACAACAGAACCTGTTAATCCTGCTACAGATTTTATTAGCCTTACTGGCGCTAATTCTGAGATTGCTGGGATGTTAAAAACCGCCTGTTATGATTGTCATTCTAATCAACCTACTTACCCTTGGTATACCAACATTGCTCCTGTGTCTTGGTGGATTAAGCATCATATTGATGAGGGAAGCCATCACTTAAATTTTTCGATTTGGGGAACTTACAAAGAGAAACGCAAAAACCACAAATTAGATGAGTGTATTGAAATGGTTGAGGAAGGAGAAATGCCAATGAGTTCTTATACTTTAATGCATGGTGATGCGAAATTAACGGATGCACAAAAGCTACAACTAGTTGAATTTTTTAAGGCACAAAAAACTGTTATGTCAGAACAGGAAGAACATCATTAGTTCTCTTCACCCCTGTTGAACAAGTGAAACCTTCCTGATATACCAAATTCAAAGTAAACACCGCCCATTTTCCAAGTTGCTCCGTCTGCCTCAGTGTAAAGTTTTGACCCGTCAAATGCTTCAACTTGATTGTATAAGTGTTTGTTATATCCCAAGCTTAAAAACATACCAATATAATTTCCAAAATAGAAATGAGGAGAAACATGTACATTCAATATTCCACCTTTTGCCTTTAAGTATTCAGTTGAACTTAAATCCCCATTAAAATTACTTAGGCCATATCCGATACCAATAGGCAAATCAAATTTTTTATTCTTATTGGCCACATGAAAATTTGCTCTTACCATTACATCGCTACCTCTTAATTTATTAGTGCCGCTTTTGCCATAAGTTCCTCTTCTATAAGAAACACCTACGCCAAAAAATTTGGCGATTCCAAACTCGGCATTTATCCTTGGCATGGTTCCAATGGCACCAATTGCAAAGTGTTCCATATTGTTTACAGGGGAGTAAGCTCTTATACCATATAAACCGCCACCCACACCAGCATCTGCGGCTATAGTGCCAAATTTAAAAGATTGAGCATTAACCACACCTTGAATTAAAATAAAAGTAACTAGAGTAAAGAATAATTTTTTCATTGCTTTTTTTTGACAAATTTCAGAATTTATAAAAGCATTTGCAGTACCCGCTATTGGGTATTTTATCAATAAAAAACCCCCGATAAAATTACCGAGGGTTTTTATTAATTATTTGAAATTGCTTCGCTATCGCTTACAATGACTAAGCTATTACAATCCTAATAACACTTCTTCAGGAACCTTACCACCAAATAACATGCGGCTTGGGTTCTCTAACATTTCTTTTACTTTTACTAAGAAACCAACAGATTCTCTTCCGTCAATAATTCTGTGGTCGTAGCTTAATGCAATGTACATCATCGGACGAATTACAACTTGTCCGTTAACAGCCATTGGACGTTCAACTACATTATGCATACCTAAGATAGCACTTTGTGGAGGGTTGATTATTGGAGTACTCATCATAGATCCAAATACACCACCATTAGTGATTGTGAATGTACCACCTTCCATATCGGCAATAGTTAATTTACCATCACGCGCTTTAATAGCTAAATCTTTAATTCCTTTTTCTATATCTGCTAAGCTCATTAATTCAGCATTGCGCAATACAGGAACCATTAAACCTTTTGGGGCACTAACAGCAATACCAATATCACAGTATTTGTTGTAAACAATTTCCTCTCCGTCAATCATTGCGTTTACTGCAGGAAAATGATATAACGCTTCGGTTACTGCTTTTGTGAAGAAACTCATGAAACCAATGTTAGTTCCATAAACCTCTTTAAATTTATCTTTGTACTTAGCTCTGATAGCATAAATCTCGCTCATGTCTACTTCGTTGAAAGTAGTTAACATCGCTGTTTCATTTTTTACAGCTACTAATCGCTTAGCAACTGTTTTACGTAAAGATGTCATTTTAGAACGATTTTTATCTCTTCCACCTTGCCAGCTATTGCTTAATACTTTTTGCGCAGTTGGTAAACCGTTAGATAAAGCCGCTAATACATCTTGTTTAGTAATGCGACCATCTTTACCAGTACCATTCATTTGGCTAGCAGAAATGTTGTTTTCTGCCATTATTTTTGCAGCGGCAACACTTGGAGTGCCTGTTGCATATGAAGTGGTAGCAGGAGTTTTAACCTCTTCTTTCTTAGGTTCTTCTTTTTTTACTTCTGCTTTTGGAGCTTCAACAACAGCTTTTACCTCAGGTTTAAAAGATGTATCAATTTTTACAACTACTTGTCCAACCTTAACCGTGTCGCCTTCCGCAGCAAGTACTTCAATTTTTCCAGACTCTTCCGCGTTTAATGTTAACGTTGCTTTATCAGAATCTACTTCTGCTAAAACGTCGTCTTTTTCAACTACATCACCTGTGTTTTTTACCCAACGAGCAATAACTACTTCTGTAATTGATTCGCCTGGACTTGGTACTTTTAATTCTACAATTGCCATAAAAATATTTTAATTAATTATAAATGTTTAAATGATTATTTTACTAATACTTTAGAAAAGATGTTGGCCATAATTTCTTCGTTCTCTGCATTGTGTTTTTTAGAATAACCTGTTGCAGGGCTCGCCGCAGCACTTCTTCCAAAATATTTTAAATTTAATGAACGTAAGTTGTTATCCACAAATCTCCAAGGACCCATATTTTCAGGCTCTTCCTGCACAAATAAAAAGTCTTTTGCTTTATTGTACTTTTTCAAAATTGCATCCACTTGTTTTTGTGGGAACGGATATAATTGCTCTAAACGAATAAACGCAATATCATTTACACCTTCTTTTTCTCTGCGTTCAATTAAATCATAATAAACTTTACCAGAACAGAAAGCAACTCGAGTTACATTTTTTGCATCAATCGTATCATCTAAAACTTCCTGGAAATTAGCTTTCGTAAAGTCGGTTAATTTACTTACACAGCTTGGGTAACGTAATAACTTTTTAGGAGTAAAGCACACCAATGGTTTACGGAAATCACGTTTTAATTGACGGCGTAATACATGGAATTGTTGCGCAGGAGTAGTAGCATTTACAATCTGCATATTGTTCTCAGCGCAAGCCTGTAAGAAACGTTCCATACGAGCTGATGAATGCTCCGGTCCTTGTCCTTCATAACCGTGAGGCAATAATACAACTAAGCCATTCATACGTCGCCATTTGTATTCTGCTGAGGTTAAATACTGGTCAACAATAATTTGAGCTCCGTTAAAGAAATCACCAAATTGTGCTTCCCAAATAGTTAAGGTATTTGGAGCGGCAAACGCATAACCATATTCAAAACCTAAAACACCATACTCACTTAATAGAGAGTTATAGATGTCTAATTTTACTTTTGCATCAATGTTATTTAGTGGAGTATATTCTTCTTCACTGTCTTCTACTTTTACTACTGCATGACGGTGAGAGAAAGTGCCACGCTCTACATCTTGTCCGCTAAAACGAACAGGATGACCTTCTTTCATTAATGTTGCGTAAGCCATCAATTCACCCATTGCCCAGTCGTAATTATCGTTAGCAATCATTGCTTTACGGTCATCAAACAACTTTTGGATTTTATTGAAGAATTTTTTGTCTTTAGGCAATTCAACCGTTTTTTTAGCAACTTCTAAAAATAATTTTTCATCTACTGCTGTTTTTGGAGAACTTTCAAAATCAGCTGCTCCAGCCATTTTAATACCTTTCCAATTTCCTTCTAAGAAAGAAGTAATTTTAGCTTTTTCTGTTTTTTTAGCTTCATCTAAATTTGCATCTAACTCCGCTTTAAAAGCAGTTTCAATTGCTTTTGCTTCGGTTGCTAATTCAGGACTTTCAGATTTTAGTTTCTCAACATAAATATCTTTTGGATTTGGATGAGCTGCAATAGCTTTATACAATAATGGTTGAGTGAAACGAGGCTCATCACCTTCGTTATGACCATATTTACGGTAACACAATACATCAATAAATACATCCTTATGGAATGTTTGACGGAACTCCATTGCTAATTTAGAAATGAAACATAAAGCCTCAACATCATCACCATTTACGTGAAACACAGGGCTTAATACAACTTTAGCAACATCTGTACAATAAGTTGATGAACGAGCATCTAAAAAGTTAGTCGTAAAACCAACTTGATTATTAATAACGAAATGAACTGTTCCGCCAGTTTTATAAGCATCTAACTGGCTCATTTGAACTAATTCATACACTAAACCTTGTCCGGCAATAGCGCCATCACCATGTAAAATTACAGGGCATGCTTTTGAATTATCTCCTGCATGACGGCTATCAATTTTTGAACGAACTATACCTTGAACAACAGCTGCTGAGGTCTCTAAGTGAGATGGGTTAGGTGTTAAACTGATGTGAACATTTTTACCATCATCACTAATTTGATCTGATGAATATCCCATATGGTATTTCACATCACCATCAAATAAAGAGTCTTCACTTGGTCTTCCTTCAAACTCAGTAAATACATCTTTGTATGTTTTGTTCATGATGTTGGTTAACACGTTTAAGCGTCCACGGTGAGCCATACCAATCACATAATCCTGGATGCCAAGGTTTGCACCATGCTCCATTAATGTGTTGATAGCAGGGATAACTGCTTCACCACCTTCTAAAGAGAAACGTTTTTGACCAACAAATTTTGTATGTAAGTAGTTTTCGAAAACTACTGCTTGAGTTAGTTTTTTAAGAATAACCTTTTTTTCTTGAGTTGAGAAAGCAGGAGTATTCTTGTTTTTTTCCATGCGTTCTTGTAACCACTTCAATACTTTTGGCTCTCGCATATATACATACTCCACACCAATACTTTGGCAGTAAGTACACTCTAAATGAGCAATAATATCTTTCAATTTAGCGGCTCCAATACCAATTTCGCTACCTGCTTGAAATACTGTATCTAAATCTTTATCAGATAAACCAAAGTTTTCTAGGGCTAATGTTGGTTCATAAGTACGACGTTGACGAACAGGGTTTGTTTTAGTAAACAAGTGCCCGCGTTGACGGTAGCCGTTAATTAAACCAATTACTTTAAATTCTTTAGTTACATTTTCAGGAATTGCACCACCTTCCGAATCATAGGAAGTACGAGCGAATTCAAAGCCTTTAAAGAAATCACGCCACGAAGCGTCAACAGAATTTGGATCTTGAGAATATTGCAAAAATAAACTCTCAATAGCGTTTACATCGCTTGTGCCAACATAGGAAAATTTGTCCATTTTAATTTTCGTTAAAATAAGGGGCTAATTTAAGGATTTTAATGGAAAAAAGGCTACTTTTACTACGTGAAACGCATATTATTTTTAATATTTATTTTATCCCCATTTTTCGCATTGTATTCTCAAGAGAATCCAAATAGTAATGCTATTCAAACCTCCTTAAAAGTGAGAGCTTTACAAGAGAAAAAAGAGGAATATCACAAACGTACTAATGGAGAAAGTGACGGTTACCGTGTTAAAATCCACTTTGGTTCTGACAAAACAAAAGCAAGAGAAGTTCAGACAAAATTTTCATCAAAATATACAGATATTCCAACCTATGAGGACTATCAGCAACCTAATTTTGTAATTATGGTTGGCGACTATAAAACTAAGCTCGAGGCTTACGAAGCAATGAAAAAAATTAAGGATGATTATCCTTATGCTTTTATTGTAAAAAGTAAGATTAGACCTACTAAATTTAATTAATATTTGATGAAGAAAGTTTTTTTTACAATTATTGTTGGTGTATTGTTTTTTACTGCTTGTAAAAAGGAGCCCGAACAATCATGTGGAACTTGTCCTGTTGGTGGTTCAACAACTCCTGCAAATGGATTTTCGTATATAAAAAACGGTGGAACTCCAATTTACGCCGATTCTGCATTTTACAATGCAACGTATAGAACAATTACTTCATACCATAACGGAATTGCATCCAGGGTAAATATTAAGACCACATCGCAAGCACCGGGAACATACTCTCTTACAACCCCTGGAAATACAATCTCTTATACAGAAACGTCTTTTACATACATGGCCTCAGGGGGAAGTGTTATTATAACTTCTAGTGCTAATAACAAACTTTCAGGAAACTTTGTGAGCAACGGTTCTGGAGGTGGGATTATTACACTTACGGGTCAATTCACTAATATTCCTCTTAAATAAGATTGAATTTAGGTTTTAGACAGAAGTCTACTTCAATTTTAAAAAATACATTATTTTTACACACACTTAAACAAAAAAATGAATAACTTTTGTTATTCATGGAGCTAAATTTTTATATATGAAAACAATCGATAGCCTTAATTTTCAAAACAAACGCGCCTTAATTAGAGTAGATTTTAATGTTCCTTTAAATGAAAATTTTGAAGTAACGGATGAAACCAGAATTAAAGCAGCTACACCTACTATTAAAAAAATTCTAGAAAAAGGAGGAAGTGTTATTTTAATGTCGCATTTAGGACGTCCAAAAGAGGGGCCTACCAATAAATATTCTTTAAAGCACATTGTAAGTACAGTTGCTAAAAATATTGGAACCGATGTTTTGTTTGCAGATGACTGCATTGGAACTGACGCTTATGAAAAATCAGCGGCTTTAAAACCGGGACAGGTATTGTTATTAGAAAATTTACGTTTTTATAAAGAAGAAGAAAAAGGAGATGTTGCTTTTGCTGAAAAATTAAGCAAACATGGAGATATTTATGTGAATGATGCTTTTGGGACTGCCCATAGAGCGCATGCTTCTACAGCAGTGATTGCTCAATTTTTTAAAGATGATGCTAAGTGTTTTGGGTATGTGATGGCAGGAGAAGTAGCAAGCATTAACAAAGTAATTAATGGAGCTGAAGCTCCGTTTACAGCGATTGTTGGAGGAGCAAAGGTGAGCGATAAAATCTTAATTATTGAGCAATTGATGAATAAAGCTAACAATATTTTAATTGGTGGCGGTATGGCGTTTACGTTTGTAAAAGCAATGGGTGGGACAATTGGAAAGTCATTATGCGAAGATGATAAGTTAGATTTAGCTAAAGAATTATTAGCAAAAGCAAAAGCAAAAGGAGTGAATTTATATATCCCTACAGATGCTATTGTTGCTGATAATTTTGCAAACGATGCGGCTAAAAAAGACAGTAAAATTAATGCTATTGAAGAGGGCTGGATGGGATTAGATATTTCAAACGAAACCATTGGAACTTATGCTGATGTTATCAAAAACTCAAAAACTATTTTATGGAATGGTCCAATGGGCGTTTTTGAAATGAGTAGTTTTGAAAACGGAACAAAACAAGTAGCTTTAGCGATTGCAGAGGCAACTAAAAAAGGAGCCTATACTTTAATTGGCGGTGGCGACAGTGTTGCTGCGATTAACAAATATAACCTGGCTGAACAAGTAAGTTATGTGAGTACAGGTGGTGGAGCTTTATTAGAATATATTGAGCAAGGAAGTTTACCGGGAGTTCGTGCTATTGAAGGATAAGTTTAATATTTTAATTACGAATTTCATCCGAATATACGAACCGTGCTTTGTTAATACTGATTCGTATATTCGTAATGATTCGTAATTATAAAAATGTATATTTGAGCTTTAACAAAAAACAATAAAAATGGAATTATACTTAGATTCAGCAAACCTTAAAGAAATTGAAGAAGGTTTTAAATTAGGATTCTTAAATGGCCTTACAACTACTCCTACCTTCATGCAAAAAGAAGGGATTACTGATATAGATGGAACTATTGTCAAATTAAGCAAAATAGTTCCTGTACTTCAGATTGAAGCGCTTGGAAACACTGCTGAAGAAGTGTTAGCTGAAGCAGAACGCCAGTTAGCATTAGGTTTAGATCCTAAGAAAACAGTGTTTAAAATTCCGGTTTCATTAGAAGGTGTTAGAGCTTGTAAAATGTTACGCGACAAAGGATATTTAGTAAATGTACATTTAGTGTATACATTGCAACAAGCCTATATGGCTATGCAAGCGGGCGCTACTTATGTATGCCCATTGGTTGGACGTTTACAAGATCAAGGACATGATGCTTTAGCTTTGGTTGAGCAATGTGTAAACGCTGTTGAGGTTTATGGTTATGACACAAAAATTATGTTCTCATCTGTTCGTCATGCTGAGCATGTGCGTAATGCCATCAACATAGGTGTTCACACAATTACAGTTCCTTTAAAAGTTATGAAACAATTAACTGAAAATAACTTTACTACTTTAGGTACTGATCAGTTTATTCAAGATACACGCTTAATGATGGTGAAAGTAAAAGAAGCTATCAGAGGCATTAATCCTGTTGTTGCAGAAAACACATCTATTACGGATGCTATTGTAAAAATGACGGAGTTTGGTTATGGTGCTGTTACAGTAACTAAAGCAGATGGAAGTATTAAAGGTGTATTTACTGATGGCGGTCTTCGTAAATTAATTGGAGAAAAAGGAAGAGATATTTTATCTAAAAACTTATCTGATTTAGAATACAGAGAACCTGTTACAATTGATGGTAATGTATTATTAAATGATGCAAACGCTTTATTTAAGAAAACTAACGTTGATACGATTGTTGTAACAGACGGTGGTAAACCGGTTGGAATGTTAGATATTCAAGACATGAAAGGATAATAAATTTATCCAATTCTAATAAGCCTTATCTAATTTAGATAAGGCTTTTTTTATAACTTTACTTTTCAAAAACAAAAACAATATGTCACACCTTACTCAACTATTCACAGAAATTGGCGGACAGTTTATTACACCCGAAGCTGAATTAATGGAAAAATTAAAACACATCAAAGCGTTTGTGTTTGATTGGGATGGTGTGTTTACAGATGGAGGCAAAGATCATTTACTCCAAAGTCGTTTTAATGAAGTTGATAGCATGGGAACAAACCTAGTAAGGTTTTCATATTATTTAAATCATAAAACAATTCCTACTACAGCTATTATATCAGGAGAAAAAAATAGTGCTGCATTTACATTTGTAGACAGAGAACGATTTCATGCTTCTTACTCAAAATTTGCTAATAAATTAGATGCCACTAAACACCTTTGCGAAACCCATGACATTAAACAAAACGAAATATGTTATGTGTTTGATGATGTATTGGATTTAAGCTTAGCAGAAGTTTGTGGAGTTAGAATTTTTATTTCTCGAAATGCCAATCCTTTATTTAATGAGTATGTAATTCGTCATTTTTTAGCAGATTATGTAACAGGAGCTTCGGGTGGAAATGGAGCCGTGAGAGAAGCTTGCGAACTATTAATTGGTTTAAATGGAAATTATAATGAAGTGATTACAGAGCGTAAAAACTTCTCTGAAGCTTATTCAAAATACTTAGCGTTAAGAAAGGCAACTACTCCTGTTTATTATACTTCTCAAGATGGAACGGTAACTGAGATGAAAAATACCCAATAACGGGTATTGATGTTTTTTTACAATAAAGCAAATTTTGTAAAAAAACATATCATGAAGACTCTTTCTATTTTAGTATTATTTTTTCTGGTAAGTCAATTTTGTTTTTCTCAAAAAAAACTTAAATACGAGACTATATTTTTTAATGACAATTCGGTAGAAACCGCACAAGCAAAAATCACCACCGAGTCGGCTATTTGTGAAAAAGAATTTATTAAAACAAAACTTGTAGTTACAAACTACACTAATAAGCCATTAGTTATCAAACCTAAGGAATGTAGTTTTTCATCTCCAAAAGGAGACCTTTTTTCTAAAGATAAATGGTTAATAGTTGCGCCTCACGACAAAGAATCTAAAGTTATTGATGCAAAAGGCGAAGACATTAAAACAGACGAGTCCGTTTTAAATCTCAACGGGTTATACATATGCAATAACTCTGAAAAATTTTCTTCTCCCGACATGAAATTGCCGCCTGAGAAAAAAATAAAAATTGGAAATTTTGAATTAGAACTAGATACATGGGACAGAGATGGTAAGGAGATTATGATAAAATACAATGTTAAATATATTGGTGATAAAGTAGGACTGTTTTCTCCTTCAAAAGTTTTATTAAAATCTGCAGAAGGCACTGAGTATAAAAACCAAAAAGAAAAAGATAAGATTTATGCTTTTGCAAAAAATGAAGATAGATTAATTGGTTTTTTATATGTAAGTGATAGTAAAAAAGAAAACATTTTGTTATGGAAAGATGCGTTTGAAGAATTTGATTTAGAAAAATTGGAAAACATTGCTATAAAACTTGAAATGGATTTAGCTAAAACCAAAGACAAAAACTAAAACCAACTATTTGACTTAAACAAGTTGTTGTAACCCTCAGTGTTACCAACTAACTAGCGTTAAACTAAAATGCTACAAATTGTAGCAAAACAAAGCCTTATTTCATAGTAAATTTATTTCAAAATAAATTTACATGAGCCAAACTTTAAAAACTTCAGAATCACGCATTCACGAAAAATTGAGCATTTTAGCAGATGCTGCCAAGTATGATGTGTCTTGTTCATCGAGTGGAGGTAAACGTAAAAACACCAACAAAGGTTTGGGCGACACAACAGGTATGGGAATTTGCCATAGTTACACAGAAGATGGCAGATGTGTATCGCTCCTGAAAATATTACTCACTAATTATTGCATTTTTGATTGTGCGTATTGCGTGTCACGCAAAAGCAATGATATTAAGCGAGCTGCTTTTACCATAGAAGAGGTTGTGGAATTAACCATGAATTTTTACAGGAGAAATTATATTGAAGGATTGTTTTTGAGTTCCGGTATTTTTAAAAATGCTGATTTCACTATGGAACGATTAGTGACTATTGCTAAGAAGTTGAGGTTAGAACATCAATTTAACGGCTATATACACTTAAAAACAATTCCCGGGGCAAGCGATGAATTGATGAAAGAGGCAGGGTTGTATGCTGATAGATTGAGTATAAATATTGAAATGCCAACCGAATCATCACTCAAACTTCTAGCTCCTGATAAAAACTATGAGGAAATTTTTACTCCTATGAATTTCGTGAGTGAATCTATCGTTCAATATAAAGCTGAAAAGAAATTGATTAAAAGTACACCGGTTTATGCACCTGCGGGTCAGAGTACCCAAATGGTTATTGGCGCAACTCCCGAAACGGATAAAGACATTATGTTTACAGCAAACTCTTTATATCAAAAATTTAACATGAAACGGGTTTATTACTCAGGCTACATTCCTATTAGTGGCGACGAACGTTTGCCTGGGATAGGAACTCCACCACCATTAATACGAGAACACAGGTTATATCAAACAGATTGGCTGATGCGTTTTTATGGTTTTACAGTTAATGAAATTGTAAGTGACTCAAATCCAAATTTAGATGTTGATATTGATCCCAAATTAAGTTGGGCATTGAGAAATTTACATCAATTTCCAATTGATATTAATACTGCCGATTATTCAATGATTTTAAGGGTTCCTGGAATAGGTGTAGCTTCGGCACAAAAAATTGTATCAGCCAGAAAGTATGGGAAACTGGATTGGCATCAGTTAAAAAAAATAGGAGTGGTGATGAACAGAGTAAAACATTTTGTGGTTTGCTCTCGTCAGGATTTTGTTTTAGGCGAAGCCACCGCCGGAAATATAAGACATCAAATCCTAGCTTTAGGAAAAAGTAAATATACATCTACCTATTCACCGCAATTAACCTTGTTCTAATGACACAGTTTATTTACGACGGAAGCTATATAGGATTATTAAGTACAATTTTTGAAGTGTATGATCGCAAATGCGAGGAAGTAAGCATAGTAAATCGAGATAAAATACAAGGTTTGATGTTTATGGAAAACATGGAAGTAGTTAGTGATTACCAAAAAGCATCACGTGTTTTAAAAGGCTTGCAAAAAAAAGTATCACAACAAACTATGATGAATATATACCGTTGCTATTTATCTGAATTACCTGGAATAGAAAATAGTATTTTACAATTGATACAATATATATTTTCTTCAACACAAAATATTGAAAGTGATTATGGAAATAAGTATGTTATAGAAATTGCACAAATTGCCAGAAGAGTAGGGAGAGAGAAACATCGCTTTGAAGCTTTTGTTCGTTTTGAGAATATTGGATATAAATTGTTTTATGCACCTATCGACCCAGATTATAATGTACTTCCCTTAATCATCCCACATTTTAAAAGCAGATATGCTAATCAAGATTGGATTATATATGACACGAAGCGTAAGTATGGAGTGCATTATAACCAACAAACCGAACAAGTTAATGAAGCCGTTATAGATTTTGACACTGTCACAAACAAATTAATGCCCACAGGAATTTCGTTTGATCCCGAGGAAAAATTGTATCAAGGTTTGTGGCAAAACTATTTTAAAAGTGTTAACATTCCTATTCGAAAAAACACAAAGCTGCATTTACAGCATGTACCTAAACGCTATTGGAAATACTTGGTTGAGAAAAAGAATAATTAAAGTATAGTTACTTCTTATACTTCAAAGCCCATTCTTTAGCAAAGTAAGTTAAGATAATAGATGCTCCTGCGCGTTTCATACTTAATAAAATTTCATCACGCACTCTGTCGCCATCAATCCAACCTTTTGCTGCAGCTGCTTTAACCATAGCATATTCGCCACTTACATTGTATGCAGCAATTGGTAAATCAAAATTAGTGTTGAGGTCTTTGATAATATCTAAATAAGATAAAGCAGGCTTTACCATTAAAAAATCCGCGCCTTCTTCTAAATCTAATTGCGCTTCAATTAATGCTTCCTTGCTGTTAGCAGGATTCATTTGATAGGTTTTTTTGTCTCCAAATTTTGGTGCACTATCCAAAGCATCTCTAAACGGACCGTAAAATGCACTAGCATATTTCGCAGTATAACTCATAATACTCACACCTGTATGACCAGCTTCATCTAATGCTTCTCTTAAATAACCAACACGTCCATCCATCATATCACTTGGCCCAATGATATCAATGCCACAATCAGCTTGTGCAATAGCCATCTTTGCTAAAATCTCCAAAGTCTCATCGTTAACAATCTCTCCGTTTTTTACTAAACCATCATGTCCATCGCTGCTATAAGGGTCCATGGCAACATCGGTCATAATACAAGCCTCCGGAAATTTCTTTTTAATGAGTGCAAGTGTTTTTAAATACAAACCGTTTTTGTTAGTGCTCTCAGTCGCATATTTATCTTTGTATTTATCTGTTAAACTAGGGAATACATCAAAGGTGGTAATTCCTAACTTTAAACATTGCTCAATTTCCTTTAACATCAAATCAGGGCTTAGTCTGAAAATGCCCGGCATTGATTTCACTTCTGATTTTTTATTTTTCCCATCTATTAAAAACAATGGAAAAATAAAGTCGTTCACGGTTACGTGATTCTCTTGCACTAAATTTCTAATAGTTTCTGATTTTCTGTTTCTACGTGGACGATGAGTAATCATGGTAATTTTATTAAATGATTTATACTAATTCAGGTTCGGATGATTGATATAAGCTAGCACCTTTGTACATAAGGTACATACTAATGGCCATAAAAATGTGGCTTAAATCCATATGATTAAACCACACAGAAAAAGCCAGTTTAAATACATGACAAAGAACAGCCAACACAGCTACTCCAACACCATATATCATAAACAAACTTAATTGTGATTTCGTTTTTTTGTAATGAATGTTTTCTAAAATGGTCACAATAAGCACTAAACCAAAAGCTGAGTGAACTTCAACAACTACAAACGACCAAAACGCAAAAACAGAAACAAAAGCAGCAACAACTTCTATTGAACAAATGATAATTAATGTTTTAAATAAAGACTTACTAATGCTGTTTCGTGTGTGATATAAGGCAGCAAACTGAGCAAATGATGTTCCAAAAAGACCAGTGAACCACCCGTAAATTTTTGCTTCTTGCCCGAAATAATATAAAAAGGTGTGTCCTACAAAGGCTGCTACAATAGTTGAAACACCGGTTAATAGAAAAAACCAACGGTACAAATTCAAAGCTTTATCAGAAGTAACATCTTTTGTTTTAAAAAACGCAAAAAAGCACACGCCAATAAACAACATATCTGTAAGTGTTGTTATTGGTTCATCAATTCTTAAATCACCAATGTATATTGTTGGATTTTGAAAAGGCACCATTTTACAATACGTGAAGAACAGCTCTATACAAACCTAAATCGTCAAACGAGTAAGGTTTATGAATTTGAGTGTCTTTTATTTTTGCTTTTACAATTAATGTTTTTTCGGTGGATTCACCCATCGCAATTACTTTTTGATGTGGTAATATTTGATTTTTCTCTAAATACGATTCCACATTACTAGGGCTTGTAAACACTAAGATGTCTGTGTTTTCTGCAACAGTGTGAGGCACTTTTAAGGTAGCATAAATAGGTAAATCAACTAACTTATCTTGTTTAGCAAATTGCCATTGAATAGTGCGCATACTATCTCTTGCAATTGGAAATACAACTTTACCGGATCCAACGCGAGCAGCAAATTGTTTTCCAACTAATTTTGTATCGGTGCTTGTTCCAATAAAATCTGCACGTTTACCATATTCACGCAATGCTTGCGAAGTTCCTTTACCCATACAACCTATTTTAGCTGTTCCTATATCAGGGTTTTGCATAAAGAAAAACTCAACGGCGTGTTTACTGCTAAAAAATAACCAGTCGCTTTTTGGTAATTCTTTTATGGTTAGTTTCTTTAAATCAATTAAGCTTTTGCACTCAACATTAAACCCTAAATTAGTTAACCATCTGTTGAGGTTATTATTTTCATGTGCATCGCGAGAAATAAAAATAGATTTCTTATCAATGCGTTTTAAATGCTCAACAATTTTTTCAGGTAAATCTTCGGTGTTAGTAGTTTCGTAATACAATTGTTTTACTTGTGTATTCCAAGCATCAGCTGCCGATACCCAAACCTTGAATAACTTTCTGTCTTGGTCATTCATTTCGGTGTCGCAAAAAACACCTAATGGCAATTGGCAACCACCATCTAATAAATTTAATACACGGCGCTCGATGTTGATGTTAATCATCACATCATAATCACACACTGCATCAAACACATCACTTAATTTATAATCATCTTCACGAATTTGCCAAGCTAATACACCTTGTGCAGGAGCAGGAACAAACTCACTTGTTTCTAATTGCTCAACATGAAAATCAGATAAGTCTAATTCTAAACGTTCTAATCCGGCAGCTGCTAATAAGATAGCATCATACTGCCCTTCTTTTAATTTTTTAATACGAGTAGGCACATTACCACGTAAGTCGGTAATGTCTACATCGGGCCTAAATGATAATAATTGTGATTTTCTTCTAGCAGAAGAAGTTCCCACTTTGGCACCTTGTTTTAAAGAAAATTTTTGAGAATCATCAACACACTCTTCTCTAATGATTAACCAGTCTGCTGGATTTTCTCGAGAGGATACGCCCGCAATAATTAATCCATCAGGATTTTCAGTCGGTAAATCTTTATGAGAATGAACAGCAACATCAATCGTTTTATTTAATAAAGCCTCTTCCAATTCTTTGGTAAAAAAGCCTTTACCTTCTAATTTATCAAAACTAGTATTCCATTGTTGCGACGTATCACCTTTAGTTTCGATAATTTTTATCTCAACTTGGTGTCCTTGTTTTTCTAATAAATCTTTTGTGAAATTAGCTTGCCAAAGTGCTAAATCGCTTCCGCGTGTGCCAATGATAATCATAATGTTGTAATAAAATTAGAGGCTACAAGATAAGCTATTTTTTAATGTGTCAAAACGAACTCAAGAACTTTTTTCACCTGAGAAGAATCACAAATCTTCTTCTAAAAATACTTTTTTTGCTGTTTTAATGGCAAGGGCATTGTATTTCTTTTCCATGTAGCTTAGCACTTTATCAAGTACTTCTTTGCCTTGTGGGTCAAGTGCATTCATTTCTTTGGCAAACACTTCATTTAAAGCAGTTTCCTTAATGTATTTGATTTGCTTAGGAATTTCTCCAAATGCTAATTCTATTTTACGCTCTTGAAACAATTGTTTAAACTCTTCTACTTTGTTGCTGATGATTGCTCTACACGCTTCAATCTCTCCCTCACGTTTTAATAAATTATCTGCGGCTTGTTTTTTTAATGATTCAATATCAATGTAATGAACATCATTTGATTCAATCACTTTAGTATCAATATCTGCTGGAATTGCTAAATCAATAATTACTTTTTTTGAAGTATCTTCTCCTAATAATGATTTATAAATCTCATTAGTTACAACCGCACCTTGAGCAGCAGTACAAGAAATCAACACATCAAAACCTTCTTTAAAATCTTTGATATGAGCTAATTCGCGAGCTTTTCCATTTAGTTCTTTAGCTAGTTTTTCAGCGTTTTCTAATGTTCGGTTAAATACCGTAAAGTTAGCGTATTGATGCTTTTTTAAATACTTAGCCATGTTAGCGTTAGTTTCTCCGGCACCAACAAAAACAATACGGGCATTATTTTTAATTCCTAAACTGCGTAATTGACGATATGCTAACGAAACAATTGAAACCGGGTTTTTAGCAATATCAGTATCAGTGTAAACTTGTTTCGCGGTTTCAATGGTTTGTTTAATAGCTAAACGAATGGTATCGCCTGTTAAGCCTAATAAATTACAAAATTCATAAGCTTTACGAACCTGAGTAATAATTTCTCTTTCGCCAACTACTAATGAATCTAAAGAGGCAGACACTTCAAACAAATGTGTAAGTGCAGCTTCGCCTTCATACACCATTGTTTTTTCTATTAAATCGCTTAAGTCTTCTTTAGTTAAACGAGAGTTAATAGAATAAAATAAATCGGATAAAAATTCAGGAGCAATCTCACGGTCTGTGTTTACAATAAATTCAACACGATTACAGGTACTTAAAAACATTAATTCTTTTAAATCCATTCTGATTTTTAAACCACCCAAATAATCTTGTTGGTGATTTTCATCTAAATGTAATTTCCCTATTAACTCTAGAGGAGCTAATTTGTGAGTGAGTGAAATTATTTTAAAAGCGTTCATAAATTCCGTTCGTAAAGTTCGGAAACTCTTGTCTTTACTATGTCATCGTATTGTCATAAGAAAGAATTTAAACTAATTCTAAATAAGGATTTAACCCATTTTGACTTGTATTTAGTTTTTCTTTTCTGTTACTTAGAGTACAAAATCTCATGTCATGCAAATAACAAGCTTTGAACAGTACCAAAATGAGTACAAAAAATCAGTAGAAAACCCGGAAGCCTTTTGGGACAGTATAGCCAACGAATTTATCTGGAAACAAAAATGGACCCAAACATTGGATTGGAACTTTGAAGGACCAAATGTAAAATGGTTTATTAATGGAAAGTTTAATATCACAGAAAACGCTATCGACAGGCATTTACCAACCAAAGCCAATCAAACTGCGTTTATTTGGGAACCTAATGCCATTGATGCAACACATAGAGTTATTACGTATCAAAATCTTCATGATGAAGTATGTAAAGTATCAAATACTTTAAAATCATTAGGCGTAAAAAAGGGAGATAGGGTTTGTATTTACATGCCTATGATTCCTGAAACGGTTTTTGCTATGCTGGCTTGTGCCCGTATCGGAGCTGTGCATTCTGTTGTGTTTGCAGGTTTTTCGTCTTCAGCATTAGCAGGCCGTATACAAGACAGTGATTGTAAAGTGGTTTTAACTTCTGATGGCGCCTATCGTGGGGTAAAAGATATTCCAATTAAAGCAGTTGTTGACGAAGCATTGGAAACTTGTCCGTGTGTAGAAAAAGTCTTGATTTACAAACACACAGGCACGTCTATAACAATTAATAAGGATAGAGACGTTCTATGGCAAGATGTTATTCCTAATGCTTCAAACACTTGTGTGCCGGAGTTAATGGATGCAGAAGACATGTTGTTTATTTTATATACATCAGGCTCAACAGGTAAACCAAAAGGAGTAGTGCATACTTGCGGTGGTTATATGGTTTACACCTGTTATACTTTTCAAAATGTGTTTCAAATGAATTTGAACGCAGATTCAAAAGATTTGTTTTGGTGTACAGCAGATGTGGGTTGGATTACAGGGCATTCTTATATTGCCTATGGGCCATTGTTAGCAGGTGCAAGTTCGGTGATATTTGAAGGCGTTCCTACATTCCCCGATGCAGGACGTTTTTGGCAAGTGATTGATAAATATAAAGTCACCCATTTTTATACAGCACCAACTGCTATTAGAGCGCTGGAGGCTGCCGGATTAGATTTTGTGAAACCATACAAATTAGATTCGTTAAAAGTACTAGGAAGTGTTGGAGAACCTATAAATGAAGAAGCGTGGCATTGGTACAATAAAAATATCGGAAAAGAAAAATGCCCTATTGTAGATACTTGGTGGCAAACCGAAACAGGAGGTATTTTAATTTCTTCATTAGCAGGAGTAACTCCCGCCAAACCAAGTTTTGCAACTTTGCCAATGCCTGGAGTTCAACCATTATTAGTAGATGAAAAAGGCAATGAAATTTTAGGCAATAATGTAGAAGGAAATTTATGCATTAAGTTTCCATGGCCATCAATGATTCGTACAACTTATGGAGATCATGCTCGATGTAAACAAGCCTATTTTGAAACCTATCCGGGATTGTATTTTACAGGCGATGGTTGCCGTAGAGATGAAAACGGATTTTACAGAATTACAGGTAGAGTAGATGATGTCATGAACATTTCAGGACATCGTATTGGAACAGCGGAAGTAGAAAGTGCCATAAATACACATGCTGATGTTGTAGAAAGTGCAGTAGTAGGCTATCCGCATGATATTAAAGGACAAGGCATTTATGCTTACGTGATAGCACCTTCAACCACTAAAAACCACGATAATTTAAGAAAAGAAATTATTGCTGAGGTCAATAAAATAATTGGGCCTATTGCAAAACCCGATAAAATCCAAATTGTGAGCGGCTTACCAAAAACACGTAGTGGAAAAATTATGCGTCGTATTTTACGCAAGGTTGCCGAAGGAGATGTGAGCAATTTAGGAGATACTTCTACATTGCTGGATCCCACAGTAGTTGACGAGATTGTGAAAGGGAAGCTCTAACTGATATTAACAAATGAAAGAAGCCTTTTTTATGATTATAGATTTTAAAAAAAAGGCACACTATTTGGTATCTTTATGTTGCCCCAAAACTATTTATAAACTAAATTAAAATGATGATGACTAAAAAATTTTTATTAAACACAACAGTAATGTGTTTGGGACTTATGCTTACGGTTTCAAGCTGTAAGAAAAAAGATGACAAAATAGATGAGAGTGGACAAACTACCACAGACTCTCGAAATGCAATCAGCGAAAACGACGCCTCTATTAATGATATTAATCAAACAATTAGTGATTATCCGTTAATGCACGGAAGAACAGCATCACCTCAAAATGTGAACTCTATTTGTGGATTAACCGTTGATACTGCAGGTTCTTATATGGGAACTATTAAGTTAAATTACAACGGTACTAGTTGTAATAACCGTACAAGAACAGGATCTATACGTTTAACGATTATAAACTATGCTTCCGGTCAAAGATGGAAAATGGCAGGTTGTGTAATGAAAGTGGAGTATTTAGGATATAAAGTAACTCGTACATCTGACGGCGAAAGCATTGAGTTAAACGGAACACAAAACTTAACCAATATTAGCGGCGGAACATGGTTTGATTTATTGTTTTTAGGTCAACCAAACTTATCAAGTTCAGTAACAGGCACTAATTTAAACGTAACGTTCAATGGAACTGCTACTGCCGTATATAATATTAACCGTAAGTTTACATACACTTGGGCAAATAATATTTTAACGTGTTCAGGCGAAGGTATCGGAACATCAGGAGGAGTAGGGAGTTTAGAGAATTATGGTACTACACGTGATGGAGACCCATTTACTAGCCAAGTTGCTAGTCCTATTGTTTGGAATACAACATGTGGATGGGGAGCACCATTATCCGGAAAATTAATTGTGAAAGTTCCTACTAAAGGACTTAGTTTGGATTGTGTATTTGGTGTAAACTCATCTGGAACACAAATTACGGTTGGGTCAAATCAATGTGCTTATGGTTGGAATTTGAATTGGGTTTATGGACCTAACAACGGAAGCAAAGTGATTGCGTACTGGTAATAGTTATAACTATTGATACAATAAAAAACCCCGAAGAATTCTTCGGGGTTTTTTATTGTCCTATGTTTTTAATGATTAAGAAAACGCATTAAATCCTGTAATGTCCATACCTGTAATTAATAAATGGATATCATGAGTTCCTTCGTAAGTAATTACCGACTCTAAGTTCATCATGTGGCGCATAATCGGATATTCACCTGTAATACCCATACCACCGTGTATTTGACGCGCCTCACGAGCAATTTGTAAAGCCATGTTTACATTATTACGTTTTGCCATTGAGATTTGAGCAGGAGTTGCACGGTTCTCATTTTTTAACTGACCTAAACGGTAAGTTAATAATTGAGCCTTTGTAATTTCTGTAATCATCTCCGCTAATTTCTTTTGAGTTAATTGGAAACCACCAATAGGCTTTCCGAATTGACTACGCTCTTTACTGTAACGTAATGCGCTATCATAACAATCCATAGCAGCACCAATTACACCCCAAGCAATACCATAACGTGCAGAATTTAAACAGCCTAATGGCCCTTTTAATCCTTTGATAGTTGGGAAAATATTTTCTTTTGGAACTAATACATTATCAAATACTAACTCGCCAGTTGCACTTGCGCGTAAACTCCATTTACCATGAGTTTCAGGAGTTGTAAAGCCTTTCATACCTCTTTCAACAACTAAACCACGAATATCTCCGTTTTCGTCTTTAGCCCAAACTACAGCGATATCAGCAAATGGCGCATTACTAATCCACATTTTTGCACCGTTTAATACCACGTGTTTTCCGTCACCCGCATCTTTAAAGTTGGTTAACATACCAGCTGGGTTACTTCCATGGTCAGGCTCTGTTAAACCAAAACAACCCATTAAGTCACCAGTTGCTAATTTTGGTAAATATTTACGTTTTTGTTCTTCGCTTCCGTATGCATAAATAGGGTACATTACTAATGAGCTTTGAACAGAAGCTGTAGAGCGTAAACCACTATCGCCACGTTCAATTTCTTGCATTAAAATTCCATAAGATATTTGATCTAATCCCGGTCCGCCATATTCAGTTGGGATGTATGGTCCAAAGGCACCGATTTCTGCTAAACCTTTAATCCAGTGTTTTGGAAACTCTGCTTTTTGAGCATATTCCTCCACAGTAGGAGTTACTTCTTTTTTAACCCATGCACGAGCTGTATCTCTAATCAGCTTATGCTCATCGGTTAATAATTCATCCATTAAATAGTAATCGTGTGCTTGAAAATTATCTGTAGCCATTTTTAAATTTTTTAAGGTGCGTAATATTACAAAAAACCTATTGAACCCCCAAAACAAAAGCCGATGATTATCAGCTTCTTGTCTAAAAACAAAAAAGCCCCGCAAATGTTGCGAGGCTTTGTATATTTAGTTTTTTATTTAGTGATGAGCCGGAGCGTGTTCTTCTGCTTTTACAGGTTCAGCAACATGAGTTGTATCTGTAATTGCTGTTGAGTCAGTTGCAGCAGCGTGTTCTTCAACAACAGCATCGTGAGCCTCTTCAGCATGCTCAGTTCCGTGAGCAGTAGCTTCGTGCCCTGAATGATCTCCTGCTTCACATTTTTTCATGCACTCTTCAGAGCAATCTTCTTTGCATTCGCAAGAACCATGATGTTTGTTATCACATGTACTAACAGCTAATAAAATAAGGAAAATGGTTACTAATCCTAAGATTAATGGTGTACGAAATGCAACTGGTTTTGCTTCGTGTGAATGATTGTCGTGATCGTGATGAGAACTCATAATAATGGGTTTAATTTTATGGGGTAAAAATAATTGAATTATTTATTAATCAAAACTATTGTATCGAAATTTTTATGGATTGTTTGTGTTCTAAATTAGACAAATTCAAAATATACAAACCTTTTGCCAAGGATGACACATCCATTTGGTATTGATTTAATGGTTCAGTATTATGGTTAAATTCTTTTTTAATCACTGTTTTCCCTTGTAAATCAACCAATTCAGCATTAACCGCAAGTTTGTTTTTTGGAATCACAATTGTAATTTGCTGATTAGATGGATTGGGGAATATTGCACCGGCTAAATCCTGTTGTTCTTCTTTTACACCAACCGCAGGCAAAATATTATCTCGATATCTAATTTGAGTTTCATTAAAAGAATTACCTGCTAAAACCCCTGAAACTTCAAAATAAGGGATGTGTTCACTCAACGTTAACCATTGATAACTTCTTGTATAGTTTGGAAAACCCAATTTAAACGGGAACCCTGCAATGGTTGCGCTAATTGTATCCTTAGAGAACTGGGTAGTCACTACTCGTAAACACGAATCGGTTCCGTAAGGCGTAGTAATTTTTCCCCAGCCGTCAACCTCGGTAATACGATAGCCTTGTTTGGTGTAAACAAAAGGGATAAGCGTAGTGCTTGGCGTAGAAAATTTAAATGTTGTAGAGTCTCTGTTGCCGTAGGTTAAAGGAAAAAGATAAATCTTATCTTGAGGGTTGTAAGTATTGGGTACAGGGATTCCATTAATTTTAACACCCAAGCCTTCTGATGCGAAATAAGTAGAGGTTTTTTTATAAAACGAATAGATATCGGTAATGCTTATTGGTCCTACTCCTGGAATAGTAACATTTATAACGGTGTCTTGAGTTTTTTCGCCATAAGCAGTTAAACCAAATAGAATAAAATAGGGAGTACTTAAACCTGGTTTAAACTCTCTTATTCCTTGGCTAGTTGGTTTTAGGGTGTCAAACATCCAAACATGGTTAGCGCCGGTTGTGGTATAATCGCCCACAGAGCTTAAACGAGCATTGCTATATCTTATAGTATCGCCACTATTTGGCATTTGTGCCTGTGTAATTGTAATTTGACTTTTTACAATAAACGAGCAACTAATAAAAAAGAGTAGTAAATATTTTTGCATCATAAAAAAGATAAAAGATGTATAAATATACAACTTTATCTTTACCAACTACCGCCCGAGCCGCCTCCGCCTCCGGAGCCACCACCAAAGCCTCCAAAGGATGAGCCACCCGAACCTCCTCCAAATCCACCAAAAGACGAGCCACCGCCATAATAGGTCATACCACCTCGGCCACCGCCACCGGGTGATTTAAATAAGATAAACACAATAATGAGAACAATGATAATGAACAACAAAGGGTGTTCACCAATCCAGCCTTTTATACCATTATATTTTGGCGAAGTTCTTTCATTGTATTCGCCTTTTGCAGCCAGCATTAATGCCTGGCAACCGGCTTCCAGTCCTTTATAAAACTCTTTTTGTTTAAAGTAGGGAACAATTTCGTTTTCACGAATATGTTTTGTTTGTATGTCTGTAATGGCGCCTTCTAAACCATATCCAACAGAAATAAATAAACGTCTTTCTCCCGAATTACCTGTTGGTTTTACTAAAATGACCAAGCCGTTGTTTTTCCCTTTTTGTCCAACTCCCCAATTGTTTAAAATACCTGTTGCAAAAGAGGCGTCATCCAATCCGTTTAAATCATCAACAATAACAATACAAATTTGGTTGGATGTTTCGAGACTGAAATTTTGTAATTCCTGCTCAAGTTGTTCAGCTTCTTGTTGAGATAAAAAATCAGGAAACTCCTTAGATAAATTATTGTATAACCTTTCGGGATTTGGTCTTTCGGGAATTTGTGCAACGCTTGTTAAAACACATAATAAAGAAACAAGTATCCAAAAAGCTTTTTTCAATTAGTAAGAAATTTCGTTTGATAATTCATTTTTATCATCTGCGGCAATTGGAAAGTATAACTTTAGTTTTTCACCACAGGTTTCAACGGCTTTTTCAAGTCCTGTTATTAAATCATTTTGTTTAAAATAACCAATGGCAGTATCAGTAATGCTTTTCCAAAACGCATCATTTACTTTTTGATGAATGCCCTCATCACCCCAAACAGCAAAGGATTTCGACTCAATTGCAAGAAAAAACAAAATAGCATTTCTGTCTTTTGTTTGATGCATGTTAAGTTTTTCAAACATTTTTTTGCAGGTAACCAAAGGATCTTCATTACATGTTTTTTCAATATGCACACGAATCTCTCCCGAAGTTTTTAATTCGGCTAATTGAATAGCTTTAACCAAACGGGATTCTTCGTCTTTAGAAAGTAGGGGTTTCTTGAAAAACATTTCAGAAGTTATTTATTTGATATTCAAATCTACCTTAGGTGCTTTCTCAGCCCCTGCTTCAGACTCAAAGTATGTAGCGTCTTTATACCCCCAGGCAAACAAGCTCCCTGGAATTTTTTTAATGCTTGCATTAAATGTTTTTACGGCATCGTTATATTTCATGCGTTCAACCGCTATACGATTTTCACAACCTTCCAACTCAACACGTAATTCACTAAATGCCTGGCTTGATTTTAAGTTTGGATAATTTTCGGTAACCATTAATAATTTTGAAATAGCAGATGACAATTCTCCTTGAACTTGTTTAAACTGATTCATGTTTTCAGTAGTCATGTTTGTTGGGTCAATAGTCACCTGAGTAGCTTTAGCTCTTGCCTCAACAACAGCAGTTAAAGTTGATTTTTCGAAGTTTGCTTCAGCCCCAACAGTTTTTACAATATTTGGAATCAAATCTAACCGACGTTGATATTGACTTTCAACTTGGTGCCATTGAGCAACCACTGTTTCATTTAAGTCAACAAAAGAGTTGCGTTTACTGCAACCATAACCCATCAATAATAAAGCAAATAAACCAATTGCTCCAATAATAATAACTCGTTTCATTCGTTTTAAAGTATTAAATAATTTACTGTGAAGGTAAAAATAATTACCTTAGAAGCTATTACCGTTGATATATAAATTAACATATTTTTTTGTTTTCATATTTGTGGCAACATTGCCGCTTGCAGCTCAAACTGTCTATAAACTTAAAGTTATAAATACCGATAGTCAACTTATATTTAAAAAGATAAAATATAAAAACGAGTTTACCAATAAGGAGTTTGTTGCGGCTGAGGTAAATAAAATATATGTTTCACTGCTTAATGAAGGATATATATCTGCCAGTGTGGATAGTATAAAACAGGGCTCGTTAAACTATACTTCTTTTATTCATGTTGGAGAAAAATATAAATGGATAAAGTTGAAATATGCGCAAAAAGACCAGGGAGTTGTGAGTAAATTAGGGTACAACGAAAAATTCTTTACCAACCGCCCGTTTAAGTTTAATGAGTTATCGAGGTTTATGGAAAAGGTAATTGTGTATTATGAAGATAATGGATATCCTTTTGTTTCAGTAAAATTGGATAGTGTGCAGCTTCAAGACAATCAAGTTGCTGCAAAGCTTAAAATAGAGAAAAATATATTTATTAAACTAGATAGTCTTGTTACAGAAGGAACAGGGAAAGTAAGTCAGAAATTTTTGTTGAGGTATTTGGGAATAAAGAATGGAATGCCTTATAGTGCCTCAACATTTTATGCGGTTTCAAAAAAAATAAAACAATTGCCTTTTGTTGCCGAAAAAAAAGCACCGATTATTCAACTTACCGACAAGCAAAATAAGATGTACTTATTTTTAGAAAAAAAAACGGCATCACAGTTTGATGGAATTGTTGGCATTTTACCAAATGATAAAGGGAAAACAGTTTTTACCGGAGATTTAAAAATAAAACTGGTTAACTCTATTTTAAGAAATGGAGAAACATTTGACATCAACTGGCGGAGACTACAAACACAAACACAAGATTTAAAAGCTTCTGTTATATATCCATATATTGCTGGTTTACCTGTTGGCGTTGATTATAATATTAAAATTTATAAAAAAGACACAACGTTTTTAGATGTAAATAACGGTTTAGGTTTAAACTATTACTTCAACGGACTAAATTACATTAAGGCTTTTTATAAGCAACGCAATGCTAATTTAATTACTACAAAAGGTCTTGAGAATGTTACTGTTTTACCTGAATACGCTGATGTTATTACTAAAGCTTATGGCTTAGGTTTTTTTGTAGAGAAACTGGATTATAAGTTTAACCCTAAAAAAGGGATTAGTGTTAATGTTCAGGGCTCTGTAGGAAACAGGCAAATTCGCAAAAACCCAAAGATAAATGATGTGGCCTATTCGACAATTCCTTTAAAAACGTCTCAATATCAATTTGAAGGCATGTTTGCAGGATATATTAATGTTGTAAAAAACCATGTCATTAAAATATCAAGCCAGTTTGGAAGTGTATTTGGAAATACGATCTATAAAAACGAGTTATTTAGAATAGGAGGATTAAGAACCCTGAGAGGTTTTGATGAAGAGAGTATATATGCCTCTTCTTATGTAATTCCAACATTAGAATATCGTTTCTTATTTGAAAAAAACTCCAACATTTTTTTATTTGCAGAAGGTGCTTGGTATGAAAATCACAGTGTAAATAGTAGGTATGACGATATTCCTATAAGCGTAGGAGCCGGAATAAATTTTGAAACCAAGGCAGGGATTTTTAATTTAAGCTATGCTTTAGGAAAACAACAAGGCAATAGCTTTGATCTGAGAATTGGAAAAATCCATGCCGGTTTAACGGCATTATTTTAGACTAAATAAAGTGGTTTTGTCTGATTTTTTAGTTAAACTTGTGTGAACTATTATTTTGAAAACAAACCACTACGTCATATTATTAGTTTTGATAAGTTCATTAATGGGATTTTCTCAAAAAATGAATCTTCAAAAATTCTCTGTTAAAGATGGTTTAATTCAGTCTACCGTTAAATATATTGAACAAGATCAATATGGTAATTTGTGGTTAGGCACTAATTATGGCCTTTCTAAATTTAATGGAAAAACTTTCGAGAATTTTACCACAACCAACGGATTACCCTCTAATGAAATTTCTAGCTTATTGTTTTCTAATGATATTTTATTCATTGGAACACGAAAAGGATTTTGCGCATACACGGGTAGCAAAATTGACTCAAGAGACATCTATAAAAAAATAAATGGTAACGTTAAAAAGATATTAGAAGACAAAGGAGTATTACACATCATTACTTCTAGAGGGTATTATTTACTGGATGTTACCAAGCCAAATTACAAATTAGACTCCATTGCAATCCCAAATATTACTTCTCAAGGACCTACAGATGCAGAGTTTGATGAAGATGGTAACTTATGGATTTCTACAAATAAAAAGGGATTATTTTTTATTGAAAAAACAATTTCTACAAAAATTCCCAAGTTTGTGTTAATCCAAAATTCAGTAGCTTCTACTACCATTAAAAACAAACTCGTTCGTATAGTTAATTTTAATTCGTCCAATTTATTTAAAAGTGATGCTATTTATTCAATAGAGTTTGACAGAAGAAAAAATCTTTTAGTGAGTGATTGGGGGAATGGTTTAGCTGAAATCAAATTTGATTTTATTAATAGTGCCGGGTTTTCTGCAAATTATTTAAATCTGGATTCTATAGTAAGTGGAATAGATAATATTTTGCGATTCATTAATATTCAAAAAGATGATGAGGGAAATATATATTTGGCAACAGATGGTTTTGGATATTTAAAAGTGCCTCTGGATAAAAACACAAATGAAAACACCTTTAACAAACGCGAAATTTCTTGGCTAAGTAACGGACAAGGTTTTTTTGGAAACAACCCCTTGTGCTTTAAACAAGATAAATTTCAAAATCTTTGGGTTGGTACGTTAAACGATGGGTTAGTTGTAGTAAACAACAAGAGTTCATTGAGTTATAACCAAAAGTCAGGATTGGAAGAGGAAAAGGTTATTAGTGTTTTTAAATCATCTGATAGTTCTATATGGACAGGAACATATGGGGGCGGAGCTTTTAAATATAAAAACAAAAAATTCACTCGTTGTTTTTGGGAACAAGGGATTAGTGAGTCTATTATAAAAAGTATTTGCGAAGACAATAATGGTAATATTATTTTAGGAACAGTAGGCGGAGGGTTAAGTATTATTTCAAAAGAAAACACATCTAAACAATTACAAGTTACCAAAGCAATTTCCGAAACAAACAATTTAAGCTCAAACTTTGTGTCTTATGTTTATAAAGCCTCTAATGGCGCTATTTGGGTTGGATTTCAAGGAGCTTCTAAAATAGATAGAGTTATAATTAATAAAGATTTTACCTTCTCTATAACATCTTTTCCAATTACAGAACTCTATTCATTTAATGTATCTTGTATTTTAGAAGATGATGAAAATAATATTTGGATTACATCTAATGAAGGTGTATGGAAATTAAATCCAAAAACAGGTTATGTAAATAATGAAAATGCCATTTTTAAAAATGTTCAAACCATTGCTAAGGATTGGAATGGTAATATGTGGTTGGGCACATCAGATGTTGGCACTATCATTTTAAAAAATAAATTACAAGTCAGATATTTTGAGAAAGGACAAACAAACACATTTGAAAAAATTGCCACTAAGGATGGAATTAGCAGCAATTGTATCAATACTATTTTAATGACCGAGAATGTTGTTTGGTTTATCACTAATAATGGTATTAATGAGCTAAAGATAGATACCTATCTTAACAAGATAAAGGAAATAAAATCTTATAACAAAGGACAAGGCTTTGCTTCTTATGATAATAAATCAAATACAGCGGTTTTTGATGATAATGGTTTTATTTGGATTGGTTCGGTAGAAGGATTAACCCAATATCAAAACATTAACGATAATGAAAAACTAGCGAGCCAAATTCCTGTTACAGTTTTCATAAATAGCATATTGATTGAAAACAAACAAATTGATTGGACAGACTCTTCTTTGTTTAGTTCAGGTGACTATTCGGCATTAAGTTTCGATGGATATTATAATTGGTATAAAATGCCTAAAGATCTCAAATTGGATTATACTCATAATTCTATTCAGTTTATTTTAAACACAGATAATATTGCAGAACAAAAACAAATGAATTACAGTTATAAATTGATTGGCTATGATAAAGACTGGATTCAGCTGTTTAGTTCTAATGAAATTACATACCGTAATCTCCCTTCCGGTGATTATAGCTTAGTTATAAAAGCTTCATTAAGTAATGATTTTTCTAACTCAAAAGAATACACATATCATTTTAGTATCACGCCACCTTTTTGGTTAACCAAAACATTTTATCTATTTGTAGGATTGTGTTTTATAGCGTTTCTATATTTCTTTATCGTGAATCGTGAAAAACGACTAAAAAGAGACAAACAAAAACTGGAGTTACAGGTTAAAGCCAGAACCTCTGAAATTGAAAACAAAAAGAAAGAAATAGAATTACAAAACGTATTGATACAAGGTATAAATAAGGACTTAACTGATAGTATAAAATATGCTCAAAGGATTCAGCAAACAATTTTACCCAACACAAACGTTTTGTCTGATTATTTTTCTGACTACTGTTTATTTTATAAACCCCGCAACATTGTAAGCGGAGACTATTATTGGATAAAAGAAATAAATGATTTAATATATGTTGCTGTTGTTGATTGCACCGGGCATGGCGTTCCGGGAGCATTTATGTCATTAATTTCTAGTAGTATTTTAAATGAATCTGTTGATGAAAACATAAGTCATCATAGTCCCGCTAAAATGCTAGAATTTTTGAGGAGAGAAATAAATATAAGACTTAGCCAAAATGCTGACGGACAAATTAATGATGGATTAGATATTGCATTAATTTGTTACAATAAAACAAAATCAACAATCGAGTATGTAAATGCAAACAGACCATTATATATTATTTCTAATGATGAACTGATTACATTAACCTCTGAAAATGTAAATATTGGAGGATATGCAGATTTTGATAGCGTGATTCCTACTAAAACAATTACCCTAAAAAAGGACGACCTTTTGTTTTTATTTACCGATGGAATTACCGATCAGTTTGGTGGAGATAGAAATAAAAAATATAATCCTGCCAGATTACGTCAGTTTTTATTAATGAACAATCATTTATCATTACCTGAACTGAAGGAAAAATTGACAAAAGAAATTTCTGACTGGCAGAGCTCTTATGAGCAAACAGATGATATTTTATTTATTGGATTAAAAGTATAGTCCTTTTTTATTACATTTAGTATGTGATAAATTTTAAATCAATTCCCTTTTTTAAAATTTTACTTCCCTATTGCGTGGGGATTTTAGTGGCCTTATACACTAACATATATCAAAAGAATCACCTTATTTTTTTCGTTTCTTTTTCTTTTTTAGTATTGACCTTTTTATTTCAAAAATTTTATAAGTCAAATTTATTACTAACCAAAAAACTGTTTATTCTTTCTGTAAATATTTTTTTGTTTTTTCTGGCATTTGAATCTAGTTTCTTTTACTGTGACAAAAAT
The DNA here is from genome assembly GCA_035439445.1 of Bacteroidia bacterium. Lineage (GTDB taxonomy): Bacteria > Bacteroidota > Bacteroidia > B-17B0 > Aurantibacillaceae > UBA4416. The sequence continues at coordinate 43,544 of DAORKG010000004.1, forward strand.
AACCCAAGCCATTACTCTAATTTTTTGAATCATCAACATCAGCAGTTTGAGGCTATTATTGACGAAATTCCAATTGTTTCAGAACAAACCATTAAACTTTATGTTACTGTAAATGCTATTGATGACCATACAAAATGGCATTACGCAACAGGAAAAACAATTGTTTATGTGAGGCAAGATTCATCTATAAAACTAAATGTTGGAGATAAATTACTTATTCGTTCAAGATTTAGCTATTTAACTGAACCTAAAAACCCCAATGAATTTAACTACAAGGAGTTTTTGGAAAGTAAAAACATATATCATACTGTTTTTGCACAAAGTAAAAACACGAGCGTTATAAATGAGAGAGCTAGATTTCATTATTCTAAAATTGGAGTTTATATAAAATCACGATTGGTCTCCATACTTCGTTATAGCGGGTTATCTCAAGAAGCATTTTCTATTTGCTCAGCTTTATTGGTTGGTTACGATGATGAAATTGACAGCGATATAATACAAAGTTTTTCGCATTCTGGTACTTTACATATTCTATCAGTTTCAGGGATGCATACGGGAGTATTATATGCTGTTTTAATATTTCTATTTTCTCTGTTTGACAAATATGATAATTACAAGAAGACGAAATTTGCTTTCGTCATGTTGTTTTTATGGTTATTTGTCCTTGTAACCGGATTTTCTCCCTCTATCCTTAGAGCTGCTATTATGCTTAGTTTGGTTTTGTTTGGTAAAACATTTTATAAGCAAGGAAATTCTTATAATACACTTCTATTATCGGCTTTTATAATATTGTTATTCAATCCATATCTCATAAAAGATGTGGGGTTTTTATTGAGTTATAGTGCTGTTTTTGGCATCATGTACTTATATCCTAAACTTCAAAGATTGTATGTATTTGATAATAGAATATTACAAACTTCATGGTCTGGTGTTTTAATGTCGGTTTCAGCAACATTTTTTACATTACCTATATCACTATATTTTTTTCATCAATTTCCATTATGGTTTGTGTTTTCAAACATGATTATCATTCCCATTAGCCTTTTAATAATGGGCGCTTCTGCGTTAATTTTAGTGTTCTTTAAAATTGCAATTGTAAGTAATATATTAGTTTACATCATAAATATATTTACAGCATTCATGTTATGGCTTGCTCAATTAACAGATAATCCAACTTATGGCTATATTGATTTTATTTCTTTTTCAAAAACTGATTTTTGTTTTTTAACGGCCACACTTATTCTGTTTTTAATTTTTATATCAACTAAAAGCTACAAACAGGTTGTAGTGTTTGGTTTATTAATCATATCATGGATTAGCTCATCAGTTATAATTAATTACAACAACTCGCATCAAAAAGAGTTGGTAGTGTTCCACGTTAAACAGCAATCTGTTTTTGCATTAAGAGTAGGACATACGGTTTATGGTAATTTTAAAAACATACCGAAAAAAGATTTTGAAAGATATGTAAAACCATATTTATTAAATTATTCCAATTTAAAATTAGTAGCAGCAGATGCAGATGCATTTAAAACAGATTCGGTATTAATTTTAAGGAACTACTCCAATTCCAATTTACAGGATTTAAATCCTAATGTTGTTTTAGTTAGTCACGATAAGCCCATTGAGCTCGTAACTAATCATAAAACTAAACCAATTGTTATTGCTGATTGTTCTAACAGTTATAAATTTGTAAAGAAATTAAAAAAGCAATGCGCTCAGTTTGATATACCGTTTTACTCGGTAAAAGAAAATGGTGCGTTTAAAGTAAATTTGTAGGAAATGAAACTAAGAATAGGAGATAAGGTAAGATTTTTAAACGAAGTAGGGGAGGGAACCATTACTCGCTTTAAAGATAAAGAAACGGTTTTTGTTGAAATGGAAGATGGTTTCGAAATACCATATCTTAGCAAACATCTAGTCCCTGTTCATACGGAATTGATTCTAAATCCTGAAGTAGAAAACATGGAATTAGAATTAGAAACGATTTTATCTGATTCAATTTATTTTATCATTGAGCCTGATCATGAAATTCCTGCTTTAGTTACAGATTACAAATTTTATTTATTTAACTCTTCATCTTATAATGTATTATTTTCATACTCTGTAAAAGATGACGAATATTTTCAAACCTTAAAACACGGAGAACTTGGCGCATATCAAAAAGTATTTTTAAAACAAGTAAAGAAAAACTTTTTTAAAGAATATGCTTATCACAAAATCGAATGTTTGTTTTATAAAAACATGCATTACAAATCTCAAATACCTTTGGCTGAGATTTTATACATTAATGATAAAATCATGTCTCAATCAACTTTAATTCAGCATAATGAATTTAAGTTTCCTGTTTATGCCTACATTTTAAAAGATAATTTTTTAGATAAAGAAGTCATTGAAAAAACATTGACGATGGAAGACATGACCCGTTTAAAATCTATTAAGGAATTTAAGCAGCCACAAAAAACATCAGTTGCTAAGCAACGTATAAAAGATTTAACCAAAGAAATTGATTTACATATTGAAGAGTTAATTGATTCACATAAAAACTTGACTAATTACGAAATCCTATCCATACAACTAGAACGTTTTGAAAAAGAATTGCAATATGCTTTAAGCAATGGCATTAAAAAATTAATAGTGATTCATGGAGTTGGAAATGGAAAACTGAAACAAGAGATATTAGCGATTTTAAAAACAGTAGATGGCATTGAATATTTTGATGCGTCATATAAAGACTATGGTTACGGCGCCACGGAAATAAGAATATTTTAAATTAAAAAGCCTTGTAAATTTACAAGGCTTTTTAATTATGTTATTAGTTTTACTTAATCACGCCTAATTCTTTTCCAACCTTTTCAAAAGCAGCTAATGCTTTATCTAAATGTTCTTGAGTATGGCCAGCGGATAATTGCACACGAATACGAGCTTGTCCTTTTGGAACTACCGGGAAGAAGAATCCAATTACATAAATGCCTTCTTGTAATAATTTATCGGCAAACACTTGCGATAATTTAGCATCGTATAACATCACCGGTACAATTGCAGAATCACCTTCTTTAAACTCTAAACCAATTTGCTTTAATCCCTTTTTAAAGTAATTAATGTTCCACTCTAATTTATCACGCAACTCAGTAGTTTCGCTCAACATGTCAAATACAGCTATACTGGCACCAACAATACTAGGAGCTAGTGAGTTGGAAAATAAATAGGGACGAGAACGTTGTCTTAAAATTTCAATAATTTCTTTTTTACCGGTTGTAAATCCTCCCATGGCACCACCTAATGCTTTACCTAATGTTCCGGTAATAATATCTACACGATTCATCACATTTTTCAACTCTACTGTTCCACGACCTGTTTTGCCAATAAATCCGCTAGCGTGACTTTCATCTACCATCACTAAAGCATTGTATTTATCTGCCAAATCACAAATTTTATCCAAAGGAGCTACAAAGCCATCCATACTAAATACACCATCTGTTACAATGATACGGTAACGTTGTGCTTGAGCTTTTTTTAATTGCTCTTCCAAATCTGCCATATCACAGTTTTTGTAACGGTAACGTTGTGCTTTACATAAACGCACCCCGTCAATAATAGATGCGTGATTTAGCTCGTCAGAAATGATAGCGTCTTCTTCGCCAAATAATGGCTCAAAAACACCACCATTGGCGTCAAAAGCAGCAGCGTATAATATAGTATCTTCTTGCCCTAAGAAGTTTGCAATCTTTTTTTCTAATGTTTTATGTATATCCTGTGTCCCGCAAATGAAACGTACAGATGACATGCCGTAGCCATGAGTATCTAGTGCGTTTTTAGCTCCTTCAATTACTTTTGGATGAGATGATAAACCCAAGTAGTTGTTGGCACAAAAAATAATCACTTCTTTCCCATCGCTTACTTTAACAGCAGCGCCTTGTGGAGTAATAATTACACGCTCTTTTTTAAATAAGCCGTTTGATTCTATTTCGTTTAACTGGTCTTGTAGATGTTTTTGAAAATTGCCGTACATAGTATTGGGTTTTAATGAGCTACAAATTAAAAAAATATTAAGGAATTTTGAGGTTTTTTAGGCTTAAATAATATACAAATTGTAAAATTTCGTATATTTGACATCCTAACGCGCATGTGGCGTTCCCGATAGCTATCGGGATGGTAGCCGTTTCCGAATCCAAATTATATTTTCATGGCTCATGTTTACATTTTGTATTCAGAAAATTTAAATAAGTACTACATTGGAAGCTGTTTAAATCTTATGGAAAGATTGCAGGATCATAAGTCAAAGAAGTTTCCAGGTTGTTTCACATCTAAAGATAATAGTTGGGCTTTGTTTTTCGAAATTCCGAATTTATCATATAAACAAGCCAGAAATATTGAGAGTCATATAAAAGCAATGAAAAGCTCCACGTATATTAAAAATCTTGTAAACTACCCTGAAATGCTAGAAAAACTGAAAGAGAAGTTTGTATAAAGTTGTATAATTTAATAAACTTAATTATATTTGATGCCCTAAAGCGCATGTGGCGTAATTGGTAGCCGCGCCAGACTTAGGATCTGGTCCGTGAGGGTGGGGGTTCGAGTCCCTTCATGCGCACATAGCAAAAAAACCGCTGATTTTTCAGCGGTTTTTTTATTTCTTTACTTTCATTTTACCTGATTTTTGAGGCTTGGAACCTATTTCAATTGGTATTTCATCAATCCAAGAAAACTTATTTCTTAAAATATCATTTTTACTTTTTTTAAGATAATCGATATAAGCTTGTGCTACCGGAGACATTTTTTTGCTTTGTAACCAAATTAATTGCCATTGAGACTTAATAGGAAACCCAACTGTTGGTAGAATTTTTAAATCACCTGTCAATAAATCATTTCTTAAACCAATAAGTGGCATAATAGAATTACCTAAACCCGCTATCACAGCTTGTTTTACAGCTTCGTTTGTTGTAAGCTCCATTTTCTTTCTTATATTGATTTTATGCTTACTGAAATAGGATTCCATTACATGCCGTGTCCCTGATCCTTCCTCTCTATATATAAGAGGCATCTCTTTCAATTCATTTTTACTAATGGTATGCTTTGGCAATTGTTCATTTCTACCTCCAACAACATATAAGTGATTTTCCATTAAGGTTTCTTTGAATACTTTAATGTCTCTGGGAACAACCGAAACTAAAGCAAAATCAACCTCGTTATTTTGTAAACTACTTATTACTTTGGACTTATTGGTCACATCCATTACCAAATCAATGCCTTCGTTTTCTTTCAGAAACTCGTTCAAAAAATACGGCATAACATATTTTCCCGTCGAAACAACAGAAATAACAAGCCTTCCGGTTAAAAAACCTTTGTAAGACATTGTTTTGTAATTGATAGCATATACTTCGTTTATGATTCTTTCTGCCATTCCATATATTTCTTTTCCAAAATCAGTAATATATAGTTGCCTTCCAATAACTTCAGTTAGCGGAATTTCAAACTGATCTTGTAAGTTTTTTAACTGAATGGAAACTGCCGGTTGACTCATGTATAACTCTTCTGCAGCTTTAGTTATACTTTTTGTTTGAACCACTTTAGCAAAAACCTGTAATTGATGTAAGGTATAATTCATAAAAATATTTTATGTTAACGATAACAAATATAAATATAAATTATATTACCATGTTAGTAAATTTGTGACGTCTTATCTAAACTCTAGTTTTTGTAAAAACTAAAGGAATTGATTATGAATAAAGTGATAGTATATACTCTGATTAGTCTTTTTACAATTCTTTTTGTAGGAGAATCGGATTATCACTATTTACATTCAAATAAGAAATCACACCACAATTCTCAAGTAGAACTTAGTAGTTCAATTACTCAGCATTCATTTTTCAGCCTTGATTTTATAAACGAATCTGAAGATGACTATCATGATAATAAATTATTCAATGTTATTAGTAACATTTTTGGAATAAACTATTTCAGGTTCCATCCGGAAAAACACATTAATAGATTGTTTTTAAAACATTTTACTGTTTTATCTTTATATCAGGGCGTTCCTATTTACGCTTGCCTTGGAAATTTCAGATTGTAGAAATTCCCTCTATAGCCATCAGCTATTCAGCAAAATCAACATTTATTTATAGTTAAAATTAAATCATTTTATTATGAGAAAAAGCCTCATTTTATGTAGCTTATGTGCTGTTTTATTTGGTACAAGCTGCAAATCCAATAAGGAAGAAAAAGAAGAAGAAATAAAGTTTTTGGTAACATCCCCTTTAAAAAAAGATACTCTTATAACGAGAAATTATGTTTGCCAAATTCGATCAATACAGCATATTGAATTGAGAGCACTTGAAAAAGGCTATTTACAGAATATTTATGTTGATGAGGGACAGTTTGTGAAAAAGGGGCAAACCATGTTTCAAATAATGCCTTTGATTTATAACGCTGAATTACAAAAAGCACAGGCTGAAGCAAATTTTGCAGAGATTGAATATCAGAACACAAAGCAATTATCTGAAAAGAATGTTGTATCTCCTAATGAGCTAGCGTTAGCAAAAGCTAAATTCGATAAGGCAAAAGCTGAATTATCTCTTGCGCAAACACATCTACAGTTTACAGAGATTAAAGCCCCGTTTGATGGAATTATGGATCATTTTCAGGTTAGGCTTGGTAGTTTAGTTGATGAAGGAGATTTGCTAACCACACTATCAGATAATAGTCAAATGTGGGTTTATTTTAATGTTCCTGAAGCTGAATATTTAAACTACAAAACACATGCTACAGAGGAGAATTTAATGAAAGTAAATCTCTTAATGGCAAATGATCAACTGTTTGAATATCCTGGGGAAGTAAAAACAATTGAAGCAGACTTTAATAACGAAACCGGTAACATAGCTTTTAGAGCTACATTTCCAAACCCAAAAGGATTGTTGAGACATGGAGAAACCGGAAATATTGAAATGGGGATTCCTTTAAAAAACGCAATTATTATTCCTCAAAAAGCCACCTATGAAGTTTTAGAAAAGAAATACGTTTTTGTTGTTGACAAAAATAGTGTTGTTCATTCAAGAGAAATCACAATTGCTTCTGAAATGCCAGACTTGTATGTTGTAAAAGACGGCCTTAATGAAAACGAGAAAATTCTCTTAGAAGGTATCCGTAAAGTAAAAGATAATGATAAAATCACATACACGTACGAGAATCCAAAAACTGTACTTCCAAAATTAAAAGTATATGTTGAATAAAATCATCATTAAATAAAAGTTTATGTTTAATAAATTCATTCAAAGACCAGTATTGGCTATAGTAATATCACTGGTGATATTATTTATAGGAACACTGGCAATAAAAACATTACCAACATCACAGTTCCCTGAGGTTGCTCCCCCTGTGGTAATGGTAAGTGCTTCTTATCCAGGAGCAAGTGCTAAATCGTTAGCAGAATCGGTTATTATTCCTCTTGAACAGTCTATTAACGGCGCATGGGGTATGCGTTATATGACATCTGATGCAACCAGTGCGGGCGAAGCAAACATTCAGGTTGTTTTTAATCCAGGAACAGATATTAATCAGGCTCTAGTGCAGGTATCTAATCGTGTGCAACAAGTAACCAATCGTTTACCAATATTAGTTCAAAGAGAAGGAGTTGTTATTACTCCGGTAATTCCAAGCATGTTGATGTATGTAAATCTTTACAGTAAAGATAAAAATGCCAACATGAAATTCTTATTCAATTATGCGGGTGTAAACATGGTTCCTGAATTGCAACGTATTAATGGTATTGGTCAAGTAAGAATATTGGGAAGCCGTCAGTATGCAATGCGTGTTTGGTTAAATCCTGATCGTATGCGTGCATATAAAGTTTCTCCTGATGAAGTGATGGAAGCTTTAAATGATCAAAGTATTATTGGAAAACCGGGACGTATTGGTAGAGGAGATAGCAAACAAGCCGAGGCATTAGAATATGTGTTAACATACACCGATCGTTTTAATGACCCAAAGCAATATGAAAACGTTATTATCCGATCTAATCCTAATGGCGAAAATTTGCGATTGAAAGATGTTGCAACTGTTTCGTTAGGTAGTGAGTATTATGATATTTATTCAAGCATGAATGGACATCCATCTGCTGCTTTGATATTAAAACAAACCTACGGAAGTAATGCCAGTGAGGTAATTGAAAAAGTAAAAGAAAAATTAGAAGACTTAAAGAAATCTTTTCCTCCCGGAATGGAATATGAAATTAGTTACGACGTTTCTAACTTCTTGGATGCATCTATCGAAAATGTAGTTCATACATTAAGAGATGCTTTTATATTAGTGGCATTAGTGGTGTTTATTTTCCTAGGAGATTGGCGTTCAACATTAATTCCTACACTTGCAGTACCTATATCTTTAATTGGCGCGTTTTTCTTTATGCAACTCTTCGGACTTACTATCAATATGGTAACGCTCTTTGCCCTTGTATTGGCCATTGGTATTGTGGTAGATGATGCAATAGTCGTCGTCGAGGCGGTTCACGCTAAGATGGAAGAAGAACATCTCTCTCCGTATAATGCTGTTAGAAAAGTAATTGGTGAAATCAGTGGTGCCGTTATTGCCATTACCTTATTAATGGTGTCCGTATTTGTGCCTGTATCATTTATGACAGGACCAGTTGGTACCTTCTATCGCCAGTTTTCTATTACCATGGCTTCTTCAATTGTATTATCTGGTATTGTGGCTTTAACCGTAACACCTGTATTATGTGCCATGATATTAAAAAACAATCATGGTAAACCAAGAAAGAAAACTTGGATGAATAGATTATTAGATAGCTTTAACAGTGGTTTTGAAAAACTTACCGGTAAATATGTTTGGTTACTGAAATTAATAGCACACCGTAAAATCATTACAGTTGGATTATTTGTGGTGTTTGCTCTTGGTATTATTGGAATCAGTAATAGTTTACCTTCTGGCTTTATTCCTAGCGAAGATCAGGGTATGTTATATGCTATTATCCAAACACCTCCAGGCTCTACACTAGAAAGAACTAATGATTTATCGAATAAATTGGTTGAGGTAATTAATACAGTTGAAGGAGTTAAATCAGTTTCGTCTATTGCAGGTTATGAAGTACTAACCGAAGGACGTGGATCTAATGCCGGTACTTGTTTAATTAACTTAAAACCCTGGTCGGAAAGAGATCACTCGGTGAGTGAAATTATAGAGGAATTAGAACAGAAAGCAAAAGAGATTCCCGGTGCTACTATCGAATTTTTTGACCCACCTGCTGTTCCCGGATTTGGTGCCGCCGGAGGTTTTGCATTGCAGTTGTTAGATAAAACTAATAGTGGCGATTATAAACAGTTGGAAAAAGTAACTACTGATTTCATGAACGAAATGAGAAAACGCAAAGAGATAACAGGCTTGTTCACATTCTTTAGCGCAAATTATCCTCAGTACGAAATCGAAATTGATAACCAAGCCGCTATGCAAAAGGGAGTTACAATAGGTAATGCCATGAACACACTTTCTATTTTTGTTGGAAGTACTTACGAACTAGGGTTTATTAAGTATCAACGATTTTTTAAAGTGTTTGTTCAGGCAGCACCGGAATTTAGAAAGTTACCTACTGATATCATGAATTTATATGTTAAAAACAATCGTGATGAAATGGTGCCTTTCTCAGCCTTTATGAAAATTCATAAAAAACAAGGTGCCAATGAAATTAACCGTTATAACATGTACAATACTGCTGCTATTAGAGGTGGACCAGCTCCGGGATATAGTAGCGGTGAGGCTATTGCAGCCGTAAAAGAAGTAGCGGCAAAAACTTTACCGCATGGATATGACATTGATTGGGCTGCGCTTTCTTATGATGAAACCCGTCGTGGAAATGAAGCAATTTATATTTTCATTATTGTATTAGTGTTTGTATACTTTGTATTAGCCGCTCAATACGAAAGCTTTATCATTCCATTATCAGTTGTGTTTTCATTACCGGCCGGGGTATTTGGTTCGTTCCTGCTTATTAAAGGTATGGGTTTAGCAAATGATATTTATGCACAGGTAGGATTAGTAATGTTAGTTGGTTTGCTTGGTAAGAATGCTGTTTTAATTGTAGAATTCGCAGTTCAAAAGCAGCGTCAAGGCGCTACCGTTATAGATGCAGCTATTGAAGGCGCAAAAGTACGTTTTCGACCAATTTTAATGACATCTTTTGCATTTATTGCCGGATTAATTCCCCTTGTAATTGCTCATGGAGCAGGGGCTATTGGTAATAAAACAATTGGATCTTCTGCGTTAGGAGGAATGTTATTTGGAACTATTTTCGGTGTGATTATCGTTCCGGGTTTATATTACATTTTTGGTTCAATAGCTGAAGGGCGTAAACTAATTAAAAATGAAGATGACAGTTCTTTAACAGAAGATTTAGTTCATAAAATGGATAGTTTCCCTCAAACACAAGACAATGATGAAAATGAACATTAAATCACTAATATACAGATATGCAGGTATTGCTTCCATATCTCTAACAGTTTTGGCTTGTAAAAATTTAGCCATCGTTAATAAAACCGAAAACAAGTCGGTTCCAGCAAGTTATGGTACCTCAACAGATAGTTTAAATACTGCTAAAACTAAATGGAAAGATTTTTTTAAAGATCCTCAACTTTGTGCTTTAATCGATTCTGCTTTGAAAAAAAACCAGGAATTAAACATTGTTATGCAAGAAATACAAATTGCTAAAAATGAAGTTAAGGCTAGACGAGGTGCTTTTTTACCTTTTATGAATGCAGGTTTGGGTATTGGAGCCGAAAAAGTTGGTAGATACACAAGTCAGGGGGCAAGTGACGCTACTAATGAGATAATTCCTGGTAAGGCTTTTCCAGATCCTTTACAAAACTATATGTTTGGAGTTAATGTGTCATGGGAAATAGATATTTGGAAAAAATTACGTAATGCAAAAAAATCAGCGTTATATAAATATCTATCTACTATTGAAGGTAAAAATTTCATGGTTACTCACTTGATTTCTGAAATTGCCAATTCATATTATGAATTAGTAGCCCTAGATAACCAGTTAGACATTTTAAAAAAGAATATTGAATTGTATCAGAGTTCACTGGAAATTGTGAAACTTGAAAAACAATCTGCCAGAGTTACGGAGTTAGCTGTAAGAAGATTTGAAGCAGAAGTTTTAAAAACACAAAGTCATCAATATGATATCATGCAACAGATTACTGAAACTGAAAATCGAATTAATTTTTTAGTTGGTCGTTTTCCTCAGCCCGTTGCTAGAAACTCTAAAGACTTTACAGATTTAGTAATTGATACAATCTATTCCGGCATCCCATCACAGTTATTATCTAATCGTGCTGATATAAAACAAGCTGAACAAGCCTTAGTGGCTGCTAAATTAGATGTGAGAGTAGCAAAGGCTGAATTTTATCCATCGTTTGTTATCACTGCTGGCGCTGGTTATCGAGCATTTAATCCGCAGTATTTAATACAAACTCCACAATCTTTGTTATATAATTTAGCAGGAGATTTAGTGGCACCTTTAATTAACAGAAATGCGATTAAAGCAAATTTCTACTCTGCTAATGCTAAACAAGTACAGGCCGTTTACAACTATGAGCGTGCAATTTTGCGCGCGCACATCGAAGTGGTGAATCAACTTTCAAATATTAATAATTTAAAGAGAAGTTATGATTTGAAGAATAAGCAGGTTGAAACGCTTACACAATCGATAGACATATCTAATACTTTATTTAAATCGGCTAGGGCAGATTACATGGAAGTGTTATTAACACAACGCGATGCTTTGGAATCAAAAATGGAATTAGTGGAAACAAAGAAACAACAAATGAACGCTATGGTTAATATTTATAAAGCGTTGGGAGGAGGTTGGCGATAGTTCCATCTAATTTTTCATAAAACCAGCAATAAACAATGCTGGTTTTTTTGTCACAAAAAACATAAAAATTATTAATATATAATATTAAAAGTATAAATAAAAATATATGAATAATAGTCAATAATTTTATAAAAAAATCAGAAATGACAAGAAATAAAAAAAAAACTACCTATCTGGCAGCAGCATTTATCGCTTTGTTGATTTGTTTTAAAGCCACTAATATTTTTACAAATGAATATTTTGAGTTAACTAATGACATTGTTATAGTCTGCCTTTTACTTGCATTTGCCGAAAACATTTTAGTATTAATGATTACAGCACCTGATAGAGTTTATAAAAGATTTAACGGTCAGGTAGGTAATATTGAAAAACAATAATTAATTAAAATTAATTTAAATGATAAACTCAAAATCAGACTATAAACCCTTGTTTACAACTATTCTATTGATTGTTGCAGGATTGGTTTCTCCTTCAAACGGAGTGGATGATAAAAAAAATAAATCAGCTACTGAGATATTAGTAGAAGTAATATTTGTTATTGTTGCAGTTACATTAATTTATTTAATAACTTCTCTTATAATCAGCTATAAAAACTCAATAGAATCGGACAGTAGCGAAGAAAAAATTAACTTTTAACCAGCTTTTCAACCAAATGATTTATCGCATTAAAAATGATACTTTATATGTTTAAAGGTAGAAATTTGGTTATTGCCACGAAGCATAAAAAAGAATTAGTGATTGCTCCTTTACTCGAAAAAGAATTAAATGTAAAATGCTTTGTTGCAGATATTGATACAGATTTGTTAGGTACATTTACCGGAGAAGTACAAAGAACAGCTGATCCTGTTGAAACAGCCAGACAGAAATGCTTAATGGCCATTGAAAAAACCGGATGTGATATGGCTGTTTCAAACGAAGGTTCCTTTGGTCAACATCCTTCTATGTTTTTTGCACACGCTGACTCAGAGGTTGTAATGTTACTTGACAAAAAAAATAATTTGGAGTTTATTGCCAGAGAAATTAGTACAGATACCAATTTTAATGGCTCGGAAGTTAGAACTTATAAAGAACTTCAAGATTTTGCTAAATCTGTAAAATTTCCCTCACATGGCCTTATTCTTAGAAAATCAAAAAACAGTAATGAGGATATTTTTAAGGGTATTACTACTTCTATAGAACTGAAATTTACTTTCAATCTTTTAATTAATAAATATGATAAAATTTATGCAGAAACCGATATGAGGGCTCTGTATAATCCAACAAGAATGAAAGTAATTGAAAAGGCAATTGAAAAACTATTGGTGAAAGTCAACACACTTTGTCCTATGTGTAAAATGCCGGGCTATTCTATAGTTGATGCTAGGCCGGGATTATTGTGTGATAATTGTGGGAATCCAACTCGATCCACATTGCTCCATGTGTTAGAATGCCAATCATGTAAATTTACCGAGGAAAAATTGCACCCTCATGGTAGAAAATCTGAAGACCCTATGTACTGTGATGTATGTAATCCATAAATAAAGCAAAATCATTTCAAAAACTAATAATAACAAATTTCAAATATGAATTTAGATTTACTTGTTTCAAATATCACAAACCCAGCTTTTCTTTTTTTTATCTTAGGTGTAATTGCAGTTAAATTAAAAAGCGACCTCGAAATCCCTCCTAATTCTTCTAAATTTATTTCCCTCTACTTGTTGTTTTCCATTGGATTTAAAGGTGGACAAGAGTTATCACATGAAACGTTTAGTGTGGAGATTTTATGGTCTATGCTTTTTGGAATAGGAATTTCTTTACTGATACCTGTTTATACTTTTTTTATTTTGAAACGCAAACTGAATATTTATGATGCAGGCGCTATCGCCGCTGCGTATGGTTCTGTGAGTGCAGTAACATTTGTTACGGCAGTTTCTTATCTAGATAATCAAAAATTACAACTTCATGGCCATATGGTTGCTATTATGGCACTTATGGAGTCACCTGCAATTATTGCGGGATTAATTCTAATGTCTATTTATAATAAAGAAGAAAGTAAAACAACTAATAAGCTATCAGTTATAAAACATTCTTTTACTAATGGAAGTGTATTACTGATACTGGGAAGTTTAATAATAGGCCTTTTAGCAAATGCAAAACAAGCAGAAGGAATAAAGCCTTTTACAAATGATATCTTCAAAGGATTTTTAGCCATATTTTTATTAGACATGGGAATTACTAGTGGTAAAAAATTAAACTCTTTTGTTGGAAACGGATGGTTCCCTTTGTTGTTTGCAATTATAATACCTTTAGTCAATGGAACGGCTGTTGCCTTTTTGAGTTCTTTTGTTACAGACGATATTTCTAACCGATTTATTTTAGCTGTTTTAGGAGCTAGTGCATCATACATAGCGGTTCCTGCTGCTATGAAAATTGCAATACCAAAAGCCAATCCGGGACTTTATTTACCCATGGCACTAGCAGTAACATTTCCTTTAAATATTACTTTTGGTATGCCATTATATCTTTATGTCTCACAAGTAATTTAGTAAAATAGAAATTATGAGCTTAATGAGGAGAATGTGAAGATTAATTTTTCTTCACGTATTTACAAAGAATAACAATCATTTGCTCATTGATTTTTCCTTCAATTTGCTCAGGATTATCATGAACTAATTTTATCTTTTTAACTACAGTTCCTTTAGATGCGGTAAAATTTGTTCCTTTTACATTTAAGGCTTGAGTTAACACAACCGTATCTCCATTTTCCAAAACATTTCCAAAGGCATCTTTATGAACATCAGCAACCTCAAATGCGCTGATTGCCCATTGAATAATATTTTCATCTAGGTCAACAGAGCTGATTAAGTTATTAGCCCAGTCTTCTTCTTTATAGTTTTGTAAAATTCTATAACTTAAAGCTTGTACACTTGGTTCCGGACTCCAAATACTACCTTCTAAACAACGCCAGTGGAAACCAGCATCTTTACTGTCAATGGCCTCTAAACAAGTATTACAAATAGCAACTTGGTTTTCTATAGATTCATCATTTTTTGGAGATACAGTATATTCATGAGTAGCTGTTTCGCTATTACATAGTTCGCACATTTCTCCGTTGCGTTCTTTAAGTTTTTGGCTGATTGACATAGATTGATTTTAAAAAGACTATAATTTTTGAAAGCTCAAAAGTATAAGATTATTTCAGATATTGTGTTTATTTTTTCCTGATATAAATCTCATTTTTAGCTTTTGCATACAATTCATTTGATTTGGAATAAATTTCGATGCTATAGGTTTTCACAAAAACTCCTTTACTAGTTAACTCTTCTTCAGCTTCTTTAATCATATCATCCGTGATCTTAATATGATAATACAAATCTGTTCTACCTGGCTTTAAAAACTGAATACTTGCACTTTTTAGCCAAACACTAATATTATAGCCTTTATGTTTTAATATTTGCCCAAACAACATCGCATAAAAAGGGTCGGTGGCCGAATAGATTGTTCCGCCAAAAATGGCTTTACCAAAATTAAGCGTAAATAAACTTCTGTTTATTTTCACATGAGCTTCTGTAAATCCCGAATAAATATTTTGTATCCAAATGCGTTGTAGCAGCAAGGGAGGATAAAGCCTCATGCCCCACTTAAGTATATTTTCAGAAACTTTCATGCAAGTATTTTTTTAAAAAATGAATAGGTGTTTCTCCACAATTCTTTTTGAAAAATCTGGCGAAATAAGAGTTGTCTTCAAAACCTAACAATGAGGCTATTTCGGAAACGTTATACTTTTTATGTATTAATAAACGCTTTGCTTCTATAATAATTCGTTCAGCAATCAGTTCAGTGGTAGTTTTGTTTAAACATTCTTTACAAATTCGATTTAAATGTTTTTCACTCATATTCATTAAATTGGCATACTCGTGAGGATATTTCTTGGTTTTATAATAAATATCTATAAGCTGTTCCAGTTTCCTAAGTTTTAATAAATAGGCTTTATTTTTAATTTTTGTTGCTGGTAAATAGTGTCTTGATAATTCTATATATACTAAAGAAATCAGAGAATGAATTTTCTCATATTTCATAAGTTCATTAGACTGATATTCTTCTACAATTAATTTAAAAAACTTTTCTAATTCTTCAAAGGTTTTCTTTTTAAGAATAACCATCGGAGGATTATGTGTAGAATTGAAAAAGGGATAATCTAAAATACTTAACAAAGTAAAGCCCTTATCATAAAAATTTCCAGTGTGAAAAAACACATATCCATCAATATCTTTATTTAAAATCCAGTGATGCATTTGACCCGGTCTCATTAAAAAAACAGTTCCCGGCTTTATATCATAAGTATTAAAATCTATTTCATGTGTGCCCCTGCCTTTTGTAAATAATACGATTAAGTAAAAATCATGTTTGTGAGGTTCTGATACAATGTGATGATGTTTTATATGAGGAGCGAAATAGTTGGCGTAAAAATCAGTATTTAATGCTTCTTCTTTAAAGTGCTTGATATTATATATCGGAAGTGTTTTTTTCACCACATAAATATACTAAAATGTCTTTATTGTGCTATATAATGTTATTTTAATTAAAGAGTTATGATCACTCTAATTGTAATTTTAACGATAAATAAAAGAGTCATGAATAATTTAAAATCAACAAAAGAGAATTTATTAAAATTAATTCTAAAAGAAAAATGTCCTAATTGTGGAAAAGGCAGTGTGTACCAAAAAAGGAAACATTTTATAGAATTACCTATTATGAATGATAGATGCGAAGAGTGCCAATATTATTTTGACAGAGAGCCTGGTTATTTTTTAGGAGCCATGTATATCAGTTATGGATTGGCAGTTGTACAAGGTATTATAACCTTTTTGCTGCTTTATTACTTTTTGCCAAACATTCCCACTATTTGGGTAGTTTTAATCATACTTCTGGTTATTTTCCTTTTTTCCATAAAAAACTACAAACTTTCGAGGATTATTTACATTCATATATTCCCCTATTAATTAAGGGATTAACATATTTTTTGAGTTGGTTTATGGAATTTGTTTTTCACTGGCATCTAAATTGTAAAAACATTAATTATGGAAATTTCAATTCAAAAACCTTGTCACGAAAACTGGGACGGCATGACACCAAACGAACAAGGTGCATTTTGTGGTAAATGCATGAAAACTGTGGTTGATTTTAGCAACAAAACCATTGATGAGATCAAAGAATATTTTACGGGAAAACAAAACGAAAAAGTATGTGGTCGTTTTGAAACCCAGCAGCTCACTTCTTTAAGTTTTGATGCTTTTTTTAGTGAGTTTAAGGGGTTTAATTTCACAAAAAGATTTGCTGTAATATTATATTTTACTTTTGGTATGTGGTTGTTTAATGTTTCATCTGCAAGCGCTCAAACACATGAACCAATTAAAGGTGACGTGAAAGTTGATCATAGTATCATGGGCGGAGTAAGAGCAATGCCAACTCCAAAAGACACAGCAAAACCATGTGTTAAACCTAAAACGGGAGGAAAAGTTGTAAAAGGCAAAGTAAAATATACAAAGTTAGAACTAAAACCAGCTGAAGAAATTAAAATGGGGGAAGTTGTTGCTGAGCCAGCAAAAAAACAAACTACTAAGCCACAAACATCAAAACCTAAAAAATAAATAAAAAAGTCCGATAAATTTTATCGGACTTTTTTATTTTAAGATAATGATTAATCTAATCGTAATGATGTGTTACCTATAATAACTCCATCACAAACAACTTCTATAATGTAGTTTCCTGGAACTAAAGGATCTTTACCTTCGCAATAAGTTACTCCACTAATTTCAGTATTAGCATAATTCAAAGCTTGTTTTCCTGCATAGTACCCGCTTGATTTATCAAAGCTAAAACGATAGTTATCATCATAATTTTTTGCCATTTCTTTACCATCGGGAGTAACAATCCTCACGAATACTGTTTTTTCTCCTGCTTTTGCAATTTTGTTTTCTCCTAAAGAAAACGACACTTTGATTTTTTCAGTGCGAGATGCTTTACTGGTTTCACTTTCTTTTTTACCGCCATTTTTAAATTTCACGCCTTTTGCCACAATATTAAAGCAAGTTAAGATTGATCCTTTTTGAATAGTAGCTTTTAAATCTTCTTTCTCTTTATTTAACGTCGTTGTTTTACCTTTTTCAGAATCTAGTTCTTTTAATACATTATCTTTTTCTACAATTAAGTTTTTATTTAAAGTGCCTAATGAATCAATTGTTCTAACATACCCGCGCATAATTTGACGTAATGTTTCAGATTCTTTCTTTAATTTAGATATGATGTAGGCATCGCCTTTATGTTTTTCTGCATCTTCCAGCAATTGAGCAATTTCAGCTTTTTTAGCTTCAATTTCAGCCTGTAACGCTTTGTCACTGGTTTGTAAATTACCGTAATCTTTTTGTAACTGAAGTAATTCTTCTTTCACATTATCACGTTCAACAATCACTTGTTCTTTTACAATAATTTCATTTGCAGCTTTGTTTTTTTCTTGCGTATACATCCAAAATGTAACACCATTCGTAATTGCTAAAAGTGCAATTAGTATCCACAACAGTCCAGATTTTTTTCGATTCTCGTTCGATGTATTTTCCTCCATTACAAAATTTTATTTCCTTCAAAATTAGTATAAAATTAAAAGCCCTTGGTGAAAGTTTTTCACTAAGGGCTTTTAATTAGTTTATTTTAACGCTTATTGAACAATACCTAATTTTTTTGCTATTGCTGCCGGAATTGCTTTTTTATGTAACATGATACTTGTTGTTTTATATAAAACGTAAGCCTCAGAAGCATAAAAATAACCATCACATTCGTTTCTGTCTTTACCCCAAGAGTTTTTTACAATGTAATATGGGGTTGAGTTTTGATCTTTAACCAAGCCAACTACATGCATTCCATGATCATCTTGAGTTTCGTAATTATCAAATGCTATTTGACGATTCTCTTGAGTTACTTTCATTTGAGTATGCGGTTTTTTAACCAAATCAGCTCTTTCCGCTTCACTCATTTCAGAAAATGGCATTTCAGGAACAACTGCCAAACCTTCTTTGAATCTAAACCCTTTTTCACTCACATCTGCGGCCCAGGCAAATGTATAGCCATTATTAATGGCACTTTGCATTACTTCCTGAAATTCATTTAATGGTAAATTATACATTTGGTCCCAGTTCCAGTTATCGGGAACTTCTAATGTAAATTTACTGTAAAATGGATGGTGAGTAAAAGAAGTTAAAAACACATAATCATCAGGGTTTATTCCTGTTGCTTCAGCATAAGACTTTGGAGTATACTCTTTTCCTTTGTAAGTAAATTTTTCAGGAGCTTTACCCAAAAAAGCATCACAAGTACTTTCTACAGCATTGTGCATTGCTTCAAAATCAATTTTATTGTTTTTATCGTCAGCTACTGCAGATGTTATCCCTTTAATGGTTGCTTCTAAAACTGAGTGATTATGAGGTTCTTTTGGGTTTTTTTTCCCAGGATACACTTCTTCAGGAACTAAACCGTATTTTTTCATCACATTTACAACATCCGAAAATCCACCACCTTCGGCCATGTTTGCGCGACCGTGCATACGCACATAGTTATCGGCTTTTAATGGATATGCTTTACGAGCAATATACATTTCGGCAAAGTTGAAATCTTTCCCTTTTCCCATTCTTATTAATTCGCTTTCAAAAAACGACATTGATGAGAATGACCAACAAGTTCCTGTTTGTCCTTGGTTTTGAACAGCATTAGCATCTAAAGATTTTACTACTGTAAACTTGTAGTCGCTGCCTTTCATGTTTGTAAGCGGCTCTTGATAAGGGGCTTGTTGTGCTTGGCTATATGTAAACGAACATATAGCAAATGCAGATAGTAATAAATGTTTCATAGGCTTTTTATTTGATAATGTAAAATTATTAAATCTAATTTTAGTTGGAGTTTAATAATTGTTGATTGGTTTTATAATAGGGTTAATTGGCTTGTTTTATATATTTAAGTAAGAATGAAATTTCGAAAACAGTAAAAACTAAATATTGAATCATAAAATGACATGTAAATGCCAAGGCCTGAGGCTTGTTGATGAGCGAATAAATAAAAACAAAAATCATACAAGCTAATAAACGAGCCATGCTCATTGCTAAAGTTTTAAATATAAATTCTTTAGATTGTTTCTCGCCTTTGGTTAATAAAGCATTAACTCCCAATGTGCTTAAAGCAAAAAAAACAGTGGGTATCCAAAAATGATTTGTAGTAAAGTAACGGTTTGGAATTTGACTTAAGCCATAGGAAAGGATTAATGCACCTAAACAAACTGAAATAAACTGTATATAATATTTTATTTGATTTTGCATTATTTGTCTGGCTTTATAAAATCTTTTAAAACAATATACATAGCTATTCCAATTGATAATAGACTTAAAATAATTGTAAAAATAGGGGTAGTATTATTGTAGTGTTGATCAAGTTTATACCCACCATAGCATCCTCCTCCAATAATAACAGCCATTTGAATACCTAATGCACTGTATTTTGCATAGGCATTAAGCGGTTTGGGTTGCTGCTTCTCGTTTTTCTGAGACATTAGTTATGTTTTTTACAACAGCGCCCATGTTACAAGTACCTGTGAATGTTGCATTTGGTTCAATGGATATTTTTCCTGTGACAATATCACCCAGTAATTTGGCACTTGCTTTAAGCGATAATAGCTCTGTAACAGTTACTTTACCATGTATTTCCCCTGAAATATCTGCATTTTGACAAATCACGTTCCCTTCAATGCTACCAGATGGACCAACTACTAGCTTACCTGAAATTGTAATATTGCCTTTTAAATTTCCGTCAATTCTCACATCCCCGTTTGAGTTAATGTCGCCGATAATAGAAGTCCCATTTCCAATTAAATTGATAGATGAGCTTTCAACTGCTGAAGATTTATTTACTTTTTGAAACATGTTAGTTTTTTAGATTCACGAATATATAAAATTACTTCTGTAATTTATAATGATCATCAAAAAATGGCTTGTAGTAATTTACCTGTTTTTTTCTGTATAATCGAGGTAAGTTATCGGCAGAAATAGCCATTAAGGTGAACATTTCAGGTTTTATTTTCCCCGAGAAAACTGTTTTGTCTTTACTCAGATTATCAGCATATTCTAAAGCCGCCTGAGCATTTTTGAATGTTTTTATAATCGTTATTTGGTCTGCTGCGCCAAATAAACTGCTGGAAATATTTAAATTTTCATTGCTGTAGAAATTACCATTATAGTCTGATAAGGCTGATTTAAATCCATTTGCTATAGCTGCATCATCAGGACAAATTGCAATTACAAAATGTTGAGCATTTAAATCTAAACTAAATGTATCAGTTCTGTTGATGTTATTACCAGTAGCTTCGCTAGGATGTTTTAGGTTATAAAGAACTTCTAAAATATCTTGAGCCTGTTTTGTAACTGGATCTTTTGGATATAAAACCTGTACTTTTCTTAATGCTGTTTCAAGTGAATCTGCACCTTTCATTTTACCAACGCACATTGCTTTTATAAAAGCAAATTTTCCGGCATAGTCATTTTTACCAAATTTCACTTCTGATTCATTACATTTTGCATAAGCTGCCGTATAATTATTATTGGAGTATTCATTATAGGTATCAGTGTAAAATAATTCAACTTCTCCTTTTTGAGCGTTTTTATCAGAAATATAATTTGGGTTTTTAATTATCTGTGCATATTCGCTATTAGGATATTCATTTAATAATTTATTTTTATAGTATTCGGCTTGAGCCTTATTTTTCACAGATTCAAAAATGCGGTACAATTGGAAATATGTAGACAACTTATACTTGTTGTCAGAGAATCTGTTATTTAACTCTTCAAATGTGGCAATAGCTTTTTTATTATTGTTCAACTCTTCTTTATAGGTACTTCCTAAATTATAATAGGCATCAATAATAGTCTTGTTTGATAACTTCATCAATGAATCATTTAAAGGTAAATCTTTCAAATAATATTCTACTGTTTTACTTGGAGATTTAGTTGAACCTACTACACCTGTGTTAGTTTTTGTTATTGTATCATTTGAATTGGCATTAGTTGTATTTTCAAATGTTAATGCTTTCTGACTTCTTCTCCAATTGTCTTCTAACTTTCTATTACCCCATTTTTTTATGAAATCATTAATACCAAATGATAGGGTTGTTTGATTATAAAAATACCAATCGCCTTTTGCACCCCCTATGTTTATGTTTGGCAATCCATTGTTTGGTAAGCCATTACCGCCATTATTAGGATTTGAGTTTTGTGCTTGAAGGGCCTCTGCTTCTTCTTTTTTTCGTTCTTCTTCTGCCTCAATCTTTTTGATCATCTTTTCAATAAAACGAGTTCTATCCGATTCGCTCATCTTAGCTACTTTTTGCAAACTATCTTCACGCTGTATGGTTCTGATATAACCAATCAATGTTTCCAATGTTTCTTTACGTTTACTAATTAAATTGTAATCTTTATAGTCTTTAGGTAATGTAATCATGGTACTATCATAGTAACCACTAGCTGCTGAATAGTTGGCCTGTTCAAAGCTTATCTCTCCTAATTTCAAATAAGACAAGGCTTTTTGTTTTGGATTTTGAGTGCTATTTTTTACAGATAATTTGTAATTAGTAAAAGCTTCGGTTTCGTTTTTTTCTTTTTCAGATATTTCACCAAGTGTATAATAAATCACATCAAGATATTCTGTATTCTTAACGTCACGAGTCATTTTTAATAACTCGCGTTTTAACTTAGCTATATTACCTGATTTAACATCATACAGACGAGCTTGTTTCATCTTAGCATTAAAAACCAAATCATAATCAGGCTTTAATGAAATTACTTTTTGGTAGTATTGAATGGCTTTTTTATTTTCTTTTTTCTCTTCATATAACTGCGCTAAAATAAATGAATAACGAGCACGTGTTTGTTTGGATGGTCTACCTTTAATCACAGCCATGAAATCTGAAAACTTACTTTTCTTTTTAGAATCCCCACCTCTTAATGCGTTTAATAATCCTTCTTCCGCTTCCTTATACATGCCTCGTTTGATGTAATAGTCAGCTTGAAGTGCAGGTAGTTCTTTTTTAGCATACTTAGATATTTTTTTATCTTCTTTAAGCATACTAATAATTGGTTCAGCTTGTGATGGAGCGCCAATTTCATTATATGAGCGAGCTAACCAAATCATGGCTTTGTACTTATCTCTTGATTTGTAGCTTCTAATCACATATTCAAAAGCTTCCATGCCTGAGAAAAATTCTCTTTTATAAAAATGTGAAATACCAATGACATTCCAATTGTTATCTATCCACTTTCCGGCAGTTGTTATTTCAACCCCTTTCTTGTCCTTTATAGTGTGGCGTGTTATACAGTTTGACGATTTTTTTATAGCTTTATCAAATTCAGGAAAAGTAGCTTTTGCTGTTTCATTTGTAGGCATTAAATAAACCGGAAGCAATCTATCATAATCATATTTATAGCTTGTTCTAATTTTATCTTCACCCTCTTTAATACTTTCTGTGGCGTAGTAATAACCGTTAAAACGAGCGGTTAAGTTATGATAACCCCTGTGTATAAAAGTATTTTTATTGGTTTTACAACCTGTTAACAGAAGTAAAATTACAATCGAGCTTAAGAAATATGTTTTTATGGTTTTCAAAAAAATGCTTGCAAAAATAAGGTAATAACGTCAAAATCGTAAATTTAGTATATTTTTGTATCGTAAGTATGTCTGAAAACAAAAATAGTCGTTGGAAAATTTTTACCGACCAATTACGGAATAAATACCGGTTGGTTATATTAAATGACGACTCATTTGCTGAAAAGTTCTCATTACGTCTTTCGCCCTTAGGTTTAATTATTCTTTTAGGTTCGGTTACAATAGTAATGACAACCTTAGTTATCAGTTTAGTAGCATTTACCCCACTTAGAGAATACATTCCCGGATATGGAAATGTAGATGATAGAAAAGATATTATTTTATTGAGTTCAAAAGCAGATTCACTGGAACAAACATTAATTGCCAGAGATTGGTATATAAACAACCTATTAAATGTATTTTCAGGAAAAACAGAAGGAAAACCTGCAAAACCAACAAAAGATTCAACGGGTAAGTATGCTAACATTGATATTAAACCTAGCGAACAAGATATAAAGTTGCGTAATGACATAGAAACCAACCAATTAGAGTCAACCAGCGATAAGGTGTCTGCTAATAAATTAAATGCGCTAAGCAATTTTTTCTTTTTTACTCCCATTAATGGAGTAATTACTACCTCTTTTAATGTTAGAGAAGAGCATTTTGGGACAGATATCGTTTCAAAAGAAAATGAATTAATAAAAGCAACCCTTGATGGCACTGTAATTTTTGCAGGATTTACACCTGAAGATGGTTATGTTACTCAAATTCAACACAATAACAACATAACAAGTGTATATAAACATCAATCTAACATTACCAAAAAAACCGGCGATTATGTTAAAGCAGGTGAGCCAATAGGAGTAGTTGGTAACACAGGAGAAAACAGCAACGGACCACATCTACATTTTGAGTTATGGTACAACGGTTTTGCCATAAATCCTCAAGATTATGTTGTGTTTTAACTCAATCTAAAAAGTTTAAACGAATTCTGAATTTTCTTTGTCTAAAACCTAAAAAAAAGTTTCGGGTTTATCAATTTATGCCTACATTTGCACCCGAATTTTAAAGCTTACAAATACCTTTTTTCGTAATGACTAGTAAAATTAATACATACAAACGCTTTACAAGTATCTTTTTAGTGATATTTTCCCTATTTATTGGGTTTTCAAATAATTTATCAGCATCAGAACCACAAGAACATGGCGCAGAAGCGACCCATTTAGAGGCAGATGCTCATGGGCATGAAGAACATGAAAATGGTCCCATTGACATTTCTGCAATTGCATTAGAGCACGTTTCAGATTCTCACTCTTGGCATTTTTGGGGTGAAGGGCATGATGCTGTTGCGGCTCCATTACCAATTATTTTAAAAGGAAACAATGGAATTGCATTTTTTATGTCTTCTGAATTTCACCATGATAACGAAGGAAAAGTTGTTGTTGAGAAAAACGGGGAGCGATTTGTAATGTTTGAAGAGAAAGTTTATTTCGCTAATGAAACTCCAAACGAATACGGACAATACGTTACTTTAACTGCAGAAGAAAAAGAAGTAAGTGTTTCTAACGCTAGTCCTTTAGATTTTTCAATTACTAAAAACGTTACCCAAATGTTTTTATCAGTAATAGTAATAGTTTGGATTTTCACTTCAATAGCAAAAGCGTACAAAACTCAAGGAGTTACATCAGCTCCAAAAGGAAAACAATCTTTCTTTGAGCCATTAATTTTATTTGTTCGTGATGATATAGCAAAAGGAAACATTGGTCACGGTTCTGAAAAATTCGTTCCTTATTTATTGACAGTATTCTTCATGATTTTAATTAATAACGTGTTTGGTATGATTCCAATTGGAGCTAACTTAACAGGTAACATTGCATTTACTTTAGTATTATCGGTAGCTACATTAATCGTTACTAATATTAATGGTAACAAAAATTACTGGTCACACATTTTCTTACCTCATGCTCCAAAAGCAATTTGGCCAATTTTAATTCCAATTGAAATTGTAGGTATCTTAACTAAGCCTTTTGCCTTAATGATGCGTTTATTTGCTAACATGACAGCAGGACACATCATTATTATTTCATTAGTAGGTTTAATCTTTGTTTTCAAAACTATTTATATCGCTCCTGTTTCAGTTGCATTTGCATTATTTATTGATGTATTAGAGTGTTTAGTTGCATTCTTACAAGCGTATGTATTTACAATGTTAACGGCTTTATTCATTGGTTCGGCAGTAGCTGAGCACCATGAAGAATCTCATCACGAGGAAGTTGCAGGACACTAAGAATTTAAAGATTTAATTAATAACCAATAAAAACAAAAGAAAAATGACAGGTAGTATCGCAGCAATCGGAGCAGGCTTAGCAGTAATAGGCGCTGGTATCGGTATCGGACAAATTGGTGGACACGCAATGGATGCCATTGCACGTCAACCAGAAGCTACTTCGAAAATTCAAACAGCTATGATCATCGCTGCAGCCCTTGTAGAAGGTGTTGCATTATTCGGTGTGGTAGTTGCTTTAATGTCGAAGTAATCTTCAACAAACAAACCAAAGCTATTACGGTTGGTAATGGCTTTGGTTTAAATTATTTTTATTTGGTAAACAAAAAGAGTACACACTTCGACTATGCTCAGTGTGACAAAAGAAGAAAAACTAAAAACAATATAAAATGAACTTATTTATTTTAGGAAGTTTAATCGAGCCAGCAGTTGGTTTAATATTTTGGACAACTATTACTTTTGTCTTATTACTAGTTTTATTAGGCAAATTTGCTTGGAAACCAATCTTAAATGCCATCAAAACTCGTGAAAAAGGAATTGAAGATGCATTAGCAAGTGCTGAAAGCGCATTAAAAGATATGCGAGAGTTAAAATCTAACAACGAAAAGATTTTAGCTGAAGCTCGTGCTGAGCGTGACAACTTATTAAAAGAAGCTCGTGATACAAAAGAGGCTATCATCGCTGAAGCTAAAAGTAAAGCTCAAGCTGATGCTGACAGAATTTTATCTTCTGCTCGCGAACAAATTACTAATGAAAAAAATGCTGCAGTTGCTGAGTTAAAAAACCAAGTAGCAACTTTATCAATTGAAATCGCTGAGAAAATTTTACGCAGCGAATTATCAAGCGATGAAAAGCAAAAAGCATTAGTAAGTAACTTAATGAAAGACGTAACCCTTAACTAAGCATCATGATAGTTGCAACAAGATACGCGAAATCATTGCTTGACTTAGCAGTAGAAAAAGGCCAATTAGAGGCAGCTTATACTGATATGTTACAAGTAAAAAATGTTTGCGATAGTTCGAAAGAATTCGTTAACTTTTTAAATAGTCCAATCATTAATGCTGATAAAAAAACAGCTACAATCAAAGCTGTTTTTGAAGGCAAATTAAGTGCTATTACTTCAGGTTTTTTAACCATAGTTGCTGCTAAAAGAAGAGAGTCAGTTATTCCTGCAATGGCTGCAAGTTTTATTGAGCAGTATCGTGAACATAAAAATATTTTAACTGCAGTAGTTACATCGGCTAACGGTTTAGATGCTGCTACTAAACAAAAAGCATTAGATTTAGTAAAATCTCAATTAAGCGGTGAAGTTGAATTAGTAGAGAAAGTAGACTCTAATATTATTGGAGGATTTATTTTAAAAATTGGCGATAAGCAACTAGATAAATCAGTAGCTCGTCAATTATCTAATATGAAAAAAGAATTAACGAATAAAGCATTAAATTAATAAACAAAAACCATATCAATAATGGCTGAAGTAAAACCAGCAGAAGTATCTGCAATTTTAAGACAACAATTATCAGGTTTCAAATCGGAAGCTGAGTTAGAAGAAGTTGGAACTGTATTACAAGTAGGTGATGGTATCGCTCGTATTTACGGTTTATCAAAAGTTCAATCAGGTGAGTTGATTGAATTTGAAACAGGTTTACAAGGAATTGTATTAAACCTTGAGGAAGATAACGTAGGTGCCGTATTATTAGGTGCAAGTACAGGAATTAGTGAAGGTTCATCTGTAAAACGTACAGGACGTATTGCTTCTATCAAAGTTGGTGAAGGTATGTTAGGTCGTGTTATCGATACTTTAGGAAATCCTATCGATGGTAAAGGACCAATTCAAGGAACTACTTATGAGTTACCTTTAGAGCGTAAAGCTCCGGGTGTAATTTATCGTCAGCCGGTAAACGAGCCTTTACAAACAGGTATTAAAGCGGTTGATGCGATGATTCCTATTGGACGTGGACAACGTGAGTTAATCATTGGTGACCGTCAAACAGGTAAAACAACTGTAGCGTTAGATACAATCATTAACCAAAAAGAATTTTATGATGCTGGTAAACCAGTATTCTGTATTTATGTTGCCGTAGCTCAAAAAGGGTCTACTGTAGCAAATATCGTTCGTACTTTAGAAGAGAACGGAGCTATGGCTTATACAGTTGTTGTAGCTGCTAACGCTTCTGATCCTGCTCCAATGCAATTCTACGCTCCATTTGCAGGTGCTGCAGTTGGTGAATTCTTTAGAGATACTGGTCGTCCGGCTTTAATTGTTTATGATGATTTATCTAAACAAGCAGTGGCTTACCGTGAGGTGTCTTTATTATTACGTCGTCCTCCAGGACGTGAGGCGTACCCGGGTGACGTATTCTACTTACATAGCCGTTTATTAGAGCGTGCAGCTAAAATCAATGCTTCTGATGAGATTGCTAAGAATATGAATGATTTACCTGAGTCGTTAAAACCGATTGTAAAAGGTGGTGGTTCATTAACAGCTTTACCAATTATCGAAACACAAGCGGGTGACGTTTCTGCATATATTCCTACAAACGTAATTTCGATTACCGACGGACAAATTTTCTTAGAGTCGAATTTATTCAACTCGGGTGTTCGTCCTGCAATTAACGTAGGTATCTCTGTATCTCGTGTAGGAGGTAATGCTCAAATTAAATCAATGAAAAAAGTAGCAGGTACATTAAAATTAGATCAAGCTCAATACCGTGAGTTAGAAGCTTTCGCTAAGTTTGGGTCTGATTTAGATGCTGCAACAAAATCTGTATTAGATAAAGGTGCTCGTAACGTGGAGATCTTAAAACAAGCTAACTCTGCACCGTTACGTGTTGAACAACAAATTGCTATTATTTACTTAGGAACTAAAAACTTATTACGTGATGTTCCGGTAAATAAAGTAAGAGAATTTGAAAAAGAATTCTTAGATGTTTGTGAGCGCAAAAACAAAGCAGAATTAGATGCTTTAAAAGCAGGTAAATTTGATGATGCTATTACTAGCGCATTAGAAGCTACAGCTAAAGAATTAACTGCAAAATACTAAGAAGTTAGAATTAAGAGAAGTCAGATTGAAGAAGCAAATTCTATCTGACTTCTAAAATCTTAAATAAGATGCCAAATTTAAAAGAAGTAAGAAATAGAATTGTATCAGTTGGTTCAACCATGCAGATTACGAGTGCCATGAAAATGGTAAGTGCTGCTAAATTGAAACGTGCGCAAGATGCCATTACGCAAATGCGTCCTTATGCCAACAAATTGCAGGAGATATTACAAAACGTAAGTTCAAGTTTGGATACTTCTGAAAATGCATATGCTCGTAAAGCCGCTCCTAAAAATGTATTATTAGTTGCAATATCTTCTAACAGGGGTTTGGCTGGTGGTTTTAATGCCAATGTGATTAAAAAAACATGGAGTTTAATCAACAATGATTATAAAGGATTTACAATTACGGTATTACCAATTGGTAAAAAAGTAAATGATGCTTTCAAACGTACTGATTATATTATCCATGGCTCTCATTTACCTCATAATTTAAATGAGGTGTTTGATAGTTTAACTTATGATAACGTTGCTCCCATTGCAGAAAGAGTGATGGAAGCATTTGTATTAAAGGATTTCGACAAAGTTGTTTTAGTGTATAATCAATTTAAAAATGCTGCTGTACAAGTAGTTCAAGCAGAGCAGTTTTTACCAATCGAAGCATCTGAATCTGCTAGTACAAGTTCTTCAAATACTGATTATATTTTTGAACCTAGTAAAGAATTTATCGTAAGTGATTTAATTCCTCGCTCGTTAAAAACACAATTCTATAAAGCATTATTAGACTCATTAGCGTCTGAACATGGTGCTCGTATGACAGCGATGCATAAAGCTACAGACAACGCTAAAGAAATGCAACGTAACTTAAAGATCATGTATAACAAGGCTCGTCAAACAGCTATTACTACAGAGATTTTGGAAATTGTTGCCGGAGCAGAAGCATTAAACGGATAATTTATTTTAATAATAATGAAAAGCCTCACAAAATTTGTGAGGCTTTTTTGTTGTGTTTAGAAGTACGGTTTTTATCATTGTTTAACTCAATCTTTTCGATAAATAATAAAAATTAATCATTTATAATTCTGACATTGCGGTAGATTTAAACGTACTAAAATGATCATTTTCTTATTTCTTACCATACATTGGTACTTGTCACTTTTCGGACAAACTTTTTTCTTACATCGATACAGCGCTCACAAAATGTTTACAATGAATAAATTTTGGGAGAAATTCTTTTATTTATTCTCTTGGATTACTCAAGGCTCATCTTATTTAAATGCTCGTGCTTATGCAATTCTTCACCGTATGCACCACGCCTATAGTGATACAGAAAAGGACCCTCATACACCACATTTTTTTAAAGATGTGTATACAATGATGATGCATACTAAAAAAATATATAACGATGTATTAAATAAACGCGTGGTTATTGAAGAAAAATTTGATCGTAACTTCCCTGAGTATCCGGCAATTGATAAAGTAGCAGATAGTTGGTTTACACGTATTGGCTTTGGTACATTATATTTTATGGTGTATTTATTGGTTTATATCTATGTTCCGGGCTATCACTGGACTATCTTTTTATTATTACCTATTCATTTTTTAATGGGTCCAATACAAGGAGCTATTGTGAATTGGGCAGGGCATAAATATGGCTACCGTAATTTTGAAGAAGGAGATAAATCTAAAAACACCTTGTTTTGGGACTTTTTATTAATGGGAGAGTTATTTCAAAATAATCATCATCATGCGGGCGCTAAACCAAACTTTGCCTCTAAGTGGTTTGAGTTTGATCCAACTTACCCAATCATTTTGTTTTTAGATAAAATCAAAGTGATAAAATTAGTTAGAGTTAGAAAGTAATATAAAGTTTTAAAAAAAGCCTCTGTAAATTTTACAGAGGCTTTTGTATTATTAGTGAAACCGAACTAAGCCACTTGTAATTGAGTTAACCTAGCATTTTTTAATTTCTCTAGAGCATACTCAAGTGTAATCGTTAAATTTTTCGCTGCTTTGTCATCACTTGGAGCATCAAACATAAAATCCACCATAATAGATTCACAAATACCACGCAGGCCACGAGCACCTAGTTTAAATTCTAAAGCTTTGTCTACAATTAAATTTAACACATCTTCTTCAAACTCTAATTTAATTCCCTCCATTTTAAACAAATGCTTGTATTGCTTAATTAAAGCATTTTTAGGCTCAGTTAATATCGAACGAAGCGCAGCTTTATCTAAAGGTTTTAAATAGGTTAAAACTGGCAAACGGCCTATTAATTCAGGTATCAAACCAAAAGATTTTAAATCTTGTGGAGAAACATATTGCAATAAGTTGGATTTATCAATTTCCTCGGTAGCAACAGAAGCTGAATATCCAACAGCTTGAGTGTTTAAACGTTGAGCAATTTTTTTCTCAATACCATCAAAGGCTCCACCGCAAATAAATAAAATATTACGGGTATTTACCTGAATCATTTTTGCATCCGGATGTTTACGTCCGCCTTGAGGGGGAACATTCACAACAGACCCCTCTAATAATTTCAACATTGCTTGTTGCACACCTTCACCACTCACATCACGAGTAATTGACGGGTTATCGCTTTTACGAGCAATTTTATCAATCTCATCAATAAACACAATACCTCTTTCAGCAGCAGCTACATCATAATCTGCAGCTTGTAACAAACGCGTTAACACATTTTCTACATCTTCTCCTACGTAACCGGCTTCTGTTAAAACAGTAGCGTCAGCAATACAAAAAGGAACGTTTAATAACTTAGCAATGGTACGAGCCATTAAAGTTTTACCGGTTCCGGTTTCTCCAACTAAAATCACATTTGATTTATCAATTTCAATATCTTCTTTCGCTTCGGCAACATGCGCCACACGTTTGAAGTGATTGTAAACTGCCACGCTCATTATTTTTTTTGCCTCATCTTGTCCAATAATGTATTCATCCAAATGCTTTTTAATGGCATGAGGTTTTAATACATTTAGTGCATGTTGAACTTGTTGATTGCCTTGAGCTCCAGCTTCTTCATTCACAATTTTAAATGCTTGCGAAATACATTGATCACAAATATGACCCGTTACGCCTGCGATTAAAACTTTTACTTCTTTTTTGTCTCGTCCGCAAAACGAACAAACTATCGGACCTGTTTTTGCCATTATATTAATTTATAATGCAAAGTTACAAAAATGCAGTTATCATATTACTATAAAACATAGCATTTTCAATATTATACACCGTTTCATATTTTAATGAAATCGTTTTTTTATCTATTAAAAAGCCTTATTTTTGATACATCAATGAAAAAAACCATACTACTTTGTATTTTATTTTGTGCTTTTGCATCCTTGCTTAGTGCTCAAAAAGATTCAACAAAGCACAAAAAAGCTTTGTCAGAATTTGATATGAAAAACTATAAAGGAGATCCAAGAGACAGACTTATTTTTGAAGCTAATTATACAAGTTGGACAAATATCCCAAAGGATATTAAACCGGATTGGAAATGTATTGGTTTTGGTTTTTATACGCTATTTGACAAACCTATTAAAAATTCAAATTTTAGTTTTGGTTACGGTTTGGGATTCTATACTCATAACTTTAGTTCTAATGCAAATTTTGTGTATCAGTTGGATAGTTTGAATCAAAACCCAACTACTGTATTATTGCCTAAAACAAACCCATATATAGCCAATAGGTATAACGAAAGAAGTTTTGAAGTGCCTTTAGAGTTAAGATTTAGAACTAAAACTGCTACAATGTTTAAAATAATGCTAGGAGCAAAGATTGGATATGTTATTTCTAATTTTAAAAAAACGGATGATGCTGATGGAAGAGTTAGATTATATAATATTAAAAATGTAAATCCATTTCGATATGGGGTTGTTTTTAGAATAGGAGTAGAGCAAGTTTGTTTAACTGCAAGTTATTATTTTAGTGAAGTGTTTACAGATAGAGGACCAAAAGGAGTAAATCCGTTTTCTATTGGAATTGCAATTATCCCGTACTAGGGTTAAATAATAGCAATAGGAACATTTAATAAAAACAAAATTATTAAAATTCCCCCAACAATTATTCGGTACCAACCAAATCCCTTGAAACCATATTTATTTAAAAATCCAATAAAGGACTTAATTGCTAGTAATGCTACAATGAAAGCAATTATATTTCCAAAAATTAAAATATTTATTTCTTGTCCGTTTAAAGTAACTCCTTCTTTATAGAAGTCTAATAATTTTTTAGCAGTTGCTGCAAACATAGTTGGTACAGCTAAAAAGAATGAAAACTCTGCTGCATTTTTACGTGTTAATTTTTGGCTCATTCCTCCAATAATGGTGCAGGCACTTCTACTCATCCCTGGCCACATCGCTAAACATTGAAACAACCCAATTTTTAAAGCTGTTGGATAGGTGATGTCTTTTTCATCGTCTTTAGAATTATTTTGAAACCATTTATCTACAAACAATAAAATAATTCCTCCTATAAATAAAGCTAATGCAACACCAATTAAATTTTCCAGTGCCGCATCGATATAATCACCTAATAACACTCCAAAAATAGCCGCAGGAATAAAGGCTACAACTAATTTAACATAAAAGTCTATGGATTTGAAGAAACGTTTAAAGTATAAAACCACTACAGATAGTATTGCTCCAAGCTGTATAGCAATCGTAAATAATTTAACAAATGGAGTTGCTTCTATTCCTAAAACAGCAGTGCCAATCATCATGTGGCCTGTTGAAGAAATAGGTAAAAATTCTGTTAAGCCCTCAATAACGGCAATAATAAATGCTTCGAAATATGTCATAAAATAAAAAGAAAAAAGAAGAATTAAGCTTCTTCGTTTTTGGTTTTCGAGCGCCACATAATAGCAACAATAACAGTAACAAAGCCTAATAAACAAACCATTGGCGCTATGGTAATACGTTGTGTGTCAAAAATAGCTGGGTTAAATACATTAGGATCTTCACTTCCACCACCAATCATTAATAAATAGCCAAGAATAATTAGTACAATTCCCCCAATTAAAATTTGATAGTTTTGTTTGCCAAATGTAGTTTTCATTCAAAATGTTTTAGGATAGCAAATCTATTAAAAAACTTCGTTTTACAATGCGATAATCTCCTAAAAAACAGGTCAATTTTTCGTTAATTTTTCGTAATATTGCTATTCTATAAACAAAAATATGGGTAAAGTAGCATTAATCACAGGAGTAACAGGTCAAGACGGGGCATACCTTTCGGAATTGCTTTTAAGCAAAGGATATACAGTACACGGTGTAAAAAGAAGAAGTTCTTTATTTAATACCGATAGAATAGATCATTTATATCAAGACCAGCACGAGAAGCATGTTAACTTTAAATTGCATTATGGCGATTTAACTGATAGCACAAATCTAATACGCATTATTCAGGAAGTTAAACCGGACGAAATTTACAACTTAGCAGCAATGTCTCATGTAAAAGTAAGTTTTGATACACCGGAATATACAGCTAATGCAGATGGTATAGGAACTTTAAGAATTTTAGAAGCAATACGTATTTTAGGTTTAGAAAAGAAAACACGTTTTTATCAAGCTTCTACTTCTGAGTTATATGGATTAGTGCAAGAAGTTCCTCAAAAAGAAACAACACCTTTTTATCCTCGCAGTCCCTATGGTGTTGCTAAATTATATGCTTTTTGGATCACTAAAAATTACCGTGAGGCTTACGGCATGTTTGCTTGTAATGGTATTTTATTTAATCACGAAAGTCCGTTGCGTGGAGAAACTTTTGTGACCCGTAAAATTACACGTGCGGCTGCAAAAATTAGTTTGGGATTGCAAGACAAGTTATTTATGGGAAATATTGACTCTGAAAGAGATTGGGGTCATGCAAAAGATTATGTAGAGGGTATGTGGCGTATGTTGCAACAAGATGAGCCTGAGGATTTCGTATTAGCTACAGGAATTAAAATAACGGTTCGTGAGTTTATAAATATGGCTTTTGCTGAAGTTGGAATTACTTTAAGATGGGAAGGAAAAGCAGAAGATGAAAAAGGAATTGATGTAGCAACAGGCAAAGTATTAGTTGAAATTGATCCAAAATATTACCGTCCGGCTGAGGTTGATTTATTGGTTGGAGATTCTACAAAAGCAAGAACTAAAATGGGATGGAAGCCTGTTCATACAGTTGCTACATTGTGTAAAGAAATGGTAGCAGCAGATGTTGAGTTGTTTAAGCGTGATAAATACTTATTAGAAGGCGGGCATAAAATATTAAACTATAAAGAATAAAAATTAAACCTCCTACAACGGAGGTTTTTTTGAAACTATCAATTAGATACATGGAACTAAATTCTAAAATATACATAGCGGGTCATCGTGGAATGGTGGGCTCTGCTATTATGAGAAACCTACAAAACAAGGGATATAATAATATTATCACTCGCACATCAAAGGAGTTAGATTTAAGAAACCAACAAGCTGTTGCCGATTTTTTTGCATTAGAAAAACCTGAGTATGTTTTTTTAGCGGCTGCAAAAGTAGGTGGTATACAAGCTAACAATGTTTATAGAGCTGATTTTATATACGAGAACTTGATGATTCAAAATAATGTGATTCATCAGTCTTATGTAAATGGAGTAAAAAAATTAATGTTTCTAGGCAGTTCTTGTATCTATCCAAAAATGGCTCCACAACCTTTGAAAGAAGAGTATTTGTTAACAGGATTACTAGAGGAAACAAATGAACCATATGCCATTGCAAAAATTGCAGGCATTAAAATGTGTGAAAGCTACAAGCGTCAGTATGGATGTAATTTTATTTCGGTGATGCCAACAAACATGTACGGACCTAACGATAATTATAATTTAAGTAACTCACATGTGTTACCGGCTTTAATCAGAAAGTTTCATGATGCAAAAGAAAACAATTTACCATCAGTGGAAATGTGGGGAACAGGAACTCCAATGCGTGAGTTTTTACATGCAGATGATTTAGGAGATGCTTGTGTATTTTTAATGAATACTTATGATGGTGAGCAGTTTGTGAATATTGGTTCTGGAACAGATTTGACGATTAAAGACCTAGCATTATTGATAAAAGATATTGTTGGTTTTAAAGGAGAAATCGTTCATGATTTATCTAAGCCAGATGGAACTCCTCGTAAATTAATGGATGTATCATATCTGCATTCTTTAGGCTGGAAACATAAAATTGAATTACGCGAAGGAATTACACAAGTTTACGATGATTTTAAAAGAAAAGAAGGCGTAAAAGTTTGGTAGTTTTGATACAAGATAAAGGACACAAGATAAAAGACTTTTCAAAAGTGATTATTACTCCTAACATTAAGATAATTAGTAATAGATATACTTATCTTTTATCTTTTATCCTATGTCTTTTATCTAGTTCTATAAAATCACAGTTTTATAATTTACCAAACGAGTATTTTTTTAATACTTTTTCTCAGCGTCAACTAGCTCGATTAGATTCTGAGCAATTGCATTCTAGCATACAACCCTATATTCCGTTCTTCAATAAAAAATATGAATTTGTTGGAGATACACATCGAGTGTTTAAATACATATCAGAGGACCCTTTTTTAGATAAAGTCTTTTTTGATCATTTAATACATATCAAATCAAAAACAGGCAAGTACGAGTTTAAAGTAGATCCCCTTCTCAACATAGAACTTGGAAACGCTTACTATGACACAGCCAAGTGGCAAAGAATTTCAACAAATACACGTGGTTTTATAGCTTGTGGAACAATAGGAAAAGATTTCTATTTTGAAACCCTATTTTCAGAAAACCAGAGTCAATTCCCTTATTATATTTCGAGGTATAATAATCAAACGAAAATAGTTCCGGGCCAGGGTAGATATAAAGCATTTAAAACAACAGGTTACGACTATGCATTTTCCTCAGGATTTATTTCATACCAGCCTATTAAACGATTAAATATTCAAGTAGGTCATGGTAAACAAAAAATTGGAAATGGATATCGTTCACTTTTATTGAGTGATAATGCTTTTAATTATCCATACCTTAGAGTTACATCTGAATGGTTTAAGGGAAGATTGCAATACACAAATATTTATGCAGTATTAATGAATCTTACAACAGGAGGAGCTGTCACTCCGAAATACACTGAGCCGTTGTTTCAAAAGAAAGCAACATCATTTCAATATTTGAGTTTTAATATCAATAAAAGAATTAACATAGGTTTATTTCAAGGAATGATTTGGAATTCAGCAGATAGTATGAACCGTCAGCATTTAGAGTGGCAATATTTTAATCCGGTAATTTTTACCAATCTTGGTTTTTATGGTTTGAATAACAAGAATAATATTGTAATTGGAGCTACAGGAAACATTAAAATTACAAATAAAATATCCGTTTACGCTCAGTTTATGGGAGATGACTTCAGTAACCAATACGCAATTGGTAATGCTTTTGGGTATCAAGTTGGAGCAAAGTATTTTGATGCTTTTAAATTGAAAAACTTAATGTTACAAATTGAATATAATGATGTGGCTGAGGGCTCTTATAATAGTCCCTTTGGAACATATAGCAATCAAAGTTTTTCACACTATAACCAAAACCTTGCATATACTTTGGGCTATGGAAAAGAGTTAATTTTATTGGGAGATTTTAAATTTCAACGATTGTTTTTAAATGCTAAATTCAATTTTCAATGGATGACATTAAATAAATTTGATTTATATCAGAACACAATTTCCAAAATACAATTTGGGTATACAATTAATTCTGCTTACAATTTTAATGTATCTTTAGGATACAATTATAGGTATCAGGATTTTTTAGGATTTAATACATCTAACAACAAAACAACTTTTTATACACTTAGTTTAAAGTCAAATTTATTTAATACGTACTACGATTTTTAAAAAAACATTATGGCGATATTAATTTTAGTATTTATTACTGCTTTTGCTGTAGTATTATATTCTACCCCGGCACTAATTAAAGTGGCTGTTTTAAAGAGGTTAATCGACTTGCCTACAGAAGACAGAAAGGTTCATAAGAGAGCTGTTCCTACAATTGGAGGGATTATTATATATGCCGCCACTTTATTCTCTTTTTCTTTATGGTATAATATCGATGACTTGCACGAATATGATCAGATATATGAATCAGTTAAAGAATTTAAGATTTTAGTTGCAACTAGCTTAGTATTATTTTTTGTTGGGGTAAAAGATGATATCATTGGAACATCTCCCGTAAAAAAACTGTTTGCAAATATTTTAGTTGGATTAATACTGGTATTAATGGGAGACATCAGAATCACAGGGCTTCATGGAGTGTTTGGTGTTGAAGACATCCCACAATGGGCAAGTATATTTTTATCTCTTTTTACCTACATAGTTGTTGTTAATGCTATGAATTTAATTGACGGAATAGATGGTCTAGCTGCCGGTGTTGGTTTTATTGCTTCGTCTGTTTTCGGTACATGGTTTATTTTTGCAAACGAATACACATTGGCATCTTTATCTTTTTCATTGTCTGGTGCATTGCTTGGTTTTTTAATTTTTAATTTCTCTCCCGCTAAAATATTTATGGGGGATAGTGGTTCACTGATAATTGGAATGTTTGTGTGTGTTTTAAGCATAAAATTAATAGAGTATCCAATAAGCAGATTAGATGATTTTTGGGTTCATATTTCAAAACCTATGATAGTGATAGCTGCTTTAACATATCCGTTAACAGATACGCTTAGAATTTTTATCATTCGTGCCGCTAAGGGACAGTCGCCTTTTGCGGCAGATAGAAATCACCTACATCATCGTTTGTTAGACTGTGGTTACACACATGTAAAAACGGTAATAATAATTTACATTTATAGTTTTATCACTGTAGGGGTTTCACTATTGAGTTACTTTTTAAATCCTAGCCTTTCTTTACTTGTAGTTCTGTGTTGTAGCGGTATTTTTATTTTATTTGTTCATTTTTCTTATCAATCAGCACAAAAGAAAAAGTTAATTAGAGAATAGTGCTTAAATCGGTAAAATATATACAAAGTTTGATTTTACTTCGTAGCTTTTACGTTGTTGCACTATTCAGTTCACTTTCGGCGTTTTCTCAAAACGACCCACAAGCTCAAAATACTTTTATTAATTATGATGTGCTTCAAACGGTTGATTTTTTGGATATAAAAAATCCTAGCATAGATTTTCACTCTTCCTTTAAACCCTATCTTTCCTCAACACTCAAAATGCATTCTGATACTTCAGTACATTATTTGCATTATCCTATAAGGAATTTTTTCATGAGTAAAACTTTAAATGAAGGACCAAATAAACGGAATCAATATAATTTCCAAATATTACCTATAGTTGATTTACAAGCAGGTTACGACATGTTAACGTCTAAGGTTGTTTCAGAAACCTACGGAGGAGCACACGCAAAACTTAATATCAATAATGATTTCACGTTTGCGTTAACAACTTTTGGTGGACGTGTGAGTTATCCCAATTTTATAGACACATTGGTAAAAACAACCGGATTAATTCCCGGATTAGGGAGAGCGTTTAAAAACAACGATGGAACTTATAATTTTTCAAATCTAAGCGGATATATTTCATATAGCCCGAATGACGTTTTTAATATTCAATTAGGGAAGGACAAGCATTTTATAGGAGATGGTTATAGGTCGTTATTATTATCTGATTTTTCAAACAATAATCCATACTTTGGAATAAACGCAAATATTTGGAGAATACAGTATAACGTTTGGTATTCATGGATGAGAGATTTTTCGAGATATGACGGATCTCAAAAAAGTTTACAAAATAAGTATGGAACTTTTCATTATTTAAGTTTTAATGCAACTAAGGAACTTAATATTTCTTTTTTCGAAAACATTGTGTGGCAAGGTACTGATACAAACAGGGTAAGAACATTTGAGATAAATTATTTAAATCCTATTGTGTTTTATCGGCCACAAGAATATTCAGTTGGCTCACCGGACAACTCAATGATGGGATTAAATATTTCAGGTAAATTATTTAAATGTCTAAAACTGTATGCTCAAGCTGTTGCCGATGAATTTTTTTTAAAAGAAATAAGAGCTCGCAGGGGCTGGTGGGCAAACAAACAAGGGTGGCAATTGGGGGCTATATACATCAATGCGTTTAAAATAAAAGGCCTATCAATTCAAGCAGAATATAACGAGGTTCGACCATATACCTATTCTCATGGGAGTGTACAACAAAACTATTCACATTATGGACAAGCTTTAGCTCATCCATTTGGTGCTAATTTTAAAGAATATTTAGGTTTTATTAGTTATAGGGCAAATAGATGGATGCTTAGTTTTCAAGGAGTTTCAGCAATTATTGGAATGGATACAATGGGATCTAACTTAGGTCAAAATATATTTTTAAGTTATACTACCAGACCTTATGAATATGGACATAAAACAACTCAAGGAGATAAGTTAAAATTGATGCAAAGCGACATTAAATTCACTTATTATCTTATACCACAGATGAATTTAAGATTAGAATTAGGGTATATCCAACGTAGCATAAAAGATGATAAAGGCTATGAGCTTCAATCTCCTTTTATATACTTTGGATTTAAAACTAGTTTCCATAATTTCTATAGAGATTATTAATTTTTATGGAACAGTCATTAGATAATTTCTTTTTAAAAATTCCTGAACCACAACAATCTGCATTATTGTTTCTTCGACAATTTTTCATTGAAGAATTAAGTTTAGAAGAAAACTGGAAGTTTAATACGCCATTTTACTATTACCAAGGAAAGTGGTTTTGTTATATTTCATATAGCGCTAAACGAAAGCATGAAATTTATATTGGATTTGTTAAAGGCTTTTTAGTGGAACATCCTTATTTACTGAGCGAAGGAAGAAAACAGATTAAAGTATACCGAATTAATCCTGAAAAAGACATTGACATAAAAACTTTAAAGAAGATTGTTGGTCTGCTGAAAAAACAGTACTAATCTTATCTTGGGTATTCAATTCTCACATGATAGATATTCATCAAGCGTTTTTTGAAAATCTTTTTTATTTGATTAATATCTCTGAAAGTGATATCAGCATTTATAAATTGATTTTCATTAATCTGATGATTTATTATTCTATCTACTAAATCATCAATTGCAATAGCATCATATTTTTTTAAACTTCTAGAAGATGCCTCAACACCATCTGCCATCATTAGAATGGCGGTTTCTTTACTAAAAGGAATTGGTCCCGGGTATCTGAATAAATCCTCATTTATAATTTCACCCTCATGCTCTTTTTTATAATTATGAAGAAAAAAGCGAGTTGTAGTTGTACCATGATGAGTTCGTATAAAATCAATTACAGCTTCGGGTAATTTATTCTCTTTAGCAATTTCAACGCCTTTTATAACATGGTCAATGATAATTTGCGCACTTTCTTCCGAAGATAAATCTTCATGTGGACTTACTTCCCCAACCTGGTTTTCAGTAAAAAAACGAGGGTTACTCATTTTTCCAATATCATGATACATTGCGCCTGTTCTAACTAGTAAGGGATTTCCACCAATTTTATAACATGCCTCTTCCGCCAAATTTGCAACCTGAAGAGAGTGTTGAAATGTTCCTGGAACTTTTTGAGAAAGCTGACGAAGTAATGGTGAGTTCAAATCACATAACTCTAACAAAGTAAAATCAGATGTAAACCCAAATAGTTTTTCGAAGATATATATTAGTGGGAATGAAAATAAGACACATGCACTACTGATGATAAATGGTATATAATGTTGAATTTGACTTATTGCCTGTGCAGTATTATTAACCAAATGATAGGCTACATAAGAAAGTATATAAAACACAAGAGTAAGTAAAGCAGACACAAAAAGTTTCGATCTCTTTCCCATGTCTGCCACACTAAATATGGTTCCAATTCCAGTAATGAGTTGAATGAATACAAACTCAAATTTATCAGGCATAAAGAATGCACATAGTAAAATAATATTTAAAAAATTAAATAGCGAAGTTCTACTATCAAAAAATACTCTAATGAGAATGGGAACTAAGCAAAATGGAATTGCATAAATGTAATTTACATTGTACTTTGCTACAATACTTGTTATCAATATGATTAACATAATGATTAAGAAAATAAATGTAACATGAG
Organism: Bacteroidia bacterium; assembly: GCA_035439445.1. Taxonomy (GTDB): domain Bacteria; phylum Bacteroidota; class Bacteroidia; order B-17B0; family Aurantibacillaceae; genus UBA4416. The sequence goes on from DAORKG010000004.1 coordinate 85,547, forward strand.
TATTTTGACTAAATATGCTTTTTCTGAAAAATGCCAGAAACAACATCATAATTCCTAGAATTAGTATACAAGCTAATAATTGTCCTAAAATTATACCCATTAGTGGAGTTTTGGTTTCCTGATCTAGTAACTCCTGATTATAACTATTTAGTATATTACTTTTTTCTTCTGTAATAATATCATTCTTGTGTAATATTATCTCACCTTCCTGTATTTTTGACTTGTATATATAACTAGCTTCATCATCTTCTTGACTCATTTCAGCTGACAACGCATCGTCATAAATAATATTGGGTTTTATTTTTTCAAGGACGTGATTGCTAATGTCTTCGTCTATTTGTTTTGAAACCAAAAATATTTTTATTTTTTCTTTGTCAAATAATTTTTCTTTTTTTGTTAATCTAACTTCATTATTTACCACAACATATAAAATAGTGTCTTGGTAATTTTTATTTATATCAGATGTGTAATAGCCAACATTAAAAATGCTGTCTAAACAAGATTTTAAGACAGGAAGTTTTGATGCGGGTATTTCTTTAAAATTAGAAATATAATTCTCTGTTTGGACTTTTGTTTTAGTGAAATAGGCAATTTGTTTTCTTTTCTCTTTTCTTTCCTTAATTAATTCGGAATTTGATTTTTTAATTAAAAAATCAAATGGGGAAATTAAATTATCATTTAACCAAACATCTCCTATTTTAACTTGAGTAGTTTCAACAGATGTCTTTTTGGGTAATACATATACACATAAAACAACACATACAATGAAGATAATGCCTTTATACCACAAGGCATGTTTGTCTCTTATTTTTGTAAATAAACTATTCACGAAACAAAAGAAAGTAATTTTACTGAATTAAAATTCATCTGAAAAAATGGATTATGAACAACCTAATATTAATTCTTGGTAAGAATTATCGAACAAGTGTAACATGTCCAACATGTGATTCTTCTTCCTGACTAACAATATTTTTGAACTCACATTTCCAAACATATACATCATCTGTGCACGGTTGATTTTTAAAGGTGCCATTCCATCCGGCTTCTGTATCATTTGTTTTATAAATCAATTGCCCCCATCTATTAAATATCATAAAGGTATAGTCTTCAACACCAATAACAATAGGTTTAAACACATCATTTAAGTTATCTTTATTACCCGGAGTAAAGGCATTTGGTATCCAGAACCTAAATTCAGGTAAAATTTTTATCAATATGGACGAGGTATTTGAACATGCATAGTTATTTGTTACAGTTTGTGTCACATTATAGTCCCCCCATGTAGCATATGTGTGGAGAGGATTTACTTCGTTGGAGCTTGTTCCGTCTCCAAAATTGTAGTACCAACTCGCAATGTTGGTTTCTACATTTGTATTTGAGAATAAGATGTCCGGATCAAAAATTGTTATTACTAATGGTGACGCTGTAAAGCTGGATACAGGTGAAGGATTAACAGTAATACTTGATACCGAAATGATTTGACTTGTGTCTATGCAAAGTGTAGATGTGTAAACCGTAAGTGTATAACCATAAATGCCGGGTGGGGAGAAAATATGTGTTGGACTTGCTTCTACAGATGTTGAACCATCGCTAAATTCCCATAGATAAAAAATATTTGATGATGACGTACTAGTATTTGGAAAAGTAATTGACATTGGATCACACCCTAAATTTATTATTGGAGCTACTGAAGCTACTGGGTTTGGAAAGATGTCGATAGTTTTTGTAATGGTATCATTACATCCATTTTCAAATGCGATTAATGTAACTGGATAATTTCCAGGAGCATTGAACGTGATGTTTGATACGGTTTGTGCAGAAGAAGTTTGTGTTGAAGCGGCCGAGCCAAAGTTCCATAGTATATTACCTGGAGTTGGAAAAATAGTGGCATTATTAAATGTAAAATTATTACCATTAAAGCATTGGCCACTTAGTGATGAATATGTAAAATCCGCGATTGGGCTTGGAGCTACTGTAATACTGTTGACTGAATTCACAAAACTTGTATCAATACAATTTTGATTAGTAGATACAGATAGTGAAAATCCATATACTCCTGCCGGAGAAAATATATGTGTTGGATTTTGTAAAGTTGAAGTTGTTCCATCACTAAATGTCCATAAATAAGTCATAGGTGTTCCGGCAGTACTTGTATTACTGAATGTAATAACAACAGGATCGCACCCTGCTTGAGGAAATGTAGCAATAGAGGCGACAGGGCTTTGCCAAACTGTAATGGTTTCAGTTACCGACGCAGAACATCCATTCTTTGTAACATTAAAAGTCACAGGATAGCTACCAGGTGTATTAAATGTTACATTAGTTACTGTAGGCGTATTAGCGGTTTGAGGGCTAGCATTTGTACCGAAACTCCAATTAATAGTACTGTTTCCGGGAAAAGAACCTCCGGCATTAAATGTAAAATTATTACCTAAAAAACATTGTGAGCTTGGTGCAAGATAGTCTGGGAGAATTAATGAATCAATGTGAAATACTTCTGTTGTTGTGTCTCCACAAGGGCTACCTGGGTTAACAATTAAAGTTACTGTATATATACCAGGAGCAGGAAATGTGTATGATGGGTTATATACGTTTGATGTATCGCTAAGGGTAGTTGGATCGCCAAAATCCCAGTGATATGTTGTACCATTATAACTGTTATTGGCGTACGATACCGTAAACCCGTTACAATAACCAGTACCTTGTCCATTATTAGTAGTTGTTTGAGATACAATATCTGCTAATACAACAAAAGGACAACTAATCACATTAAATTGAAAATCTCTATGATGTGTAGCCAACAAAACACCATTTCTATATTCTTCAACACATACACCTACTACCCATTGACCTAAGATATTGGGGACCCCATTCAAGAATCCTGTACTTGAATTAATATTTATTGCAGGATTAGATGCCATTGGATAAGACGCAGAGTATGGGGCTAAAAAAGGAACACCAACATAAGGGGGTGCAGTATTTACAGATGGACATGTTAAAGGAGGAGATGAACATTGAGACCCACCTATAGCTGGAGGACTTCCTATTACGGGGCAACAACCATCTAGTCCATTAAACGGGCTACACAAACTATAAACTAACGAATCACCGTCTGGGTCAGTTGCAACATGATCAAAACTAATTGGTATACCACTACATATATAAATTGGAGGACGATTTGTAAAACGCGGAGAACTGTTTATGACAGCCATTTCCGGACCTGGAATATGTTCCCAATAAGTTGTCCCAACTCCTCCCGGATTTACTAAATTTAAAATGGTTCCATTTCTACAGCAACGCTGATAGGCTATATAATAACCACCGGTTAATGGAGGCAAGTTTACAGTGGTTTCATATAAACCTTCCTCTACGCATGCATTCCCTTGCGCGGTGGGGGCACATGGACTATTATTAGTTGCCGGAACCTGCGAGTTATTTAATAAACTTACCTGTAGGGTGGTAACAACATTTCCATTAGCATCAAAAACAGTAAGAAAAGCGGGATTATCTAATTGAGGAATTCCATTAAGACAGTCTCGGTAAACTTTCATAAATATTTTGTAGTTGTTACCGCCCAAATAATCATAATAAATTTCACCTCCAACAATATGAGTGGCATCTGCTATTTTTGATAGTAGAAAAAGAAATAAAAACAGATATGTTTTTAACCAATTAATAGTTATTAATTTTTAAATACTTCAAAAAAGCCCTTTAAAATTCTTCCATCAGAAACATTGACGATATAAAAATAGGTACCATCAGCTACATTTGGTGACCAATCATTCTTATAATCATCATTGCTGTAGAGTTTATTCCCCCATCTATTGTATACAATTAACGATGAACCAGGAAAATTGTTTAGCCCATTAATTTTAAAGTAATCATTAACGCCATCTCCATTAGGCGTTACAACGTTAGGAGCCAGAATATCACAATCTATACTATTAATATCGATGGTTAATGTATCTGCATATAAACATTGATCTTTTACAATTATCGTGTATGATCCTGTACTTGGGGTTAAACTTTGGGTAAAATAATACGTATAGTAAGCTGTGTCATGAGGAATAATTCCTCCTGATGGAATTATCCAACTTATATTGTAAGGTTCGTTACCTCCTACAATCCTTACCGTAATCCCTAATATAGAATCCAAACAAAAAATATTTGGAGAGGTATTAATAATTTGTGGAGCTGTGGTTATTAAACTTGGGGTAAATACCACACTGCTTGTACAAGATGGAATGCTTGACCCAACAACTGTATAGGTTGTATTACCAAGAGGCGATACTACAATTGAATTTGTAGTAGAACCGGTACTCCATGTATAACTGCTAGCTCCTGTTGCACTAACTGTAGTTGATTGTCCAGCGCAGTATGGTGTTCCGGTAACGCTTAGGGTTGGAGGTGCGGTCACGCTTACTGTATAAACTGCAGTATTTGGGCAAGATGCAGCTGTAGAACTTACAGTATAAGTGGTTGTCACTGTTGGAGAAACGACAATAGAAGCGCTAGTTGCTCCAGTATTCCAAACATAAGTTGTTGGGCTTCCAGAAGCAGTTAATGTTGTGCTTTGATTTAAACAAATAGAATTGTTTCCCGTAATTAAAGGGGTGAAGCCTATCACCGTTACAGTTGTAACAGCTGAGTTTGTACATGCGCCATTAGCACCTATCACAGTGTATGTTGTATTTGACGTAGGACTTACAAATAAACTATCATTTACAGCACCATTACTCCAAGTATATGTTGTGGCGCCAGAAGCTATAACTGTTGCTGTAGTTCCAGCACAAATAAAAGTATTAGTACTCACTACGGTTGGAGTAGAAACGGGATTAACTGTAACAATTTGTGTAACAGGTTTATTGCAAATATCATTAACGGTTATGGTAAAACTTTGTGAAGAATTTATAGGCCCCGTATTAAATGTGGCGGTATTTACGGCCGGGGCTGTCCAAGTATAAGTATAAGGCGCATAACCATTTGTTGCTCCAGCATTAAGAATAATGGAGTTTCCTGTACATACTGAGGTATTGTTTTGACCAATAGAAATAGGCACATAGTCATGAATATATAAATTAAATTTTACAACATTTGATGATAAACATGTTGAAACAGTTGGAGTAACAAAGCTTGTCATAGAAAAAGAAAGAGTATCTGAGCCCTCTGTAATATTATCTTGTAATGCCGAAATGTTACAAATCTTAATTGTATCCTGACCTGCAGCAAATATTAATTTTGTTGGCCAAGCAAATGATGTATTTCCGGATTGAATATAATCTGTTCCTAAAATGGCATTTCCTGTAACTTGAAGATTAAATGAATCCACATTAGCTACATTTCCATTTCTAATAAAATATGCGCAATAGGTATTACAATCTTCAACTAAAACAGAATCAGGAATATTGGAGTTAGAATTAGTTGTGTAAACATTTAAAGGAGGTAAGCTACTAAATGAACCGCCTTCTAAAAAAACACCAGAATCAAAAACATGGTCACCTGCATCTGCTATGGCAATTTTAATGTGATATTTTTCACCACATAAAACTTTGGCTTTAGCTGTTAAAACGGTAGTTAATCCATCATAAACACAATTAATAGATCCATTAATATTATCTCTATAGTACGCACAATTTTCAACTAAAACAGAATCAGGAATATTGGAGTTAGAATTAGTTGTGTAAACATTTAAAGGAGGTAAGCTACTAAATGAACCGCCTTCTAAAAAAACACCAGAATCAAAAACATGGTCACCTGCATCTGCTATGGCAATTTTAATGTGATATTTTTCACCACATAAAACTTTGGCTTTAGCTGTTAAAACGGTAGTTAATCCATCATAAACACAATTAATAGATCCATTAATATTATCTCTATAGTACGCACAATTTGAACAAGGGCCGGTAGAAACCCCTCCTGAATTTCCATTATTTACAGTATTAATAGAAATGGGAGTAGTGGTTCCTGGAATTAAAGCAATATTAGTTTGAGCTAATGGAGTTGTAACTCCGCTAAGTAAAAAAGCAAACGCATCATTTACACCACTGTTAACATAATCGTTATATTCTTCAGAACCAAATACATATCTAAATTTAACGGTATCAGATTGAGGAATAAAGTCAAATTCCAAGATGGATGCATCAAAAGTGGAGAATCCGGAAACACCATCTAAATCAGTGTCTCCAGGTTGAAATTGATCTATACTTTGAAATAGGTTACTCGGACCATTGGGGCCTAATTCGCCCGGAATGGTTCCATTAGACCCACAGGTAAGATAAACACCTTTTGTTAATCCTAAATTACCACTTGGTGTTGAGCTGAATGTCGCTATCATTTCAGGTAAACCAGTGTAGGTAATATTGGAAGCAGTTACTCCGCCACCTAATAATACATTTTGTACATATTGGGTTGGGGTTAATGTTGAAGTTGTGATTTGCGATTGAACATCAAAAATCAAGCTTACTAATGAGATGAAAACTAGAGTTATTTTTTTCTTCATACTACCAAAAATACTCTATAAACAAGTAATTAACAACTTTTTTAATCACTCAAAATGGGGTCCTAAACAAAAAGTACAATTTTTAAATAAAAAAAGTACATTAGTGCCAAAATTCTACAATAATGGAACGAAAAGACATTCAAAGCTATTTAAATTCAAATAAAGAACGATTTTTAAACGAACTTTTAGATTTGTTAAAAATACCTTCAATCAGTGCAAGAACAGAACATAAAACAGATATGGACAAAACAGCAGAAGCTATTAAGCAACGTTTAATAGAAGCTGGCGCTGATAAAGTTGAGATTTGTCCTACAAAGGGGTATCCAGTTGTTTATGGCGAAAAAATTATTGATCCTTCAAAACCTACAGTTGTTGTTTATGGACATTATGATGTTCAACCGGCAGATCCACTTAATTTATGGGATTCACCACCGTTTGAGCCTGTGATTAAAAAAACAGAGGTTCATCCTGAAGGAGCTATCTTCGCTCGTGGAGCATGTGATGATAAAGGACAAATGTACATGCATGTGAAGGCTTTTGAAATGATGATGAAAACAAACACATTGCCTTGTAATGTGAAGTTTATGATTGAAGGTGAAGAGGAAGTTGGTTCGCCGAGTTTGGGGCCATGGATTATTGAAAATAAAGAAAAATTAAAAGGAGATATTATTTTAATTTCAGATACATCTATCATTGCTAATGATATTCCAAGTATCGATAGTGGTTTAAGAGGATTAGCTTACATGGAGGTTGAAGTAACCGGACCAAATAGAGATTTACACAGCGGTGTTTATGGAGGTGCAGTAGCTAATCCAATTAACATTTTATGTAAGATGATTGCTTCTTGTCATGATGAAAATAACCATATTACTGTTCCTGGTTTTTATGATAAAGTTCAAGAATTAAGCGCAGAGGAAAGGGCAGAGATGGCAAAAGCACCATTTAACTTAGAGGAGTATAAAAAAGATTTAGATATTAACGAAGAAAGAGGAGAGAAAGGCTATTCAACGAATGAGCGTACAGGTATTCGTCCAACCTTAGATGTAAATGGCATTTGGGGTGGTTATACTGGAGAAGGAGCAAAAACTGTATTACCTTCAAAAGCATTTGCAAAAATTTCAATGCGTTTAGTACCTAATCAATCATCAAAAGAAATCAGTGATTTATTTATTAAGCATTTTGAAAGTATTGCACCAAAATCAGTAAAAGTAAAAGTAACTGCTCATCATGGCGGAGAGCCCGTAGTGGTTCCTATTACATCAAAAGGATTTCAAGCGGCAAGTAAAGCCATGGAAGAAACGTATGGAAAAAAACCTGTACCAACTCGTAGTGGTGGTAGTATTCCTATTGTGGCATTGTTTAAAAAAGAATTAGGAATGGATAGTATTTTGTTTGGTTTTGGATTAGATAGCGATGCTTTACATTCGCCAAACGAACATTACGGAGTATTTAATTACTATAAAGGAATTGAAACTATTCCTTTGTTCTATAAATATTTTACAGCGTAGTTTTGCTTAAAAAAAACATAGCAATTATAGGTGGCGGGCCAGCATCATTGATGCTGGCTTGTTCGTTAGATGCCAGCAAATTCAACATTTCTATCTATGAGAAAAACATGGCCCTAGGACGCAAGTTTTTAGTAGCAGGAGATGGTGGATTCAACTTAACACACTCAGAAGAAATAGAGCAGTTTGTAAACCGTTATCATTCAAAACAATTTATCGAGCCATTTTTAAATCATTTTTCAAATACAGATTTTAGACATTGGCTAAAATCTATTGGCATTGAAACTTATATTGGAACCAGCAAACGCATTTTTCCTGTAAAGGGAGTAAAGCCAATTGAAGTTTTAAATATAATTATATCAGTTCTCAAAAATAATAATATTTCAATCCAGTATAATTACGAATGGAAAGGATGGAATAACGAACAGCTTATCTTTCAAACATCAAATAATCAAACAGTAAATATTACACCAGATATTGTAGTGTTTGCTATGGGAGGAGCAAGCTGGAAAGTAACTGGTAGTTCAGGAGATTGGACTTCTTATTTCGAAGAAAAAGAAATTCAAATCAATTCGTTTTATCCATCAAATTGTGCTTATCAAATCGCATGGAATACAGAGTTAATCAAACAAATTTCGGGACAAGCATTAAAAAACTGTGAGTTTTTTTGTGGTAATATGCACAAAAAAGGAGAAGCCATTTTAACTGATTTTGGAATTGAAGGAAGTGGTGTTTATGCTTTAAGTAAGGAAATAAGAGAACAGCTAATTCATAATCAAAAAGCTGAATTATTTATAGATTTCAAACCTGAATTAAGTATAGAGGAAATTCAAAACAGATTAGAGAACAAAGGAAAATTATCGATTAAAGATATATTAGAAAAAAAGATAAATCTCTCAGACACTCAAATTCAATTGTTAAAATTCTATACAACAAAAGAAGAGTATAACCTGCCTAAACACTTAAGCGAGTTAATTAAAAAATTCTCTCTTATTTTAAAAGCTTTTGCACCTATTGATGAAGCTATTTCAACTGTTGGGGGAATAGATTTAAAGGAAGTAAACGAGAATTTGGAACTTAAAAAACTACCAAATCATTATTGTATGGGTGAAATGTTGGATTGGGATGCTCCAACCGGCGGTTATTTGCTTCAGGCTTGTTTTAGTATGGGGAAGTTTCTGGCAGATAAGTTAAATCAGAAACTTTAAAAGTTTAAATTAAACTTGTAAATTAGCTTTCTTAAAAAATTACGTTTTGCAAAACATAAAAGAATATTTTAATATCATAGCTTCTAAAAGAAAAGGGCGTGGATTAAGTAATTACTATTGGCAAGAGATTACTAATTATTGTAATTATTTTTCGCACGAAGACAGTTCTGTTTTAGAAATTGGTTGTGGCAGTGGCGATTTATTAGCTGGTATTGCTGGAAGTAAAAAAACCGGTATTGATTTTAGCGAAGGACAAATAGCATGGGCTAAAGAAAAACATGCTGGCAAAAACATTGAGTTTATTTTAATGGATGCTAATAATATCACTTTAACCGAAAAATATGATTTTATCATCATTAGTAATTTGATTGGTTTTGTTGAAGACATACAAGCTGTATTTGAACAAGTGCAAAAAGTGTGTCACCCAAATACAAAAGTCATTGTACAGTACTATAATTCGCTTTGGGAACCCGTTTTAAAATTTGCTGAGTTAATTGGATTAAAGACAAAAGCACCGTTACAAAATTGGCTAAACACAAAAGATGTCAATAATTTGTTATTTGTATCGGGTTTTGATGTTTATAGAAACAGTAAGCGTTTTATTTTTCCGTTTTATATTCCGGGGATTGCAGAGGTACATAATTTATTTTTAGCGAAGTTTCCTTTTTTTAGATTTTTTAGTTTAAATACCTATTCGTTTGCTAAACCATTACCGATCAATAATCCTGAGGAATATAAAACAAAATATTCTACAACAGTTGTTATCCCTGCACGTAACGAAAGCGGTAATATTGAAAATGCCATTACACGCTTACCAAAGTTCGGGAAACACGTAGAGATTATTTTTATTGAAGGAAACAGTTCGGATGATACTTGGCAAAAAATCCAGGAGATTCAACAAAAATATAAAGACACGCATGACATTAAAATAGGTCAGCAAAAAGGTAAAGGAAAAGCTGATGCGGTGCGCGAAGGATACAAAATTGCGACTGGAGATATTTTAATGATTTTGGATGCTGATTTAACGGTTCCACCGGAAGATATTCCTAAATTTTATGATGCGATTGCAAGTAGTAAGGGCGATTTTATTAACGGAACTCGTTTGGTTTATCCAATGGAAGGAGAGGCAATGCGCTTTTTAAATTATTTAGGAAATCATTTTTTCAGTTGGGTATTCACATGGTTGCTAGATCAACGCTTTAAAGATACTTTGTGTGGAACTAAAGTCATGTTTAGAGAAGATTATATTAAGTTGACTAAGAATAGAAAATACTTTGGTGAGTTTGATCCGTTTGGAGATTTTGATTTATTGTTTGGGGCTCACAAATTGAATTTAAAAATTGTAGAGATACCAATTAAATACAGAGATAGAACATACGGAACAACTAATATATCTCGGTTTAAACATGGTTTAATCTTGTTACGTATGTGTGCTTTTGCAAGCCGTAAGTGTAAATTTATTTAAAGAAGATTAAAATGAAATTCAGTGTGTTTTTATTGTTTGTTGTTTTTTCAATAAAAACAATCCAAGCACAAACTATAAAGGTTTATTTCAATCAGTCGGTCGATAATACTGTTTCTGCAATTGCTGATGCACAAACATCAGCTCATTTAGATGATACTATTTGCGCTTTAATAAATGGGGCTAACACTACATTAGATATTGCTGTTTGGGATAACGGAAGCGCAAAAATTGTAACAGCTCTCAATAATGCTTATACAAGAGGTGTTCAGGTAAGATACATATCTTCAACAAATAGCCTGAATACTGCACTTTCTGGTTTAAATTCAAATATTCCACTTTTAAAACGTACATCTACTTTAACTAGCAATGTAATGCACAATAAATTTGTAATTGCTGATAATACCAAATTATTAATTGGCTCAATGAATTTTGGAAATGGAAGTATGTTCGATGATTATAATAACATTGTTATTATTTCAAATCCCAGCTTAGCACAAAACTACACAACGGAGTTTAACGAAATGTGGGGTTCTACAGGTGCTCAGCCAAATACAACTAACAGTAAATTTGGTCCGGCAAAATCAGATAATACAATACACAGTTTTAATATTGGGGGCTCTACTATTGAATCTTATTTTTCGCCAACAGATGCAACAGCTTCTAAAATCGTAGCAGCAATCAATTCTGCCAACTATAGTTTAGATATAGCAATGTTTACATTTACAGATAATGATTTAGGAGATGCAGTTGTAGCAGCTAAAAACAGAGGTGTTAATGTTAGATGCATTATTGAAAATGTAAGCTATTTTGGCTCAGAGTTCACTAAATTAGTAAATGCAGGTATACCAGTTATTTCTCATGAAAATGTAGCTAATGATTTTCATCACAAATATTGTATTATTGATGCGGTAAATACAAGTTCTGATCCTATTGTGGTTACAGGTTCCCACAATTGGTCAAACTCAGCTAATCAAGAGTACGATGAAAATACATTAATTATTCACGATGCTGTTATTGCTAATCAGTATCTAGAAGAATTTTCTAAACGATACTCGGTTTTATCGGGCATTAGAAACTATAATAACATTAATGATGTTGTATTGTCCCCAAATCCAAGTAAGGGAAGTTTTTCAATTACTGGTTTAAAACATAATATTGATAAATTAACCGTGATTAATACTGCTGGACAAATAGTTGAAGTATTAGAAAGCACAGATAATACGATTAATCTTACTTTAGAAAAAGGAATGTATGTTATCAATATCATTTCTAATGGAAATGTGATAACTAAAAAAATAAGTATTGAATAAAAAAACACACCATGAACGAACGTATTTGGATTTACACATTAAGTAAAGAATTAACGAATGAACAATTAGTTGATTTTAAAAACCGTTGTCAATGCTTTGTAAATGACTGGACTGCTCATGATGTGAGTTTAGATGCATCGTTTGATTTATATCAAAATCGTTTACTAATATTTAAAGTAAACGAAGACAAATACAATGCTAGTGGTTGTAGTATTGATAAGCAGTTACGATTTGTAAAAGAATTAGAGCAAGCGTTTTCTATTGAATTATTAAATCGCTTATTAGTGGCATACGAAAACAATCATCAAGTTGAGGTAGTTAAAGCTTCACAGATAAAAGAATTATTGACAAGCAATATTATCAATGCAAATACGTTAGTGTTTGATAATACAATTACCGAATCAGCCCAGTTAGCAAATAAATGGAAACAACCATTACAAGCAACTTGGTTGTCAAAGTATTTAAACTAATCGCTTGAGACGTCCAATATCTATATTAGCTTTTATTGTAATTTTAATCTCTTGTATATTTTATTCATGCACAAAAGATGTCGCTAAAAATCCATTATTAGCCTATAGTGATAAAGCTTTGTTAGACAGCTCTAAAAACACAGCCGCTTTTATCTATTATAAAAATGATGCATCTACCATATACCCTGGAACAACAGGAGCACATTCATCTTTTAAATTAAAATTTAATAAAATTGCGGCTACTGTTTTAACGGATAATGGTAAAATCCCAGTAGGACAGCAATTCCCAAATGGTTCCTTTATTGTAAAAGAAATGCAATCTGGATTAAACGCATTTATGTACAAAAAAGAAGGATCGTGGTTGTGGGCAGAAATTTATAGCAATGGCGATGTTTTATATAGTGTCAACAAAGACTCTCAACCATGCATCAACTGTCACAGCCAATCAGGAAACAGAGATTTAGTAGTAAGTTTTAATTTTTATTAATATACTATTTATTATAAAGACTTTTTGCTTTTTTTAAAGTTTCAGATTGAATATTTGATAAATCCAAGAAGTAATTCAATTGCCATTTTTGTGTTTTGATAGCTTGTTTGCTTGTGGTTTTATCCCACGGTGAATAAACCCTAAAACCTCGTTTACCTTCTTTATGATTAACGGTTAATATACCTTGTTCACATAATACTGATTTTGGAAAAATAAATTGACCAAGCTGGTTCCCATTTACAACATTTATAATAACAAGATTAATGGAATCTGTTTCATCAAAAGGAGCAATTGGTCCGGTTGATAGTCTTTTCCAAAGCGTTACAAACTGTCCAACTTTAGTAGGAGTGGTTTTTGCCTTTCTAAATCTTACGTTTAACTTATTAAGTTTAAAATAATAGGCGTTATATTCTGCACTTTCAATTTCGGGTATAGGTTCTGTATATTTAAAACCACAAGCATCAAAAACTTGCGTTTGAATATAGACAAGGTCAGTAGGAAGCATAAGTTTTAAAACCCACTTTCTTCGCTATCGCAATGAAAGTGATTTTGTTTTTTAGGTTGAGGTTTAACAACCTTAGCTCCCTTATTTTTCTCAGTGATTAACTTGGCAATAATACGAGCACGTTCTTTTTTAATGTCTTCGCGCAATTTAGCATCTTCGTCTTTGTCATAATAAATTTGTCCGTCAATAATGGTTGTGTTTACTTTTGCGTAAACACTTAATGGATTATCTGTCCAAAGAACTAGGTCGGCTACTTTACCAACTTTAATACTTCCTACTTTATCATCAATGTGTAACATTTTTGCAGGATTTAAAGTCACTAATTTTAAGGCTTGTACTTCTGTTAATCCACCATATTTAATGGCTTTAGCAGCCTCTTGATTTAAGCGTCTTCCCATTTCAGCATCATCCGAATTGATAGATGTGTTTACACCAGCTTTTGTAAGCATAGAAGCATTATAAGGTATAGCATCCATTACCTCTAATTTATATGCCCACCAATCAGCAAATGTGGATGCATTAGCTCCATGAGCTTTCATTTTATCCGCTACTTTATAACCTTCCAAAATATGGGTAAACGTATTTACTTTAAACTTCATACTGTCTGCTACATGCATTAACATATTTACTTCGCTTTGCACATAACTATGGCAAGTAATAAAACGTTTACCATCAAGTATCTCTACTAATGCATCTAGGTCTAAATCTCTGCGAGGTGAAGCTGTTTTGTTTTTTTTAACTTCTTTTGGAGATAATTTGGAGAACGATTCCATTTGTTTTTTGTAAGCTGTTGCTCTTGTAAAATAGTCGTAGTACAATTGTTCAACGCCCATTCGTGTTTGAGGGAATCTTTCTAAATCAGGATTTAATCCGTTAGAGTGCTTAACGTTTTCTCCTAAAGCAAATTTGATAAAACCAGGAGCTTTTTCGTATTTAAATTCCTCCGGATTTTTCCCCCAACGTAATTTTATGATACAGCTTTGTCCTCCAATAGGATTTGCAGAACCATGCAATAATTGAGCAGTTGTTACACCACCCGATAATTGACGATAAATATTGATATCATCAGGATTAATCACATCACCCATTCTCACTTCTGCGCTACTGGCATCAGCCCCTTCGTTAACACTAAATAAGGCAATATGAGAATGTTCATCAATTATCCCGGGAGTTAAGTGCATTCCTTTGGCATCAATTACTTTAGCAAAAGCTGTCTTTTGTGCTTCTATGTTTGGAGCAATGCGAACTATTTTACCATCCACAATATAAATATCCTGATCTTTTAAAATCGAATCTGATTCATTTGTCCAAATTGTAGCATTTTTAATTAATACTGCATCATAACGTTTTTTAAACTTAGCCCAGGTGTCTTTTATTAACCCTTCACTTTCTGCTTCTGCTTCACCGTATGCTCCAAATGGATAATAAATTTTTCCGTAATTTATTTTTTGTGCAGGTTTAGGTGTTTTTGGTTTTGTAGTGTCTGTTACATTGATGTAACTTAATTTAAAATCAGTCCAGCTTCCGTCAGTGTATTGTCCTTGTCCGGTAAATGATTTTGCCTGCTCGTCATAGTTTCCGGATAAACGTAGTGCAAACGTCGAATCGTATGGAAAGCTTAGAGTTAATAAATTATTTTTAAAAGTAATACTTGCCTTTGCTTTCAAACTATCTTTTAAAAACACTATACCTGAATAATTTTCCTGTTCTCGGCTTACAGTTAACTTATTTTTAGTTGAACCATATGCTAGCTCATAGCTACCACTAATATTTGGAATTGATAAATCGTTGTAAATAAATTTTACTCCATTACTCCAGGTTTCGTGAATTATGGCATCTTCTTCAAAAATTGATTTTGATGAAATGAAGAAGTTTGCCAACATCCCTTGTTTTAAACTACCTACCTTATCTTGAACTCCAATAAAGTTAGCAGGAGTATAGGTTAATGCACGCAAAGCTGTTTTTTCTGATAAACCATATGCAATTGCTTTTCTAATATTTTTAAGAAAAACAGACTTGTCTTTTAAATCTGAAGTTGTAATACAAAATTGAACGAAGTTTTTTTCAAGCAAGGCTAAATTTGCCGGCGCCATTTCCCAATGTTTTAAATCGGTTAATGAAGCTTGTTCCGCATCAAAAGGGTCCTCTACATCAATAGCATCAGGGTAGTTTACCGGAATAATGTATTTTGAGAAAGTGTTTTGAATATCATATAAACGTTGGTATTCATTTCCCCCCCCTTTGATGATATATTTTACTTTAAACTCATCAGCAATTTTTTTACCTCTCAAATCATTGTATTTATCATTACCTTCAAAGATAGAGGGCAGTTCTTGTAGTTTATTAAAAGCTTCTAATGTGATGTTATATTCAGTTTTTGATTGATTGGTTTTATACCATTCAGCGTCATAATACGTTTGTCTGAGCAAAGCAACTGCACCCATTAATGAAGACGGGTAATCTTGCGGAGAAACACCTTTATTTAATGAATAAAATGCAGCTGCCCTGTCTTTAATAATACTTTCGTTTTCTTTACCTGAATTTAAACTTACCAATGAACCACTTCCTCTTACAATTCCATCTTTTTGAGCAGTTACTACTGCTCCAAATCCCAATTTTCTTAACTCGTCAGCCTTTTGAGCATTATGTAAAAACAACTTATGCGCTTCAGTTTCACTTTTAATAGCTTGGTTCCAGCCATAAGCACCTTTTTTAGGAGCATCTTTAAAATCAGTTCTTTTTACTTCAGGCATTCCATAATCGCTGTATAAATCAATAAATGCGGGATAAATATGTTTGCCATTTAAATTAGTAGTGATGGCATCTTTTGGAGCCTCTAATTTTTCGCCAACACGAATAATTTTATCATCCTGAATGATTAATGTAGCATTTAAGATGGTAGCATCTGCATCTACATGCAATGTACAGTTAGTAAACGCATATATGGTGTGCATGGTGTTTGGAGCACCATTGTTTGGAAATGTAGTTTGGCCAATAGCAAATTGGTTAACAATAAAATACGAGGATAGTATAAAAAATAGTTGACGCATAATGTATAGTTAATTGTAACAAATATAACATTATAGCCCATCTATAAAAATAAGTTTGTGGCTTTTAATTAAAGATAATTTGTTAATTTTGAGACACATTTAAAAATTAACTATGGCAACAGGCATGTTACACACTCACTACTTATTTGTAGTGCTCTTTACTTTAATTTATTTAATTAAGACCATATTACTATTAAGCGACAAAGACGAACTTTTAGAGAAATTCAAAAAGAAAACGAAGGTTGCCGAAATGATTGTAAGCTTTGGTTTTTTAGCTACAGGTGTTTTCTTGTTAACTCAATTGCCGGTAATTACTACCATCATGATTATTAAAATTGTGTTAGTGGTATTATCTATTCCATTAGCGGTGGTTGGTTATAAAAAGAAAAACAAAGTATTGGCTACTTTATCTTTTTTCTTAATTGTGGTTTCTTTTGGATTAGCGCATAAAGCAAAAGATGCTAAAGCAGGAGAAAAAACTGTGGCTTTAAGTGGTAAAGAAATTTTTGAGCAAAAATGTACTTTATGTCATGGTGCTGATGGTAAGTTAGGACAAGCTGGTGCTAAAGATTTATCGGTAACGCAATTACCACATGCAGGCATTGTTGAGATTATTACGAATGGTAAAAACACCATGGCAGCATACAAAGAAGCGCTTACTGCAGAACAAATTGAGGCAGTAGCTTCTTATATCGAAACGGATTTAAAAGGTAAATAGTTCCATTGAAACAGGTTACTCATTCTACTGAAATACAAAAGCAAACAGCGGTTTTAATTGGTGTTATTAATAAACAACAAGGAGAAGAGCTGGCGCTAGAGTATTTGGATGAATTAGCGTTTTTGGCCGAAACCTATGGCGTAGAAACCGTAAAAACCTTTACTCAAAAATTAGAGAAACCTGACAAAGCCACCTTTATTGGGAAAGGAAAATTAAACGACGTTAAAACCTTTGTAAAGGAAAACAAAATTAACCTAGTAATTTTTGATGACGAGTTATCGCCATCGCAACAACGAAATTTAGAGAAAGAATTAGGTGTAAAAATTTTAGACAGAACAACCTTAATTCTTGAAATATTTTCGCAACGAGCACAAACAGCGCACGCTAAAACACAAGTGCTATTAGCACAATACCAGTATTTATTACCACGTTTAACTGGTATGTGGACTCACTTAGAGCGTCAGCGAGGTGGCACCGGAACACGTGGTGGAGCAGGGGAGAAAGAGATTGAAACGGATAGACGTATTGTGCGAGATAAGATTGCACAGCTTAAGGAAGACCTAAAAATTATTGATAAGCAAATGGCTACACAACGCAAAAACCGTGGTGAGTTTGTGCGTGTGGCTTTGGTAGGTTATACCAATGTTGGTAAATCTACCATTATGAATATGATTAGCAAGAGCGAAGTATTTGCCGAAAACAAATTATTTGCAACACTTGATACAACGGTTCGTAAAGTAACCATTGATAATTTATTTTTCTTGTTAACGGATACGGTTGGTTTTATTAGAAAATTACCAACGCAATTAATTGAAAGTTTTAAGAGCACTTTGGATGAAGTGCGTGAAGCGGACATTTTATTACACGTCGTAGATATTTCTCATCAAAATTTTGAAGACCACATTAACGTAGTGCGCCAAACCCTCATTGATATTGGTGCAGGCGATAAAGAAACCATTTTGGTGTTTAATAAAATAGATGCCTTTAAATATGTGAAAAAGGATGAAGATGATTTAACACCGATGACGCGTGAAAACCTATCTTTAGATGAATTGAAAAAAACCTGGATGACTAACTTAAACCAAACCTGTGTTTACATCAGTGCTTTGAATAAAGAAAACGTAACTGATTTTAAAAAGCTGGTTTACGATACAGTGAAGAAAATTCACGTAGTGAGATTTCCTTACAATAATTTGTTTTATTAATTACTTTTTAGAAAGTAGCTCGTTCAATAACTTCTCAGTTTTAATCGTGTAGTCTTCGTAAGCCTTTCCTGTAGCAGGACCACTAAAACCTGTATAAACTGATTTTACCTGATGATTTTTATCTAAGAAAATGGTTGTTGGAAAAGCCATGATGCCATTTAAAAATGGTAAACTTTCAGAGGCTTTTTCTTTACCGGTTAATCCGGTGAGTAAAATATCGTAACCAATATTAAAACGTTTGCTTAAGCGTGTTAAGTTGGTTTTCGCACGTTCGGCATCCGATGTTCTTTCATAAGCCAAGGCAATAATTTCTAAACCTTTTTTATGGTATTGTTTGTAAACCTTAGATAAGTAAGCGCTTTCATCCATACAATTAGGACACCAGCTTCCCATAATTTGCACAATTACAACTTTGTTTTTGTATTTTGGATCACTTAAACTTACTTTTTGATTTTTGGTATTGTAAAAAGCAAAGTCAATTTTTTCGTTAGGATTTTTTAAGTAAGTTAAACTCTCCGGGTCATGCAATGTGAAATTATCATTGCGTTTGGCAACCCAGTTTTCGTGCCATGTAGAACCTGAGTAAAAATCTCCTTTGGTAATTTCTGTACCGTTATGTTCTGCAATAAATAAAAACGCATGTGAACCATCAAAACAGCTTAAGTATAATTTTCCATCATGTATCATTCCTTCTAAAAAACGGTAATCGCCGGTCTCTGTTAAAAAGGTACCATTAACATATGCACTTCCATTTTGATGAGAAAACAATCCTATTGCTTTTGAACTATCAGCAGTGTTTGGGCTAAAGGTTGTTTCCCATTTTCCTTCATAAAAGGTATTTGCTTTTCCAGGTACAAAAGGAAAGCGATTTGAATGACCAGCTTGGGCTGTAAAGGCAATGCTGTTATTTTCTTTTTTAGTATGGTTAATCCAAATTCCTTTGATGATGCTATCTCCTGTTAATTGAGTCCTGAATTCAGTATCAAAAATGGGCATTTTAAAGTTTAATGAATCTTTTAATAATTTCACTTCTTCAACTGTAATACGCTCATCAGCATTATGAATGACTAAAGTAATTTTTCCTTTGTTGTTTTTAATCTCAAAATTAAAAGGAAGTTCAATTTGTTTTTCAGAATTCAATGAAAGAGAACCGCGCCAAATACCGGTTTTAATTTTAGTTTGTGCAGAACAAATAAAGGGGAAAAAAATAAAAACTAATAAAATGCGTATCATGATGCTAAATAAAAATTATTTTTTGACAAAACCTATTATCTTATCTCAATTTCATCAATAAATATATACGCATTACCACCTTTTCCTTGGTGCCAGTCTGGTAATTTACCAAAATTGGTCGCTTTAATTTTGATAAATCTTGCACTTAGTTTATTTGTATTCGTATTATAAAAAGTTCTCATTTGCAAGTTGTAATCATCAGCGGCTACTCCGTTTTCTATAGTACCCAAATGAGTGTAATTGACTCCATCTTCTGACACCTGATATTCAACTTTTTTTGGGAAAAGAATCCAAGACTTAGTGTCTTGTAAAAAACTAGTATTTACAAATTCTATTGTTCGCACATTTCCTAAATCTAAAATACAATTAAAATCCTGGCCTTGATATCCTTGCCAGTTTCCACTTCTCCAATTAGTAGTTCCGTGTTGACCATCGATGATACCATCATCACCTCCTGCATCATACTGTTTAGTGTATTTACTCTGAATGCTGATTTTCCAGTCATTTGGTTTTTTATATAAATGCGCTGTTGTAGTAGTGCTGGACTGATTATTTAAAAATGCTTTGGCTTTAATAGTAGTTGATGAATCGCAGGTAAAAGAACTGGTGTATTTTTTAGATTGTACGTTTGGTTCAGTTCCGTCTAAGGTATAATAGATGATGGCCTTACTATCCGGATGTTCTATGCTCACCGTTTTTTCGGTTTCGGTTATTTTTGTTGGCCCATTAATAACAGGAGAAGTTACGATACACTTGTCAGATATTTTAGTTGAAGGTCTTAGTAGAGCAGATTTACCAAATAATGATTTTTCATCAAATTTATTGCTCATTACAAACTCTAATTGCCCTCCATTAATAATGTTTGCATGGCTTATGACAGAACTATTGGAAGGTTTACCATTGAAAGTTGATGATTGAATATATTGGAATTTTTGAGCCGGGTTTTGTTTTTTGATTTCAAAGGTTTTTCCGTTTTCTAAATGGATAACGACTTTATCAAATAATGGTGAACCAATAGTGTATTCAGGTTTTCCTGGACACACTTGATAAAAGCCCATAGAACTTAACACATACCAGGCACTCATTTGCCCACAATCTTCATTGCCAATTAATCCGTCAGGATCGTTTTTATAAAACTCGGTGAGTATCTGATACACTTTTTCTTGAGTTTTAGTTGGCTTACTAATATAGTTATATAAATAAGCCATATGATGGCTAGGTTCATTACCGTGTGCATATTGCCCTATTAAACCTGTAATATCTGCCTGTGTTCTTCCTTCTGTTGTACTGTTAGCACTAAATAAATCATCCAGCTTTTTTTCAAATGATTTTTCTCCACCCGTTAAATTAATTAATCCTGTAATATCTTGTGGAACAAAAAAGGAATATTGCCAACTGTTTGCTTCTGTATAATGGTTATTCACTTCTCTGGGCTCAAAAGGCGATAGCCAATTGCCATTCTTACGAGGACGCATAAAGCCCGTTTTTTTATCATACACATTTTTGTATGCTTGTGCCCGTTTGATGTATATATCATAATCTAATTTTTTGTTTAATTTTTTTGCAATTTGTGCAACACACCAGTTATCATAGGCATATTCTAATGTTTTTGAAACACTCTCTGATTCATCATCTAATTGTAAAAAATGATCTTGATTAAATTTTGGTATACTCCAATTAGTGTAAGATGCTGCTGCACACATCGCATTGTAAATAGCATTTTTATCATAACCACTAATGTTTTTAGTCATGGCATCTGCAATAACAGACACGCTATGAAAACCAATCATACAATTAGTTTCGTTACCTGATAATTCCCACATAGGTAAGCGTCCACTTTCTTTATATTGTTGTAAGAATGTATTAATGATGTCAGTGGTACGTTTTTGTTGAATGATTGTAAATAAAGGATGCAGACCTCTAAATGTATCCCATAAAGAAAATACCGTATAAGGAACAAAGCCATTGGCCTGATGCACTTTTAAATCTCTGCCTCTATATTTCCCATCTACATCACCTGCTAATGAAGGGTGTGTGAAACAGTGATAAAGAGCTGTGTAAAAAATAATTCTCTTTTCATTATCTGCTGTTTCTATATCTATCTTTGATAATTCTTTGTCCCATTGAGCCTCTGCAGTTTGTTTGTATTTTTCAAAATCCCAATGTGTTGCTTCGGACTCTAAATTTAATTTGGCACCATCTGTACTAGTTTGAGAAATGCCTACTTTTATTAATAATGGCGAATTTTCTCTGTTGTCAAATTGTAAACAAGCGCCCACTGTTTTTTCTTTTTCTGCCGGACCTTTGGATAGCATTTGAATATTTAACTTTTTTGAAATAATAGGTTTATTGAACTTCATGATAAAGTAAATATATTGTTCATTTGCCCATGCTTCACTCACACGCGAGCCAATAACTGTAACACTATCTACAATAGTAAACGAACAATTTAATGTTTTATCCCGGTGTAATAAATCTATGACTACGGAAGCAGTGTCTATTTTTGGAAATGTATATTGATGAATTCCTACACGCTGTGTAGCTGTTAATTTCACATCAATTTTATTTTCCAATTTCACCTGATAAAAACCGGCACTTGCTTTTTCTTTTAAGTGTGAATACTTACTAGAATAGTTTTTAAAGTTATTTGAATTTATAACAGGCATAATCAAAACATCTCCATAATCACTACAACCTGTGCCGCTTAAATGTGTATGTGTAAAACCATATATAACAGTATCGGGATTATAATAACCGCCACAACCTTCCCAACTTCCATCCACTCTTGTATCTGGACTTAATTGCACCATTCCAAACGGCACAACAGCACCCGGAAAAGTATGTCCTGCGCCACCGGTTCCTATAAAAGGATTAACATACTTTACATTTTTGGTTTGCGCAAGTATATGCGAAGAAGAAAATAAAAAACTCAGTAGTAAAAAGTATAATGCTCTCATGATAAAAAGGTATAGTAAATTTACTGAAAAAATTATAGTTTAGTGATTAACGTCGTATAAAGAAATATGTTGTATTTGTTTTAACAATTCAATTCCTAATTTTGTTTCTATCTCAATAGTTTCATTTGGCTCGACATCAAAGTAATTATTTGAAAGTTGCAAGTCTTCTAAGTCATCATATAAGTATAAATCTTTTACAAACACATCAGATGTTATTTTTATGACGCTATTAGTAAGTGTAATGTTAATGTTTGGTTTGTGCAGTTTAAGTTCTTTAGGTTTTACAAAGAAATAATTTTTATGCGCGATTGTTTTACCGTTCACAATTAAGTTGCAGTTTAGGTATATTTCATTTTTATTAAATGTTTTTAATTCTTCTTCTGAGAAGTTTTCAAGAATTTCACTACTGTTTTCTTTTACAATAATTGATTTTGTTTTTGTTAAAAGAGTTTTGCCTTTCGTGTCTTTGAGTTTGATTTCTATAGTAGCATTGATATTTTTCAAAGAATCACTAATCACATATATCTGGTATTGCCCCTTAGATTTTGCTACACTGATACAGAAATTTGAATATAATTTTTTAGTGGCATAGTATATGGCTTTAGGACGATAATCATAATCGATAGCACTCCATGAGGTTACAGGCCAGCAATCATTCCATTGCCAGTATAATGTTCCCATGCAGTAAGGCTTATTTCTTCGGTGTGATTCAATCGCTATTTGCATCCCATCTCGTTGTAAAAGTTGAGAGGTATAAACGTATTTAGAAAAATCTTTCGAGAGATTGTAATCTCTTTCCATGTAGGTATTAATTGTTTGATACCCCGTTGGGTGTTTTTGGTGTGACTTGATGTATGAGGAATTTAAATCTAAACTATCCCCGTAATGTTTTAAGGTAAGATAATTAGGCATTCCCTGGAAGCCATATTCACTCATAAAACGACCTACTTTTTTTTCGTAAACTTCAAATGGCTCCATTCCCCACCAAACTCCCCAATAATGTGAATCGCCTCGCTGTAAGCTTTCTTTTTTGCCCCACCCGATCATAGGTGATGAAGACACATATGGCGTTTTGTTATCATATTTTTTTACAACATCTGGTAAAATATGGTGAAATAGTTTTTGATAATCGTTCCATATTTTTGCGGAATCTGTTTTAGTGTAATTGTATTGTTTTTGCCAACCCCAGTTGTGCCAACCTTCATCAACTTCATTGTTTCCACACCATAGGGCCATACAAGGATGATTTCGCAAACGCTTCACTTGTTGTTCAGCTTCGAGTTTCACACTCTGTAAAAAGTGTTCATCACCTGGATACATGGCACAGGCAAACATAAAATCTTGCCAAACTAAAATCCCTGATCTATCACACGAATAATAGAAGTCATCGTTCATATATAGTCCGCCTCCCCAAACTCTAAGCATATTTATATTCGAAACTCTGGCACCGGATACTAAATGGACATTGCTAAAGAAGCCCGTCATAAAACTATGCGAAGGAATAACATTAGCTCCTTTCATAAATACAGGTTTGCCATTAATTTTAAAGTAAAATGATTCGCCAAAAAAATCTTTTTCTTTTACAAGTTCTATTGTTCTTAGTGCAAATTTGAAGTTGTCATCAGCTACGGAAAATCCTTTTTTATCTAATTCAAACTTGCAAGCATACATAGGTTGTGGGCCTTGCCCATTGCAATACCATAATTTTGGATTTGGTATTTGGTAAGTAAACGTATCTATATTAATCCCTTTTTTTAGCTGAATTTTATAATCAGCTGATTTGCCATAGTGAGTATCTTCATCTGTTTCTCCAATACTAATTTTTGCATTTATAGTAGAAGATTTTTGACATTCTATTTCAGAAATAATATTTACTTCAGCTAAAGTATCTGTGATATGTTTGATTTGATGGTAAAGCGAAATAATTTTAAAATCGTTCCAATACTTTAAATAAACGGGCTTATAAATACCACAGGTTACAAAACGCGGCCCAAAATCCCAACCGTATTGATATTGTGCTTTACGAGCAAATACTTTTTCATCTCCAGGTAATGTGTAAGGTAGTTTTTTTGCTTCTGCTCGGCCTTTTTTTACAGCAGATTCAAATTCGATGCGTAAGGTATTAGAGCCTAATTTTAAATACTGTTTCACATCAACATTCCAAGAACGAAACATATTATTACATTCTAAAATCAATTGATTGTTTAAATAGATTTTTGCGTAAGTATCTATACCTTCAAAATTTAGTTCAATGTGTTTGTGTTGCAGAGTTGCTTTATTACAATTAAAAGTTCCAATATATTCCCAGTCTTCGTTTTCAATCCATTGAACACTTTTTTCATTGTCTGAATAAAAAGGGTCTTTGATAAGCTTGTTGTTCAATAAATCTGTGTGAACAGTTCCCGGAACAATGGCATTATAATATTTATCGGTTCCCTTTTGTTTAAATTGCCATGAGGCATTCAATGTAGTTTCTGAAACCTGAGAAATCAGATAGTGTGTGATGAATAAAAATATGTAAAACAATCTTTTTATCACACTAATAATGATTTTAGCTGATTGACTTCTTCTGTATTTATTAGTTCTGAATTATTTAATATAGCAGCTGAATGGTATTCTTTGCAATTAGTTTCTTTTAGCAATTTTTGAAGATTACCATGACGTATGCCGCCACCCGGAATGATAATTATTTTTTCTCCAAATGTATTTTGAAAGTCTTTTAAAACCTCCATACCTTCAAATGCATTTGATTTTCCTCCAGATGTTAAGACTCTTTTAAATCTTAAAGAAACAATTTCATTCATCGCTTCTTTTATATCAGTGCATTCATCAATAGCTCTATGGAATGTGGTCGACGTGTTTTCTGCCAAGTCAACTAATTCTTTATTAATTGTTCTATTTATTTTTTTGTCATTAGTTAACACACCAAATACCACACCATTGATGTTATTTGCTTTACAAAACTCAATGTCTTTTTTCATGACATCAATTTCACTTTTACTGTAATTAAAATCACCACCACGTGGACGAATAATCACATGCAAAGGAATATGCAGCATTTCTCTGGCTTTTAAAATATCATGATAGTTTGGCGTAACACCACCAACTGAGTAATCAGCGCAAAATTCAATTCTGTCAGCTCCCGATTGTTGAGCTAATAGGCATGATTCTAAATTGAAACAAGCAATCTCTAATATGTATTTAGATGATGTGTTTAGCATCAATAAGTTGGTTATTTATTTCGGGAGAGTACACAGCGTAATTAAATCCCTTTTGTAAACAATATGCACCGTGTTCTCCTTTTTTATTTATGGCAATAAATCCTATTTGTATTTCGTCTAAGTTTTTATTTTTTCTTTTTGCGATTACAAAAATTCGTTCTACCGCTTTTTTGCAAGCTTCTTCAGGCGAATGCCCCTGACGCATTAATTCAACTACTGTATGGCTGCCAACGATACGCATTACTTCTTCTCCATGTCCGGTTGCAGTTGCTGCGCCCACTTCATTGTCCACAAATAAACCGGCACCGATTATGGGAGAATCACCAATACGTCCGTGCATTTTAAATGCCATTCCGCTGGTAGTACAAGCACCTGATATATTCCCATTCATATCTAACGCTACCATACCAATGGTATCATGATTTTCGATATTTACTTTTGGTTTATATTCTGCTTTTTTCAACCATTCTTTCCATTCATCTTCTGATTCTTTTACTAATAAATTTTCTTTTATAAAACCTTGTGATAAGGCAAAATCTAAAGCACCTTCTCCCACTAACATCGTATGAGGTGTTTTTTCCATCACGGCTCTTGCTACAGAAATAGGATGTTTAATATGTTCTAAACAACCCACAGAACCGATGTTTGCATAATCATCCATAATACAAGCATCTAAGGTTACTCGTCCATCTCTGTCAGGTCGGCCGCCGTAACCAACACTTCTTTCTTTCGGGTCAGCTTCCGGAATTTTTACGCCGGCTTCTACTGCGTCTAATGCTCTACCATTAGTGGATAATATTTTCCACGCTTCTGCATTAGCCTCTATACCAAATCGCCAAGTAGAAATGACAATTGGTTTTATTTGTTTTTTTGATTTTTCTAAAATTAAATCTGCAGCTTTACTTTTATTAAAAGCAAATAAGGAAGAAGCTAAAGCAGATAGTTTTATAAATTGTCTTCTACTGGTCATATTATTTAATTTGTATTTCATCACAAAACAGCCAAGCATCTTCACCGGCACCTGGTTTACCGCTTGGGATTTTTCCGAAATTTTTTGCTATTACTTTTATGTATTTTGCTTGTGATGATTTTAGTTGAAGTGTTGCAAATCGTTCATTTCTAATTTCGTTGTTGTTTATTTTACCTACAGATGTGAAGTTTGTTCCATCCATTGATATAAAGTATTCTATTTCTTTTGGCAAATAAATCCAACTCAATTCTTCTTTTAAAAACCCTAGAGTTATTTCTGAAATAGCTTCTGTTTTTTCTAAGTTGATAATAGCCTCTAAATCATTGCCGTTAAAGCCTAGCCACTGGTCACTTATTCTTGGTAGTGATGCTACAACACCATTTACTAACGTAAAGTTTCCTTCGCCACTATATGATTTACTTGCAGGAGTTTTTAATGTAATAGGTTTATTAGTGGCTTTATTAATATTATAATTTCTTACTGATATTTTTCCTTTCAATTCTTTGTTTTTATAGAGCGCTGCTCTGATAGTTGCATTTTTGGAAATGGTGATTGGAGCTTTATATTGATTTGAAATTTCTTTAGGATCCGAATCATCTGTTGTGTAATAAATTGTTCCTAAAGACGGGTTTGCTTTTAGTTCTAGTTCAATAGAATTAGGTTTTTTTGACGAATTGACTTTTTGTTCTACTTTATAAATGGCTTTAGCATAATTGATTCCTAATTTATCCAATAGTAAAAATTGTGTTTGTAAACGATTTAAAAAATCAGTTTCGTTTCTGTTTTCTTTTGGAGACCATACTACTTCCGACAATGCCATCATTCTGGGCATTAGCATGTATTCAACCTGTTTTTCATCTAAGATGTACTCTGTCCAAATATTCGCTTGCGCACCTAAAATATAGTGTTGTTCTTCTTCATTTAATTCTGATGGAATGGGTTCATATGAATAGACTTTTTCTAATGGAGTATAACCACCAAATGCTAATGGCTCATCTGCCGGTGAAGCTTGGTAATGATCGAAATAACAATGAGAGCCTGGTGTCATTACCGCGTAATGTTTTTGTTTTGCCGCTGCGACTCCGCCTTCAGTTCCTTGCCAACTCATCACGGCAGCGTTCGGCGCTAAACCACCTTCTAAAATTTCATTCCAACCAATAATTTGTTTTCCTTTTGTGTTAAGATATTTTTCAATGCGTTTGATAAAATAACTTTGAAGTTCGTGTTCATCTTTTAAATGCTCACTTTTTATTCTTGCTTGACAATTAGCACATACTTTCCACCTTGTTTTGGGAGATTCATCCCCGCCAATGTGTATATATTTTCCTGGAAACAAGGTAACTACTTCATCCATCACATCTTGTAAAAAATTAAACACAGAATCTTTTGTGCAATACACATCTTCAAAAACGCCCCAGGCTTTTTCCACATCTATTTGTTTGCCTGTGCATGAAAGCCAAGGGTAAGATGAAATGGCGGCAACCGAATGACCGGGCATTTCAATTTCTGGGACAATGGTAATGTGTTTTTTTGCAGCGTATGTTACTACTTCTTTTATCTGTTCTTGAGTATAAAAGCCACCATAAGGTATGTTATCAAATTTTTGGTCTTTATAGGGACCAATCATGGTGCCTTTTCTCCAAGCACCAATTTCTGTTAGTTTAGGATATTTTTTGATTTCAATTCTCCATCCCTGATCATCCGTTAAATGCCAATGAAATGTATTCATTTTATACATCGCTAATAAATCAATGTATTTTTTGATAAACGACACAGGAAAAAAATGACGACACACATCTAGGTGCATTCCTCTCCATTCAAATCGAGGAGAGTCGCTTATATCAACACATGGTATAGATAATATTTTATTGTTCTGTATCGGCAACAACTGGATAAGTGTTTGTAAGGCATAAAAACAACCTGCGCCATCATAAGTGCCTCCATTGCTAAAAAATTGATGAATTGTGATATACCTATTTGATATATTTAGTGAATAAGAATTTAAATTAAGATCGCCATCTAATACAATTGGATCCTGGATGATAATTGCTCCTTCTTTTGGAAGTGTAACTGAACATTGAAGCTTAAATCCATATTGTTCAAATAGATAATCATTAAAAAACTGGACTTCTTTTTTTAAACTACTGTCAGTTGAATTGATGAAAAGTTTTGTTTCAGGCGTAAGAGTAAAACTACCGGATAGCTGTTTACATTCTTTAGGATATGGAATTATTGGCAAATTAGAGGGTTGTTCCTGAGAAAAAATTCTCAGTGAAATAAAAAGTAATAATATGAATTGGATACTACTCTTCCTCATCATGATATAATTCCAATAACTCTTTAGGGTAGTCATCCTTTAAAATATAGACTCCAGTCATTGGGTTTACAATTTCTTTGGTGCTTTTTAAAAACACATTAAAAGTCATTCCCTTTTTAGTTTCAACCTTTTCGGTTTTACTAACTGCTTTTTTAGAAAACGGTAATAACGTTTTGGAACCATTGTCCATGGTACATTCTAAAACAGTCATATCCGGAATTTCGAAACTAAACTCATCGTCATTAGGATATAAGCCATTTAGAAGATAAGTTGTATTATTAATGACTTTGAAATTTGTAACATTACCTTTTACTTCAAATTCATCTTCCCATAAATATCTGATATTATCTTCCGTTTCTTCCCCTTCATTATCTCTATCAGCATAGGCCTGATCGAATTTTGAGTTTACTAATTTTACGTTTATTGTTACTATCATACTGGTTAATTACTTAATTAATGACCTGCGCTTGAATTAGAAGATTCTAATTCAACACCTTGTTTTTTGAAAATCGATTTCACTTTAAATGCATACCATGCTAAATATCCAAAACAAAATACAGTTACTATATACGACATATGTGGATTTAAAGTGTCAACCAAAATTCCTTGGAACGGCGGGATTAAGGCTCCGCCTAAAATCATCATGATTAATAATGAAGAGCCTTGATTTGTATATTTTCCTAAACCATTAATTGCCAAAGCAAAAATACAAGGCCACATCACTGAACAGAATAAACCACCACTGATAAAAGAATATAATGCTAAATTACCTGTGCTCACTAATCCAAGTATCATCATGGCACATGCTGTTAAACTTAATACCATTAATGTGCGAGCAGGGTTATCTCCTGAGAAAATAAAAATAGCTGTTGCAATTAAAATGTAAGGAATGTAAAATAGAAAATCATCTACATTACTGCCTCTTAAATAGTTTA
This sequence comes from Bacteroidia bacterium, assembly GCA_035439445.1. Classification (GTDB taxonomy): domain Bacteria; phylum Bacteroidota; class Bacteroidia; order B-17B0; family Aurantibacillaceae; genus UBA4416. Next base: position 115,602 of record DAORKG010000004.1, read on the forward strand.
CACCATATATCACTCCAAATGCTAATAGAGGAGTCACAATTTGCATGATGATTTTAACTGATTTACTAAAATTAAAAACAGCTAATGCGCCTGTCCAACGACCAATCATTAAACTTCCCCAATACAAAGAAATAAAGTGTGATATTTTGGTGTGGTCTAGTCCTTTTATTTCTGGCATTGCCAATAATGCCCCCATATTACTTTGTATAGTTACTTCTACACCTACATAAATAAAAATGGCAATCATTCCCAAAGTTAGTTGGGGATATTTTAGTGCGCCTAAATCTTTATCTAATTTTTCAGAGTTTGTTACCTCCGGTAATTTTGAGAACCAAAGAATACTTGCACATAAAATGAATAAGGCAAATAAAATTAAAGCAGGAACTTTTACCGCGTCTAAACTACTATCTGCATCTGCAGGAGCGCTTATGTTTCCAAATAAAGCATAGCTTAAAATAACCGGACCGATTGTAGTTCCAAAAGAATTAATACCGCCGGCTAAATTTAAACGTTGCGCACCGGTTTCTTTATCTCCAAAATTAATAACAAATGGATTGGCTACAATCTGTTGCAATGCGAAGCCTAAACCAATTACAAATAATGCACATAACAATAAGGGGTATGAATTTAAACTGGCAGCAGGAATAAAAAATAACGAACCAACTGCTGAAATTAATAAACCTAGAATTAATGCTTTTTTATAACCTATTTTATTGATAGGGTCACCAATGGCACGTGATGTGAAGAAATAAATAATTGAACCCACGGCGTATGCTGCATAAAATGCCAAATCAACTAATTGCGATTGAAATTGAGTTAATGTAAACTTATCTTTAAATAATGGGATTAAAATACCATTACTCGCTGCCACAAATCCCCAAAAGAAAAAAACACTGATAAGAGCTACAAAAGATGATTGTAATTTTTGCATAAAATAGTTTTAATAATTACCTAAGGTAAAGGTTTTACTATGCTTTCATTTTAATCGTCAAACCCATTTATTAACAACTAACTTTTTACTACTTATTTAGGTAAATTCACAATTCACAATCCGTAATTCGTAATTTCACAACATGCAATTACTTACTCCAACACATTGGCAAGACTACGAATTAATAGATTGTGGTGATTTTGAAAAGTTAGAACGCTTTGGAAAATACATTACCATACGTCCCGAACCACAAGCTGTTTGGAAGAAACGCTATTCATACAGTGAGTGGGAGAAGTTGGCTCATGTGAAATTTGTTCCTAAAAGTAGCTCGAGTGGAGATTGGAAAGCATTGAAAAAAATGCCTGATCAATGGACGATTAATTATCCTTTGGGAAATACACAGATTACTTTACGTTTAGGCTTAACATCTTTTAAGCACGTTGGCGTATTTCCTGAGCAAGCTTGTAACTGGGATGTGATTTATGATTATTTAGTAGGTTTGGATAAACCTAAATTCCTGAATTTATTTGCTTATACAGGAGGCGCGAGTGTGGCTGCAAGAGCTGCAGGAGCTGATGTAACACATGTTGATAGTATTAAACAAGTAGTTACTTGGGCCAATGAAAATATGAATAAATCCAACTTAGATAACATTCGTTGGATGGTTGATGATGCGTTGAAGTTTGCTAAAAAGGAACAACGTAGAGGTAATTTTTATCAGGGAATTATTTTAGATCCTCCTGCATTTGGTCATGGACCAAATGGTGAGAAATGGAAACTGGAAGAAAATATTTTAGAAATGATTAATAGTGTGCTGGAAATATTAGACCCTAAGCAACACTTATTAATTTTAAATGCTTACTCACTAGGGTTTTCGGCACTAGTTCCTGAAAATTTACTTCAACCTTTTGCAACAAAACATAAATCCAATTTAAGTATTGGAGAATTATACTTACAAGCAAAAAGCGGAGTTAAATTGCCATTAGGAGTTTGGGGAAGACTCGAGAAAAAATAGATTATTTTCGTTCGGATTCTTTTACAACTTCCAATTTATTACTTCCTATCTGACTTAGTTTAGATTCTCTGTATGTTTCATACCACTTAATTTTAATTCCTGTCTTTTGCATATCACCTGAACCTGGAAGTTCGGGATATACCATTGTAAAGTCTTCTCTTTTTCCTCTTTCCAATATAATTGGTTGAGTTTTTTTTGAGTTTGGTTGCTCTTTACCGTCAGACATAACAGCTTTTGTTTTTGTAGGACTTATTAATCCAACACCGTCACCCACATACACGCAATCAAATTTTACAACTGACTTATCTGTTTTTAAATCATGTTTTTTTAAATCACATGTAAAATTCTCAACAGTAAAATCATTTTTGCTAGGGGGTAAATCAAAATCAGGCACGTTATAAATCTTACCACCTGCAGACGCTTTATAAATTCCTTTAAATTCAATGGTATATTTTTCAGCTAACATATCTTCTCCTCTAAAATCAACTACCTCAGTAGATTCCTCGTTTGGAGAAACTACAAAAGTTTTGTCTTTGCTTATTATTGGTTTATTGCCAGATTGATAAATAAATTCAGTTGGCTTTACTAACAAATAATCATTAGTTTTATTAAAAATCTTGATTTTAAATTTTGATTGTTTTAAGCTAGCAACGGCATCCATGATATATATTTTGTAATCATCTGTTTCAAGTGTTGCTTCTTTATAGATGTATTTAAGATCTTCTTTTTCTTTAAGTTTTTTCTTGTCTTCTTTTTGAGCAAAAGAGGATATTCCTATTAATAAAGTGATAGCTGCTAAAAAGTATTTCATGATGATTTTGTTTTGGTAAACAAATATAAAGTAATAGAAATAATTTAAATACTTTAATTACTACTTTTTTGTTAATTTTGGAAGCTGTTTGAATTTATATTCTAATAATTGTTATGATGTATTTTTGAGCGAAAAGAGGCAAATTTTGCAGAGATAGTTTTTACTATCTCGAAAAATTTAACGAATTTGTAGCCAAAAAGGCATATAACAAAATTATAAGATAAATTTTAAACAACTTCTTCATATGCATATTGATATCATTACGGTTCACCCGCCTTTATTGGAGAGTCCATTTAGTCACAGTATTTTAAAACGTGCAGCTCAAAAAGGGTTAGCAAATGTAAATGTGATTGATTTAAGAGATTACGGCATCGAACCTCATAAAAAAGTAGATGATTATGCTTTTGGTGGCGGAGCAGGGATGGTGATGATGATTGAACCGATTGCTAATTGCATTAATGATTTAAAAAAGCAACGAACCTACGACGAGATTATATACATGACTCCTGATGGAGAAACGTTAAAGCAAAACACATGTAATCATCTTTCAACACTAAACAATATTATGGTGTTGTGCGGTCATTATAAAGGAATAGACGAACGCATCAGAGAGCATTTTATCACCAAAGAAATTTCGATTGGAGATTATGTTTTGAGTGGCGGAGAATTAGCTGCGGCTGTGATGTGTGACAGTATTATTCGTTTAATTCCTGGAGTTTTAAATGATGAAACTTCGGCTTTATCAGATTCTTTTCAGGATAATTTATTATCACCTCCTGTTTATACCCGCCCTGCTGATTATAATGGATGGAAAGTTCCAGAGATTTTAACCAGTGGCAATACTAAAAAAGTAGAAGAGTGGAGACATGAACAGTCACTAGAAAGAACTAAAATAAGAAGGCCAGACTTATTAATTTAGTTTATCCCCCTCTGGAGGGGGTAGGGGGAGGAATTGTTATATACACTCTAGCATTTCAATCAAGCTCTTCAAAGAGTGAAGAACAAACAACTACTTGTTAATTATTCATTTTATATCTCGCTAAGTGTTTTTATAAACTCCTTACTTTTATTTGATATAAAAACCATTGAACGTGTCGAATAGAACTGCTACTCAAAAATTAAAAACATCTTCGGTTACTGTTGTCATCAGTTTGGCATTGGTATTATTTATGCTTGGACTTTTAGGATTAGTAGTCATTAATGCAAAAAAATTATCCAATCATATCAAAGAAAACGTTGGATTTCAGGTTGTATTAAAAGACACTACCACTCAGGCAGAATTAGATATTTTAAAACAGGAAATCAGTTCTTCGGCATTTACTAAACAGGTTGATTACATTAGCAAAGACGAGGCAGCTAAAAAATTACAAAAAGATTTAGGCGAGGATTTTATTACATTTTTAGGTTATAATCCTTTATTATCTTCATTAGATGTAAAATTAAATTCTGATTACGCTAACGTTGATAGCTTAGCGGGTTTTGAAAAACAAATCATGCAAAAACACTTTGTGAAAGAAGTCATCTATCATAAAGACATGATTAAACAGGTTAACGAAAATGCAAAACTCATCAGTTTATATATTTTAATTTTTAGTGGTTTGTTATTAATAGTAGCTATAGCATTAATCAATAATACGATTCGTTTGTCTATTTATGCAAAACGTTTCTTGATAAGAACAATGTATTTAGTTGGCGCAACTCAGAGTTTTATTCGTATGCCATTTATTTTAAAAGGCGTTCGTCAGGGTGTAATTGCAGGGATTTTGGCTGGATTTTTATTAGCAGGATTTTTAGTATTGAGTACTAATTATATTCCTGATTTATTACAACTTCAAGATCCAAATTTGCTTGCAGTTTTATTTATCGGAATAGTAATATTAGGAGTATTGATTTCGGGTTTAAGTGCAGCGCTTTCTGTGAGCAGATATTTACGCTTAAAAACAGACGATTTATATTTTTAAAATTATCGTAAGAAATAAAACATACTTCAAGATTGGTGTTTTATCCTTTATAGTTTGTTTAATTTCCCTTTTTGCTTTTAGAAAACAACAGTCATCAATTTTAGTCATCCCTTCTGGAAACACTATTGATGAGCGTTTTGCCCCACCAGCAAATTACAGTAGGATAAAATCTGAGAAGAGTTCATTCGCAGAATTTTTACAGAACACTTCATTAAAACCTCATGGCACATTAGTATATTGTTATAACGGACTAGAGAAAGCAAATAAAGTAGCTGCAGCAGTTTTAAATATTGATGTAGGAAATAAAGATTTACAGCAATGTGCGGATGCGGTAATGCGCCTGAGAGCTGAGTATTTATACAAAACAAAGCAATTTGATTTATTGCATTTCAATTTTACATCAGGATTTAAAGCAGATTATAGTAAGTGGAGGAGTGGGTATCGTATATCAGTAAAAGGCAATAATGTGAGTTGGATAAAAACAACCAAAGAAAGTGAATCGTATCAATCGTTTAGAGAATATTTGAATATTGTATTTACGTATGCAGGAACAGCTTCATTAACCAAAGAGCTCAAACAAATCTCTTTATCTCAAATGCAAATTGGAGATGTTTTTATTAAAGGAGGCTCACCCGGACATGCAGTTATTGTAGTTGACATGGCAGTTAATCCTCAAAACAATAAAAAATTATTTATGGTTGCTCAGAGTTATATGCCGGCGCAAGATATACATATATTAATCAATCAAAATAAATCGACTATTTCGCCTTGGTATGATTTAGATGAAACAGCATCTGAAATTGAAACTCCAGAGTGGACTTTTGCTGCCAATCAATTAAAACGCTTTTAGTATTTTCTTCCTTGTAATTTATGTAGGAACGAAAAAAAAGCAATAACCCAATCCATTAAAAATGGCATTTTGTAGTATAACTTAGTAATGATTGACTTGTACCAGTAATTCCAAAAATATTTTTTACGAATGTTATTGTCATAGTTTTTCATGAACGCTTCAGAAAAATTATTTTCCTTAAAACAACTTTTTATCTGCCAAGCAGCAAATCGCCCGGATGACATAGCGGGACCAATGCCCTCTCCGGTTGCAGGTTCAACTAATGATGCTGCATCGCCACATAATAAAATGCGATTTCCTGAGATAGGTAATTTGCTTCCAAAGTAACCAATTGGAATAGACCAACCTTTTAATTCCCCTACCAATTCTGCTTCCGAAAAACGCTCTTTAAATTGTACGTCTTCTTGAATTAAATTATAGAATTCATGCCGCATATTAATGTTATGTTTTGCGAGCATTTTTTTGTTGGCAGCTATACCTACATTAGTCAAACCATTGGTTGAGGGAAAAATCCAGAGGTAGCCTTTAGGAATTCTTTTATGAAAATAAATTTCTAAACAGTCCAGTTCAACTTGTTTTACATTTTTATAGTAGGCTCTTAAACCAGGATAAGTTTCTGTTAATGATTCTCGTGTTTTAGTTAATCCTGATTGAACAATAGAGTGCGCACCATCTGCACCAACTACAATTTTTGCTTTTAATTGCTCCCCATTATTTGTTGTAACAACTACACCATCAGACAAAACCTCTAATTTTTGAATGCTACAATTTTCCATGATGCTTGTAGTTGTTTCATCTTTTACCATTTGAAGTAAAAAATGATCAAATTCAATACGAGGAAGGCTTGAGAAAAAACCCTTTAAACGAATTTTTACTTTATGTTTTTTTGGTGAGACAAATAAAGCCTGCTTAATGATGATTCCCTTTTCGAGCTCAGATAATTTCGTTCCAAACTTTTTTGAAATGGTGTTTAGGATTTTAATGGCATAACCGCCATGTGCATCGCCACAAATTTTCTCTCTTGGAAAGCTTTGCTTTTCCAACAAAGCTACTTTTAACCCCGAATCAAATAAGCCCAAGGCACAGGTACTTCCTGCCGGACCCGCTCCGCATATGATAACATCAAATTCTTGCATCGAAAAGGGATGTAAACAAATATAAACAAAAAAGCTTGCCATTTCTGACAAGCTTTAGGGTAAGTAATCGGGTTCGAACCGACGACCCCCAGAACCACAATCTGGTGCTCTAACCAACTGAGCTATACCTACCGTTTGGGACGCCAAATGTAATAAATTTTTTTATTACACGAAAAAATTTGAGAAAATAATCAGGTTTTAGCAATTAGTTTGACCTTTTTACTTTTTATAATTCACCATATAGTGTAAACCCACTGATTCTTTGCGTTGTATGGCATGTTTGATAATCAAATAGCCAATACATATTAAGTTTCTTAGTTCACACAATTTTTGAGTCACCGTAGTTTTTTCGTAAAGGGCTTCGTTTTCTTTATATAGTATCTCCAATCGATCAAATGCACGTTTTAAGCGCAATTCGGAGCGAACAATACCCACGTAATTACTCATAATTTGTTGTACCTCTCGTTGAGATTGGGTAATTAAAATCATTTCTTCAGCATGCTCTGTTCCTTCGGCATCCCAGTTTGGAATACCTTCAGTAAATGATAATGTAGGAAGGTTTTCTAGTCCCTTTTTAGCTGCTCTGTGAGCAAATACAACCGCTTCTAATAAAGAATTACTTGCCAAACGATTTGCGCCATGTAAGCCAGTGCAAGCGCACTCTCCCACTGCAAATAAATTTTGAATGGTAGATTGCCCTTCTTTATCAACTTGGATACCTCCACATAAATAATGCATTGCTGGTACCACCGGAATCATTTTTACAAATGGGTCAATACCTAATTTCATGCACTTTTCGTAGATATTAGGAAAGTGCTCGATAAATGCTTTTCTATCAATATGTCGGCAATCTAAATACACAAAATCTTCTCCTCGTGTTTTTAATTCATTATCAATTGCTCGTGCTACAATATCACGAGGTGCCAACGATAAGCGCTCGTCATATTTTTGCATAAATTCCTTGCCATCCGTAGTTTTTAAAACTGCTCCAAATCCCCTGATGGCTTCGGTAATTAAAAAACTGGGATGTTCCAAAGGATTGTATAATGAAGTAGGGTGGAACTGAACAAACTCCATGTCCTTTACTCTGCCTTTTGCTCTATAAACCATCGCAATACCATCGCCTGTGGCAATAGTTGGGTTGGTGGTTGTAGCATACACATGCCCGGCACCGCCTGTTGCCATCATGGTGATTTTTGAAAGGACGGTTTCAATTTTTTGAGTTTTGGTATTTAAAATATAGGCACCAAAACATTTCACGTCTTTTGATTGAGAAGTCACTACTTCGCCTAAATGATGTTGTGTAATAATATCAATAGCATAGTGATGATCAAGAACCGTTATGTTTTTGTGTTTTCGAATTTGAGCAATTAAGGCGCGTTCTATTTCATATCCTGTAATGTCTTTGTAATGCAGAATACGGTGTTCGGAGTGACCGCCTTCTTTTGCAAGATCATAAGCGCCCTCTTTATTCTTATCAAAGTTTGCACCTAGTTCAATTAATTCTTTTACCCGCTCAGTTCCCTCTGTTACAACTACACGTACAGCTTCTTCATCACATAAACCGGCTCCTGCAATCAGAGTATCTTGGATATGTTTTTCAATAGAATCTTTATCATGCCATACTGCCGCAATTCCACCTTGAGCATATTTGGTATTAGATTCGTCTTCGTTACTTTTTGTAACAATATATACAGAGCCATGTTCTGCTACTTTAAGTGCATAACTTAAACCTGCAATACCACTGCCTATAATTAAGAAATCTACTTTTTGTTGCATCATCTATTACGAATTGTTTACGAATATACGAATCTGGGTTTGCTAAATATGTTACTTGTTTTTTGCTAAAAGTCTTGCGACGTATTTTCCAACAATGTCAAATTCCAAATTAACAACATCGTTTACTTTTAAATGTTTAAATATGGTGTTTTCAAAAGTATAGGGAATAATGCAAACTGAGAAGGAATCATCTTTCGAGTCTACCACAGTTAAACTGGTTCCGTTAATAGTAATACTGCCCTTTTCTACGGTTACATTACCTAACTGATGATTATATTTAATCGTGTAAGTCCAGCTACCTTGGTTATCAATAATTGAAGTTACCACTCCGGTTTGGTCAACATGTCCTTGAACAATGTGCCCATCAAATCTTCCATTTGCCGGCATACAACGTTCAAGGTTTACATAGTCACCAACTTTTAAATTTCCTAAATTGGTTTTTTGTAAGGTCTCGTCAATAGCTGTAACAGTGTACTGGCTGCCATTTATTTTTACAACGGTTAAGCACACACCATTGTGTGCTACACTTTGATCTATTTTTAATTCGTGAGTAAAAGCACAACTAAATGTAAAATGAACATTTGTATTTTCTTTCTCAATAGCTTCTACTTTCGAAAGTGTTTCTATGATTCCTGTAAACATGAGGTCAAAGATAAATACTTTAATTAATTTGCTGTATGGGATTTTTGTAAAATAATCTCTACCTTTATAACATCCCCCATATAAATTTTTGACATGAAACTATCGTTTCTTTTTTTATTGATGTTTACGTCTTTTGTTTTTTCTCAAAGTCCATTAAACTTTAAAGGGGAACATTATGCTTTGTACAATAAATGTAAAACTGCAGTTACTTTTTGTGAACTAACACAACAAGACTACTTATCGTGCGGCTCAGTAAAAAACTGTTATGGATTGTATGTTTTACCCGGCGATACTTTTTATATAAACATTGAAGATAAAAACCAATCAGAAAGTATATCTGCAGATATTTCTTTTGGGGGATATTTTCCAGCTATCTCTTCTTTTACATTTCAACCCATAGATATCAATTGTATGGCACTAGGCGCATTACAAATTGCAATCCCTTTAACAGCAACCCCAGGCTCTAGTTTTCAAATTGTTGCTCAAAACACGGCTTACACTAGCAGCACTACGTTTACGCCAGGCGTACCCCAACCCTACAATATTTATGTTGGCGGTCAGCAACCAATATATACTTTAGCTTTGTCTGATTTTACAGTTTGTCCAATTATAGAAGAGGTGTCAGTTAAAGAAAATTGGCAATCATCCGATGAAATTGTTTTTTATCCTAATCCAACAAATAGATTTATTTCTCCTTTAAATTTAAAGCAAGTAGGATATGAAATTGAAATTACGGATATATTGGGGAATAATGTGCTTAAAGAATCCATTAAATCTTACGATAAAATAGATTTAAAAGATTTGGGTGACGGTATTTACTTTTGTAAACTTTTCATCAAAGGAGAGTATGGTAACTCTCAAAAAATTATTTTGCGCAAATAATTTCTTTTAAAAAAACGCCCTCACTTGTGCACCGCCAATATTTACTATTCTGCTATTTGGAGATTTGCGTCCTGTGTAATTAATGCTTATTTGAATATTGTTGGTTAAGTTACGCTGATAGCTTAATTCCCAGGTATAATTATAACCTGTTTTTAAAGCGTTGAGCATTTCATAAGCAACGGGTGTGTTTTGATTTTCGGCATCGTTATATATAATATTAATAAAATCTGCTTTGCCGGTTAAACTCCCCTTTTCTACTTGATTAAATTTTAACTCTAAACCTACATCGTTTAACTCTGCTTTTTGAAAGCCATCCACTAAAATATTTTGTTTTTTGTTGTGTTTATATAGGGCACTGATTCTAAATGCTGTATTTGGTTGGTAGCTCAATTTTTGTTCTAAGTCATACGACTCTATTTTGTAATTACGTGTTGAGAAAAAACCGGACTCAGTTTGTTTTATCCCATAAACATTTGTGCTGTTTAAACTCCAAGCCTTCGTTACATTCCATCTCCATCTCCATTCATGTGTTGTATTTCCTCTGGTTTCGTAACCATTTGTTAGCAATTGTTTTCCTAAATTATTTTGATAAGTGTAATCTGTACCAAATACAGCAGCACTTTGGTTAAAGAATAAACTCTGACGAAATGAATAATTCAAGGCTGTTAGTAAAGTATCATCTAGTCTTACATCAATGGGATTAAATGTAAATAGCTTTCCGTTATCGTTTGATTTTTTATCAACCCTATATACCGACTGCGAAGCAAAACGGCTAATAAACTTTAACGCTTTACCCGAACTATCCTTTAAAAAAACATTTGGGCGAAGATTTAATGAGAAACTAAATTGGTCGTGCAAAGCTTTTACATATTGATTGGTAGGTGTATAAACTCTAATGTATAAAGCCTGGTCTGGAAATTGAGCAATTTCAAACTCATTTAGTTCTTTAATGCCATTGTCGTTATAATCTTTCCAGGCATAAGTACCTTGCCCTGCGGCTACTAATAAATAATAGTACTCTTTTTTATTTTCTAAACCATATCCTGTTTCATAAAACATACTGGATGTGATAAAGCCTTTTATTAATCTTGGAGAATACTCAATACGACTTAACAAGGTATTATCTGGTTTTAAATATAATGGATTGGCATTTTTTAAATGTAGTTCTCTGTATGTAAAAACTACTGAGAACGGATGATTACGAATGCTATTTATATTTGCCGAAAAGCCTGTATTTTGAGCATAAGTTGAGTCTTTTAAAACTGAGCTATAGGCTTGCTTATCTCTTCTTTCTCTGTAAAACACTTTATATAAATTTCCACTTGTATCTTTGTTTGTGATATTGGTTTCCCACTCCCAAAATTGATAACTACGCGGTAATAAACTATCAGAAGTGGTTTTCCTGAATTCATTTTGTTCAAATTCATCCAAATAGTTTAATCGCAATTTCCAAAAGGTTTGAGAGAAGGATGCTTTATGCCTATAAAAATTACTCAGTTGAGAATTATAATTACTGGTTAGGTATGAACCATTGTAGTTTAAACTATTGGTTTTGGTATTATAAAAACTTGAGATGCTATGTTTTAAGCCTTTATAAAATATGCCTTCTTCAAAAAAGTTAATACCATATAATAATTTCAATTTATCATTTTTTTGAATTCCAACTTGTGCAAAACCAACATGCTGGTCGGTATTAATAGGTGCAGTTGTTGGCCTGTTCCAATCACGCTCAAACTCTATGGCTCGGTAGCGTTCTATTGGATTGAAGTACTGTTGTATGTATTCATAACCTAAATTATAAATGGCATTTAAGGATTGTTTTTTTGTAGTATCTTGTTTGATAACGCTCTGGTTGTTACTGCTGATTTTAATTCCATAGCCATCATCGTTTTCAGAATTGAATTTACTGAAGGTGTTAATGTCGTTCTTTGTGTATACTCCTTCCACATCTATTTGATGGTTCTTATTAAATTGGTAGCTTGCTCCTGTAGTAAACATCTGTTTTTTCTTAGGTGTTACAAGCGGAATAACCGGCTCATAATTACCCTGTAAAATACCACTCAAAGGCGCTACCCATTTATAAACTTTGCCATTGGCCGTAGTTGAAACTTGAATGTAATTTCCATTGTTTTCGCCAACATAACTGTACTTCACTCTGTATTTGGCACTATCAGGGTTTGTTGAATAAACGTATACTCCCGGGTATAATACTGAGGAAACAAGAGTATCTTTTTTCCAATAAAAAACATCGCTACTATTAAATGGAACTAACTCGGCACCGCTGGTTACAGCCTTACTCAAGGTATCACCCACATTAAACATGGTGAGTTTTTGTGCTTCGGTTAATGTTTGTTGAAGGGTTTTGTTTTTATTATCCTGTTCGCCAAAAAAGTTGAAACGTACTTTTAATTTTTGCGCTTCTATTTCTTCACTAAAAAAATAGAGAGAACGTGCATAATTTCTTTCGGCATACTGAAACTCAGCAATAATACGTTTATCTTTTGTAATAATTTGTTTAGCAGTAAAGGTTAGTTCGGCAGTGTTATAATCAATTATGTAATCATTCTCTTGCCCGCGTTGCAATAATTTACCGTCAATATAAATTCGTTCGGTACCTGATAATACGATAATAAATTGCTCATTATCAGCACCACGCAATCGGTAAGGACCTTGATTGTTCTCTGTGCCTTGTATGATATTTCTAGCAAACTTTCCTTTACTCACAGCGCCACTTACATGCGTTTTAAATACTACGGGTTTTTTATTGATGGTATCATCATAGTTGTTTGAAAAATAGGCACCTTGAGAACGTTTATAAAAATTCATGAAGTAACTGTTAGGTCGCTGTAGCTGAAAATCCCCGACTATTAATTTGGAACTTTTGTTGGACAGTTGCACAAACACTTTGTCAAACTCCTGTAACTGTGCGGTTGTTCCGTCTGCCTGAAAAGGAATGTTATCGTCGGTAGCGGCTAATAATAAATCTACTTCCTCGGTTAGTTTACCACTTACTTGTAGATTTAAGCTTGAGTTAACCACCACATCCTGATTGTTACCAAAACTAATACCACGGCTTATGCTCCCGTTTTTATTTAATCCATCAGATACAAATGTTTCGCTTGGTGCTGCAGATCCGGCAAATGCAAGTGTTAGTGGATTTAAAGGCAGTGATAAATCTTTAGTTAGTTTTGCTGTGCTTTGGTGGTAGTATGCCTTTTCAAAATTATACGGAAAGCTTTTATAGCTCACAAAAACCGGATCGTTTGGTTTGCTATTAAAAATGATAGCTTTTAAGGGATAATTAATTTTATAGGTTGAGGAGTCGAGCGCTTCATTTTTTGAAGTAATATGTATGGTTCCCGGAATTAAGCTTAAAGTATCAAGGTAAAGCGTGTCGGATTTTACGAAATAATATTTTTGCTTTAAGTTCGTTTGAGCTTGTGTCTGAATAAAACATCCAAACAAAAACAGTGTTATAAAAATTAACCTAAAACTCACAATGTGTTATAACGATTTATAAATATAGAAATTGTATTTTTAAACTTTAAATTGATTATATGAGAATAATAACTTATAACGTTAATGGCATACGAGCAGCAATGACGAAAGGATTAGTAGATTGGGTTAAGGCGGCTCAGCCCGATGTATTATGTTTGCAAGAAACTAAAGCCACACCCGATCAGGTAGATGTTCAGGCATTTGAAGCGTTAGGCTATCACCTATATTGGTATTCAGCTCAAAAAAAGGGCTATAGCGGAGTTGCTATTTTTAGTAAAACTAAACCCAAACATGTGGAGTACGGGTGTGGTATTGAAAAATACGATTTTGAAGGACGAATTATCCGTCTGGATTTTCAAGAATGTTCGGTGATGAGTGTTTATCACCCAAGTGGAAGCAGCGGAGATGATCGTCAGGCTTTTAAAATGCAATGGCTGGCCGATTTTCAGACATATATAGACGATTTAAAAACCAAAATTCCCAATCTGATATTATGTGGAGATTACAATATTTGCCATAAACCAATTGATATTCATAATCCAAAATCTAATGCCAATACCTCGGGGTTTTTACCAGAAGAAAGAGAGTGGATGGAGCAATTTATCCAGTCAGGTTTTACCGATTCGTTTAGGTATTTTAATCAGGAGCCACATCAATACAGTTGGTGGAGCTACAGAGCAGGGGCAAGAGGCAAGAATTTAGGTTGGCGAATTGATTATAATTTAGTGGCCAATCACCTCGAAAAACACCTTAAAAGAGCAGTGATTTTACCGGATGCAATGCATAGCGACCACTGCCCGGTTTTGCTGGAAATGGAATTTTAACAAATTCGAGGATTTTTTTAGTTATTTTAGATTTTTAGGTTATATTTGTCATTACTATTAAACTTATGTACTTAGGTATGAGAAAAATATTTATTCCACTAGTAGCTGGTGTGCTAACACTTAGCTTAGCTTCATGTTCAGATGATACTAAAGAAAACCACGATGGTGCTGAAGGCAAAGGTGGTGTGTTTATGGGCGGTGTAATGCGCATGAATGAGGTTGAGGCGTTTAAGAGCTTAAATCCAATTGCGGTTAACGAAATCGTTGGTTTTCACATTGGTTCTCAGTTATTTGAGGGTTTGGTGAAATTTGATCAAAACGACTTATCGATTAAGCCTGCTATTGCACGTTCTTGGGAAAGTAACGAAAATCAAACAGAGTGGACTTTCCACATCCGTCAAGGTGTAATGTTCCATCCGGATGCTTGTTTCCCTGACGGAAAAGGAAGAGAATTGAAAGCAAGTGATTTCAAATTTTGTTTCGATAAATTATGTACCGCAGACCCTGCAAACTCTCAGTTTGACGTAACGTTTAAAGACAGAGTAGTTGGAGCTAACGAATCTTTTGAAGCTTCAAAAACAGGTAAAACTTTAAGCGTTGCTGGTGTAAAAGTATTAAATGATACTACGTTAACTATTTCTTTAAAATCGCCATTTGCAGGTTTCTTAAATGTATTGGCAATGCCAGGCTGTTGGGCTTATCCAAAAGAAGCTTTAGATAAATATGCGCTTGATTTACGTATTCACCCTGTTGGTACTGGTCCTTTTCAGTTAGAAACTGTAAAAGAAGGCGAAGTATTAATTATGAAGAAAAATCCTAACTACTATGGAGTGGATAAAGACGGTAACAAATTGCCATACTTAGATGGATTGAAATACACATTTATTCGTGAGAAAAAAGCAGAGATTTTAGAATTTAAATCTGGTAACTTAGATATGGTATATCGCTTACCGGTTGAGGTTTTCCACGATATCATGGGAGATTTAGAGCATGCTAAAGAACGTAAAACTGAATTCCAAATTTTAAACTCACCTGCGTTTAACACTAACTATTTAGGATTTAACTGTACTAGTGCAGCTTTCAATAAAAAAGAAGTTCGTTTAGCATTTAACTATGCTATTGACAGACATAAGATTGCTGATTTCACTATTCAAGGTGAAGGAAATTCGGCTGATTATGGTATTGTACCTTACGTTGAGGCTTTTGAAAAAGACGGATACGATTTTAAAGGTTTAAAAGGTTATACTCTTGATGTTGCTAAAGCTAAGGAATACTTAAAGAAAGCAGGTTACCCTGATGGTAAAGGTTTCCCTAAAGTAACATTACAAATTAACAGTGGTGGTGGAGATAGAAATATCTTAATTGCTGAGGTAGTACAAAAAATGTTGAAAGAGAACTTAAACGTAGATATCGAAATTAATACTGTACCATTTGCTGAGCATATTGAGCAAGTGCAATCAGGTAAATCAGATTTCTTCCGTTTTGCATGGATTGCCGATTACCCGGATCCTGAAACGTTCTTAACTATTTTCTACGGAAAACACGTACCTGCTAATAACACTGAAAAATCATTTGTAAACTATTCAAGATTTAAAAATGCACGTTTCGATTCGTTATTTGCAGCATCTTATACAGAATCTGACAAAGCAAAACGTTATGCCTTATTATCTCAGGCAGAGCAAATTGTGTTAGACGAAGCGCCGTTTATGCCAATTTTTTATGATGAGAACTTCCGTTTAGAGCAATTAAACGTGCGTAACTTCCCGGAAAACGCAATGAATTATATGGATTTATCAGTAGTGTATTTAATACCAAAAGATAAAATGCCTAAAAAATAAGTATTGAATTTAATTTAAATAAAAAGCCTTCTAAATTTTAGAAGGCTTTTTTGTTTTATCAATACAACTTCACTTTATACTTCTCCGCCATTTTTTGTAATTGCTCGTCGCTTACTTCGTGCACGTTTTGGTGGCCATGATAATTTTCTACGGTTGCTACAAATAACTGATAGTTGTATTTGGCAGCTAATTTAAAATAGGGTTCCATTTCCCAATCCATGGTAAAAGTATTGTGTACAATTACTTTAGGAAAGTTTTGTTGTAGGGCATCATGCGTTAAATCTTCACATTGCTTGTATGCCAGATGATTGTTTTGGAAATTAAAAATGTATTCGCCGGTTGCTTCATCAGTAAAATAATCATCTACAGAAAACACCGGGTAGGTATTATTTTCCGACAACAATTTTGCTAAGGTTGTTTTGCCACTTCCCGGCAAACCGCGTAATAGTATGAGAGCGTTCTTTTGCATGTATATTATGTATACACAAAGGTAAAGGCTTTTTTAAACTTCACTAATCATCTTTCAAAATTTCGTCAGTTCGAGCCTGCCTTTCGGCAGACAAGGTAGAAAATTCTGTCTCTTTGAATTTTCGTATCGAGAACCAAAAACAGAGACTTCTCGATACTCCCGATAGCTATCGGGATTTTGCAAAGACACCTGCCTGTAGAGAGGCAGGTGCAAAAATTACTCGAAGTGACTTTTCATGCTAATTTTGAAAGAGGGCGACTAAAAACTAATCAGCATTAAAACATAGTTTTAGCATGACGCTGATATAAAAAAGCAGCAGGAGTAACCATGCGAAATGTTGCTTCAAAGCCACCTTTAAAACTGCTGGCATTTACAAGTTTAGAGGTATTAACATCATAACTAAATCCTAAAGCAAATCTTCCGGTTTCAATTAGTAATGAGGTGATAACCGCATCTCCGGTTCTGTAATAAGCGCCTAAACCTACTGAAGAACGTTTTAAAAATCCGGTGTATTTAGAGTCATCTTTAATATAGTATTTAAACATGGTGCCTGCTGTAATTTCTTTGGATGAACCTTGTAATTGCACCAACCAGCTTGGCGCTATACCTAGTAAAGTATTAGGGATACCAAATACTAAATTACCATGAAACACGTATTTTTGGTATAATCTATTAGCCGTACCATTTGTAAAATTTTGATTAGGGCGTGTTAAGTGAAAAGCCCCAAAACCTATATTTGCATTTATCTGATCGTTTGCGGCTATGGATCGTTCTTCTCTTGAATAGGTGTAGGCTATACCACTTCCTAAATCACCATACATAAAACTCTGACGAGAATACGTTTCTCCTGATGGTAAAGTGGCATCATAGGTATAGCCATTGTACTGTGCATTGTAAATTAATTTGGTTTCATCCATTTTGCGCTGCACAAAACCTCCTTGTAATCCTAACGACAAACGACTGTTTTTATTTAAAGGGAAAAACATGGCGTAGGTTAGGTTAGTAGATAAGGTTCCCATTTTTGAATCACCGGCTTTATCATTGTACACAGTTATACCTCCTGCCATTCTGCCTTTTGATTTTTTAAAAATCATAGAACGTTTTGGGTCAACTTGATCCCAGTTACTTGCTTTAAAACGTGCTTCAAATGATATACCATATGATCTGAAAGGAGTTGTAACACTGCTCCATTGGTCACGATATACAGCCGATACGCGCATTACCTGGTTTGCTCCTGCTAATGCAGGGTTCAGTAATAAAGGATTTTCGTTGTACTGAGAAAAATGAAAATCCTGAGAAGATAATGTGTTACACATCATGCTTCCAACTAGTAGTATAAAAATCTTTGATTTCATCTTTCTCTTATTTTACTAATGTTACATTTCCTTTTCTTAAAATCTCGCCCACATCTTTGATGGTGGCTTTGATATAGTATACAAATACATCCGGATTGAGCGCTTTACCTCTAAATGTTCCATCCCAACAAAAATCAGCTTCTTCCGATTCATAAACTTTCTCTCCCCATTTATTGTAAATTCCTACATAAAATGTGGTCACACATTTTTTCCATCCTTCTAAACAGAAGTTATCATTTATTCCATCACCATTAGGACTGAAAGCGTTAGGTGTTGAGTAATCGGAATTACTTGCACAATCAATTTCAACAAACACACTCACGCATGAGATATTTGTACATGAACCGATGGTAGTAAGAGCACAGTAATCAGTAGATACTGTTGGTGAAGCAATAGGATTAGAACAAGTTGTGCAACTTAATCCTGTAGTTGGAGTCCATACCACATTTGCACCAAAAGGAATTAATGCATTAAGCTGCGTACTTTGTCCTTCAAAAATTGTCACATTAGAACCAACATCTACGGTTAGTGTTCCAACTGAATTTACGTTTGTAAAGCCTGTTGCTGTACAACCGGTAGCGTCTGTTACTAAAACACTGTATGTTCCTGATGATAAACCACTAGCGGTTGCACTGTTAGTATTTGTACTCCATAAATAGCTTAATGTTCCGTTTCCGCCCGTTGCGCTAGCTGTTGCTGTTCCATCATAGAAGCCGCAATTGGCAGGTGTTGAAGTTACGGTTAATACAATTGGTGGTGGTTGAGTAATAGTAACGGTGATGGTACTTACGCATAAAGAAGCATCTGCAACTAATACAGTATATGTTCCCCCTGCCAAGCCTGTTGCTGTGGCAGCATTACCACCGCTAGGCGACCAAGTATAAGTATAAGGAGAGGTTCCACTGGCATTAATAGTAGCAGCACCATTTGCTACGTTGCCACAAGTACCATTAGTTTGTGATGCTACCGAAAGAGAAGGGCCTGTTCCGGTACTATTAACTGAAGCGTTAACAGTAACTGTACAACCTTTACTATCTGTAATTTTTACTGAGTAACTTCCTACTGCTAATCCAGAGATGGATGTTCCTGATCCTGCTGTTGGTCCCCAAGTGTATGTATATGCCGGTGTACCGCCACTGGCAGTTACCGTAGCACTACCAACACTGGTACCACAACCGGTAGGTGTAGTTGAAATAGTACCTGTAACACCTGCAGTTGGTTGTATGATGGAAACTGTTGCTATTCCTGCACATTGATTAGCGTCTTTTACTGTAACTGTATAAACTCCTGCACTTAAAGAGTTTTGTGTTGCACCGGTTAAATTACCCGGCGTCCATGAGTAAGTATATGGACCTGTGCCACCTGTTGCACTAACAGTAGCTGTACCGTTGTTACCTCCAAAACATGATACACTTGTTTGCGCTACAATGCTAAGTGTTGGTCCACTTGTAGTTGATATATTGGCAACAGCAGTTGCAACACAACCATTCCCATCAGTAACAGTTACTGTATTATTTCCTGGTCCTAGGTTTGAAGCTACAGGAGTTGTAGCACCTGAAGGTGCCCAGCTATATGTATAGGTGGATGTACCTCCGGTTGCGGTAACAGTTGCACCACCTGTGTTTGCTCCACATGCAGCAGCAGTTGTTGAACTAATAACAGCGCTGATTGTTCCTGAAGTTGAAATACTAGCAGTTGCGATTCCCGTACAAGTTCCGGAAGCACCAATTACTGTATAGGTAGTATTTGTAGAAGGAGTTGCAGTAACACTTGTACCATTTGCGCTATTTAGTGTTGATGATGGGCTCCAAGTATAATTAGAGGCACCTGTTGCAACTAAAACAACGGGTGTACCAGGACAAATTGTAGAAGTGTTGGGGCTTATAGTTAATGCCAATGAGCCGCTAACCGTTACCGTTGATGTTGTAGATCCTGTGCATGTTCCACTAGATCCAAGAATAGTATAAACTGTTGTAACAGTAGGACTAGCGGTGACATTATTTCCATTAGAAGAACTTAATGTAGAAGAAGGAGACCATGTATAGTTAGTTGCTCCACTTGCAGTAAGTGTTGTTGATGAGCCAGAACAGATCGTTGGGTTTAAAGGACTTACTGTTAAGCTTAAACTTGGACTTGTTGTTACATTTAATGAAGCCGTTGCCGACCCACATGAACCAACGGCACTTACAGAAACAGTTCCGGCACTGGCACCGAAGTTAACTGTAATTGCATTAGTATTTGCTCCTGCGGTGATATTAGCCCCTCCCGGAACTGCCCATGTGTAGTTAGCTCCCGAAACATTGGTTACCGAATAAGTAACTCCAGTTGAATTGGCACATACTACGCTTGGACCAGCAATAGTTCCAATGTTAATTGGCGCACCACTAACGACAACTTGTACAGTTTTAGTTGCTATTGAACCACCACATACAGTAGTAGAAACAGTATAAATAGTTGTAAGGGTTGGATTAGCTGTTACAGAGGCGCCATTAGCAGAACTTAAACCGGAAGAAGGACTCCATGTATAAGTACCTCCACCACTAACCGTTAAAGTAGTACTTTGTCCGGGACAAATAGTAGCAGTAGGCGATATTGTTAAGGCAGGTGCTGCCGGTAGAACAACAATATTAACACACTTGGAACTTGAACAGCCTGCAGCATTTTGACCTGATACACAAATTTGAGTATTTTGATTTGGTGTTGCTGTTGCTGTAGCCCCTGAAGGCAAGCCCGAGATAGGAAAAGGTAAAGGATTTGCCACACAATTAGTTTGACTGGGAATAGCAGGCGTAATAGTATTTCCAAACACTACTACAGGCGCAACACTTGGAGTTATATTGCAAATTGATGTTGCCAAAGATGTTTGACTAAAATTCCAGGTCCAATTATAGCTATTTATAGCGGCTGCTCCAGAACCTGTTAATACTACGGATTGACCGCTACAAACAGTTAATGACGGAGCTGCTACAATATCTATGGTAGGAGATGGGGTACCAGTTAAGTTAACAGTAGCTGGAGCAGTAGCACATCCCGACCCATAATTTATAATTAAAGTATAAACGCCATTATTAGAAGGACTCCAGTTGTTAACGCTGGCATTTTGGCTAGTTGAAGTATAGCCATTTGGACCAGTCCATGCGTATGTTCCGCCATTTGTAAGAGATGCTAATGTTATGTTAGTGCCCATGCAGATTAAATTCGGGGCTGTAATATTAGCAGGATTTAATGTATTAGTAACTGTGACTGTTTTTACAATATTTATTCCTGCAGGATTACAGGCTGACGGACCTAAAGTTAATGTATATGTTGTAGGTACTGTTGGAGAAATGGAAATGGATTGAGTATTTGGATATACACCCGGAGGAGAAGAAGTCCAGGAATAGGAAGAAGCAGTTGAGCTACTTCCTAAAGTGCCGCTAAAACCCGGACATAGCTGATTTGGCCCAGTAAGCTGTTGCCCTAAAGCTACTCCGGATTGAGCACCTACAGTATAACTACAAACATTACCGGCAAAACCATCTACCATAACATAATACGTTTGCCCTGGTACAAGCGCAACATTTGTGGTAATAGTAAATGTACCAGACCCGCTTCCCTGTGATTCACAGTTTGATACTTCAGTAAAACTTGTACAATTACTGGAAGCATATATTACTGCTTGAATTCCAGAACTATTATCTTGACAACCCGCAGAGTTAAATGCTAATGATGCTGTGGTACCGCTAGCTACAAAACTTAGCCAGGAGTTATTTTCTATTGAACCACAAAAATTACCTAATCCTGAAGTGTTACCTGCAGTATAAGCCCCACTTGTATTGCCACAATACCCATTTAAATCACAAATTAAAGGAGCGTTTACGCATTCATCAGCTGCTGGGGTTGATGCACACGAAAGAGGATTTGGGAGTGATCCTTGATTACTATTAATTCCAGGACCATTATCAATTCTAAATCGAAATCCCTTTGATGTAACAGAATGATTCGATTTGAAATGTATTGTTAAATATTCTCCAGATGACATTAATGCAAAATTTTCATCTAAATAACCTGAAATTGATTTTATAATTTTTGAACTTGTATCTTTTCCGTCATAAATAGTTAGTATATCATTTTTGCTTTCTGTTGAGAAATAATGACTTCTAATAAATATCTTTCTATTATATTGATTTTTTATTGTGAGGGTATAGTTCTCGTTGTTGTTATATCCAGATGAAATTATACCTGATTCGGGATCAAGACTACTATATAAAAAAGCTCCATCTACAGGAAGATCAAATGTTTTAGTTGCATCTAAATAAATTAAATTTTGTGAATGAATTAGATTGTTTTTAATAGGCTTTAAACTATTAGCCTCGTGATAACTCACGAATTTTGTTTGTGTAAAACCCAGTACGGATGTTCCAAGTATAAAAAGTAGTAGTATTCTTTTCATTTCATTGATTTTTATTTGCACTTAAAAATAATAATAGTATAACAGTTTGATGGGATTATCTGATTAAACACTTCATTCGAGTGTTTGAATATATGAGTTAAATTAGCGAGATGAATATGTTTTTAAAAAGTTACCTATTAAATTGATTTGTGTTGGCTTAATAAAACGCGACATTGCGAAAACAAATCTGGTGAGGAAAAACTATCTGCCCCTGAATTTGCATCATCCCAATTTAATAAATCTGTTGTAAATCCTTCTCCACCAAAACTAGAACAATTACTTGATGTAAGTTCGAAACTGGGGTTAACAACTAGGTTTTGTGATTTTATTTCAATTACAAAATCTCCAACGCAAAATGTAAATAATAAAAAGAATTTGATAAAAGATTTCATTTCTTAAGTTTTACCAAATGTCAAATATTATAGATTAAACTTTTAGGGGGGTAGCCCCTCATTTTTGTTGCTAAAACGTTAAAAGAATGCTCTTTTTGTAGATATTAAATTATGTATTCTGACGATAATGATGGATTGGTAATTATACTATTTTACAAGTTATTGATTGTTATGTTAAATATACTTGTATGTGACATTTTTTATATTTACCTGAATTATCATAGGTAGTAAAATTGTAAAATAGTTTATTTTATGATATGGATAACAATTTACCTTCTTGATTTCAGTACTCTATGGGTAAATTACCTATAAAAAAACCTCTTGATAATCAAGAGGTTTTAGGTGGTGGAAGCAAACGGTGAAAATGCGAACAAATTCAATGAACATTTAGAGTTAATTTTAGATTTTATGGGGGTTTTGGAACATGAGCCTGAATTAATGGAAAGGCTAAAAATCAAACATAATCTATCGTAATTTACGATAAAATTGTTGTAAATATTTAGTAATAAATACCTAACGCATTTTAAAAAAAGTTGTACTGACATATACAAAGCTACAAAAACGTTTCTAGACCAAAAATATTAATTTTGCAATAATTATGGCTAATCAAAATCCAACTGAGTTAGAGTTCGCAACTGTTTTTAAAGACAAAAACGGAATTATTATTACGATGAAGGATTATAGAAAGTTGGATCAATACGATGTAATTAACATCAATCTAGCTATTAGACATAAAGCTAATGGTATGCCTGCATTAAAGCTGTTTGACGCTCGTGCCAAATGGAGTATGGATAAAAAAGCAAAAGAGCGAGCTAAATTAGAACAGGATTCCTCTGTTACAAAGGCAAGGGCTATAGTAGTTTCTAATTTAGTAACAGCAACTTTACTAAAATTCTTAGAAAGCTTTAGTACACATAAACACATGCAGAAAGTTTTCCTAGAGTATAATGATGCCTATGATTGGCTTTTGAGTTTAAAAACTTAATATTTAAATGCCACGTCATTTTAACTAATAGAGCCTTAAGGACACTTAAACTTCCCCCAAAGATTAAAGTTCTATGATCACAAAGGGATTATTTATCAAGATTGCTCAATACGGTTGTTTTTAATAATAACCAGTATGCAAAATATTAAAATATAATTTAACTTCAAGATAACATCCTCACTTTATCTCAGTTATAAAAGTGATAGAAAAACTGAATCTCACTTAATTTTATATAAGTTGTTTTTGAATTAGATTATCTGTAGAATAAACTTTCAATATATCTTTATAATTCATATCAAATTTTATAATTATGATTATAATCATATATTATAATGACAATAATCTATTTGAATTTATGATTGCAATCATAATTTTGAACCCGAACAACAAGCTAACTTTGTTAAAAAATTCTAATTATGAAAAAATTAATCATTATCTCATCATTCGCTGTTTCGGCTCTACTAATTAGTTGTGGAGGCGAAGAAAAAAAATCTACTGAAACTCAAGCAACAACTCAAGAACAACCACAAACGGCAGCTCCTGAATCATACGATCCTAAGAGAGGCGAAGGAAAATGGACAGCAGAGTCATTGGCTCTGGGCGATAAATTAGATGCTGCTATGGCAACAGCCGGAGAAACAGCATCAGGTGTTAAATGTGGCTCTTGTCATAAATACACTGATGAAAAACTTGTTGGACCAGGTTGGAAAGGAGTTACTACACGTAGAACTCCTGAATGGATTATGAATTTCATTACTAATCCAGATCCTATGTTAGATAAAGACCCGGAAGCACAAGCTATGCTGGAATTATGTTTAGTTCGTATGCCAAATCAAAGCTTAACAGACGAAGAAGCTAGACAGTTATTGGAGTTTATGCGTAAAAATGACGGTTTAAAATAAAAAATATGAAAAACAATTTAGTTACTTTAGCTGTGGGCGGTACACTTATCGCAGCAGCGTTACAATCATGCAAACCCCAAAATACAAGTAATGTTGTTACGGGTAATGCAGCAGTAAAATCGTATGTTGCCCCTGGCAAATACGATGAGGTTTATAATTTCGTGAGTGGTGGATTTAGCGGTCAGATGAGCGTTTATGGTTTACCAAGTGGGCGTTTATTCCGTGTTATTCCTGTGTTTTCAGTTGATCCTGAAAAAGGTTGGGGATATAGTGAAGAAACAAAACCAATGTTAAATACATCGCACGGTATGGTGCCATGGGACGATTTACACCACGTTCAGTTATCAAAAACAAATGGTGATGCAGATGGTCGTTGGGTATTTGGTAATGCAAATAATACACCCCGTGTAGCTCGAATTAGTTTAAAAACATTCAGAACAGAAGAAATTATTGAGTTACCAAATAGTGCCGGTAATCACTCTTCTCCTTTCTTAACTGAAAATACGGAGTATGTTGTAGCGGGAACTCGTTTCAGTGTTCCGCCGGATGATGTTAATGGAGATGTGCCTATTAATTCTTATAAACAAAACTTTAAAGGCTATTTAAGTTTTATTAGTATTGGCAAAGAAGACGGTAAAATGGATGTGGCTTTTCAATTAGAATGTCCAGGTGTTAATTTTGACCTAAGTCGTGCAGGTAAAGGAAAATCTCATGGTTGGTTCTTCTTCTCTTGTTATAATACCGAACAAGCTAATACTTTATTGGAAGTTAATGCGTCACAAAAAGATAAAGATTTTATCATGGCCGTTAACTGGAAAAAAGCTGAAGAATACATTAAAGCTGGAAAAGGGAGAAAAGTTGCAGCAAAATATGCACACAATGTGTATAGTGATGTAACTCACTCTGCAACTTCTGAAATTAAAAACGAAGTTACTGTATTAAATGTAAGAGATTTTCCGGATGTATGTTATATGATTCCTTGTCCTAAATCTCCTCATGGTTGTGATGTTGATCCAACAGGAGAGTACATTGTAGGAAGTGGTAAATTAGCAGCTTTAATTCCTGTATTTAGTTTTGATAAAATTCAAAAAGCAATTGCTGCTAAAACGTTTGATGGTGCTTATGATGGATTACCTATTATTAAGTATGAAGCAGCTTTACATGGAGAAGTTAAAAAACCGGGATTAGGGCCTTTGCATACAGAGTTTGATGCTAAAGGAAATGCATATACTTCATTCTTCGTTTCTTCAGAAGTTGTTAAGTGGAATATTAAAGAATTAAAAGTGGTTGATCGTGTACCTACTTTCTATTCAGTTGGTCACTTGTGTGTGGTTGAAGGAGATTCTAAAAATCCTACAGGTAAATATTTAATCGCATATAATAAAATTACTAAAGATCGCTATTTACCAACTGGCCCTGAGTTATCTCAAAGTGCACAGTTATTTGACATTAGTGGAGATAAAATGGAAATGATTTTAGATTTTCCAACAATCGGAGAACCTCACTATGCCCAAGCAGTGTTAGCAGAAAAAATTCAGAAAAATCAAGTTAAGATTTTCAAAATTGATGAAAACAAACATCCTTATGCAACTAAAGGTGAATCTGAATCTAAGGTTGTAAGAGAGGGGAATAAAGTACATGTTTATATGACTTGTGTTCGTTCTCACTTTGCACCTGATAATATTGAAGGAATTAAAATGGGAGACGAAGTGTATTTCCATATTACAAACCTAGAACAAGATTGGGATGTTCCTCACGGATTTGCAGTTAAGGGCGCTGTTAATGCAGAGTTATTAATAATGCCGGGTGAAACTCAAACTTTAAAATGGACTCCTGATAAAGTAGGAATTTCCCCGATTTACTGTACAGATTTTTGTAGTGCTTTACATCAAGAAATGCAAGGATATGTTCGTGTATCTCCTGCGGGAAGCAATGTACCATTAGTTTGGAGCCTTGGTACAAATCAACCAAAGGCAGATGAAGCTCCTGCTAAATAAAAAATAGAATCATTTAAAGGGAGCAGTTTTATTTCATTAAACTACTGCTCCCTTTTTTTATACTTAAAAATTGAAATCATGAAGAATAATATATCCATATTGTCAAGAATTTTATTGATAATATCAGCCGGTTTATTAGTCTATTCTGTATATGTTCCTATATGGCAAATTGACTTAGATGCACCACAATATCCTGAAGGACTTAACTTGAAAATTTTCGCTGATAAATTGGGTGGTGATGTCGACATTATAAACGGATTAAATCATTATATAGGTATGAAAACACTACATACCGAAGACTTTATAGAGTTTTCGATTCTTACTTATATTATCTTTTTTTATGCGCTATTTGCAATAGTAACAGCAGCACTAGGAAAGAAAAAAATATTATACTCCTTATTTACACTTTTTGTTTTATTTGGAATTATAGCAATGGTAGATTTCTGGAGATGGGAATATAATTATGGACATGATTTAGATCCACATGCCGCAATTATTGTTCCCGGAATGGCATATCAACCGCCGCTTATTGGATTTAAACAGTTACTTAATTTCGGTGCTTATTCTATTCCTGATACAGGTGGCTGGATGTTTATTGGTAGTGGAGTATTAATGTTAATAGCGGTAATTAAAGAAGTAAAATTTTCAAAAAAATGAGAACATTAAAAAAATTAAATCTATTGTTTAGTGCTACTACTTTTGTTTTGTTAGTTGCTTGTGGTCATTCAGGGCCAGAAACAATTAATATTAATAAAGACGACTGTGATAATTGTAAAATGTCAATTTCAGACAAGCGCTTTGCCTGTGAATTAGTTACTGAAAAGGGAAGAGCGTATAAGTTTGATGATGTGACGTGTATGATGAGTTACAGAAATGATAATAAGGATAAAATGACAAATGCTCATTTTTATATAAATAATTATTTACTACCTAACGACCTATTACTTTCAGAGAAATTAACTTTTGTTGAAGGTGAAAATGTTAGTAGTCCAATGGGTGGTAATATAGCTGCTTTTACAAATAAAGATAGTGCAGAAGCATATTCGGCTAGATGGAATGCTAAAATAATTAACTGGCAAACGATAAATCGATAATATGAAAATCCGGCCCTACATATTAGCGCTCATTTTCCTTTCTTATCAGATGGAAGGGCGTCAGCTTTATGTAGGTACTGATAAAGAATATCGTTCCATAAAAATAGCTATTCAGCAAAGTAATAATGGAGATAGTATTATTGTAACTGGTGGAATATATAAAGAAGGAAATATCATAATCGATAAATCAGTTTCCTTAATTGGCAAAAATCTGCCGGTTTTAGACGGGCAAAAACAATACGAAGTGGTATCGATTAAGGCTAATTATGTTTTACTGTCAGGTTTTAAAGTCCAGCGCTCAGGGTATGCTACACTTAATGATCCTGGAGGAATAAAAATATACGATAGCCATCATGTTTCTATATGTAACAATGTATTGGACGATAATTTTTTTGGAATTTATTTACAATATAGTAAACATTGTGTTATTAAAAACAACAAGCTTATCGCATACGGTGTTGAGGAACAACAAATAGGTAATGGTATACATTGCTGGAAAAGTGATAGTTTACAAATAGTTGGAAATACCATTTCCGGCCATCGTGATGGTATTTATTTTGAATTTGTAACGAATTCAATTATTTGGAGAAATATCTCAACCAATAATATTAGGTATGGTCTGCATTTTATGTTTTCTAACAATGATGCTTATATTTCTAATGTTTTTAAAAATAATGGGGCAGGGGTTGCCGTAATGTTTACTCATAAAGTAAAAATGTTTAATAATACTTTTGAAGAGAACTGGGGAGATGCAGCTTATGGATTAATGCTTAAGGAAATATCCGATAGTTACATTATCGGAAATAACTTCAGAAGAAATACTTCAGGTATTTATATGGAAGGGACTAATCGTATTAAGGTTGAAAAAAATGTTTTCGAATCGAATGGTTGGGGCATGAAGATACAGGCAAGTTGCATGGATAATGAGATTACCCAAAATAATTTTATTGGTAATACATTTGATGTTAGTACAAATGGAAGTTTAGTGTTAAATACATTCAATTCTAATTATTGGGATAAGTACGAAGGATATGATTTAAATAAAGATAAAGTTGGAGATGTTCCATACCATCCGTTAAGTATTTTCTCTATCATAGTTGAGAAAAATCCACCAGCTATGTTATTGTTCAGGAGCTTTATGGTTACATTACTTGATAAGTCTGAGAAAATCATGCCTAGTTTAACGCCTGATAATTTTATTGATAATACACCTTTAATGCATTCATTGGCTTTATGATAGAAATTAATAATTTACATAAGAATTTTGGAAAGTTGGAGGTACTAAACAATGTCAATTTATCGTTTAATAAAGGAGAGTGTATTGCTTTAATAGGACCGAATGGCTGTGGAAAAACAACATTAATAAAAAGTATTTTGGGAATGGTTATTCCCACTAAAGGTACGATTAAAGTTAAAGGGGAGTTGGTTTCGAAAAATTATCAGTACCGTAAACAAATTGGTTATATGCCGCAAATTGGTCGTTATCCTGATAACATGACGATTGGTCAAATTATTGATATGATTAAAGATATTCGTAAATCAGATCAGCTTTTAGACGAAGAATTATTGCATCAGTATTTGTCTAATGATATGTTTGACAAGCGTATGCGAACATTATCAGGAGGAACTACACAAAAAGTAAGCGCAACATTAGCCTTTTTATTTAATCCGGATATTTTAATTCTGGATGAACCCACTGCTGGCCTAGATCCCTTAGCATCTGAGATTTTAAAAGAAAAAATTATCGCAGAAAAACAAAAAGGAAAACTCATTTTAATCACCTCACATTTGTTAAGTGAATTAGATGAATTAATTACTCATGTTGTATTTATGCAAGAAGGACATGTTAAGTTTCATAAAACCATTTCAGATTTAAAAGAAACAACGGGAGAAGAAAAAATATCGAAAGCGATTGCAAACGTTTTAAGAAATAAAGGCAATGAATAGAATAGTAAAGTTTATAGTTTTAGATATTTTAAAAAACAAAATAGTATTGGTTTACACGCTTATTTTGGCAGTGTTAGCATGGAGCGTATTTAGTTTAGAGGATAATAGTACAAAAGGAATTTTAACTTTATTAAATGTTGTATTATTAACTGTTCCCTTAGTTTCTGTAATTTTTTCTACCATTTATTTGTATAATAGCTCAGAGTTTATTGAACTGTTGCTGAGTCAACCCATTAATAGATCTAAGATTTGGTGGAGTTTATTTTTCGGATTGGTAATCTCATTATTACTATCCTTTTTTATTGGAGTAGGGATTCCAATTTTAATATATGCTCCTGGAGATGTTGGCTTTATGATGTTGTTGGTAGGCTTATTTATTTCTACAGTATTTGTATCTATTGCTTTTTTGAGTTCTATAATAACACGTGATAAAGCTAAAGGAATTGGTATATCAATTATGTTATGGTTGTTTTTTGCATTATTATTCGATGGAATTGTACTGTTTTTATTATTTCAGTTAGCCGATTATCCTATTGAAAAAATGATGGTAGGAATTACAGCTTTAAATCCAATTGATTTAGCCCGCATATTAATTCTTCTGCACTTAGATGTATCTGCAATGATGGGATACACCGGCGCAATTTTTAAAGATTTCTTCGGAACATCTCTCGGTGTGGTATTGGTCTTTATTATTTTGTCTTTATGGATAGCAATTCCATATTGGGTGTCTCTTGTTAAATTTAAACGTAAAGATTTATAAGCATGAATTTATAATTGTTTCAATAACTATAAGTATCACGTTTCAATAAATTAAAACAATAAGAATTACGCATGAAAAAAGATATTTTAAATAGAAAAGATATTGAAAAACTAGTGAATCTTTTTTACGAAAAAGTGAAACAGGATAAAATTATCAGTCATTTCTTTTCAGATGTTGTGAAAGTTGATTGGGAGCAACATTTACCCATCATGTATCGTTTTTGGGAAAATGTGTTGTTTTATACCGGTAATTATAACGGAAATCCTATGCAACAGCATTTAGCAATACACTCAAAACATCCTTTTACCATTAAAGATTTTACTCAATGGACAATACTGTTTAATGAAACAGTAGATGAGTTGTTTGAAGGAGAAAATGCAGAGTTAATTAAACAGAGAGCGCAAAGTATCAGCACAATAATGCAAATTAAAATGTTTAAATAACAGTTAGTACAAGCCTAACTGCTTCTTTCCATTTGGTGTAATAAAATCCCTTGTCCATTCAGGTTGCCATACTAATTCCAGTACAAGTTCACTTTTTGGGTAATATCTATTGATACATTCTTTTATTTGAGACATAATCAAATCTCCCATCGGGCATCCTTTTGTAGATAAAGTCATAACTATATGAATTTTATTGATTTCATTATTATAGTTAACCTTATAAATTAAACCTAAGTCTACTATATTGATAGTAACTTCCGGATCAATAATTTCTTTTAGATTATGAAGGATGTCTATTTCAATTTTATTATTTTCAGTATATAAGTTCATGTTACTTGATTATTAGTGATTTACGTTTATGAAACACTATTTTAAAAACATTTATATTATATAATACGGCCGCTACGATTAAACAAATTGCGCCTATTAGAATGAGATTTTCACACGATACAATAATGCCTGTCAATGCAGTCAAAAAACCCGCTAAAAATGCATACAATTGGATATTTGCTATGCTTTCCGAATAGATGTCTTTCGGTAAAGGCGCTTGAGCATTTCCTGAATAGTTCTGATAATTTTTTAACCAAGAGATGAAGGCTAAATTTTTAAATGTTTGTCCTAAAATTAATAAACTTATAAATCCAAATAAAATACTAAAGGTTAAGGCAATAGATAATTGGTTTTTTATTTTTTCGTCTGTTATTATGGTTTTTAAAATTACCCATATACTAACTGGGATGATAATTAGAATAAATGAAATAAATGTGTGTTTAAGACCTATGTCTAAATTCTTCTTTAATCTGTTTTGATAGGCTTCTTTTATATACATCAGAAAAAGCACTAAAGAAATAACGATTGGAATAACATAGATAAACGATCTGTTGATGCCATTAAAAAAGATACTATCAATTATAAATCCTAATAATCCAACGTTTAATAGATAATAGGCATAATTTAACCGTTTTTTATTTAGTTTTCCTGAAATTAAAAACATTGGAACCAGTCGGGAAGCTACACCAATAATTAAACATAAAAACCAACCTACAAGCCCTATATGGGCATGGATCTTCAAAAAATATATATGTTCTTTTGGTAAAAAGGTATAACGAAAATTAAATGCTAATAACACTCCCAAAAATACAGTCATCCAAAACCAAATAACAGAACTTACTAAAAAGTCTGATTCAATATTTTTTTCATCAGCTTTATGAGTGGTTAAGAATATATTAAAAGTAAATAAACTAATCCCGATAAATAACAAGGATGAGGTCGCTTGCAATAAATAACCCACATTAAATTGCCAAAAACAATAAGCCAGCATTATTGTGCCAATCAAAATTAAGAGGTATGACACCTGAGCTAGTTTTAAACTAAAAAGCTTGCTATTTGAAATTACAGGAGCCAGTTGGTACAATGAACCTATAATTACCATACTTATCCAGCCAAGAGTTGTAATATGCGTAATGGCTAATAGTTTAGGATGAAAATAGTGGCCTATAAAAGATTGATAAGAAAATAAGACTAAGCAACAAATAACCAAAAAAAGAATACTAGCTGTAATGTAATGAAGCATTACAACATTAGCAGTTTTTACATCTTTTATGTTTGGCTGTATCACTATTTAAAGATATATAATTTCACATCATCTTCTTTTATTTCCTGAATATGCCATTTATAACCTCTTTCTGAAAGTTCTGGAAATAAAAATTTAGGTACTTTTTTATGATGAACAAATAATAGATAATCGTCCTGTAATAATAATAGTTCATTTAAAATAGTAGACATAGGTAATGGCATTTCTAAATTTCTTACATCTATCTCTTTAATGTTTGTTTTATATTTTTTTAATAGTTCTGCAGATTCTTCTTTGCTTTTGTCTTGATTTAAGTCAATCGTTTTGCTTGTGCTTATTTGTTTTTTGAAATAAGTATGTACCAATTGTTTGTCTTTATAAATTGTTTGATGTGTATATCCTTTTTTTGATAAAATATTTATTAAAGGAATTGGCTCAAATGTATTAATGATATTTAGAGTATATCCATCAGGTAGTTTTTCTAGTGAGTCCATTATAATATTAAATGGATCTTTATTTTGTTTTAATATTCCTCTTACATCTAATTCTTCTATATTACCATTTTCGAAATTATTTATACACAAAGCCTCTTCCTCTTTTGTGTCATCAACATTCTTAGCTGCACTTGTTTCGAATGTAAATCCCAGAGGAGACAGTTTGTTGTAAAAATCATAAATAGATACTCCTCCTATTTTTGAAGCTTGTTTTATCGTTACTCTTGATGCGAGTGTTTTTCGAAGAATAGGGATTCTCAATTTTTCAAAATGTTTCGACAGAGATACAATAGCATCAATAGCCTCAGGCGTATCATTTATGATTTTTGATATTTTAGTGTTTTCATCTATATGCATGGCAGTAAAAATATACAGGCCTCTTTAGAGGCCTGTTGAGTGATTATAATAATTCTGATTCTAATTTTATACTTTTAGGGAATAAAATATTATTCTCTAAATGAATATGTTGATGTAAATCATTTTCAAATTCTTCTAATTTTTTATAAGAAAGTTTGTATGTTGTACAGGCATCTTCAGGTGGTGTATAATCGTTAGATAGCTCTCGGATAGTTTTAAATATATTTCCAACTACATCGTGTTCGTGTTCCATCATTCTGATT
>DAORKG010000005.1:0-141795 GCA_035439445.1 Bacteroidia bacterium
TTACAATCCAAATTAATTTTTAATTTTGTCTAAACTTTTGGGTTCAGTCTATTTGCGAACCTTTTTTTATTACATTACGCCAAATTTTATGAGTTTCTTTTTTGATTACATATACTATCGCATAACTAAAGCCTATTTTAAATAGAATGGGAGAACAGGTGGAACAGCGATTATTGGAATATCAATGATACAAATACTTGTCGTTCTTGACATAGCCGTATTTTCTCTTAGATGTTTTGTTTCAAGAGATGCAACAAAGGACTATATAAATATTGGCAAACTAGTAATTGTCGTATTATTTATTATCCTTGGTATTTACAACTATAAAAAGTATTACGGACGATATAATAAATTAAAAGCACATTGGAAAGATGAATCTAAATCAATAAGAACTTTAAAAGGATTTTTAGTTATTATGGTATTATTGATTCCATGGATACCTATAATATTAATGGGTGTTTTTTGGAAATAAGTTATCGCTAACCTTCTTTTTCGCTGCATTTACAAAGCTGCGTCATAAACTAAAAACAGTAGCAAATTGTTATGTTTTTCTTAGTGTCTTTCAAAATTCTTTACCGCTTCAATCCATTCTTTTGGAACCTCCACAGTCTCCTTTGATTCATAGTTAATGCATACCAAAGCGCTTTTTCCATAGGCAGATAAATATTTATTATGCTCATCTTCAATTGTAAGTACATTTTCTATTTCGAAACTTTTGGTGCCAAAACGCGTAATTTTAGTGTAGCAATATACTTTGTCTTCCAGCATAATTGGTCGTTTATAGGTGATTTCGGTATTTGCTAAAATCATTCCTGTTTTTATCCAATCTATTTTGTTTCTAAAAACATCTTTAAAATATTCTACCCGAGCTGTTTCAAAGTAGGTGATATGATTGGCATTATTTACATGACCTTGTTTATCAATATCCTTAAATCGAACTTGAATTTTTATTTTGTGTATATAAGAAGATAGTAATTCGTGTAGTTCCATGATTTAAACTTCTCTCTTTAATAAGTGTAAAGCAAACCCTTTTAAATCATTTTTCTTAGATGGATTAGCATCAAGTTCATCCAAGTGTTTTAATGCAATATCAGTATGTTTATTAGCTTCTTTTATAGCCAATTCTTTTACTCCTAAAGTGTTATATAATGAAGTTACTTGTTTCACTTTTTCTGAATTGGAAATCTCTTTAGAGTATAACAAATGGTTTAATTGTTTTGTTTGTTCTTCATTGGCCAATTCAAATGCTTCTAACAACATAAAAGTTTTTTTGTTGGCTATAATATCTCCACCAACTTGTTTTCCAAATTTTTCATCATCTGCATATACATCTAAAACATCATCCAAAATTTGAAATGCTATACCTACATGTTTCCCAAATTCATACAAATGCTTTTGATTTTCGGTGGATGCATTGGCACATATAGCCCCCATTTGCAAGCTACAACCTAATAATACGGCTGTTTTATAGGTAATCATGTGTATATAGTCATCTACGCTAACATGATTTTGAGTCTCAAAATTCATGTCATATTGTTGTCCTTCACAAACTTCTAGTCCTGTTTTTGAAAATAATCTTAATAAATCAGGAACATATTGTTTGTCAGATTTTCCCAAAACATCAAAGGCTTTAACCATCATACCATCTCCACTTAATAAGGCAATATTATGATTCCATTTTTCATGAACAGTAGTGTTTCCTCTTCTCAAGGGAGCATTATCCAAAATATCATCATGTATGAGCGAGAAATTATGAAATAATTCAACTGCTAATGCTGCATGAATAGCCTCAGAAGGATTTGCATCAAAAATGTCGCAGCCAACTAATGTAAGTAAAGGGCGAACACGTTTGCCACCTAAACCAATAATATAACTCATTGGTTCATACATTTCTTTAGGAGAAGAAGCGCTTAAAGAGCTTTGTTGTTCTTCAATTGCCTTGTTTAGTGTTTGAAAGAGGGACGAGTATGCTTGCACGGTTATTATTGAGCTTCAGCCATTTTTATTAAGTAAGTTCCATAGCCACTCTTGGTTAATGGAGTAGCCACTTTTATTAATTGTTCTTTATTGATAAAGCCCATTTTAAAAGCAACTTCTTCAATACAACCAATTTTTAATCCTTGTCGTTCTTCAATAACTTGTACAAACTGTCCTGCTTGCATTAATGAAGCAAAAGTTCCAGTGTCTAACCAAGCTGTTCCTCTATCTAAAATAGAAACTTTTAATTGCTTGCGTTTTAAATATTCTTTGTTTACGTCAGTAATTTCGTATTCGCCACGCGGAGAAGGTTTTAAGTTTTTTGCAATCTCTACAACTGAATTATCGTAAAAATAAAGACCTGGTACAGCATAGTTTGATTTCGGTTGTGCTGGTTTTTCTTCAATTGATAGTACGTTGAAATCCTTGTCAAAATCTACTACACCGTATCTTTCAGGATCGCTAACGTGGTAAGCAAAAACAACACCACCTTCAGGATTATTAATTTTTTGTAACATACGCCCTAAACCAACTCCGTAAAATATGTTATCGCCTAACACTAGTGCTACTTTATCATTACCAATAAATTTTTCGCCGATTACGAAAGCTTGGGCAAGTCCGTTTGGCACTTCCTGAACCGCATAGGTGAATTTACAACCAAT
This sequence comes from Bacteroidia bacterium, assembly GCA_035439445.1. GTDB lineage: Bacteria > Bacteroidota > Bacteroidia > B-17B0 > Aurantibacillaceae > UBA4416. The sequence goes on from DAORKG010000005.1 coordinate 2,640, forward strand.
TTGTTCGCCGCTTCCTAATAATCTTTCAAAGTTTGGTAAATCATGTGGTGTTGAAATAATTAATATTTCATTGATACCAGCCATCATCAAAACAGATAATGGGTAATAAATCATTGGTTTGTCATAAATAGGCATCATTTGTTTACTCATTGCTAATGTTAATGGATGTAAACGAGTTCCTGAGCCGCCGGCTAAAATAATTCCTTTCATATACAGATATTTATTTTTTTTAGATTTTCATATGGTACAGTAAGCTTATTCACTTGTGAAGTGCACATGATAAACATGACTATCTCATAGTGTAAATTAATTGGTTTAAAAATAAGCTTTTATTTTAAATTCAGTGACTTTTTATAACGTTTTTTGGCAAGCATCAATCGGATATCTTTAACAATTTCCTTTACATCAATAGATATTCCGTATGAGTAAAAAACGCCATCAAAGTCCAATCTGGGCTCGCTTCTTCTTAGTATTTTACGATAACCAACCAATCCTGTAATGCCAACCCATCTGACAGGTTTTATGGTTAATTCGGTTCCGATACTAAACGGAGTAAATTTCCCAACCGAATGGTAAAGTAATTTTGATTTATTTTCATCGTAAATACTAATATTGGAAAAACCATATCCTAAATCAACCGGGAGACCTAGTTTTATATATCTTCTATTAATAGCAAGATACTCAAAGTTAAATGTGGTATAGTATAATTCTAAATCCCTTATGGTAATTATTTGTTTGTCTTTTATTCTTTTGTTTGCATGTCCTTCATTATCTACCTGATAATAGCCTACACTAAACTTGTATCTGCTTTTATATAGAATGCCAATATAAGCACCTTCAATATCTACCGGAGAATTTCTGATAAATGATTTTCGATTATCAAGACCCAGTTGAGGGTATATTTTTTTTTGGAGTACATATTTTTATAGAATCTTTAATGTATGTTTCACGAGCTATAGTTTGATTTTGATTTTGAGCTTTTGTAAGGGTGATATTAAACACATGCAATAACAGAAATACTGTCAGAATTATCAGTTTTTTGTTGTTTTGCTGCATGTTTGTTTAAAATCGATTAACCAAAAATAACAGATTATTTGCAATATAGTTCATCTAAAAAATATGTGAATTATTGCAAATTGCTTAGTAAGTTTGTACTCAAATTTATTTCCATGATTTCTCAAAATTCAAACAAAGCGGTTATATATTGGTTACTTACAGGATGCGCATTGGTTTACACCATGGTAGTTGTGGGCTGTATCACACGTTTAACACATTCGGGTTTATCTATAACCGATTGGAGTTTTATGGGCTCTATGCCTCCGTTATCTGAGGAAGCTTGGCTAGAACGTTTTGCAAAATATCAGCAAAGTCCCGAGTTCCAAAAGGTGAATTTTTCGATGCAGCTTTCTGAATTTAAACATATTTTTTTCTGGGAATATATCCACAGAATGATTGGAAGAACTATGATGTATGTGTTTTCTATTGGATTGATTGTTTTGGTGATTCGCAAAAAGATTGATAAAAAAATGTTACCATCTTTAATATTATTGTTTTTTATGGGAGCAATGCAGGCTGTTATAGGCTGGTGGATGGTATACAGTGGTTTACAACAAAAACCTGCGGTGAGCCATTATCGTTTAGCGATTCATTTAATGAGTGCTTTTACTTTATTTGCATTTACATTTTGGTTTGCGCTTAAATTATTAAATCCAAAGGACGAAAATTCTGAAAATATTGATTTGTATGAAGGGCATAAAATAAAGTGGTGGAGTTTATTGTTTTTTATTGTTTTAATAAAACAAATTATTTACGGGGCATTTACAGCAGGTTATGTTGAAGGGGATGCTTCTAAAATTCGTCCGGGACATATTTTTAATACATGGCCAAAGATGGGGGAGGAATGGTTTCCGGAACAAATTACTATGAAAGGAGATTTCTTTTCAAATGTCATGGAAAATGCCAGTGGAATACAATTTATGCACCGTACATTAGCGTTGTTAGTTGTAACGGTACTTTGTGTTATTTGGTACAAATCAAGTAAGTTAAAATTGTCACCATCTCAATACAGAGGAGTTACATTTTTAATTTATGGCGTTACCATTCAGTTTATTTTAGGAGTACTAACACTCTTATATCAGGTGCCGGTAGTCTTAGGTGTGTTGCATCAAACAGGAGCATTCTTTTTATTTGCAAGTAGTGTGTATTTGATTTTTCATACGTTTAAAAAACCAAACGTTTCTATCGCACACCAGTAATCGTATTTCTTCTTCTTGGTTTGAATAATGCATTGAATTTGTATTCAATGCCTTCACTTGGCATAAGGGCTGGTGATTGTGCTAACTGCATTTGTGGATTGATGAAGAAAAAACCTGATAATGATTTTATATTATAGGCTTGCTTGGCAGTACTGTTTTTTGTTTGATATAAGATTACCCAATCTTGTTTTGGATTTGCCTTTAAATAAGCTTTATATGATTTTATACTATCATCTAAACAAATACTTATAAATGTAACCTTGTCATTAAATTTCTTTTTTAGGTCAATTATTTTCTGCATTTCTTTTTGGCTGGTTTCACTTTCGCTTGAGAAGAAATTTAAATAGATGTATTTCCCTTTGTAGTTAGATAAGTTCACAGTATTCCCTATTTTGTCAATAGCAGTGAAATCAGGTGCCGGTGCCCCGGGTTGCAATTGATTAATGATTTGCAACATATGAAATGCAATCGCTTTGTTTTCGGAGTATTTGGTTTCTCGATATAATTGTTCAATTACACTTTGAACTTGTTTTTTGTCAAAATCCGGACTGTAATAAAAATCTATCAATCCTTTTAAAATTAATAACTCTCTCAAAGTATCGTTAGTGATGCTTTTATCTTCTTTAAATTGATTTTTCAAATCATTATAGTCGGCAAAAGCATTGATGCTATTATAGATGTTGCCACCATTTTTGGTTGATGCAAAAGCTTTTAAGTACCCTTTGAAATGTGCATTAAAAAATTGCATGTACTCATAGTTGTGATATTGTATTGGCTTTTTATCAATAAACAATTTGTTTAAAAAAGTTCTGCTACGAGATGTGTTTGAGAAAAAGTTTGCAAAGGAATACTCTAAATAGTTTTTGAAATAAGGATTTTTAATGTTCTCGTACCTTTTTTTGCTTGTAATAACAAATGTGTCCAGTAATGCGTTGATTTTTGCAGGAGATAAATATTTATCACTTGAATTAATAAATAGATTATTGTATTGGGTATTGAAATCAATTATTAGGGCATTTAATTCAGTGCTGTCTTTTCCATAAACGCTTATGTCAACTGTTGTTTCTGTTCCTTCCTGATGATTAGCCGTGGAGTCTTCTGCTGGAAAATAAATCCCGTAAACAAAATTAGGTTGAACATAGATTTTACCTACTAAATTATTGATGTTTATCAAAATAGGTTTAGTATATTTTGTTTGAAGTTTTAATTCAAAGTATCCGTCTTTGTCTACAGTGTCGGAACTTTCTTTGGTAATATTGTAAGTGATGTAATCCGTAAAATCACTTAATACAACTTCTTTTCCTATATGAGATGCGTGAGCTTTACCCTTTATGGTAATATTTTGTGCCAAAGAAAAATAGGCAAGAAATATAAAAACAGAAATTAAACGCATACATTTTCTATAATACCAAATATACTATAAGTTACACTATATTTTTTAATCGTATTACTAAGATTTGTTAATCTTCTGATTGATTGAAGAAACTAAAATGCACATTCCCGTATTTTCGGGTTTCATGATAATTCCTTTTTGAGCTTAAATCTGTTTTTGGACCGTGTTCAATAATTAAAATGCCATCAGGATTTAATAAATTGTTTTTAAAAACTAATTCATGAATTAGGTCGATATTTTCTAATTCATAAGGAGGGTCGGCAAAAATTAAATCAAAAGTAGATGTCGATTTTTCCAGATATTTAAACACATCTGCTCTGTCTGTGAAAATAGTATTCATTTTTAAAGCTCTGGCAGTGTCTTTTAAAAAATAAAGACAAGGAGAATGTTTGTCTACCGAGTATATTTTTTTAGCGCCTCTTGATGCAAACTCTAAACTAATATTTCCTGTGCCGCAAAATAAATCCAATACAGTAATTTCTTCAAAATCAATTTTGTGATTTAAGATGTTAAATAAGCCTTCCTTGGCGAAATCCGTAGTTGGCCTTACAGGTAAATTTTTAGGAGCAATAATTTGTTTGCCTTTATATGTTCCACCAATTATTCGCAAAATAGTCTATTTAGTAAGGTGTAATTAAAATGTTGTGGGGCGCCTGATATAGAAGACCAATTTAGATGCTTATTGCCTAATGCAAGTTGCACATTTTTAATATACTTTTTAAGTGAATTAATTAATGATGAGTTTGCTTCAATATTTCCGGTTACTGTTACTCTAACAAATAATGGATTTAACTGATATTGTTCTAAAATAAACAAGATGTAATACAACACATCCTCCTGTGTTTTAACTGAATACTGATTAGTTAATAAAAGTTTATGCTCATGTTTTACAACTATTTCAATATAATTTGAACGAATCGATAAAATAATTTGTTCTTTAACTAATTCATCTGCCTGCAGCATTAATTTTGACAAAACACTCAGTGAATGTTTTAATTGATGATTGGGATACAATAAATCCAATGTTGATTTTAAACCCTCATCAATGGCGTATATCAGTTTTATTTCAGGGTTTATATCATCAGTCAATGTAATTTGATCACCAATGGCTCCTGAATTAAATTCTAATAAGGTTCTATTATTTTCAATTTTATAAAACAGTGACGGGCACAATGTGAATTGTTTGCAAAAATAATTTACATATACATGCTCATAACGTTTTTGCGATAGCTTAAAATGTTTTATAGCAATTACAAGGTATTCACTTAATGTATGCTGATTAGTGTTTTCAATGGGGTAATTACAAATATATAGTGGCTTGTTATTGGAAGATTCAAATTCGCAAAATTGAATTAAATTTTCTGATAGATCTATTACCAAACTATCAGCCAAATCAGATAACTGACCAAATGTATTTAGATTTATGTGAATATCCGATGCCATTATTTATTACAAAACTAATCTATTAATGCAATTAGCAAAAACATTTTATTTAGGATTAAAAACCTCAGATGGTATGTTTTCTAATGATTTTATATTATAATATTCCTCTATTTGTTCAATTTTTCCGTTGCGTTTAAAAGTAACTTTTGTTTCTACATAACCCCTACAGTGTTTTTGGTAGTTATCAAATGTCATATCCATGGTGTTGTCCTTATCCATTTTCTCGATGATACGTACAACACGATGTGTTTTTTTATCTACCCAAATTTGATTAGATAGTGTGTCGTTCTTCAGAGCACCAATGACGAACACTGTTTGTTTTCGCCATTTTTGATTTGATAAAATGTCAGTTTTGTAATTTTCTTTTTCAAGACGAGTGATAACGTCACTGATGTCTCTATAATACATTCCTCCTAAAAGAAGTAGTAATATATTTGAGTCAAATGTAGTTTTTTTTAACTGATGATTTTTATATCTGAATGAGCTATCATTTTTGAAAACCACAAAATTACCTTCTTCCGTTTTTCCAAAGTCTATTCTAAATTTATCAGGAAATTCAATATACTCATGCCATTCAGAATAGCCTTTGATGCTATCGTTTTGATAATGTGTGTTTTTTTGCGAGAATGTGTAAGACTTGCATGGCCTATTTTTATACTGATGATGCATGAATGATAATAGTTCTTTCCCGGTATTAAAATTATTTTTTTGAAAATCAGTGTCAATATCAACACCAATAACCTGTCCTTTTGCTGTAAGGTTAAGTATAAAAAGATATATGATGATTCTGATTATCATGAATAAGTTAGTTGCCTATGGAATTCTGAACAAACAATGGCACAGGCATTGGCTGCATTTAAAGATTCACTTCCGTTAGAATTTGCAGCAGGAATTGTAATGTGATGAGTGATTTTTTTAAGGACCTCTTTCGAAATCCCATTTGCCTCGTTGCCAATAACAATAATACCGTGTTTTAATTTGGATGTGTATATATTCTCTCCTTCTAAAACAGTTCCGTAAACGGGTAAATTAGTGCATTTAGCCAAGAGTTCATCAAAAGGTATGGTTACCACATTTACTCTTAAAACAGCACCCATGCTCGCTTGTAATGTTTTTGGATTATATAATTCGGTTGTTGTTGGTGAGCAGATTACCTGTTTAATCCCAAACCAATCAGCAATTCTGATGATGGTGCCTAAATTGCCCGGATCTCTGATGTCATCTAGGTAAAGTGAAGTTGTTTGTGATAATAGAGCTGAATCTAAAATCTGATCAGTTTTTTTTATAACAGCCAATACCTGATTTGGAGTTGATAAAAGACTAATTTTTTTTAATTCTTCTTCACTAATTTCATTATACCAGATTTTTTGCCTAGTAAGTATTTTGCTGTGTGATTCAATGTAATCGGCAAGAGCAAAAATTTCTTTCACCTCAAATTTCTTTTGCTCAATAAACTCTGTTACTAATTTAATACCTTCTACAATAAATAAGCCTTCCTCTTCTCTATTTTTTTTAGTATGAAGGGATTGAATATGTTTTATCTGATTTTTACTAATCATTTTTTAAACTTAAATTAGTAGGCTATAAATGTAAGTAAACCATTTGACCTATTTTAAGTATATCATAACTATTTTAACTTATGCTCGAATATTTTTTCGAGTTAATTTGTGGTTTATTGTTTTGATTGTATTTCTTTCTTCTTGCAACATCAATAAACATTTAAAAGAGAACGAATACTTACTAAGTAAAAATACAGTAAAATATAATGGAACTGCTATTGATAATGCAGAGTTAGAAGCATTTATCAGACAAAAACCAAACCGTAAAATTCTTAAGTTGGTTCGTTTTAATCTTTGGCTTTACAATCAGGTTGATCAGCAAAAAATGCTGAAAAAAAAGGAGAAGAGGGACTTAAGGTATGATAGAATAAATGAAAAACGTATTGAAAAGAACAACAAGCGAAACGAACGTCGTTTAGCAAAAGGTAAATCGCCTAAGCTACCCAATTTAAAAAACAAAGAGAAAGCTACATTTAGAGAAAGTATTTTGGAAGCCGGCGAACCTCCGGTGATTTTAGATACGTTTTTAACAAAAATCACTAAAAATCAGTTGCAGAAATTTGTTTTTTCAAAAGGTTATTTCGATTCAAAGGTCAGAGATAGCTTAGTGTTAGATACTAAAAATAAAAGAGCAAAAACATTTTATTTTGTTTCTAAGTCAAAGCCTTACACTATCCAAAATATTGATTACAAAATTGAGGACCCATTAATTGAGTATTTCATCTTTAATGATACTATTTCATCTTTGATAAAGCATAACTCTGTTTATGATGAAGATTTGTTTCAAAAAGAACGAGAGCGAATTACCGAAAATCAATTGAATAATGGGTATTTCTATTTTGCTCCTGAATACGTGTATTATCTCGCCGATACTAATCTTTCCGGTAATAATGTTAATCTTACTATTGGTATCAAAATGTTTACAAAGTCTTTTAGCGAAACTAATGATTCGATAGTTTATATTAATCATCCCCGTTATTACATTGAAAACGTTTATGTAATCCCTGAAGTAATCTCTGATTTTAAAGGAAAGTCAAGTGACGTTTATATGAAAGATACCACAGAGTATAATGGTTTAAAGATTCTGCATAATGCCCCTCTGAAATTTAGGAAACGAGATATAACCAGAGATATTTCTATTGCATCAGGCCAATTATATCAGCAAAACTTTTCTGAAGATACTTATAAAGGTTTAAGTGCATTACGTGTATTTAAGAGCGTTTATATTCAGTATGTGAAAAATCCTTATTATGCAGATAAATTGGATTGTTATATAGTTTGCCAGCCTTTGGTAAAACAGTCAATCACTATGGAAGCAGAAGGAACTAAAACATCAGATAACTATGGTGTTGCAGGAAGTTTTGTCTTTCAAAATAAAAATGCGTTTCGGGGTGCAGAGTTGTTTGAGCTAAAATTGAAAGGTTCTTTAACCTCACAAAGAGCGCTTAATACGGCTGATGAACAACCTCAAAATATTGATCAGGTAAGCGATATTCAAAGATTGTTTAATACGTTTCAATTTGGTCCCGAATTAAATATCTATTTCCCTAAACCCTTATTCCCATTCACTTTGTTTTATTACAAAAAAGATCAAGCAGAAAAAAGATATTTTTCGCAACCAAAAACTATTTTGAATTTGTCGATGAATTATCAGTCTAGCCAAAATTATAGTAGAACGATTACAAATATTTCTTATGGTTTTAAATTTACAAATAGCAAAGGTTTGTTTATTTATGATGTTATTCCTTTAGAGGCCTATGTTGTAAAGGCGCAATTATCATCTTCCTACAAAACAGAGTTGGAAGAATTGAATAATTTTTTTCTTTTAAATTCTTTTCAAAATCACATTACTACTTTATCTAAAATTTCGGCAACCTACAATAACCAGGGAGTAAAAAATAAGAGAAACCTGATGTATTTAAAAATGAATTTAAGTTCATCTGGTAATATACTGCGTGGTATTTATAATGCTACCAATCAACCAAAAGATTCACTAGGCCGTTTTTTAATTCAAGATGTGCCTTTTTCTCAGTTTGTAAAACTAGATGTTGATTATCGTTTTTATTTTAAGATCAGAAAATTAGGGAAGTTGGTTTACAGAATAGCAGGTGGATTTGGTAAGCCATTAGATAACCTTTCTGTTTTACCTTATGAGCAAAGTTTTTTTAGTGGAGGGCCCAATGGTATTAGAGCGTGGAGAGCCAGAACTCTAGGACCAGGTAGCTATAATTCGGGAGAATCAACAGCTCGTTATGATAAAATTGGTAACATTCAAATGGAAAGTAACATCGAATACAGGTTCCATATTTTTAAGTCTTTTTATGGAGCTTGGTTTGCAGATGCCGGAAATATTTGGTTATCATACGATGATCCTAATAAACCCAACGGCCAAATTAAAGCTGATCAATTTTATAAAGAAATTGCTCTAGGTTCAGGCTTTGGTTTAAGATATGACTTTAGTTTTTTTATACTAAGGTTAGATGCCGCTATTAAGATACGTGATCCTGAATATTCTGAAAATGACCGTTGGATGTTTGATAAGCAGCCTTTAAAATCTCCGGTTTTGAGTTTTGGTATTGGTTATCCATTTTAATAAAAAGCCCGATATTAGTATTAATATCAGGCTTTTTGAAAAACTGAACTATTTAGTTTGTTACTTTAATAGATCTATTTGCAGTATTTAAATTAATAAAATAATATTTTTTACCAGATACGGTAGTGTTGTTGAATTTATATGCTGTAATAGTAGCATAGCCATAATCTGTTACATCCAATGTTCCCACTTCCGAAGCAGGAAATGTGTAAGATGTTTGTGAGCCAGTAACGATTTTATAAATTGTTTTACTTCCTGCCGTAACTTGATAACACAAAGAATCTGCACTTGATACAGCGGTTGTTGTTAGTGTTAATGCAGATGCTTTACTGATAGATGTAATATTTGAAACAGTTGGCGCTGAAGGGAAACCATTTGCTGTATATGAAATTGCAGGAACTGAACCGTTACCTGATATACTCCATCTTGAATTACTGGTAAAGTTTATACCTGTTGCTGATTTTGGAGAGAAAATATATGAATTGTTTGATTGCTTTGTATGAGTAGAATCATTTGTTTTTACAGTTCCTGCGTCCGATAATGTGGTTGCACCTGTTGCTGTATAAAAAGAACCTGTTGCGCTTCCCATAGTTACTGTTAATACCATAGTTGTTCCAGGTACAGCAGTAGTAACATTTACTTTTGATGCTACGCAAACTCCATTAGCATCGCTTGGCTGAGATGTAATAGGACTTGGTGCAGATGGTGCAGATGGAGTAGGAGATGGTGTTTCTTCTTCAGGAGCTGTAGTGTCGTTTTTTTTACACGCTGTGAGTGTAATCAATGCTGAAAAAATTAAGATACCTAATGTTTTAAATGTTGTTTTCATAGTTTAAGAGTTTATTTACATTAATAATATTGTACAAAACTATTAACTCAAAAGGAAAGGTTAGTACCTTCTATTGGGTATTTTGTATCCGTACTACTGGGTATTCTTTCACTACTGCACTTTGTTTTTTTATTATCTTTACGACCTTATTTTAAATCAATGAGTTTCACAGAGGAATTACATAAAAGAAAAACGTTTGCTATTATTGCTCATCCGGATGCCGGTAAAACAACATTAACCGAAAAATTATTATTGTTCGGGGGAGCCATTCAGTCTGCTGGTGCAGTTAAATCTAATAAAATCAAGAAATCCACGACTTCGGATTTTATGGAAATTGAAAAGCAACGTGGTATTTCTGTATCAACTTCCGTTATGGCTTTTGATTATCGTGATTTTAAGGTGAATATTTTAGATACTCCCGGTCACGAGGATTTTGCTGAGGATACATACAGAACCTTATCTGCAGTTGATAGCGTAATCATGGTGATTGATTGTGTGAAAGGTGTGGAACCTCAAACACGAAAGTTACTAGAGGTATGTCGAATGCGAAATACGCCTGTTATTGTGTTCGTTAATAAAATGGACCGTGAAGGACAAAATGCGTTTGATTTATTAGATGAGATTGAAAAAGAACTGAAAATCAGGGTACGTCCTTTAACCTGGCCAATTGGCATTGGAAAATCATTTAAAGGGGTTTATAATTTATACGAAAAAAAACTGTCTTTATTTCAAGGGGATAGTAAAACAACGGTTGAAGAAAGTGTGGTGTTGGATAATGTAAACGATTCTGAAATCGAAAAATACATAAGCGAAGATTTCGCAAATCAATTACGTGATGATATTACTTTGATTGATGGTGTGTATGATGATTTTGATAAACAAGAATATCTAAAAGCAAATGTAAGTCCTGTGTTTTTTGGAAGTGCCGTTAATAATTTTGGTATTAAAGAATTATTGGATTGTTTTGTTGAGATTGCTCCAACCCCTCAGGGAAGAGATACAGATGTAGCAGGCCATATAGAACCTGATTCTCCAAAGTTCAGCGGTTTTGTTTTTAAAATCCATGCTAACTTAGATCCAAAGCACAGAGATAGAATTGCATTTTTAAGAATTGTTTCCGGAAAATTTGAACGTAATAAGTATTACTACAATGTGCGTGAAGGAAAAGATATGCGTTTCAGTAATCCAACTGCTTTTATGGCTCAACAAAAATCAGTAATTGATGAATCCTTTCCGGGAGATGTAATTGGTTTGTATGATGCCGGAAATTTTAAAATTGGCGATACATTGACAGAGGGCGCGAAATTCAATTTTAAAGGCATACCTAGTTTTTCTCCGGAACTGTTTAAGTACGTTACTAACCTTGACCCAATGAAGACTAAGCAACTTCAAAAAGGGTTGGAACAATTAACAGATGAGGGGGTTGCACAGTTGTTTACGAAAAAAGCAGATGGACGTAAGGTAGTAGGAACGGTTGGAGCATTACAATTTGAGGTTATTCAGCATCGTTTAAAGTCAGAATACAATGCGTCTTGCGGCTACGAATCTGTGAATTTATATAAAGCACTATGGATTGAGTGCCCTGATAAAAAGAAACTGGATGAGTTTTTAATTGATAAGGCAAATCATATTGCGTATGATAAAGAGAACAGATTAGTATTTTTGGCTGAATCTGCATGGCTTCTTGAAATGGCACAAACTAAGTTTCCTGAAATTAAGTTTCATCTGAAAAGTGAGTTTTAAGGGAACAAAAAACGTGTTTCTTTTTTTACTATATTTAGCTAAGTATTATGAGAAAAACGTTAGATACTCCCGTTGCATTTTTATCTTATGAAGATGATGTTTTGTTTGTGAGAATGAAAGAAGGAGTGAGCTTAGGACAAACGGAAATGGAGCAATTGTTAAATAAGGCTGTAGAACTAACTGCACCAAATAAATATTTTGCAATTATTGATACTACCGCTCCATACGATTCTTCTTTGGAAGCCAGAAATTTTTATGCTGAGAGTGATTTTTCAAAGTATCGTTATGCTGACGCATTTATTGTAAATTCTCTTCCTATGCGTTTATTGGTTAATTTCTTTATTACTTTCAATAAACCAAAAATACCTTCAAAAATGTTTAATAATGAAGAAAGCGCTCTGGCATGGATTAATAGTATGAAAAAGGAATTATTAAAAAATGCATAAAGAATAAATCTTAATGATTATCAATAAAATAGTTTTAATTGTTACTTTAGTTTTTTTCATGTCTTGTAAAAAAAATTATACATGTTATTGTTATTCGGACAGAAGAGGTTACATTATCGAACAGTTTACTAATTCTTACAAAGAGAAAGAAAAAAGTACTGCCCTTTCAAAATGTAATAGTGATTATGAAGGCTCCAGCAATTATGTAAATGGAGGTTATTGCGAAATAAAATAAATAGTATGGCAAATATATTCGAGTTTAATGGTTACAAACCAGTAATACACAAAAGTTCTTTTATTCATCCAAATGCAACTGTTACAGGAAATGTCATTATTGGTAAAAATGTATATATCGGTCCCGGTGCTGCTATTCGTGGAGATTGGGGGCAAATTATCATAGAAGATGGTTGTAATGTTCAGGAAAATTGTACTATTCATATGTTTCCGGGAACTACCGTTTTATTGAAAGAATCAGCTCATATAGGACATGGTGCTATTATTCACGGAGGAACCATTGGCAAAAATGTTTTGGTGGGTATGAATGCTGTGGTAATGGATAACTGTGTTATAGGAGATAATTGTATCATTGGAGCTCTATGTTTTGTTCCGGCAGATACTGTTATTGAGGATCGAAAAGTAGTAGTTGGTAATCCTGCAAAGGTTGTAAAAGAAGTGAGTGATGAGATGATTGCTTGGAAAACAAAAGGAACTGCTTTATATCAGCAACTACCAGCTGATTGCTATGCAACCTTAAAACCTTGCGAACCTTTGCGCAGAATGCCTGCTTTTAGACCAGAACAGCAAAACGAATACAAGACTTGGAACGAGGCTAAAGAAAAATCAAAAAAGAAATAATAATTTTAGTGATCGTAAGCATAACATGGGGGAGCTTTCATGTTTAGCTTAATGTTAAGTGTTATTCCAAAAAAGAAATACCAATCCTTAGTTCTGGGATTTCCTCTTTGCTTATTAATATTATTTCCGGCATTTTTTGAACGGTCAGACAAGGATGCTCCGTGAGTTGTTGTAAATGGATTTAAATAAGTGTCAGGATAAGTGCCGCTTACATCATCTAAGTAATCTGTAAATGTTTTTCTTGGGCCCCATTCTAAACCAATTCCAACTTTTTTAGAAACATTCATTTTTATACCTACCCCAAATGGTATTGCTACCTGAGTAAGTTTGTATCCTTTTGATTGTCCTTCAGTTCGTAACGGTTGTAGGTCTATCCAGTAATTACCTAGGTTGGCTTGAGGTTTATGATGAAAAACGTCAATTCCTAAAAATAAAAAGGTTGTGAATTTATATTTATCATTACTAATTCTGTATTCTAAAAAATTAAATTCAGCTATAGCATTAAACTCAATGATTTGAGATTTAAAATTTAGGTTACGTTGCAATTGATCGGCATCATCGCTTTGAGAATCATCTCCCATGATTTTACCCCAGTTAATTCCTCCTCTAAATGCATAACGATAATTTGGTGTAAAACGGTAAAATACACCTGCTGCGGGTTGAGTTAAAAAGAAATGCTTTCTGGGATTTAAGTCACCGATGTAATATGCCCCACCTATCATAAAACCAACCTCATGTTGTCTGAAATTGCGTTTTTTAGTTTGGGCATAAACAGACGAGCCTAAAATGCTAAAACTAATAAATATGTATAGGATGTTTTTCATTCTAAAACGTATAACGTTTTTCTTATAAAATTAGTATGTGATAAATGCCAAATTTTAGCCTACAAAATAATGATTTTAATTCTATAAGTTATATTTTTCTCTTCACTTACTAATAAATATAATCCGGATGCTAAATTGTTTCTTTTTAAAGTATAGCTATTACTTGAACAGGTTTCCTCTAATACAATTTGTCCGGAAGAATTATATAGTTTTATAAGTTTTAAATCAGAATTATTAAAAGATAATGTTGTTTCATTTATCATAGGATTTGGATAAACCCGAATCCCATTAAAATAACTTATATCATTTACACCGGCCAGATTTTCGCCGCACCACATGGCGCCAAAACCATCTAGTTTTCCATACCCCCATTTATTATTTGGTAATGCACTTCCGGTAAATACATCCTCATAAGCACAATTGATAATTGCTTGTTTTACTTGTTGGTTAGTGGCTGTTGGATGGCGCTGAAAGTACAAGGCAGCTAATCCTGCAACAACAGGGCTTGACGAGGATGTGCCACCTGCGGTTACATGATAACCTCCCTGCGCCACTACATATGGAGCGTTTACTTTCAAATTAAAAATATGTGCCAATGGTGATGCTGCCATAATAGTAGCACCTGTTGCCGTTATATCAGGCTTAATTCTGTTATCTCTTGTTGGTCCAATACTACTGCTCGAATGTAATTGTCCGGGTACATCCGAATTTGTTCTTAAAATATTATTCACGTCAATATATTGATTTCGGTTGATGTAGTTCCCTACTGCTATAACTTCATTACTACACTGAAAACTACTCACTATGGTTTGCATTGTATCTGCCATTTTATAATGCACAATTTTTGGATATTCTGAAATATTGGGCATAGCTCCGGTTACATAGTCAAAATTCCATGAGTCTATTCTTCCATTTCCGGTATGAGAAATGCTCCACAAAAGCCCAATTGTATCAGCGGTAATAGTCAAGTTCAATTCGTATACACCAAAAGAATTAATACTGGCAACACTTTCTATAATACCAATACGGTGATTGTTGTGAAAAATAGTATCTCTTTTTAATGTGTTTAGTGCGTAGTTATAAGCTTTAAAATCTGTTGCACCTAAATCCACCAAATTAGTATCGGTTACTCCAATGCTGTATTTCACGTTTTTTATTTGTGCTGTATCTGCATACTCGCTTACTTCGGTATATTGATTGTTGTTGTATAGCCAAGTGAAATTTGTATCTGTTGGAATGATGTTATAACCCACATGAAAGGCAGCAGACCCTCCGTTTCCTGCTGATGCCACTAGGGCTCTTCCCGGAATATTTGCTATCATATTGTCAATTAGTTTTGCCTCTAAATCTGTGCCATCATGGCTTCCATAATAATCACCCACACTGGCATTAATTACAATAGGTTTATTGAGTGTCTGAGCTTTGGTTACCAAGTAATTTACGGCATCAGCAATTGTGTTGCCGGGTCTGTTAAAGTCAAGCGCCACAACAATAATATCTGCTTTTGGGGCAACTCCTTCATATTTGTTTATAGAGTATCCATTGCCTGCTGCTATTCCTGCGCTATTTGTGCCATGTCCATAATGCTGCATGTCTGTGTGTGTGCATAAACCCTGATTAATTTGGGAATTATTCCATTCCTGACCATATCCAAAAACTGTTGGAGTATTTACTGCTACTAGTTTAGTCATATCCCACAAGTAGTTTATTCTACTATGCCCATTTACATCTTTAAAATCAGGATGATTGAAATCAGTACCTGAATCAATAATGCCCACTATAACACCTGTTCCATCATAAGATTGAAATAATGGAGATAATCCTTGCTTGATTGATTTTATTCTATTTCTAACCATACATGTATCGCCCATTAATTGCAGATGGTGCTTAACATACTCGATGCGTAAAATATTTTTTAATTTAGACATAGACTTGATAGAATTTATGCTAGAACTCACAGCATAAATATTGCCGACTTGATAATGAATTTTTGTATTAGGAAACGCACTAAAATTTAATTTAGAATCAGCCTTTGTTAAAACCAATACACTAATAATTTCATTTGGTGTACCGGATTCTAATTTTTTAATCAGTTCAGCATTGAATATAGATTGGGCTTGAAGTCCAATAAAAAGCAGGATATTAAAAAATGTAAAATACAGCCTCATGGGTTAAATTTTATAGCATTAAGTTACAAATTATTTAGATATTTACAACATGCGATTTGTGCTCATAGTTTTAATGGTTGTTTTTTTAGGACTGCCAAGAGTAAAAGCACAGGATTCTATTGCTTATACCAAAGATTTTAGATTGTATGAAGGTTTGTATTTAGGATACCAAGATTTTAGATACAACTGGCCTATTTCTAAAGAAAAAATCATTACAAAAATCAATAAAGATCAACTTGACTTTTACTCGAAACTAATTGAAGAAGAATTTATTGAATATACCGAAAGAGATGGTACCGTTGCTAAAATAAAATCAGAACAAGTTTGGGGTTATTGTCAAAACAACATTATTTTCATTAATCAAGGTAAAAGTTTTTATCGCATTCCTGTTTTTGGAGCAATAAGCAATTTTATTGGAACCGTTGAAGTATTGAGTTATTCTCCTGGTTATGATCCGTTTATGAATGCACCCATAAATAGTACAGCGATGAAAACCCGAGAAATTCGTCAGTTTTTATTTGATTTTTATAGCGGAGAGATTGTGCCCTTTAGCATTGAGAAACTAGAAGAATTTTTAAAGAGAGATGAAGCGGTTTATAAAGAATTTATGTCTCTTGGTAAGAAAAAGAAAAAAGAACTGGCTACTAAATACATCAGAATGTATAATGAGAAACATCAGGTATATTTCCCAAAAGGCTGATAAAAATCAAATAACATATTTTTCGATTTTGTAATTTTGTATCATCAAACAATATAATCATGAAAAAAATAATTTTAAGTTTATTAATGGTGTCTACACTTGGCGTGTTTGCACAATTTACAGCAAAGGATGTGTTTAGTTCAAAAACCATTGTGTGGTATGGTTTAAATTTTTCGGAAGCTAAAATGGTAGGTCAGTTCGATCAGGCAATGGGAGCCGGACCTGCAAGTGGCAGCGATATTAAAAATAAATGGATTCCGCAATGGAACTCATTAATTATGACAGAACAAAAAAATTTCAAAATAAAAGAAGCCTTTCAAAAAGACGAAGTGTTTTATGATATTACTCCAACCGAAAAGCAAAATCAAAACATCAACTCCGATGATTTGATGAGTTTTAATACCTACACCTTTAAAGATGCTCAAAAAACAGCTAAAGAAATTGTATCGAAATTAAAAGGCGGAGAAAAAACCGAAGGTATTGGTGTTACATTTATTGTTGAAAGTTTCAATAAATCAATGGATGAAGCCGTGGTTTATGTAACAGTATTTGACATCAAAACAAAAAATATTTTAATTTTAGAAAGAATGGTAGGTAAACCAATGGGTATCGGCTTACGTAATTTCTGGGCAGGCGCCATGAAACATGTTATCAAACAAATCACTACTGATTACTATAATCTTTGGAAATCAAAAGCAAAATAACTCATGCTTTATTTCGTGTCAAAAAAGGTGTAAATTATTACACCTTTTTTTAGTTTAGCCCTTTATTTATCGGCTTTTTCTACTAACTTTATAACCTCAAATTTTCAATCATGTCAGAAGTAGGAAGACAAATTATTTACAGTATGGTAAATGTATCTAAGATACATCCGCCACAAAAACAGGTATTAAAAGATATTTATATCTCCTTTTATTATGGAGCTAAAATTGGTGTTTTAGGTTTAAATGGTTCTGGTAAGTCATCATTATTACGCATTATGGCGGGTATTGATAAAGATTACTTAGGAGAAATTCATCAATCACCAGGATATAGCATTGGTTTATTAGAGCAGGAACCAAAATTGGACGAAAATAAAACGGTTATTGAAGTTGTTCGTGAAGGCGCTCAAAAGCATGTAGATATTTTAAATGAGTTTGAAGAAGTGAACAACAAATTCATGGACGAAGAAATTTTAAACGATCCAGATAAAATGGATAAGTTAATTAATCGTCAGGCTCAATTACAAGAGTTGATTGATCAACACGATTTATGGAATTTAGATTCTCGTTTAGAGCGCGCTATGGATGCTTTACGTTGTGCTGAAAGTAATACGCCAATTAAAGTGTTATCAGGTGGTGAGCGTCGTCGTGTGGCTTTATGTCGTTTGTTATTACAAGAACCGGATATTTTATTATTAGATGAGCCTACCAACCACTTAGATGCTGAGTCAGTTGATTGGTTAGAGCAACATTTACAACAATATAAAGGAACCGTTATTGCTGTAACCCACGATCGTTATTTCTTAGATAACGTAGCAGGTTGGATTTTAGAGTTAGATCGTGGAGAAGGTATTCCTTGGAAAGGAAACTATTCTTCGTGGTTAGAGCAAAAAGGCCAACGTTTAAAACAAGAAGAGAAAACAGAATCTAAGCGTCAAAAAACATTAGCGCGTGAGTTAGATTGGGTTCGTCAGGGAGTGAAAGGACGTGGTGTGAAACAAAAAGCCCGTTTAAATAACTACGATAAAATGATGAATGAAGACATTAAGGATAAAGAAGAAAAATTAGAAATCTTTATTCCTAATGGCCCTCGTTTAGGTAACGAAGTGATTGAAGCGCTTGAAGTTTCAAAGGCATTTGGTGATAGATTATTATACGAACACTTAAACTTTAAATTGCCTCCTGCGGGAATTGTTGGTATTATTGGTCCAAACGGTGCCGGTAAAACAACCTTGTTCCGTATGATTATGGGCGAAGAAAAACCAACCAGTGGTGAGTTTAAAGTAGGACCAACAGTAAAAGTGGCTTATGTCGATCAAAATCACAAAGAGTTAGATCCTAACAAAACAGTGTACGATGTATTAAGTGGTGGTTTAGATAATATTACCATGGGTGGAAAACCAATGAATGCAAGAGCTTATATCTCTCGTTTCAACTTTGGCGGAAGTGATCAAGGAAAAAAAGTTGGTGTATTATCTGGTGGTGAGCGTAACCGTTTACATTTAGCAATGGCTTTAAAAGAAGAAGGTAACGTGTTGTTGCTGGATGAGCCTACCAACGATTTAGACGTAAATACATTACGTGCCTTAGAAGAAGGTTTAGAAAACTTTGCGGGTTGTGCTGTAATTATTAGTCACGATAGATGGTTCTTAGATCGTGTGTGTACACATATTTTAGCATTTGAAGGTGATAGTTCGGTTTATTGGTTTGAAGGAGGATATTCGGAATACGAAGAAAACCGTAAAAAACGTTTAGGTAATGTGGAGCCAAAACGCCCACGCTATAAAAAACTAACCGTGTAAATTTAAAGCCCCGCCAACTAGCGGGGCTTTTTTATTCAAATTCTATAAGATTCAATTTGTCAGTTCGAGCGAAGTCGAGAACAGAAAAATGTGAGTATTCTAATTTATTTTTATCTTTATTTAATAAAAAATAAATTGTTCAGATTTCTTCTCATATCATTAAGTATAGCTTTAGTTTCTTGCACTAAAGACCCTGCAACCTTTCATTTAGAAAACCTCAATAATAATGAAATAGGTTGTTTTGGACATGCTGGTATGGGTACCGAATCTATATACCCAATTAACTGTTTAAAAAGTTTGGAGTCTTGCCTTGGAAGAGGAGCAGATGGAACCGAGATGGATGTACAGATAACCAAAGACAGTGTATTGATTATTTTACATGGTTGGAATTTAGATGAAAACACTACTTCTTGCAGTGGATTAATAAAAGATATGAATTGGAGTGATATGGCAGATTGCAACCGTAAAGCAAAGTTTTTTAACGATATTAAAATCATCACATTTGATGAGTTTATAGAAAACGTATCTAACCCACAGGATATTTTTATAACATTGGATTGTAAAGCTACTTATGGTAATTTCGATCAGTTAGCATACTTTAAATTATTTGCACGTACTATTGTAAAATGCCTAAACAAGCATCAATTAGGTCCGCGTATTTTTATTGAAAATTTAGACCCCGGTTTTTTATTAGCCCTTAAAGATTTAAAACCGGATGCTAATTTATTTTTGCTAACCAATAATTTTGATTACGGTATGGAAACCGTTCAAAAATGGGGCTTTTGGGGCTTATCGATGTCTAACCCTTCGGTAACTGTCGAGCAGGTAAAACAAGCACACGATAAAAATATTCATGTAACTATTTGGGGCGTGTGGACAGAAAAAGAAAATTATTCGGCTGTTGAAAAATGCCCTGACTTTATACAAACAGATGATATCAATTACCTTTTAAAAATATTTGGAAAGTATAAGAAAGGAAAAGGCTACTGGTATTCTTTAACTAGCAGTAACTAAATTTTCAGCCGCTAATTTCTCCAAAACCAATTGCGCTACTTTTTGTTCGGCAACTTTTTTCGATTTGTGTTCAAACACACCTTGCTCCACACCATCTATCGATAATTGAATGGTATAGGTTTTTTCTTTGCCGTTGTGTTCTTCTTTTAAAATGGTGTATTCAAATTGCTTTTTTTGGCGTTGCATCAAAATCTGAAACTGCGATTTGTAATCCGTATCATTTTGCAAAAGTTCATTAATGTCTAAATGCGCTTTAATAATTCGGTTCAAAATAAATTTACGAGTCACATCAAATCCCTTATCCAAAAACACAGCACCAATAAAAGCTTCAAAAGCATCCCCATAAGCACTGGAGCTTAGTTTTTCTTTTTTGGTTAATCGGGAGTTTAATAAAGTATCAAAGCCAAATTTTTTGGAGAGTGCAAATAAATTTTGGCCATTTACAATGCGGCTGCGCATTTGGGTTAAAAAACCTTCGTCTTTTTTAGGGAAGAGCTTAAATAAATATTCGGCAACTACAGTTCCTAAAACAGCATCGCCCAAAAACTCTAGGCGCTCGTTGCTTTGTAAATGTTCAGTAATTTCTTTAGTGGAACTACTATGTCTAAACGCTTGTTTATACAAAGCAATATTATTAGGGCTAAACCCTAAAATATTTTTGAGCTTACGTTTAAACTCTTTGTCTTGTTTGTTGAGGGGTGTTAAAGCTGATAAAATTTTTATCAAAGCAGTTAATTAAATTAAGCTGTGTATTTTTTAACAACAACTGCCGCATTATGACCGCCAAAACCAAAAGTATTACTAATTGCATAATTAATAGTACGTTTTTGAGCTTTGTTAAACGTTAAGTTTAATTTTGGGTCTAAATCCGGATCAGGATTTACATTGTTAATAGTTGGAGGAGCAATATCGTTTTGAACCGCTAATACAGTAGCCATAGCTTCAATTGCACCTGCAGCACCTAATAAATGCCCGGTCATTGATTTTGTAGAGCTGATGTTCATTTTATAAGCTTGCTCTCCAAACACATTAGTAATTGCTTTTAACTCAGCCAAATCACCTAAAGGAGTACTAGTTCCATGTGTGTTGATGTAATCAACAACTTCTGGTCCAATTCCGGCATCTTTTAAGGCACGTTGCATTACTAAAGTAGCACCTAAACCTTCAGGATGTGGAGCTGTAATATGATGTGCATCTGCACTCATACCACCACCAATAATTTCTGCATAAATTTTTGCACCTCTTGCAAGGGCATGGTCTAATTCTTCTAAAATTAAAGCAACACCACCTTCGCCTAACACAAAACCATCACGGTCTACGTCATAAGGGCGAGAAGCAGTTTCAGGGCTTTCGTTTCTGGTACTCATTGCTTGGCAGGCATTAAAACCACCAATACCACTTTCGTTAATAGCAGCTTCAGAACCACCGGCAACAATTGCATTAGCTTTACCTAATTTGATATAAGTAAAAGCGTCAATTAAAGCTGAAGTAGAAGATGCACAAGCAGAAACTGTTGTGAAGTTAGGACCTCTAAATCCAAAACGCATAGATATATGTCCTGAACATATATCTGCAATCATTTTCGGAATAAAGAAAGGGTTAAAGCGGGGATTTCCGTCGCCTTTTGCAAAGTTAAACGTCTCAGTTTGGAAAGTATCTAAACCACCAATACCTGATCCCCAAATAACACCAATTTCGTTTTTATCAATACCTTCTGCATCCAATCCGGCATCTTTTACTGCTTGCACCGAAGCAGCAATACCGTAATGAGAGAAAGCATCTAAACGTTGAGCTTCTTTTCTGTCAAAATAATCTTCTAATTTAAATCCCTTTACTTCGCAAGCAAAGCGAGTTTTAAATTTAGATGCATCAAAACGTGTAATAGGTGCGGCACCGCTTACGCCATTAATTAAATTTGTCCAATAATCATTTACATTACTGCCCAAAGGTGTAACAGCACCAAGTCCCGTAACTACTACGCGCTTAAATTGCATAAAGAATAATTTTTAAAAAAGTAAAGTTCTTAGTTTTTTGCGTTTGCTTCAATATAAGAGATAGCATCTCCTACAGTAGCAATTTTTTCTGCTTGATCATCTGGAATAGCAATATTGAATTCTTTTTCAAATTCCATAATTAATTCCACTGTATCTAAAGAATCTGCTCCTAAGTCGTTAGTGAAACTTGCAGTTGGAGTTACTTCTTTTTCTTCTACACCTAATTTATCAACGATGATAGATTTTACTTTTGATGAAATGTCTGACATTGTGTTTTAGTTTTTAAAATTCGGGACAAAGATAGTTGTATGAATTAAAAAACAAAAAAAAATGCCGTTAAGTAATTAACTGTTTTTCAAACATTTAATCAAATAATAGCATTTTTCACTAGTTCAAATTAGTAAATGAAGGGCTAAAAAAGCATTTATGTTCCAACTCTCAGGCCGACTTTTTTATCACTTTATGATGGTGATGATGCCTGTGAGAATAAGAACGGGATATTTTTTTATTAGAGTTATCCTCCTCTTTATTGTATTTGGCAGCAATTTTTGAGATGACAAAAATTAACACACCAAATATGGCTACACCTCCAACAATGTATCCACTCACAATTAAGTCTTCGGGTTTTTCGTTTAAAAACTTCCCTTTTTCCTGTGCCCTCATTAGTGATGAGGCAAAAAGTGATAAAATAGTAAGTAAAGTGCCACCGCTAGCTGTTTTTTTAATTGTTTCCATAATTCTTAAGGTTGTGTCTTTTATTTCTAAATAGAAAGACGGTAAGAAATAAAAAACGGTTAAACGTTATAGTTCGGGGGACTGCTTATCTAATTTAACGACTAAAATCATAATTAGTTGTGTTAATTTTATTTGGTTATTAACAAAGATGTGCTTATATTTGTACTCGCAAATTTGAAGATAGAAAAGATGAGGGACCGAAAAGTCCCTTTTTTATTTGAGTAAAATGATAAAAAAACAAACCATAGTAGATTTAATTAACGAGCATTTTGCGGGCACCGATAAATTTTTGGTAGATGTAAAAGTATTAGCTGGTAATAAAATTGAAGTATATATTGATGCACCGCAACATATTGCAATTGCAGATTGCGTTGCTTTGAGCAGACATATTGAAGGTAATTTGGATAGAGAAAAAGAAGATTTTGAACTGCAGGTATCTTCGCCGGGTGCAACCGAATCATTTAAAGTATTGCATCAATATAAAAAGTACATCGGTACCAAAGTAAAAGTGGTAACTAAAGAAGGAGTAAAGCATGAGGGGATTTTGAAAAGTGCCGATGAAAATGAATTTGTGATTGAAGAAACCAGAAGAGAGAAAAAACCGGTTGGAAAAGGAAATCACACAGTAGTAGAAAATATAACCCTAACATATAATCAAATAAAAGAAACAAAATCAGTATTACCATTTTAAAAAAACAAAACAATGGAAAGTGTAAATTTAATTGAATCATTCTCGTTATTTAAAGAAGACAAAAACATTGATCGCGCAACGTTAATGAGCATCATCGAAGATGTATTTCGTACCATGTTAATCAAAAAATATGGTTCAGATAAGAACTTTGATATTATCGTAAACCCTGATAAAGGAGATATCGAGATTTATAAAAACAGAACAATTGTAGATGATGAGTTTGCTGAAGATTCTTTTGATTATGATCCAAATAAACATATCAGTTTAACAGATGCTCGTAAAATTGAGCCTGATTTTGAAATTGGAGAAGAGGTTACAGAATTAGTTAAATTAGATGAGATTGGTCGCCGTAATGTGTTATCAGTTCGTCAAAACTTAGTTCAAAAAATTCTTGAATTAGAAAAAACCGGTATTTACAACAAATACAAAGAACGTGTTGGTGATATTATCAATGCTGAGGTTTATCAGGTTTGGAAAAAAGAAATCATGTTATTGGATGATGAAGGTAATGAGTTATTATTACCAAAAACAGAGCAAATCCCTTCTGATTTCTTCAAAAAAGGAGATTCTGTAAAGGCTGTTGTTTATAAAGTAGAATTAAAAAACGGTACTCCATCAGTAATCATGTCTCGTACTGCTCCATCTTTCTTAGAGCGTTTATTTGAAATGGAAGTTCCTGAAGTATTTGATGGTTTAATTACTATTAAGAAAATTGTTCGCGAACCAGGTGAAAGAGCTAAAGTAGCTGTTGAATCTTATGATGACAGAATTGATCCGGTTGGAGCATGTGTTGGTATGAAAGGTTCTCGTATTCATGGTATTGTTCGTGAATTAAAGAATGAAAATATTGATGTAATCAACTATACATCAAATGCTCAATTATTAATTCAGCGTGCATTAAGCCCGGCAAAAGTTACTTCGGTTAAATTAAATGAGGATACTAAGCGTGCTGAGGTTTTCTTAAAGCCAGATCAAATTTCTTTAGCAATTGGTAAAGGAGGGTATAATATTAAGTTAGCGGGTAAATTAACAGGATACGAAATTGATGTATTCCGTGATAATGAAGAGGCTGCTGATGTAGAAGATGTTGACTTGATTGAATTCTCCGATGAAATTGAAGAGTCTGTAATTGCTGCTTTACAAGCTATTGGTTGCGATACAGCTAAATCTGTTTTAGAATTAGATATTGAAGATTTAGTTCGCAGAACAGGTTTATCTGAAGATGTGATTGAAGATGTGAAACAAGTTTTACAATCAGAGTTCGAGGATTAATAGTTCATTAACTTATAGTTAAGTTTAAAAGTTAGCTTTCTTTTATAAAAAATAAAAAGCAAATTTTGATACATAAAAGACGAGGAAAATAAAAATATGTCAGACGCAAAAACAATGCGATTAAGTAAAGTAGCAAAGGAGTTTAATCTATCTTTAGGAAAGATTACTGAATTCCTTGCTGCAAAAGGTCGCCCGGTAGAAAATAATCCAAATGCCAAAATTGGCGACGAAGAGTATGCTTTGTTATCCAAAGAATTCTCAGGGGATAAATCTGCTAAAGAAGAAGCTCAACACGTTGGTTTAAGCTTAAATAAATTAAAACGCGAATCAATTGTTATTGAAGATACCAAGGCACTTAAAGCTAAGGAATTGGAAGAGCAAAAAGAACGCGAAATATTGGCTGCAGCTGCTGCAAAAGCTGCTGAAGAGAAGAAAAAAGCTGAAGAAGCAGCTAAAATTAAAGCAGCTAAAGAAGCGGAAGCTGCTGCTAAAGTTGAGGTGCAAGAAACCGTTTCTGAAACAGGTTCAGAAGCTTCTAATGTTATTTCAGGTCCTAAGGTATTAGGTAAATTAGATTTAAGTTCATTAAATCAAAAAACTAAACCGGATAAAAAATCTAAGAAAGAAAAAGAAGAGGAAAAAGCTGCTGAAGAAAAAGCTTCCAAATCAACAAAAGGTAAGAAGAAAAAAGAAGAAGAGGTTGTTGAGGAAATTGCTCCTGTTGTTGAAACCCCGGTTGAAATTATACCTGATGAGGTTGAAGAACAAAAAGAAGTTTTTCACGAAACGGTTTATCAGAAATTAGAGGGACCAAAAATTATGGGTAAAATTGAATTACCTGTAAGCAAAGAAGTTAAAAAAGGTAACGTGCCTAATACAGGAGCCGGAGCTGGCGACAAGAAGAAGCGTAAGCGTATTCGTAAAGGCGGCATGAGCCAGGAAGAAATTAAAAAGGTTGGTACAGAGCAAGCTCAAATAGCTAAGGATAGAGCCAAAGAAAAATATGGTGATCCTCGCGCTAAGAAATCTGCTACACGCGAATCTCGTCCTGCATTAACGGATGTTGAGATACAAGCACAAATTAAAGAAACGTTAGCTCGTTTAAGTAGCAAAGGTTCTAAGTCAAAAGCCTCTAAATACCGTCGTGACAAACGTGATGATGTGAGAGAGAAAATGGCTGATGAGCAAGAACAATCAGACTTAGAAAAGAAAATTTTAAAAGTAACTGAGTTCGTTTCTGCTAATCAGTTAGCACAAATGATGAATGTATCAGTAACTCAAATTATCTCTACATGTATGAGCTTAGGTTTATTCGTGTCGATTAACCAACGTTTGGACGCTGAGACTTTAGCTATTGTTGCCGAAGAGTTTGGTTACAAAACAGAATTTGTAAGTGTTGAGGTTCAGGAAGCAATTGAAGAACAAGATGCAGAAGATCCTAAAGATCTTGTTGAACGTCCGCCAATTGTTACCATTATGGGTCACGTAGATCATGGTAAAACATCATTACTTGATTATATCCGTAAATCAAACGTTATTGCTGGTGAGGCAGGTGGTATTACACAGCACATTGGTAGTTACAACGTTAAAATGGAAAGTGGTAAATCAATTACTTTCTTAGATACACCTGGTCACGAGGCCTTTACAGCTATGCGTGCTCGTGGTGCTAAGTTAACGGATGTGGTTATTATTGTTGTTGCAGCTGATGATAGTGTGATGCCTCAAACAAAAGAAGCAATTAATCACGCTCAAGCCGCAGGTGTACCGATGATTATTGCAATTAACAAAATTGATAAGCCGGGAGCTAATCCTGATAAAATCCGTGAGGCTTTAGCAAATATGAATATCTTAGTAGAAGAGTGGGGTGGAAAAGTTCAATGTCAGGAAATCTCTGCTAAAATGGGTAAAAACATTGATTTATTGCTGGAAAAAGTTGTTTTAGAAGCTGAGATCTTAGAATTAAAAGCTAATCCAAAAACTAAAGCATCAGGTTCTGTTGTTGAAGCAAAATTAGATAAAGGTAGAGGACACGTTGTAGATATCATTGTTCAAAAAGGAACTTTGCGTATTGGAGATGTGTTAGTGGCAGGTTGTTACAGTGGTCGTGTAAAAGCGATGACTAATGAGCATGGTGTGAATGTAAAAGAAGCGGGTCCATCAATGCCTGTTCAATTGCTTGGTTTAAATGGAGCACCTACAGCAGGTGATAAGTTTAATGTGATGACTGATGAACGTGAAGCTCGAGAATTAGCTAATAAACGTTTACAATTGCAAAGAGAGCAAGGTATCAGAACTCAAAAACATATTACTTTAGATGAAATCGGACGTCGTTTAGCGATTGGAGATTTCAAAGAGTTAAATGTAATCGTAAAAGGTGATGTGGATGGTTCAATAGAGGCTTTATCTGATTCATTATTGAAATTATCAACTGAGAAAATTCAGGTAAATATCATTCACAAATCAGTAGGTGCCATCAGCGAAACAGATGTAATGTTAGCTAGTGCGTCTAATGCTATTATTGTTGGTTTCCAGGTTCGTCCTTCTGTTACGGCTCGTAAATTAGCTGAAACTGAAGAAATTGATATCCGTTTATATTCAATTATTTACGATGCAATTAATGAGGTTAAAGCAGCGATGGAAGGTATGTTGGCACCTGAGTTTGAAGAGAAGATTGTATGTAACATTGTAGTTCGTGAAGTATTTAATATCTCTAAAGTTGGTACAATTGCAGGTGCTTATGTGTTAGACGGAAAAGTAATGCGTAACACCAAAGTACGAGTTATACGTGACGGTATTGTAATTCATACCGGATCTTTAGGTTCATTAAAACGTTTCAAAGACGATGTAAAAGAAGTTACTGCTAATTACGAGTGTGGATTAAATATCGAAGGATTTAATGATATCAAAGTTGATGATATTATTGAAGGATACGATATGGTTGAGGTGAAAGCAAAACTTTAAAAACATATTCTATTTACCATAAACGCTCGACTTTTGTCGAGCGTTTTTTGTTTGGATTTTAACAATTGTCATTTAACACCTTTTATGACTAAAAACCTCTAATATTTGTGCTATTTCGTGTAAAAGTGTAAATTCGTGCTTCTTAAATAATGAGTCATAAAACTAATATAGATTTGCAAAAAGTCCCTCAGCACATTGCCATTATCATGGATGGAAATGGTCGTTGGGCTAAACAGCAAGGTGAAAATAGAATTTATGGTCATTACGAAGGAGTAAATTCTGTGAGAGACGTTGTGGAAGCTGCTGGAGAAGTGGGAGTGAAATTTATGACGCTTTATGCCTTTAGTACAGAGAACTGGAATAGACCTAAAGAAGAGGTAGATGCATTGATGGAATTATTGGTTTCAACAATTAGCGCAGAAACTCCACAATTGAATAAAAAAAATGTTCGATTGCAGGCTATCGGAAATCTAAATAGCTTACCTCCTAAATGTTTACAAGAGTTAAATGAGAGTATAGAACTTACTTCATCTAATACAGGGTTAACATTGGTATTGGCATTAAGTTATTCCTCTAAATGGGAATTGGTAAATGCTGTAAAGCAAATAGCCTCAGATGCTAAGTCAGGAAAGGTAAATATTGACGAGATTACAGAACAACACATCGAAAAGTATTTGTGCACAACACACATTCCTGATCCTGAATTAATGATACGTACAAGTGGAGAACACCGTATCAGTAATTTCTTGTTATGGCAGTTGGCATACGCCGAATTTTATTTTACTGAAAAATTATGGCCGGATTTTCGTAAAGAAGATTTATTTGAAGCCATTTTAAATTTTCAACACCGTGAGCGTCGCTTCGGTAAAACAAGCGAACAATTAACTCAATCTAAATAATGACATTTTTAAGATTTTCTTTTTTATTTTTCCTTTTGATTATTGGCAAACTAAGTTTTGCTCAAGTTGCTCCAACAGAGACAACTTCAAATGTGACAATCGATTGGGCAAAACCAAAAGAATATACTGTAGCCGGAATTGAAATTGGTTGTTCAGAGTTTACTGATAAAAACATTGTAAGATTATTGTCAGGAATTAATTACGGAGATAAAATCCAGATACCCGGAGATAAAATTTCAGAAGCCATAAAAAATCTTTGGAAACAAAGTTTATTTGAAGACGTGAAAATTTATCTTGTTAAAACAATTGGCAATGATGCTTTTTTAAAAATTGATGTTATTGAGAAACCAAGATTATCAAAGTTTTCATTCAGAGGCAAGGTAAAGAAAAATGATGCTGACGAGATAAGAGGTAAGATAAGATTGGTGAGAGAGAAAGTAGTTACCGATTATACTTTAGGATACATAAAAAATATTGTTCGAGATTTTTATGTAAATAAAGGGTTCTATCATGCACAAGTTGATATTACAACAGAGCCGGATAAAACTGCCAAAATCCCACACGTGATTGTATACATTAATGTGAATAAAGGGAAAAAAGTAAGAATTAAAAATTTAAATATTAATGGTAATACAGTTGTAGCTGATTGGAAATTACGTCGTAAAATGAGCGATAGTAAGCCTTTTAGGTTATATACGTTTTGGAACTCAGGTAAATATTTAGAGGATAATTTAGAAAAAGATTTACCTTCTATCATTGCAAAATATAACAGTAAAGGTTATCGTGACGCACGTATCAGTAAGGATACTGTATATTTTGTAATGAAAAACAGAGTAAACATAGATATTACAGTTGAAGAGGGGCATAAATTTTATTTCGGTGATATTAAGTGGTTTGGTAACTCAAAATACAGAAGTGGTCAGTTGGATACTATTTTAAATATTAAAAAAGGAGAAGTATTCGATCAGTCTTATTTAGATCAAAAACTATTCATGAATCCAAATGGCTATGATATATCTTCATTATACATGGATGACGGTTATTTATTTTTTAATGTACAACCTCAAGAAGTAAACGTTCACAACGACACTATTGATTTAGACATTCACATGTATGAAGGTAAACAGGCTACTATTAATAAAGTGACGGTGATGGGTAATACCAAAACTAACGATCATGTTATTTACAGAGAAATTAGAACAAGGCCAGGACAGTTATTCCGTCGTTCAGATATTATTCGTACACAACGTGAGTTAAGTCAATTAGGTTATTTTGATCCTGAAAAATTAGGAGTAACACCAACACCTAATCCTGCAGATGGGACTGTTGATATTGAGTATAAAGTTGAAGAAAAACCATCTGATCAAATTGAGCTTTCCGGTGGTTGGGGTGGAGGCCGTGTAGTAGGTACACTCGGATTATCATTCAATAACTTCTCCATGAAAAATATTTTTAAATCTGAATCATGGAGTCCACTTCCAACAGGAGATGGTCAAAAATTTAGTATCAGAGCTCAAACTAATGGTATATATTATCAATCGTATAATATGTCCTTTACAGAACCATGGTTGGGAGGTAAAAAACCTAATTCATTAAGTGTTTCTGGTTTCTTCTCAATGTTTAATACAACGGGTGCTAAGAAATATATCAATGATTCGGAAGGAAACAAAATATTAAACCCAAACAGAAGCACTATGAAGATATTAGGTGGTTCGGTTGGTTTTGGTAAACGTTTAAAGAAACCGGATGATTTCTTCTCAATTTATACAGAGGCTAGTTACAATTACTACGAGTTACAAAACTACCCTTACTTCATTTTAGCTAATGGATACGCCAATGATTTTAATGGAAAAATAAATATTACTCGTAATAGTGTGGATGCTCCTATCTTCCCTAAAAATGGTTCTAACTTCTCATTATTAGGTCAATTTACACCTCCCTATTCATTGTTAAATGGTAAAGATTATTCAACACTACCTATTGGTGAGAAATATAAATTTATTGAATATCAAAAATATAAATTTACTGCTGAGTGGTTTACGCAGTTAACCAATAAAAAAGCTGGCGAAGGTAAAGAAGCTCGTAATTTAGTTTTGAGAACTAAGATTGGTTATGGTATTTTAGGTATGTACAACAAAGCAGTTGGTGTTTCTCCTTTTGAACGTTATTATATGGGAGGAAGTGGATTAAGTGGCTACCAAAATTTTGTTGCCAGAGAAATTATTGCATTAAGAGGTTATACTGATAATTCTCTTTCTAGTTCAAGTGGAGATCCAATTTGTGCCAGATACACTATGGAACTTCGTTACCCAATTTCGTTAAATCCGCAAGCAACAATTTTTGTTTTAGGTTTTGCAGAAGCAGGAAATACTTGGGCTAAGTACAAGGATTTTAATCCATTTCAAGTTAAGCGAAGTGCTGGTTTTGGTTTAAGAGTATTCTTACCTATGTTTGGATTACTTGGCTTAGATTATGGTTGGGGCTTTGATAATATTCCAGGGAATCCTGGATCAGGAAATGGTAAAGGGCAATTCCATTTTACTTTGGGCGCTCAATTAGGAGAATTGTAAGCCAAAAAAATGTTAATTGCTAAAATAAATGTATCTTGGCACACGTTATGATTAAGTCTATAACACATAAAAAAAATAATATGAAAAAAATAGTTTTATCAATAATAGCGATTGTTTTCTGCTCATTTGTATCTCTAGCACAAAAAATCGGGTATGTAGATACAGATTACATCCTTTCAAATATTCCGGAATATAAAGCTGCACAAACAGAAATTGATAAGATATCAGTTGACTGGCAAAAAGAAATTGAAGTAAAATATGCTGAAATAGATAAGTTGTATAAAATTTATCAAGCAGAGTCAGTATTATTAACTGATGATATGAAGAAAAAGCGCGAGAACGAAATTATTAATAAAGAGAAAGAAGTGAAAGAATTACAAAAACAACGTTTTGGTGTAGATGGAGAGTTATTTAATAAAAGAATGGAGTTAGTAAAACCTATTCAGGATAAAGTTTATAATGCTGTAAGGCAAGTAGCTGAGAAAAGTGGTTTAGCTTTTATTTTTGATAAAGCAGGTCAGGTTTCTATGTTATATTCAAATAGTAAGTATGATAAAAGTGAAGATGTATTAAACTTACTTGGTTACAATAAATCAAAAAAATAAAATAAATACAAATCAATAAAAAACAATGAAAACTTTAGTAAAATCGATTGCAATAGTTGCCTTTACCCTTGGAACTATCACATTAACAAAGGCTCAAAAAATTGCTCACATTAGTTTAGATTCTTTAATTACAACAATGTCTGAAAGCAAAACAGCTCAAGAAGTTGCTCAAAAATATTTAAAGGATTTAGAAACTCAGATGGCAACTATGGACAACGAATTGCAAACGAAATACGCAGCTTATATGAAAGAATCTGAGGCAGGTACAATGTCTGCTTTAGTTAAATCTACTAAAGAAACTGAGTTACAAGATTTAAATAAAAGAATCGAAGATTTTAAGATGCAAGCACAGCAAGACTATCAACGTAAATACGGTGAATTATCAAAGCCAATTTACGACAAAGCTAAAAAAGCGATTGATTTAGTTGCAAAAGAAAATGGTTACAAATATGTGTTAGACACAAGTACTGGGGTTGTATTATACTCAGAGCCATCAGATGATATTTTTGGTTTAGTAACTAAAAAATTAGATTCGATGCCTGCAGCGCAAATTCCAGGTGCACCAAATACTACTACAAAACCTGCTCCTAATACAACTAAGCCAGCAGGAACAACAAAACCAGCAGGTAAATAAGCACTTTTACTCTGTATTCAAAAAGCCGACCATGAAAATGGTCGGCTTTTTGGCTTTTAACGGTTAGTTGTTAATAATCATTTTCTTTTGACAAAATAAAATTGAAGAAAAATATCAACTTTGGTTTATCCATAGATTGAACATATTACTTAATCCAAATAATCGAGTTATGAGAAAAATTAAATTCTTACTATCAGTTTTAATGTGCTTTATTTATGCGGCATCTATTGCTCAAAATAGAGATATTCAGGAAGAGGCTGCGGTGTATTTCGATCAAAAGGATTACAAAAAAGCTTATGAAGCTTACGATAAATTGTACACCCAAGTTCCTAAAAATCTGGAGTATAAGTTTCGTTTGGGATATTGTTGTTTGTTTTATCCCGAAAAAAAAGCTAGGGCTATTGAAATTTTCGAAGATATTAAAAGAACAGATAAGTCGCCTGATGTTGATTATTATTTAGCTAAAGCTTATCATATAAACTATAGATTCGATGATGCTATAAAATCATATGAAAAATATATTTCTGAAAAAACAGGTAAATTATCAAAAGAAGAACAAGAGTTTATTGATGATTCGAAATTGGGAATAATTAATAGTAATAATGGAAAAGAATTAATTGCCAAGAAAATTATTGCAGATATTAAAAATATAGGTGCTCCTATCAATACAGATGAAACCGAGGCAGTGCCAATTATTTCGGCTGATGAATCTGTTATGATATACACTTATGTTGGAGAAAAAAGTACTGGTGGATTACTAAATGATATGTTAAAGCCTGATAAGGAAGAAGGTAAATATCATGAAGATATTTTCATTTGTACAAAAACTAATGATTCTACATGGAACCAGCCTATTGGTATTGCATCATTAAACACTAATGCAAATGATGCTGCTGTTGCATTATCTCCGGATGGCCAAACTTTATTCACTTTTGCTAGCGATGTGAAAAATCCTGGCGATTTATATTTCAGTTCTCTTAACGGGACAGAGTGGAGTAAGCCAGAAAAACTAAATGCTAATATCAACTCTGATTATTGGGAAGGTAGTTGTTCTATTACTGCAGACGGCAGGTATTTATATTTCGCATCAGAAAAACCAGGAGGCTTGGGTGGTAGAGATTTATATGTATCTGAAAAGGTAAATGGTGAATGGGCACCGGCAGTAAATTTAGGTCCATCCATAAACACGCCTTATAATGAAGACGCACCTTTTATTCACCCGGATGGAATAACCCTATTTTTTAGTTCTGAAGGTCATAAAAGTATAGGTGGTTATGATATTATGTATTCAATTAAAAAAGAAAATAATTGGATTGAACCTTTAAGTATGGGTATTCCTTTAAATACAACTGAGGATGATAGATATTATGTAATTAATGCAAAAGGCGATGTGGGTTATTTTTCTTCAAACAGAGGAGGTGCAGGTGGCAAAGGTCAGCAAGATATTTACACTGTAACTCCTGGGATTTTGGGAGAAAAACCAATCTTAGCCTTATTAAAAGGCAGTGTTTATGTGGATGATAAACCGACTGAAGCAAAGATTGAAGTAGTAAAAAAAGAAACTCATACAGCTATTGGTCCTTACTACGCAAATTCTAAAACCGGAAAATATTTAATGGCAATTTCACCAGGAAGCGGATACAAAATTAAAATCTCTGTTGCTGGAATGGATCCAATTGAAGAGGAAATAGATGTGGAAAAGCTGCAGAAATTCGTTGAGATTAAAAAAGATTTTTACTTATACTCACCTGGATATGAAAATAAGAAAAATCAAATCTCTGTGAAAACAATTTTAGATAGCTTAATCAATCCTACTTCAAATCCAGAAACTTTTAAAAATGATGCTGTTGCAACTAATACAGTTCAAACAAATTCAAATGTAAAAAATACTACGACTGATGAACCAGTAAAAAATACTACGACACCATGTAGCGGAGGTGCTATACCTGATTTTTCTTCTATAAAAGGTAAATCATTAAATGATCCAAATATTTACAAACAGTTAATGGATATTGGAGGTAATATGTGTTCGGATGGTTTGGTGTTTAAAGTCCAGATTGCAGCATACCAACATCCTGAAAACTACAAATATGGTCACCTAAAACAATTCGGAAAACCTGAAGAGATTAAATATCCTGATGGAATCACTCGTTTTACTCAGTTGTCATTTTCAACATTGAAAGAGGCTGAGGCGGCGCGTCAAAAAATTATTGCTAAAGGACAAAAAGATGCTTGGTTAGTAGCATTTATTGACGGTAAACGATTCACACTTGAGGAATTAATTCTTGTAAACTTTAATGCTAAAGCTATAAATTAAAGCATAATACAGATAAAAAGAAAGGCGATTCAATTGAATCGCCTTTCTTTTTATAATGATAAGAATTAGTTATTTAACATTACCGGCATCACTAACATTAATACATCTT
The DNA here is from genome assembly GCA_035439445.1 of Bacteroidia bacterium. Lineage (GTDB taxonomy): Bacteria > Bacteroidota > Bacteroidia > B-17B0 > Aurantibacillaceae > UBA4416. The sequence goes on from DAORKG010000005.1 coordinate 37,752, forward strand.
CAGCCGGATTTGCTTTTTGCGTTGGAACAATAATTCCTGCACGATTAGGTGCACTCATTTCAATAGTAATTTCATCGCTTTCTAAATTCGTTAACATTTCTAATACAAATTTAGAATTGAATCCTATTTCCATATCCTCCCCAACATAAGTACACATTAATGTCTCATGTCCTTCGTTAGCAAAATCTAAATCTTCAGCAGATATAGTTAATTGACTTCCTGCAATTTTTAAACGGATTTGGTGTGTAGCTTTGTTTGCAAATACGCTCACACGACGGATAGCACCTAAGAAAGAAGTTCTATCAACCGTTAATTTATTTGGGTTTTGTTTTGGAATTACAGCTTCGTAGTTTGGATATTTCCCGTCTATTAAACGACATACTAAATTAATATTCCCGAAACTGAAATAAGCGTTTGTTTTATTGAACTCAACCTTCACCGCATCATCAATTCCTGCCAATAAATTTTTTAAAACATTTAAAGGTTTTTTAGGCATAATGAAAGATGCTGAGGCACCAGCTTTTGCATCATTACGAGTATAACGCACTAATTTATGAGCATCTGTTGCAACGAAAATTGAATTATCATCATTAAACTGGCAGAAAACCCCACTCATTACGGGTCTTAAATCATCATTACCTGTAGCAAAAATTGTTTTGTTAATGGCGTTACCTAATACATCACTCTTGATAATAACAGATGTAGCAGATTCTACTTTTGGTAATTTCGGATATTCATCTCCGTTATGACCTGTTAACGTATAATCTCCCGTTTCCGTTTTTAGTTTTGCACTAAATTTTTTATTATCTATGATAAATGAAATTGGCTGCTCGGGTAAGTTACTTAATGCTTCTAATAATGTTTTAGCAGGTATAGCAATATTTCCATTTTCTGAGGAGTCAACTTTTATACTAGTTGTGATAGTTGTTTCCATATCACTAGCAAAAAGTGTAAGCATACCATTTTTAAGTTCAAACAAAAAGCAATCTAAAATGGGAATAGTGTTACTTGAGTTTAGCACTCCACTAATAGATTTTAAGTGTTTTAATAAAGTAGATGATGATACTACAAAGTTCATATAGTTAGTTTTTAATCAATCAAATTTAATGATATGATACCTGTAACTACTTTGAAAGAGTAGGTATTTATAAACTACTTTTTAACATTATTTCTGTGGTAAGAAATACTGATATGTTTGAAGAATTTTACCAAAAACGTAAAATTGAGCTACACCGTAATCCTTACCGTTATTATATCTTACAAATAATTTATCAGGATCATATTTGTAATTAATGCCGTATTGGGCGTTTTTTTCCGGAATGGCATGTTTGTGGAAAAACTCGCAAGTGCTTGACCCATTGTTTCTGTCAAAAATTGTAAGAGTAGCAAATGGAACGCCTGATTTTGAAAGAGAATCAACTAAGTGGTCATTTTTATCTAAAACTACTTCGCAATTTACATTTTGAAAATATGCTATGTATTGTTTCATTTTATCTTCATCAAATTGCACAGCACCTTTTTTAGTTTTTAAACCAAATCGTTGCATACTAAATAAGTCAATAACAAATGAAGAATCAGGGGATTCGTGTAAGTCCATTTTAATTTGTTTTATTTGTGGAGGACGATAGTTAATAATTAATCGATCTCTCCAATCAATAGCATCTGTTAAATAGCGTGTAGATAGGAAACCATCAAATCCAGGAATGTGAGTTATAAAAGGTTCTTCATAGTTTTCTCCTGTTTCTAAATTGGTCAAAATCATGTAAGTGCCTGTGTTATCTTGTGTTGGATGACCTACATAATATTGTTTTACTTTTTCCCCTTTGCTGTAAACTTCAACTTTTGTTGATTTTGAAGCCATAATTTTAATAACAGAATTTCGTCCACTTTTAGAAACAGGCGATTTTACCTCTACCGAATGTATTGTATATAGCAATAATTCCAATACGTCTGGTCTTACAGGAAATTTGCCATCTAGGATCCAGCCTTGTGCTTTTCGCTCTAATAGCACTTGTTTACCATCTTTATCAGCCAAAAATATCTTATCGATAGAAGCTGTGTCTTTATATCCAAATGAACTGGCTTCTTTATTTATTGTTGAAGTTTTTCCTTTGTTTTTATATATGTATATCGATAGTCCCGTTAAAATAACAAGAATAGTAAGTATTATAATGGTGGATTTTTTCATTTGATTTTTTATTTTTTTACTTGCTATATCTTCTTTTTCGAATATAGAATTGAATAATACCAAAACAAATAATTATAAAGAGAGGTAAACCTACATTGGTTAGTTTCCATTTAGTTACTTGAGTTGCAGTTTTCTTTTTGTCTAATAATCTTAGTTTAACTTCTCTTGAACGTAATTGTAATAAACCCTCATCATCCAATAAATAATTCATACAGTTTAATAAAAATGTTTTATTGGCAAATTGCTGTTTCGTGTAAATATCATATCCTACAGGAAATATCATGCCGGTACCTCTTTGGTATTCATTTTTTGCAATATCTCCATCAGTAACAACAATCATTTTGGTAGGTTTACTTTTTCCTTTGAAATCAAAGATACTGTCTTCTAATATTCTGCTTGTAATACGATTTTTATAGTTTGACTCAAATTGTCCTTCTAGAAGACATGCAACATTTTGAAAAGAGTTGGTATATTGACTTTCCTGTGGTTTTAATTTTACTTGAGCTGCTAAAATTCTAACAGGTGTAGGTTGTGTTTTGGTATATCTTGAAGTTTGTAATAAAATTGTTTTGGTTACATCTCTTGCAAAAACTGTATCTAAAGTGCCTATATATTCTGTGCGAATTAAATCTAGGTTTTTTACAATTGGATGGTTGGAAGTAGGCAGTAATAATGGGTAGTAGTTCCAAAAGAAAGGTTTGAAATCCGGTTGTCCTTTTTTGAACCCTACATTCACAGGTACTTGAGCTGATTGTAAATCTTGAACTAATACGGGATTTAAACGAACACCATATTTAAACAACATATCCTCTAAGTTGAGTTCATTATTAAAACCCAAAGAGTAACCTCTGGTTGTTAAGGTATCTCGATTTACATACACGGGGTCAATCAACCAAAGAGCTTTTCCTCCATGCATGATAAACTGATCAATGATAAATTTATCTTTTTCATCAAACATTGAGTCGGGTTGTGCAATTACAATAGCATCAGCACCTTTTAATGCATATAATTTATGATTAATGTTTACTCTTGATACATTATAATATTCAGCAACAGAACGCATAAAATCAGCCCCTCGAATAGTATCTAACTCACTGTGCCCTTCAATAAATAAAACTTCGGGTTTTTTAATTAATGTTGTTTTTCTGATGGCATTTGTTAAGCCATATTCCATTTCTTGAATTGAGTTGTTGATGCTTTGTTCAGCATCAAAACCTAACTGACGTTTATAAATTTGCCAAACACTTTCTTTGCCTTTATAGGAGATAATTGCACCAGGCCAAATAAATGTTTCCGATACCTTTTGAGAACTTCTGTCAACAATCTGTTCAGGCATTATGCCTTTTTCATAAAGTTGTCTTTCTATTTTATCTGTTTCTTCTTTACTGGGATTTTCTAGAGGATTAATTAATTCATATTCTAAATTACCATTTGAATATGCCCTAAACTCATCTAGTAGTTCCTTAGTTTCATTTTTTAAACGTGTAAAGTTTGGATTAAAATCACCTTGCAGATATACTTTAATGTATACAACATCATTTAAGCTATTTAATAATTTTCTAGATGATTCTGATAAAGTATATCGTTTCTCTGATGTTAAGTCAAAACGTTTAAAAACAAAAGACCCAACAAAGTTTATTAATATAACAATTACTAATACAGCTAAAAGTATAGCAATATCTTTTCTTTTTCGTATAGATTTTTTTTGAGTCATATTACCACTTTCTGCTTTCTAAAACGAGTTTTGATAATAAATTAAACAAAGCAATAATGCTCACAAAATAAATAACATCACGAGTATCTATTACTCCTCGACTCATGCTCACATAATGGTCGTTCATTCCTAATCCTTTTACAAAAGCGTCATATTTACCAAACACACCGGATGAGGCGATAAAATCAAAACCAACATAAGTAATGAAGCAAAGTAATAAAGCCATGATAAAAGCTATGACTTGATTTTCTGAAATAGCAGATGCAAATGTTCCCACAGAGACAAATCCAGCCCCTAAAAATAGTAGTCCAACATATGAACCCCACATGCCACCTGTATCAATGTTCCCCTTTGGATAACCTAATTGATGAACCGAATAGTAATAGATTAATGTTGGTAGTAATGATACTATCACCAAAACAACACCTGCAAAATATTTTGCCAATACAATTTGTAGTTCAGTTAATGGGCGAGTCAATAAAAGCTCAATAGTGCCTGTTTTTTTTTCCTCAGAGAAACTTCGCATCGTAATAGCGGGAATTAAAAAAAGATATACCCAAGGTGCCAAAATGAATAAAGGGTCAATGTTTGCAAAGCCATTTTCTAAAATATTGGAGCCGGCACTTTCTGTTGGAACTAACCACATAAAAGTACCAATGCCGGTAATAAAAACACCAATTGCTATATAACCAATCAGTGAACTTAAAAAGCTGCGTATTTCTTTAATTAATAGGGTAATCATACAGAACTCAAAAATAGCAATAGATTTTAAAATATACTATAAACTTGTATTATCTCGATTTTTTTTAATGTATTTTAGCATTTTCTTATTCATGAAGAATATTGCTCATTTAATATCTTATTTATTTCATCCTTTATTAATGGCTACATATGGCTGTTTATTAGTGTTTTTTGTGTTTACTAATTCTATTTACTTTGTGTTTACTCCTTTAAAGTTAAAGTTAGTATTAACCTTAACAGTTTTTGCATTTACATTTTTATTGCCTTCATTAAATCTTTTGATTTTATATAAATTGAATTATGTAAGTTCATTAAAAATAGAAGATCGCAAGGAGCGTATATTCCCTTTAATTATGACGGCCTTATGTTATTTTGGATTGTTTTACATGATTTATGATTTTAATATTTGGCCTGCGATTAAGCTGTTTATTTTTGGAGCGGGCTTTTGTATTTTGTCGACAGCCATTATTAGTATATGGTGGCAAATTAGTGCTCATATGATTGGAATAGGCGGACTAATTGGTGTTTTAATTGCAATGAGCTATTTTATGCAAATGCCAATATTTTTTATGATTTCTTGTTGCATATTGATTGCCGGAGCAGTTGGGTTTGCACGTTTAACATTAAAAGCTCATACACCAACTCAGGTTTATGTTGGTTTTTTGTTTGGTTGCATCGTGCAGTTTTCTTTATTTTTTATAGCACAAAGTCTTACATTTGTTTAGATTTTAAACATTCATGAATTTAGTAACAGGAGCAACAGGATTGGTAGGAGCGCATTTAGTTTTGCAGCTTTTACAGCAAGGTAAGTCTGTTGTGGCTATTAAACGACAAGGAAGTGATGTTTTAAAAACCAAAAAACTCTTCTCTTATTACACTTCAGATTCAGAAAATTTATTCAATAAAATAAAGTGGGTAGATGCTGATGTACTAGATATTTTTTCTTTGTTAGAGGCACTAGAAGGAATAGAAACAGTTTACCATTGTGCAGGATTCGTATCTTTTAATTCAAAGGATAGAAAACAAATGCATCGCATTAACTCAGAAGGAACAGCTAATTTGGTTAATGCCTGTTTAGAAAAAAATATTAAAGCGTTTTGTCATGTAAGCTCAATTGCAACATTACAAAATCCAGACATCACAACAAACATTGATGAATCTGTATATTGGAAGTCTTCACCAAATGCTAGTGATTATGCAATTAGTAAATATAATGGTGAACGAGAGGTATGGCGAGGAACCGAAGAAGGATTAAATGCGGTGATTGTTAATCCGGGTATTATTTTAGGACCTGGTTTTTGGCATCAAAGTTCAGGAAAGTTAATTGAAACATTATATAAAGGAAATCCCTTTTATACCAGAGGTTCGAGCGCTACCGTTGATGCTAGAGATGTAGCTTCATGTATGATTCAACTAATTGAAAAAAAAGAATTTAGTAGGCGATTTGTGTTGATTGAGAATAATTATTCATTCAAAGAAATTTTATCATCCGTCAATAAAGCTTTAGGCAAAAAAGAACCAAGATTAGAAGCAGGAAAAGCATTGTTAACTATAGGGAAATGGTTGGATGGGATAAAAAGTTTTTTTACTAATAAAGAACAAATTATTACAAAAGAAACCATCAATGCTACTTTAGACAATAACTCATATAACAACAACAGAATAAAAGAAGTGATAAATCATCAATTTATTCCTTTAATAGATACGGTTCAATTTGTTTGTGGAGCTTATTTAAAAGATATAAGAACAAAATAGATGCTGAAAAAGACATACATACTTGTTGTTATAATTCTTATTGCAATTTTGTTTGGCACTTGTAAAACACCTGAAAAAACAATAGTTAAAGAGGAGCCAAGTGTGGAGGTGATAGAAAAAGTTAAAGAGTATCAAGCTCCTCAAACAATTACTTATTTGCCGCCTCCTACAGATTCTGTTTCTCAAATATCAATTAATTTGGTGGGTGATTTAATGTGTCATCTACCTCAAACCAATAATGCAAAACTAAGTGATGGTACTTTTGATTTCAATCCTAGTTTCGAATATATTAAACCTTATTTACAAGACGCTGATATCACTATAGGGAATTTAGAAACTACCTTTGCAGGTACTGTTCAGCCTTATGCCGGATACCCTGCTTTTAATAGTCCTGACGCATACTGCACAGCGTTAAAGAATGCCGGATTTGATTTTTTGGTTACGGCAAATAATCATAGTATGGATACTCGTGAGGCTGGTTTGCTGAGAACTATTGAAGTAATTAAAAAGCATGGTTTAGGTTATGCGGGCACTTATTCAAGTCAACAAGATCATGATTCTTTAAGAATAGTAAACGTTAAAGGAGTTAAGTTGGGTATTTTAAATTATACCTATGGAACAAATGGTGCTTACCCAAGTGTAGATCATAAATACATGCTGAATGTGATTGATTCGGCAGGTATTGTCGACGCTGTAAAATCAGTCAAAAACAAAGGTGCTGATATTGTTTTGGTGTTCTACCACATGGGATTGGAAAATATTGTGGAGCCAACCCAGGCGCAAAAGGATGCTGTTAGATTTGCACTAGATGCAGGAGCTACTTTGGTTATTGGTGCTCATCCACATGTGATAGGGCCAACTCAAAAAGTTTATTCTAAAGCGATTAACGACACATCTTTTGTAGCGTATAGTTTAGGTAATTTTTTATCAAATCAATATTGGCGATATACTGATGCTGGAGTTATTTTGAAATTGATTGTTCAGAAAAATTTCACTAAAAAAACATGTAAATTTAAAGATGCAAATTTTATTCCTACCTGGGTTTATAGAGGAGATGGTTCAAGAAAAATGCACATATTATTTCCGGCTCAATGGGCTTCAGATTCCCTCAAGTTGCCAGATTATTTGAATGCCGTGCATCGTCAAAAAATGTTGGAGGCTTTTAACGATACAAAACAGGTTTTAATGAAGTATAATATTGATTTAAAACTGAATTTCGTAAAATAATTGAAATTTTAACATTTTAAAAAAAATCGAAAAAAAGTTTTGTATAATAATAGAAAACTGTATCTTAGTATATTATAAACCGAAGATATTTTAGAAAGAGATTTTTATGCATATAGCAATTGCCGGTAATATCGGTTCAGGAAAAACAACATTAACGTCATTATTAGCAAAGCATTATAAATGGACTCCGCATTATGAAGATGCAGACGACAATCCTTATTTGAATGATTTTTACGACGATATGCAGCGTTGGTCATTCAATTTACAGGTATATTTCTTAAATTCTCGTTTTGGTCAGGTTCAAGAAATCAGAAAAGGCAAACAAAAAGTAGTTCAGGATAGAACTATTTATGAGGATGCGTACATTTTTGCACCAAATTTGCATGCAATGGGTTTAATGACAACCCGTGACTACGAAAACTATTTCACTTTATTTAAATTAATGGATAGTTTAGTGAAAGCCCCGGATTTAATTATTTATTTAAGAGCATCAGTTCCTACTTTAGTAAAACAAATACAAAAGCGTGGTAGAGATTACGAAAATTCTATACGTTTAGATTATTTAAAAAGACTAAATGAAAGATATGAGGCTTGGATTTCGACATACGAAGGCGGTAAATTATTAATAGTTGACATTGATGAGATTAATTTTTCGGAAAGTAAAGAAGACTTAGGAAAAGTAATCAGAATGATAGATGCTGAAGTAAACGGATTATTTAAATAAACTATTTTGAGCGAATATTCACATAGCGAAAAAGAATTTGTAAAGGAGCAATATGAGCAGATGCTTAAGGAGCACCAACAAAACGAAACCGTTTTGGTTTCTCACTATGGCGAGTTGTCTCAAAGCGTCATTTCTAATTTAGAGGGTAATGTTGAAGAAAAAATTACTTCTTTAGATATTGCAAAAGGCCCTATTAAAAAGATTTTCTTTATTAGCGTTGAAACTTTGCAAAACATGTTATTACATGGTCAAAAAAATAAGCAAGGAGAACAACACAACTTTTTTATCTTAGTAAAAAATGGCACTAACTTAAAAGTAATCTCTTCTAATTTAGTGGCTAATTCATCTATTCCTGCTCTTGAAAAACAAATTAACACCATCAATTCTTTTGATGATGAAAAGGCTTTAAAAGCATATTATTTAGAGCATTTAGAAAATAATACAATTAGTGATAAAGGTGGCGCTGGCTTAGGGTTTATTACTATTGGTATGAAGAGCGGAAATAAATTAAAAGTTGATTTCAAGAAGATAAATGAAGATTTCTCTTTATTCACATTAACATCTTCAGTTAATTTAAGCTAATTTTTTTACCGAGTAACTTCCCAGTTTTCCTTCTATTAAATTAATCCCGCATTTTTTTCCTTTTTCCAATAAACCAAATTGTTTTTCGATTCCTAAGAATTTAGCACCATTATAGGTGGCTGCATTTAGCAATAACTCAAGCGAAGTATTTGGTTGACGGTTTAAGATTGTGTTAATTTCAGTTATTATGGAAAGCTCTGAATTACTTGCTAAACTATCGGTTCCAATGGTTAATGTACATTTATTGTTACTTAATAAACTTACATCAGGCAAGGTATTTTCGATATATAAATTGGCATTAGGGCATAAGCACCAAAATAATTGTTGATGTTGTTTTAAGGCAAAATCGATATCTTCTTTATTGCTAAATGTGTTATGAACTAATAAAGTATTCACATGTTCGTTAAAGCTTGAAATAATTGTTTGTAAACTGCTTTTACCACTAGCTTTAAAATAAGCTATAGGGATATTAATAGTTTCATATAAGCGAAGATAATCTCCAGTCTTTGAATTGAAGAAATCATTTTCAGCTTTACTTTCCTGATTGTGAATGCTAGTTGGTTTGTAAAGTTGTTGGCAATCATCGGTTATTTTTTTTATTAACTCCAATGAAGCACTGTAAGGGGCGTGAGCAGCAAGAGAAGCCGATAGTTTATTTTTGGAAAATTCGTTTAAAAGAGTTTTTCCATTCTCAAAAACAATATCCGCACGATCAGGATTTAGAGCAATTAACTCTACAAAAGTATGGTAATATAAATTTGATTTTAGTTTTGTATTAATAGATTCATTAGTATTGCTAATATCTCCAACGGCAACAATTCCTTGTAATTGCATTTCTTTGTCAGCTAAATGCATGGCTTCTTGTTGTAATTCTCGCAAAAAATCATTTCGGTGTTTCATTACACCTAATCCAAAATCAACAATTCCGGTATGTTTTTTTATAATGTTTTTTAAGTGGCTTAATTCTAAATGACAATGAGTATTTATGAACCCAGGACATATTATGCCTTCAAAATGTTCTATATTACTAGGTTCAAGGTTTTCTTTGAGAGCAATGTCTTCTATAAGTCCATTGTCATCCAATACTAATACTGCATTAGCTGGTAAAAACTCTTTTCCTGAAAAAATCTGCTTGGCACTGATGAAACGCATACCCAAATTTAAGAACTTATTCATCGAAATGATGTGTCTTTTTCAGTATTTATAGATAACTTTGTAAAATAACATGTCAACTAAAAAAGATATACGCGCATTGAGTGAAGCACAAATTGTGGAAATTCTCAAAGAAAAAGGAGAACCAAAATTTCGTGCGAAACAAATTTATGAGTGGCTTTGGAAAAAAACAGCTCATAATTTTGATGATATGTCTAATTTATCAAAACCGTTAAGAGATTGGTTAAAGGAAAACTTTACTATTAATGCCGTTGAGATTAGCGACATGCAGGTAAGTAGCGACAAAACTATTAAGTGCGCTATGAAGTTAGCTGATAATAATGTGGTTGAAAGTGTTTTGATTCCAACTAAATCACGTATGACGGCTTGTATATCATCACAAGTAGGCTGTAGTTTGACTTGTAAGTTTTGTGCAACCGGAAAATTAAAACGTTTACGTAATTTAAATGCAGACGAAATTTATGATCAGGTTGCTTTAGTAAAGAATTTAGCTGAAACAAAATACAATCAAAGTCTCACCAATATTGTGTATATGGGTATGGGTGAGCCATTGCTGAATTATTCTGAAATGATTCGTTCAGTTGATAGAATTACTTCTCCTGATGGATTAGGAATGAGTCCTTCTCGTATTACAGTTAGCACAGCAGGTATTGCCAAAATGATTATGAAGCTAGGTGATGATAATGTGAAATTTAACTTAGCATTGTCATTACATGCGGCAAATGATGAAAAACGAAATCACATCATGCCCATTAATGAAACCAATTCATTGGATAATCTGGAAGAAGCTTTGAATTACTTTTATGAAAAAACCGGTTCTCGTGTAACCTTTGAATATATTGTATTTAAAGATTTTAATGATGGTATTCAGGATGCAAGAGAGTTAGGAGATTTTTGTATGAAAACAACTGCAAAAGTTAATATTATTGAATATAATCCTATTGATGATGGTGAATTTAAACAAACAACACCTGAACGATTGGATGCTTTTGTGAGGCATTTAGAAGGAAGAGGCATCATTGTAAATGTGCGTAGAAGTAGAGGGAAAGATATTGATGCGGCATGCGGTCAATTAGTAAATAAAAATAAATCATCCGTTCAGGTATTTAAATAAAATATAATTTAACTGTCAGTTCGAGCGAAGTCGAGAACAGAACCTAGGATAAAATGAAAAAATTAATACCAACAAAGCAATCTGTTATCGAATGGCTTAAGGCTATTGGTATTTCGTTTTTTTGTGTATTAATTATTCGTTCATTCTTCTTCGAAATCTCGCCTGTAAGTTCTCCATCCATGGAAAAGTCTTTGCTGACGGGTGATTACATGTTTATCAATAAATTATCATACGGACCAAGATTGTTAAAAACGGTGTTTAGTATTCCCTTTATCAATCAAAGTTACTATTCAGATATAGTGTCTTTACCATACATGCGTTTGTTTGGTACACCTGATGTTGAAAGAAATGATGTGGTTGTGTTTAATTATCCTTTAGAAGATGAACATCCAGTTGATCATAGAACCTATTTTGTAAAGCGCTGTGTGGCTTTGCCGGGAGATAGTTTTAAGATTGTAGATGGCTTAGTTTATGTAAATAATAAACAAATAGACAGTGAAGAGAATTTGCAATTTAATTATCATTTAAAATCCGAAAAACCATTAGATTCTTTGTTTACTAAGCAATATAATTTAATGGAAGGTGGTAAAATATCAGATAATAATGATTATTCATTTACATTAACTAAAGCGCTTTTTGACTCATTAAAAAGTAAAACATATATTACAGAAATTGAAAGGAATCATGAGAAGAAAGATATGTGGGACGAATTTGTATTTCCATTTAACGAGCATTATAAATGGAATGTAGATAATTATGGTTCGCTTAAAATTCCGGCTAAAGGAGATACAGTAAAATTAGATTCTTTGAATTTATGCATTTTTGAGCGTATCATTACAGCATACGAAGGAAATACTCTTGATATAAAAAATGATAGCATTTATGTAAACGGAGAATATAAAACAACTTATGTGATTAAACAGAATTATTACTTTATGATGGGAGATAATCGTCATAATTCGCAAGATAGCCGTCATTGGGGTTTTGTACCCGAAGATCATATTATTGGTAAAGCAACACGTATTATGTTTTCCAATGATAAATTATATCATACCGGCATTCGTTGGAGTAGAGTATTTCAAACCATTAAATAAAATGAATACTGTTTTATTAGCTACGACTTATTTGCCTAATATCAATTATTTATCTCAGGTTTTAAATCACGATGTAGTTGTTTTAGAAAAACATGAATACTTTGTGAAACAGACGTATCGTAATCGATGTGAGATATTAACCAGTAATGGTAAACTAAGTTTAAGTATTCCTTTAGTAAAGCAGGCTGATAAAGAATTGATTTCCGATAAAAAAATATCTTATGCCGAAGACTGGCAAAAGCAACATTGGAGAGCCATAACAAGTGCGTATAAAAACTCACCTTATTTTGAGTTTTTTGAAGATGAGTTTAGACCATTCTATGAAAACAAATATGAATTGCTGTTTGATTATAATACACAACTACTTCAAACCATTCTTTACATCTTGAGAGTAAAAAAACAAATTGAATTTTCAAGAGAGTTCGAATTAACTCCTACAGATTGTAAAGACTTAAGAGCACTTTCGGATTTAAATAAATCTTCTGACTTTTCAATAAAACCATACTATCAGGTATTTGCCGATAAAAAAGGATTTACCGCGAACTTAAGCTGCCTGGATGCTTTGTTTAATATTGGTTTAAATACAATTAACACCTGCCAGATTTGAAAAGTCTGACAGGTGAAATTTATAATCTTATCCCAATTACTAATACATCGTCAGTTTGGTCGTTATCTTGTTTCCAGTTGTTGAATGAATATTCTAAAAAAGCCTCTTGTTCTTCCATGTCCATTTCATGAATAGTGCTTAGCAATTCCTTGAAATTAGATTTGTTTAGCTTTTTGTTTTTCTCTCCTCCAAATTGGTCAATGAAACCATCAGTAAATAAATATACGCCATCATTTTTTTCTAATTGAAAAACTTGTGTTTCGTATTCTTTAGTTATGCCTGAGTAAAAACCAATAGGGTAACGACTACCTTTTAATTCCGTTATTTCATTTCCTCTAGAAATCAATATGGAACGGAATGCACCAGCAAAGGCTAATTCATTCGTTGTTTTATTGATTCTTATTAATGAAACATCCATACCGTCATTAAAAGTAGCGTCTTGGTTTTTATTGATTGATTTCTCCAATTCTTCATCTAAAGCTTTTAATATATCGGAAGGCTGAGAAATTTTCCTATTCATAAAAACCTCTTTAAACATGGAGTTAGCAACCATGCTCATCATAGCACCTGGCACACCATGTCCTGTACAATCAATAGCTGCAACATATTTATATACATCATCTTCATAAAACCAGTAGTAATCTCCACTCACAATGTCTTTTGGTTTATATAGTAAAAATGAATTACTGAAATAGCCTCTTAACTGGTCTTGAGTTTGTAAAATAGATTGCTGTATTCTTTGAGCATAGTAAATGCTATCAGTAATATCTTTATTCTGTTCCAATAATTGTTTATTACTTTCTATTAAACGTTTTTCATTGTTTTTATTGTCAGTAATATCATAACCAATGCCAATTAGTTGCTCTTCGTTTAAGTAAGAAACATTCCAACGTACCCATTTTATACCTCCTGCAGAGGTTCTCAACTTGTGTTCAAATGTTTGAGTTGTGATAGTAGGATTGTCAAATGTTTTTAAAATTTTACCTTTCACTTCTTCTCCTTCTGGTTTAGAAAAGCGAATCACTTCCCACCATGCATTTCCAAGCAAATCCTGAGGATTATATCCTAAGAGTTGTTGTGCTGATTTGCTGACATACTCTATACTGCCGCTTTTGTTTAAAACGACGATGAGTGTATTTAGTTTATCTAGGATTTGATCCTGTATATCAATGGCAAACATTGTTATAAAATTTAAAAAATGAAAATGAAAAAAATGTGAAAACTGTTGGTACGACTAGCGCATATACTTACCGCACGTAGGAATGCAGCGATAAGTTTTAATAATGACAATATTTAAAATTGTGTTTTTCACGGAACAAATATAAAACAATATTTATAACTCAAATATTATTTTTGATTAAATTTAAATTTAAATTTTCCGGAAAATAAAAAATCCCTTGTTTAACAAGGGATTTGGAAGGTTTTTTAGTGAAGGTTAGAGGATATCAAACTGATAAATTCTTTTCTGGTTGCATCTTTTAAAAATTCACCGGTAAATGCAGAAGTAGTAGTAGCACTATTTTGTTTTTGTATTCCTCGCATTTGCATACATAAGTGCGAACATTCAATTACTACTGCAACGCCATGAGGATTCAATGTCTCTTGAATACAATCTCTGATTTCATTGGTTAAACGCTCTTGCACTTGTAATCTTCTTGCAAATGCATCAACTACTCTAGGTAACTTACTCAAACCTACAATGTGTCCGTTTGGTATATAAGCAATGTGAGCCTTTCCGAAAAATGGTAATAAATGATGTTCGCATAAACTATATACTTCAATATCCTTAACAATTACCATTTGGCTATAATCTTCTTTAAACATAGCAGAACGTAAAATTTCAGCAGGGTTTAAATCATACCCTTGAGTTAAGAATTGCATAGCTTTAGCAGCTCTAACAGGAGTTTTTAATAATCCTTCTCTTGAAGGGTTCTCTCCAACATCATCTAAAATGTTTTTATACATATCAGAAATAGAGTCAACTAATTTATCATTGTATTGATCTATTTTTTTGTAGCCAGTTATATCATGTTCAAATTCTTCGTTTAGCATAATTTTATTTTTCTAGTATAACAACAAAAATTAATAAATGTTTATTCTCCAAAATATTCTACGTAGTTGCTGTCGGTTTCGTACAATTTAATACAGTGTAAGGCTGCCCCCATCTCTTTAATTTTTGGAGCTAAAATATTCCAAATAAATATAGCTACATTTTCGGTTGATGGCATTATTGGCATTCCTTTTACATCTATATTCAAGTTTTTGTGATCTAGTATTTCGGTAATATCTGTTCTGATAACAGTACTTAAATCTTTTAAATTAACAACGAAGCCAGTATCAGGATTAATTTCACCCTTTACGGTAACATATAAATCATAGTTGTGTCCATGCCAATTTTTATTAGCACATTTGCCAAAAGTGGCATTGTTTTGTTCTTCACTCCAAGCCGGATTAAATAATTTGTGCGCGGCGTTAAAATGTTCTTTGCGGGTAATATAAATCATAGTAAATTAACAGTTGTAAAAATACTAATTATAAATGAAGATTCTAGTCGTATCAGCTACACAATTTGAAGTAAAACCTTTATTGGATTTTCTTGGTATTGCTGTGCCTTCAACAGGCATGAATAATGCTAATATGGATTTTGAAGATAAAGATATTCAGGTGCTAATTACTGGTGTTGGTATGGTAAATACGGCATTTATGATGGGTAGATATATAAATAGTTTGTTTGATTTAGTAATTAATGTTGGAGTTTGTGGAGCTTTTGATAGACAGTTGGAGTTAGGACAATTAGTTCATGTAACATCCGATATTTTAAGCGAAATGGGGGCAGAGGATGGAGAAGAATTTTTAACGTATGATCAACTAAATCTTCCGGGAGAACATATTTTTTCTGAAAATTATACTTTTTCTAATTCTCTAATTGATTCGTTAAAAAAAGTAAAAGGTATTACAGTAAATACTGTTCATGGCAACGAGGTAAATATTAAAAAAGTACAGCAATTATATCATCCTGATGTTGAAAGTATGGAAGGTGCCGCTTTTTTTGCTGGTTGTGCAAGAGCAGGTGGTGGTTATATCCAAATCCGAGCTATTTCAAATTATGTTGAAAAACGTGATAAAAGCAAATGGCAAATGCCTTTAGCGATTAAAAATCTAAATGATTTTTTGATTAATTTTATCAACACAAATAATTGATTCAATGAACTTCTCTCTTGGTTTCTCTCCTTGTCCTAACGACTGTTTTATTTTTGATGCTTTGGTGCATAAAAAAATTGATACTCATGGGATTGATTTTACAGTAGTGATGGAAGATGTGGAAGCATTAAATAATAGGGCATTTAAACAGGAGTTAGATATTACTAAATTAAGTTACCATGCTTTTATTTATTTAACTCAACATTATGCTTTATTAAATAGTGGAAGTGCTTTAGGGTTTAATTGTGGTCCCTTGTTAGTTAAAGATTCAAAAAATGAGTTGAGGGATATTAATGACACTATTATTGCTATTCCGGGAAAATATACGACAGCAAATTTTTTATTATCATTGGCTTTTCCCAATGCAAAAAATAAAAAAGAAATACTATTCAGTGATATCGAAGGAGCTGTATTATCTCATCAGGTAGATGCAGGATTGTTAATTCATGAAAATCGTTTTACCTACGAAGAAAAAGGTTTAGAAAAAATTATTGATTTAGGTGAATTTTGGGATAGTTTGATTCATGCTCCTATTCCGTTAGGAGGAATTGTTGTTAAGAAAAGTATTGATACCAAGCTTCAAAAAACAATTGATAGTTTAATTAAACAAAGTGTGGAGTTTGCATTTGCAAATCCTGAAAGTTGTATGAATTTTGTGAAACAACATGCTCAGGAAATGAGCGAAGAGGTGATGAAAAAACACATCGCTTTATATGTCAATGATTTCTCTGTAGATTTAGGAACTGTTGGTAAAAATTCCATCCAATTATTGTTTAATAAAGCATGTGAAACTAAGCTTATTGAGGGGCTACCCCCTCAAATTTTCGTTGACTAATTCCGTTTATCAAGTGAAATGTGTAATTCGTACAAAAATTGACATTAAGCTCACAAATTCCTTTTATATTTATAAAAAATACTTTTATGCAAAAAATAGTTTTATTGGCATCAACCGTTTTATGTATCGGAAATGTTGTTGCTCAAACATTAACTCCCGGGATTAATTTATCCTATATTGATTCATCTGTAAATCCTAGAAACGATATTTATAGATTTGCTAATGGCAAATGGTTAAATACTCAAAAAATACCGGCAAGTGATGGAAGCTGGGGAAGTTTTAATGAAATTAATGAACGTAATGTTGCTAATTTAAAATCGTTAATAGCATCTGTTTCCAAAGATACTAAAGCTGTTGCCGGAAGTAATAACCAAAAATTACGTGATTTTTATTTAACAGCTATGGATTCTGTTAAAGCTGATAAAGATGGAATTAAACCTATTTCAGGTGATTTAGCAGCAATAGATGCCATTAAAACAAAAGATGATTTATTTAAAGCAACAGCTCTTTTAAATAAAAAAGGTGTTGGCGGTATGATTGGATTTTATGTGTATTCTGATTTTAAAAATAGTAATGCTAATACATGTTATTTAGCTCAAACAGGAATGGGCTTACCTGATAAAGATTTTTATTTCGAACCTCAGTACGAATCTGTGAAGAAAGAATATATCGAACATATTGTTCGTATGTTTGAATGCTTAGGTAATTATCCTGAATCGGCCAAAGCTAATGCGGATATTGTGATGAAAATAGAAACGGAGTTAGCTAAAAATGCTCAAAATGCAGTTGAACAACGTGATCCACAAAAACAATATAATCCTTTTACTAAGGCTGAATTACAGAAGTTAACACCAAATATTAATTATGATATTTACTTTGCTTCGATTGGTATTAAGACTCCTGAAAATGTTGTAATTAATCAACCTAAGTATTACGAAGGATTAAATACAATTATTTATTCAGTATCTATTGCTGATTGGAAAGTGTTTTTAAAATGGAATTTAATTTCAACAGCAGCACCTTATTTGTCAAGTAAATTTGTTGCCGAAAGTTTTAAATTTAATGGAACTGTTTTATCCGGTAAAAAAGAAATGAAGCCACGCTATAAAAGATCTCAAGCCTCTACAGATGAGGCTTTGGGTGAGGCTTTGGGTAAGTTATACGTAGAAAAGTATTTTGATGATAAATCTAAAAAGCGAGTAAACGAAATGGTTGACAATTTAATTGCAGCGTACCGTGTTCGTATTGAATCTCGTGATTGGATGAGTAAAGAAACTAAAGTACAAGCTCAGTTAAAACTGGATAAAATTATTAAGAAATTAGGTTTCCCTGATAAATGGATAGATTATACATCATTAACTATTGGTAGAGAATCTTATTGGAAAAACATTACTGCTGCTCGTAAATTTCAATATAAAAGAATGTTAGATAAAATTGGTAAGCCTGTTGATCGAATGGAGTGGGGTATGACGCCTCCAACAGTTAATGCTTATTATAATCCAACATCAAATGAAATTGCTTTCCCTGCTGGAATTATGCAAGTGCCGTTTTTTGATGTAAATGCTGATGATGCATTTAATTACGGTGTGATGGGATCAATTATTGGTCATGAGTTAACACATGGTTTTGATGACCAAGGTTCTCAATTTGATGCAGATGGAAATTTGAAAATGTGGTGGACAGATTCTGATTACAAAAATTTCACTGATAAAACTAAGTTAATTATTGAGCAATTTAATAGCTATGTTGCTATTGATACACTACATGTAAATGGTGAGTTAACACAAGGTGAAAATATTGCCGATTTAGGTGGTTTAACAATGGCGTATTATGCGTATCAAAAATCACTCAATGGAAAAAAATCACCGGTAATGGTAGGATTTACAGGAGAACAACGTTTCTTCTTAGCATGGGTTCAGGGATGGAAAACATTAATGCGTGACGCATCATTAAAACAATTAATAGCGACTAATCCGCATGCTCCAGGTAACTTTAGAGCAATAGCACCTTTAAGTAATATGCAAGAGTTCTATGATGCTTTCGGTGTAAAAGAAGGTGACGGCATGTACCGTCCGGCTGATAAGCGAGTTAATATTTGGTAGTTTAGTCATGCTGAACTTGTTTCAGCATCTCTTAAGTATCTTTTTAATAGAAATAATAAAAAAAGGGAGATCTCATCTCCCTTTTTTTATTGGATTTATCAATTAAGAAATTTGAATTTCTCTTGACAATTTGATTTGAGTATTTGTTTTTTTAGGTATAGATACATTTAAAATTCCATTCTCATACTTTGCATTAATGCCTTCTGTATCTACCAAATCCTCAGCTAAAACAAACGATCTGCTAAATGATTGGTAACTAAATTCGCGTCTTGAGTAACGTTCTTTTTCGTTTGTTTCCTCTACTTTATTTTCGTGTTTTGCAGAGATAGTGATGCTGCCATCTTTTAATTCAATCTTGAAATCTTTTTTGTCCATTCCTGGCACTGCTAAATCTAATTCAAATGATTTGTCTGTTTCTTTAATGTTTACCGCCGGAACATTTAATATTCTGTTTTGTTTTTCGAAAAAGTTTTTCGAAAAAGCGTCATCAAATAATAATGGAAAATCAGTAAATAATCTGTTTCTGTCGTTGTTTGTTTTTGTTAATGAGAACATGGCTTCCTCCTATTTTTTATGGTTAGTTATTTATTTTTTAAATGATTGCAATCACACTCTAAAATCGACAAGCTATGTGCCAATGGGTTTTTGAAGAATTTTTGACATTTTTAAGTAGTATTTTCCTGAAATTTTTTCAGAAATCTTCTATTTTTTCTGTCGTTTTTTCAGAACTACTAACCCGCTTTCGTTAATAAGTTTGGTTTATTTATTTAACACTTGGGCTCATATTAAATAAATTTAATCTGTTACAAATTTTTGATAGTATAAAATACGATGAGCGATATTCAACATTTTTTTAAACCAATAGAATTAGATCAAGATTCTTATTCCGAAAATCAAATAGGAAAAACAATAGGCGCATATACCGTTTATTCAGACTTTCCTGAATTAAAAGATATTGATATGGCTATTGTTGGTGTGTGCGAAGACAGAAGAGCATACACTAATGTTGGGTGCGCCGTAGCTCCTGATAAAGTACGAGATTATTTTTATTCTTTATATCCGGGAAGTTTTCGTCCGCGTATTGTTGATTTAGGGAATATACAAGCAGGGCATGATGTAGAAGATACTTACTATGCTGTCAAGTCTACGGTTGATTATTTGATTCGAAACAATGTAATTCCTATTATCATTGGAGGAAGTCAAGATTTAACTTACGCTCAGTTTTTAGGTTACGAAAAATTAGAACAAACTATCAATGTGGTTGCAATTGATTCTACTTTTGATTTAGGTAATCCTGATGAAGACACAACGAATACTGCTTACTTAGGAAAAATTATTTTACATCAACCAAATTTCTTATTTAACTATAGTAATATTGGCTATCAAACTTATTTAGTTGATCAGTCTAGTTTAGGGATGATGAACCGTTTATATTTCGATACTTATCGTTTAGGTCAGGTCCGAGATGCTATCGAAGAATCTGAGCCAATCATACGTCATGCAGATATGTTGAGTTTTGATATTACTGCTATTAAGCATAGCGATGCTCCGGCTAATCCAAATGCTTCGCCAAATGGTTTTTATTCCGAAGAAGCTTGTCAAATGATGCGCTATGCTGGTATGAATGATAAACTATCGTCTATTGGTTTATATGAAATCAATCCAGAATATGATACACATGGAAAGACATCTAATTTAGCAGCACAAATGATTTGGTGTTTTATGGATGGCTTTTATAATCGTAAAAATGATTTTCCTTCTCGTACAAGCCCTGATTATTTAAAGTTTCATGTGGTATTACAAGATGAGAAATATGAAATCAATTTCTTTAAGAGTAAGAAAAGCGACCGCTGGTGGATGGAAAT
Organism: Bacteroidia bacterium; assembly: GCA_035439445.1. Taxonomy (GTDB): domain Bacteria; phylum Bacteroidota; class Bacteroidia; order B-17B0; family Aurantibacillaceae; genus UBA4416. The sequence goes on from DAORKG010000005.1 coordinate 58,674, forward strand.
TCCTTATCCTCCAACCAAAGGATTAAAGTTTGAGCGTCATACTTTATTACCTTGTTCTTATAAAGATTATGAAATGGCTGTGAATAATGAAATTCCTGATCGTTGGTGGCAAACTTACCAGAAATTAGCTTAAAATATTGATAAATAAAGCCCTTTTTAAACATTAAAAAGGGCTTTTTGTTTCCCTTTATAAAACGTACTTTTACTCTGTAAATTTTATAAATAATGAATGTTCAGTCACTTTTAAAGCGTGCTCAAAACCTCGAGTTTTTATCCATTGAGGAGGGTATCTTTTTATACGAGAATGCACCTACATCTGAGTTGATGTTTGTGGCAAATGAAATACGTAATATCAAAAAAAATAATTCCAATAAAGTTACTTGGCAAATTGATCGTAATTTAAATACAACTAATGTGTGTATTGCCAATTGTAAGTTTTGTAATTTTTATCGTATTCCTGGCCATGCAGAGGCCTATATTACTGATATAGAAACTTACAAGAAAAAAATTGAAGAAACAATTAAATACGGTGGTGACCAATTATTATTGCAAGGTGGTCATCATCCTGATTTAGGATTAAGTTTCTATGTGAATTTATTTAAGGAATTAAAATCATTGTATCCTACTATTAAATTACATTCTTTAGGGCCTCCTGAAATTGCTCATATCACTAAGTTAGAAAAATCAACGCATACAGAAGTTTTAAAAGCATTAGTGGAAGCTGGCTTAGATAGTTTACCTGGAGCGGGGGCAGAAATTTTAAATGACCGCGTACGTCGTTTAATTTCAAAAGGAAAATGTACAGGACGTGAATGGTTGGATGTGATGCGTGCATGTCATCAATTAAATATCACCACTTCTGCTACGATGATGTTTGGTCATGTTGAAACTATTTACGAACGCTTTGAGCACTTAGTTTGGATTAGAGAAGTGCAATCAGAAAAACCAGCACATGCTAAGGGATTTTTAGCATTTATTGCTTGGCCTTTTCAAGATGACGGAACTTTGTTGAGAAGAGTAAAAGGTATTACTAATAACGTAAGTTCTGATGAATACATTAGAATGGTAGCATTAAGTCGTATTATGTTACCGAATATCGAAAACATTCAAGCAAGTTGGTTAACGGTTGGTAAACAAACCGCGCAAGTATGTTTACATGGAGGCGCTAACGATTTTGGTAGTATCATGATTGAAGAAAATGTAGTAAGTGCTGCAGGAGCTCCACATCGTTTTACTTACAAAACGATTCAAGATGCTATCAAGGAAGCAGGCTTTGAACCGCAGTTAAGAAATCAGCAATATGGTGAGAGAGAATTACCTGCTAACATTCAAGAACAAGTTGTAAATTACTAGAGTAAGATGAATATAATTGTCACCGGAGCAAGCAGAGGAATTGGTTTTGAATTGGTAAAACAATTTTTAAGTGCTGGACATACTGTTTTTTGTTTAACTCGTAATATTGAGCCACTAAAAGATATAGCTTATCCAAATCTTAAATCTATTTCTACGGATTTGACATCTCAAGACAGCATGAATGAAGCTGTTGCTTTTATAAAAAAAGAAGCTACTCATATTGATTGTATCATTAATAATGCTGGTTCGTTGATTAATAAACCATATGAGTCTATTTCTTATGATGAGTTACAAAAAGTATATCAGGTAAATGTATTTGCTCCTTATTATTTAATTCAGCAATTATTGCCTGTACTTGGAAAGCATTCTAAAACTCATGTTGTTAATATCAGTAGCATGGGCGGATTTCAAGGAAGTTCCAAATTTCCCGGATTAACAGCTTATAGTTCTTCTAAATCTGCTATTGCGGGTTTAACAGAGTGTTTAGCAGAAGAATTAAAAGAAAAAAATATTTCAGTAAATTGTTTAGCTATTGGTGCTGTGCAAACAGAAATGCTGGCAGAAGCTTTCCCAGGTTATCAGGCACCGTTATCTCCAAAACAAATGGCAGAATATATTTTTGACTTTGCATTAAAAGGGCATCAATATTATAATGGGAAAATTTTACCTGTGTCATCTAGTACACCTTAAAACTTAAACATGAAATCTTTATTTGTATTCATATTGTTTATTGTTGGGTTTTCAATGTTTTCACAGGTAAGAAAATCAAAAATAAAAATTGTTCAGTATATGCCATACTGTGGTGGAGCAAAACCTAACAAAGAATTGCAGAATACGCCAAATAAAGGAATTTCTTATAGTAACAAGAAACTGATTTATATCTCAGACAAACAAAGGATAGATACTTTGATAACTGATAAAAATGGGTATTTAAAATTTACTTTACCATACGGAACATATTTTCTTTATGAGCCATGGAAATACTATATGAAAATTCCAAAAGGATATGATGAAGCAAATATTAATAAAGAATGTTTAAAGGAAGAGTGGGCAAAAGAGGATATGAAGATTACTATTTCTAAAAAAACAATAACTGTGGTAGATAATTTAAAATTACCAAAGTGTCCTTATCAATTTCCATGCTTAATTAATAAATATCTGCCTCAATAAAATGAGATACGTTTTAACTATAATAGCTTGTTTGTTGTTTCAATACATCTTTCCGCAGCAATTAGCGCAAACTATTAGAGGAACAGTAATTGATAAACAAACACAAAGCCCTTTGCCGGGAGCTGTGGTCTCTATCGTGAATTCAGAACCCATAGTAGCCACTACTACTGATGAGAATGGTAAATTTCGTTTTGATAATGTATTATTAGGAAGAAAACAATTAAAAATTTCCCTGATTTCGTATAAAGAAAAATTTCAAACGGTTGTTTTAACAACAGGAAAGGAAACTGTATTAAATATTGAGTTGGAGGAGAGTGCTGTTCAAGGTCAAGAGGTGGTGATATCAGCAGATGTTGATAAAACAAAGACTAATAATAAAATGGCTACTGTAAGCTCTAGAGTTTTTAGTACTGAGGAAGCAGGTCGTTATGCAGGAAGTAGAGGAGATCCTGCTCGTATGGCTGCTAACTTTGCGGGAGTTAGTGGGGCAAATGATAGTAGAAATGATATTATCATCAGAGGAAATTCTCCTTTAGGTGTATTGTGGCGTTTAAATGGACTAGATATACCAAACCCAAATCACTTTGGTAGCATGGGTTCTTCCGGCGGGCCAATCAGTATTTTAAACAACAATACGTTAGATAACTCTGATTTCATGAGTGGTGCATTTCCGGCAGATTATGGAAATGCAACAGCAGGAGTATTTGATTTAAAAATGCGTTCAGGGAATAACGAAAAGTATGAGTTTTTAGGAATGGTTGGTTTTAATGGTTTTGAGTTAGGTGCAGAAGGGCCATTTAGTAAGAAAAAGAAAAATGGGTCATTCATGGTTAACTACCGCTACTCAACATTATCTATTTTTAAATATATTGGATTAGATTTTGGAACAGGAAGTGCAGTTCCTCAATATCAGGATTTAACATTTAAGGTAGATATGCCAACAAAAAAAGCCGGTAAATTTTCGGTATGGGGCATAGGAGGATTGAGTTATGCAGAGTTGTTACAGAGTCAGCAATCAAAAGATAATAACTTATACGGCTATAGCGGAAGAAATATGTTTTTCCGCTCCAACGTTGGTGCAGGGGGTGTTTCTCATACCTACCTTATTAATTCCAGTTCTTATCTCAAAACTAATATTGGAGTTTCGGGACAATATAATTTAATTACAGCTGATAGAGTGGATACCAGTACTAAGCCTGAAACAGTTAGACCTGAGTACAGAAATATATCTTATACTACTAGGTATTCGTTTAATACCACTTATAATAAAAAAATAAATTCAAGAAATTTTATTAATGCTGGTTTTTATACTGATTTGTATAACACAACCTTTGTTGATAGTATTGATAGTTATGGAACGGGATTCGTTACTCTCAGAAATTATAAAGGACAAACCGCATTGATGAGAGGTTTTATTCAATGGAAGCACCACTTTAGTGAGAAGTTATATTTAAATACAGGATTTACTTATCAGTATTTGTTATTAAATAATTCTCAGTCTCCGGAGCCAAGATTAGGATTAAAGTATGAAATTAATAAAAAACAATCTTTAAGTTTTGGAGCCGGTATTCATAGTCAGGTGCAGCCGCTATATGTGTATTTTGCAACTGCTAATTTAGGAAACGGACAAGTAAAGGAAACTAATCGAAATTTAGATTTCACAAAAGCGGCTCATGCTGTGTTAGCTTATGATGTAAATTTATTTAATAGTGTTCGTATTAAAACCGAGTTGTATTATCAGTATTTATATAGTGTGCCTGTTAAGATTCGTAAAGATTATTTTAGTACTGTAAATTTAGGTGCAGATTTCAATAGTCCAAATGTCGATAGTTTGATAAATAACGGAACTGGAGAAAATTATGGTTTTGAATTAACCTTAGAGAAATTTTATAGTAAAGGCTATTATTTTTTAGTGACAGCTTCTTTGTTTGAAAGTAAATATACAGGGAGTGATGGCGTATACAGGAATACAGCCTTTAATGGAAATTATGTATTTAATGCTTTAGCAGGGAAAGAATTTAAAATTAAGGAAAAGCATATTTTAGCCATAGATGTTAAAGTGACTTATGCAGGTGGTAAGCGTTATGTGCCAATTGATTTAGCCGCTTCAATCGCTTACAAAGATGAAGTGAGAGATGGGACTCAGGCCTATACTCCTCAATATGACCCATATTTTAGAATTGATGTAAAGCCTTCGTATAAATTAAATACCAAACGTTTTACGCATGAAATTAGTGTTGATATTCAGAATATAACTAAACATAATAATATATTTCAGCAACAGTATGATTTAAATACACAATCTATTAAAACCGATTATCAATTGAAGTTTTTCGTGATACCGCAATATCGTTTAACTTTCTAAGGGCTTTGTTAATTTTATTCATAAATTCGTTATCAATTACAAGTCTATAAAAAATTGAACAAGCAACACCGATATTCCTTTTTCTTTTTTTTATTTACTCTGATATTAACTTGTCAGACGCATCACTTTTTTTCGCAGACGCCTTATTATTATAAAATTTCCGAAGAAAATGGATTACCTTCCAGTGAGGTGTATCAAATTATCCAAGATGATTTTGGCTATATATGGATCGGTTGTGATGCCGGTTTATTCAGATATGATGGAGTAAGATTTAAATCAATTAATTCTAATCGACAAAACAGTAAAAGTATATCAGGATTAAAAATTGATAAAGACAAAAACTTATGGTGTCAAAATTTTTCTGGCCAAATATTTAGAGTTTCCGATGATTCTTTGACTTTGGTTATAGATGTTTCAGATAAACTTGCTTCATATGCTCAGTATGCTATTGATAAAGAGCAAAAGGTTTGGGTTGCTAATGTAAAAACTATTGAGCAATATGATTTCAATGGAAAGAAAATTCAGTCTTTATATAAATTAAATGCACAAAATGATACCATCATTTGGCAAGAGGTAGAAGTTAATTTTAAAGGTGATGTTTATTTTAGTTCTCAAAAAAACGGGATAGGAGTTATTAGAAAATATGAGTCTAAGAATGTTATAACACTTCTTGATGCAAATTTAACTATCCCTTTAAGAACAGCGTTGGAACCCTACGATAAAGAATTAATTGCGTTATCTGAAATAAACATAAAAAGAGAATATATTATATCCCTAGTTAGTGATAATAAAATAGTTGAAAAATCCAGGTTCTATCCATTCAAAACAGATGGATTAATTTATAAAATATATAAAGATAATTTAAACAGACATTGGTTATGTACATCATCAGGTATTGTAAAACTAAACTCAGATTTTAAGTTAGACTCTGAAAGTAAATTTTTATTTAACAACGATAAAATATCCGGAGTCTATCAAGACAGGGAAGGAAACTTATGGGTGAGTAGCTTGCAAAATGGAATTTTTGTTATTCCGAATTACGATTTGAATTTATATGATGAACAGGGTTCTAACATATCTGATCATAATATAACGGCACTTTTAAAGACGAATCAAAATGAATTGTTGATTGGAACATATACAGGTTCAATATATAAATTGACAGCAAATAATACATTTGAGTTGTTTCCTAAGCAGACAGATATAGCCTATCGTACTGTTAAAAAAATATTGGAGTCAGATGGTGGTATTTATGTTTCTCATGGTCCCTTGTCGTTTTATAATTCAAAGAAAGAAACCATTTTCAGTGCATATAACTCTAGAGATTTTTGTTGGCTGGGAGATACATTGTTTTATGTGAATTCTAATGCTTTTGGATTTTATCCAAAAATGCATTCTATCCCAAATGATAAGTTGGGAACAAGTGCCATAGTTGTTCATAATAGAGGTTGTAAGGCAATTACAATAGATGAAAAAACGAATACTATTTATTTTGCCTCAATTGATGGATTATTTAAATATAAAGATGGAACTGTAATAGAGCTTAAACTGAATAATAAATCAGTTTTTGTAAATAAATTAACTTTTCATAGAAATCAACTTTGGGTAGGCTCTGTAAATGAAGGCTTATATATTTTACAAAATGATAAAATTAAAAAACACTTTTATGAAGGTTATGTATTGCATGGTAATGGAGTTAAAAGTTTCAAGATAGTAAATGAATATGTTTATGTTTCTACAGAGGAAGGATTAACACAAATTAATTATATAACTAATAAATCAGATTTTTTTGATTATACAGATGGGATTGTGTCTAAAGAAATAAATGCTATTGAATATTTTGATGACCATGTTTTTTTAGCTACCAATAAGGGACTTCTTAAACTTCCTAAAAACAATATTAAAAATTCTGTGTATCCAAATATTCAATTAACAGGAGTTTTTGTAAATGACTCACTCGTTGTCCCAAAAAATAATATTCTGAATTTAAATTACAATCAAAATAATATTGACATTGAATTTAATACAGCTTGTTTAAAAGCGAGAGGAAGTTTTAAGTACAAGTATCGTATACTTGGGTTAGATGCTAATTGGCATTATAACGCTGGAGTTAATAATCATTTAAAATATGTTTTGCCAAGTGGCGAGTATACATTTGAAATCAGAGCAGTTAATGAAGATGGCCTGGAGAGTTTAAATACATTGGTTGTTAAAGTCTTCATCAAAAGTCCATTTTGGCATCGCTGGTGGTTTTACTTATTGTCGGTGCTTTTGGGCGCAGGTGTTGTTGCAATATTATTTATGGTTCGGATACAATTTATTAAACGTCGCGCTGAATTAAGAAACAAAGTAACTGCTTCGCAACTTACGGCTCTTAAATCACAAATGAATCCTCATTTTTTATTTAATACATTAAATTCTCTACAAGATTTAATTTTGAAACATGATATTAAAAATTCAAACTATTATTTAAATAAATTTAGTTTATTAATGAGGGAAATATTAGATATGTCTGGTAAGGATGAAGTTGTTTTATCAAGAGAAATTAAATTATTGGAAACATACCTGGAATTGGAAAAGTTACGTTTTGGAGATGAGTTTGAATTCACAATTAGCATTAACAATGAAATAGATGTAGATCATTTACAATTACCTCCAATGATTATTCAACCTTTTATAGAAAACGCGTTGAAACATGGATTGCTTCATAAAAAAGGTGATAAAAAATTAAATGTAGCATTTACTTTAAATGATAATTGCTTGATGTGTGAAGTTACCGACAATGGTGTAGGTAGAAAAAAATCAGAAGAAATTAAAGCTAGAAGCAGCAGAACCCATCAGTCGTTTGCAACAGAAGCAACGGATAAGCGTATGGACTTGTTAAATTCATATAATGACAAAAAGTATAGTTTTAAAATCATTGATTTATATGAAGGAGAAAAGCCGATTGGTACAAAAGTGATTATTTCGATTCCTATATAGCATTTGGTGAATTAAAATAAACCATTCATAAAATACTCTCCCATTACTATTAACAAACTATTATATTTACGACGTAAATGAGTCAAATCAATGCAATACTAATAGATGATGAAGAGAGAGCAAGAAATACGCTTTCTTCTTTGTTATTAAACTATTGCCCCGAGATATCTATTTTAGCTACCTGTTCCAATGTACCTGATGGTGTATTAGCTATTAATAAACATAAACCTGATGTTATTTTTTTGGATATTGAAATGCCAGATTATAATGGCTTTGAGATGTTAGGCTTTTTTAGAGAAATTGATTTTGATATTATTTTTGTTACTGCTTATAGCGAATATGCCGTTAAAGCATTTGAGATATCTGCCGTTGATTATATATTAAAACCAATAGATATTGATCAATTAAAAAATTCTGTTGAGAAATTAAAACAGAAAAAGTTGCATTCACAAATGCAGGAACAAATAGAGCTTTTGAAGGATTCATATAGAGGAGACGATATAAGAAAAATTGCTCTTTCCATGTCTAATGGTTTGACTTTTGTTGAAGTTTCGGATATTGTTTTATTAGAAGCTGATGGAGCATATACTACATTTTATTTAAAAGACGGACAAAAATTTTTAGTAAGTAAAAAACTGAAGTTTTATGAAGATATTTTATCTAATCGTTCTTATTTTTTTAGGACACACCGTTCTTATTTTATAAATGTTAATTTCATTAAAACTTATAGTCGGTCCGAAAACGCCATATTAATGGAAAATGATTTTTCTGTTACTATTTCCAGAGACCGAAAACAAGAGTTTGAAACTCTCTTAAAAGACCTTCGTATTTCTATCTAAATACAGTTCATGAACTAGATTTTACGGTTCGTGAACTTCCCACCACCCAAGATTTATTTTATGAGGATTTTCGTGTAAAATTATATTTATATGAAAAAACTACTATTTACTTTATTTTTAGGAATCACAGGGGTATTTGTATATGCCCAAACTACAGAAACAATTCTTTACACTTGGATGTCAGGTCCAAATACACTAAATGCTCCAAGTGCATTTGGAGTAAAAGGAGTTCCATCAACAACGAATATTCCTGCTTCAATATATGGTCCTGTTTCTTGGAGTGATAATAACGGTAATTTTTGGCTTTTTGGGGGCAGTCAGAGCAGCACAAATAAATTTAATGCTTTGTTTAGATATAATACTGCTACGAATGAATGGACATGGATGACTGGAGGAAACAGTTATAATAATGTTGGAGTTTATGGTACAAAAGGAACAGCAGCGGCCGCTAATACTCCTGGAGCACGAGTGGGTTCTGTTACTTGGAAAGGTGCAGATGGAAATTTATATTTATTTGGAGGATATGGTTATGGCACAACAACCGCAATAGGTGATTTAAATGATGTATGGAAATTTGATGTAACAACAGGTCAATGGGCATGGATTGCGGGTTCAAATACAATTAATCCAGCAATGGTTTATGGCACTATGGGTGTTACCACATCTTCAAATACTCCCAATGGAAGAATGGGAGGAATTGGTTGGGTTGATAATAATGGAGTTTTTTGGACTTATGGAGGATATAATAATACAAATACTAGATATCAATCAGATTTATGGAAATTTGAAATTGCGACAGCACAATGGACCTATATGGGAGGTTCTCAGTCTTTTAATATTGGAGGAACATTTGGAACAAAAGGAGTAGCAGCTCCTACAAATTTCCCAGGTAGCAGAGTTAGTGGTGTTGGCGTTACAGATTCTAATAATAATTTATGGTTATTTGGTGGCACAGGAACAAGTGGAACATGGGGCGAGTTTAATGATTTGTGGAAGTATGATATATCAATTGGTCAGTGGACTTGGGTATCCGGAGGAAATTCAATTTCCCAGTCAGGTACTTACGGTACAAAAGGAGTGGCAAATGCTGCTAATAAACCTGGTTCAAGAAGAAATCATTTAGCTTGGTATAAAGGCAACAGTATTTATGTACAAGGTGGTTGGGGTTTGCACTCAACAGCTTTAACTGGGCATTTAAATGATTTATGGAAATATGATATTACTGCTGGACAATGGACTTGGATTTCAGGTATTGACGGCAGAAATGCAGCATCAGTATATGGAACTAAAGGTGTTACTACTGTTTCTAATTTAATTGGAGGACGTTCAGAAGCAGCTTCATTTGCGGATAATAGTGGATCTTTTTGGATTTTTGGTGGCAGAGATTTTTCTCTTGGTGTCATGAATAATACAAATGATTTGTGGAAATTGGATTTTTGTAATGCTCCAACTGCTGTTAATACTTCTGCTTCGTCTAATACAATTATTTGTGGAGGAAATACTACAACTTTATCTGCAACTGGCGTTGGAGCAATTGGTTGGTACACAGCTGCAACTGGAGGCACATTTCTTTCTGGCGGAAATAATTTTATTACTCCAACTTTAACTTCTACAACAACATATTATATTCAAGATAGTACTTGCGGACCAGGAACAAGAGTGGCAGTAACGGTTAGTGTTATGCCTACACCAAATTTAGCTGTTGCTAATTTAAGCGTATGTGCTAATGGTTCTGTTAATCTTGTTGCTTCAGGTGCCAATACTTATACATGGAGCACTGGCTCTAATTCAGCAACTCTAACCACTTTCCCTTCAGCTAATGAAACTTATACTTTATCTGGAACAAACACTTCAAATGGTTGTACTAGTTCTATCGTTCGAACATTAACGGTTGTTCCATTGCCTACTTTAACTGTGACACCTAACTATACCATTTGTTCTGGTAAAAGTGCAACCATTGGTGCAAGTGGCGCAACTACTTATCAATGGAATACTGGATCAACTAGTGCGTCAATAACAGTTTCTCCTGGAACAACAACAAATTATACCGTCACTGGTTTTGGAACAGGAAATTGTAGTAGTAAAGTTATCATACCAGTTACGGTAAATGCTAGTCCTGTTTTAACATTAACACCTGCTTCTACAACATTGTGCGCGGGTTCTGTAATGACATTAAGTGTTTCAGGTGCTCCGAGTTATACATGGAATACTGGTGCAAATACAAATACATTGCAAATATCACCTACAAGTAATACATCTTATACGGTTATTGGTGAAGCGGTAAATGGATGTACAACAGCTGCTGTTAAAAATATTTCTACTCTTGTTTCGCCAACAGTATCTATAACAGGACCAACGGTTACTTGTGCAGGAAGTCCTGTTACACTTGTAGGATCAGGAGCAACTACATATACATGGAGTACAGGAGTATTTACAAGCTCAATTACTCCTTCACCAACTACAACAACTATTTACACTCTAACTGGTAAAAATGCAAATGTTTGTACTAAGACTTCCACTATAGAAGTAACTGTTAATCAGCTTCCTGTTTTATCAATTACTCCAAGTAATACAAATATTTGTTTGGGATCAACATATACATTAGCAGCTACAGGAGCAGATACTTACACTTGGAATTCATCAATTAATTCAAATTCAATTGTTGTAAGCCCTACTGTAAATACTTCTTATTCATTAACTGGAGTAGATTTAACGACAGGATGCTCTAAAACAGCTGTCAAAACTCTTTCAGTTCTTGCTCTTCCAAATGTTGTTATTGGTGGTACAAATGTTCCTGTATGTGTTGGTGGTTTTATTAACTTAGTTGCAAATGGAGTAGTAACATATACATGGAGCACTGGTGAAACGACTTTAAATATTCAACCTACACCAACAGTTTCAACAACATATACACTTATAGGAACAGGAACTAATGGTTGTGTTAATTCTGCTGTTAAAACGGTAACAGTAAATCCATTACCAACTTTAACAGTTGCTGGTAATAATGTGCTTTGTTCAGGTCAAGCTACAACCTTAACTGTTAGCGGGGCAAACACATATACTTGGAGTGGAGGATTTACAGCACCTATGATTAGTGTTTCGCCTGCTTCATCTACAAACTATACTGTTATAGGTAAAGATGCAAATAATTGTTCTAATACAACATCTTATTTTGTCACAGTTAATCCTTCGCCAACATTAACAATTTCTCCAACTAATACTTTATTATGTGCTGGAGGAACAGCAACAATTAATATAAATGGAGCGAGTAGTTATACCTGGAGTACAGGAGAAAATACAAATGATATAATTGTTTCTCCAAGTACAAATACAACTTATTCTGTCATTGGAACTACTGGATCTTGTTCTGGTGCCGCTATGGTAACAATATCTGTGAGTAATTCGATTGTTGTTACAGCAAACGCTTCAAGTCCTGCTATCTGCTCTGGAGATAATGTTTCATTATTTGGTAGCGGTGCTTCTACTTATGTTTGGACTGGTGGTGTAACAGATGGTGTTTCTTTTTCACCTTCATCTACTGATACATATACAGTTATTGGAACTGCAGGTACATGCTCTAATTCAGCAGTTGTGACTGTTACAGTAAATTCATTACCAATATTAAATGTAATAAGCACAAATTCGATTTTATGTATCGGTCAAACAGCTACTCTATCTGTAACAGGTGCATCAACCTATACGTGGAGTGATAATTCCAATGGAGCAACCATAGCAGTGATGCCAACTTTAAATACTACTTATACAGTAACAGGTGTAGATGCCAATAACTGTTCTAACTCATCTGTATTTACTCAAAGTGTTTCAACTTGTACCGGAATAGATGAAAATACTATTGACCTTTCATTCCGTGTTTTTCCTAATCCTAATAATGGTGAATTTACAATTCAAGCTCAAAAGGAAGATTTTGTAACTATTATAAACGACTTAGGACAAACAATACAAACGATTGAATTAAATGAGAAAAATAATTTTTCATTTGAAATTACAGATTTACAAAATGGCGTTTATTTTTTAAATGGCAAGAATGTGAAGCAAAAAATAATAGTAACAAAGTAATAATGATTAAAAAACCTTCTGTATTTACCAGGAGGTTTTTTATTTAAAATGAGCAGTTCGTAAATTCAAATGTACATTTCACAAAGTGCATTGTATGTTGTGGTTTTTTAGCAACATCTTTGTGTAAGATAATAGTGGTACTGAAATTTATATACTTATGCATCAGGATGATTTGGATAAACATATAATAGCAATTTTACCTCATTTAAATTCTGAGTTTAAAAATTTTAAGAAAAAAGTAAATGTGTTTTTAACGGATTTAAAAGGACAAATATTAATTGAGAAACAAAATGCAGATTATTTGGATATTTCTGATCAACCAAAAGGCTATTATTTAGCTTTTTTAACGGATATGAATGGTTCACTGATCAAACGAATTAAAGTAGTGAAAAAGTAATAGTTAAAGTTTAAAGAGTTACTTTTCTTAGCCTTTTGAGAAATCAAAAGGCTTTTTTGTTTCTAAAAAGTGATATTTTATTGAACTATTTCGCGTATTAACTGTTAAATTTGTAATTCAATAATTAATACTATGGTACAATCAAGCACAGATACAGATTTTGAAACATTATTAAACAGCAATAAGCAAGTTATTGTAAAATATTATGCCGATTGGTGTGGTTCATGCAAATTATTTGCACCTAAATTTAAGCGCCATTCCAATGATGAAGCAAATGCTGATATTTTATTTTTGGAAGTAAACGCCGAAGAAAACGAAAAGGCTCGTAAACTGGGGGGCGTAGATAATTTACCTTATTTAGCTAGTTTCAAAAATGGTGTTTTATTAGAAGGTACAGCTACCAGCAAAGAAGAGTATCTTCAAAAAATGATTGATGATTTAAGAAAGTAATTATGCAAATACCGGTTATTAAAAAATTAGTGGAAAACTATTCTTTGGCTCAATTACAATCTGCCGAAGAAGCGATGATGGAAGAACAAAAGCCATCTATTGAAGTTGAGGGAAAAGATGAAGGAGAATGCTTAACGCATGTTCTAGCTGCCATTTACATTAAAGAAAAAATGGAACAAGGAGTGGCTTTTAATCAAGCATTAAGAGATTTTAGTCAGCGTGTGAGAAACAGTATTAGCTAGTTTTTAAATTTACTTCACTAATTCTAATACTTTTATCAGATCTAGGTCTATTCCATTAAGAATATCTTCCTTACTGTATTGTGTTTGGTAGTCAGGGATTAAACCTCTGCCTTTATTATTTACGTCAATGTCATGATAAATGTGGTACATGGGAATAAATACCTGAATTCGACTGTTTGGTAGTACAATTTTCCCACTAATCACGGCATTACTTCCCGCAATGTTCCCTCCGGTTTCTTCGCCAATTGTAATAGCATTTGCTTTATATTTTAAATAACTCGCTGCAACGCCACTCATCGAAAATGACTTTCCGTTTGTCAATACATAAACTTGTCCTTTGAATGCTTTATTTTTCTTAGGTAAGGTTATAAAATAGTGTCTTAATCTTCCTTTCTTTGGCCATTGTGGCATCATCGTGCAGAAAAAAAATGGTGTTATTCTTGAACCGAAATTCATTTTATATTTTGGATTAAATACCATTAAGTTCGACTTTCTGTCAAATGGCAAATAAATGGTTTCGTGAATCAGGTATGATAGAAGATTTAATCCGTCATTAATTTGTCCACCACCATTATCTCTCAAATCAATCACTAAATGTTGAATGTTTTTTTGCTTAATATCTTTAAATGATTTTCTGAAAAAACGATACCAATGTTTTCCTTTAAAACTATTGATATCTAATAATGCAACAGGTTTATCATCATTTATAATACTATAACTACAAGTTTTTATTTTTCTTAATATGGCTACAGAATCTTTTTTAGGAAGTATTAAAGTGTCTTTTAATGAAGATATGGCTGCTAGTTTGTAATTTGAAATACTGTTGTCTTTATGCTTTAGTTTAACTTGATATTCTAATCTAAAGCCATAGCAAAACGAGTAGTAATACTTAAACCAATTGTAACGAATACCTTGTTTTTTATAAGTTTCGTTATACCCGTCAGAAGTATAAACCGAAAAAAGAGTTTTAAAAATATTGCTTACAGGTCTATTATCAATACTTATAATTTCATCGCCTGTTTTGATGGTAGTGTCTTTTGATAAATTATTAAGCACAAACAACTTATTAGAATCCGCCATAAACGTATTAAGTGGTAAAATAGGACGGTTTAATTTAGCAATAGCTTTCGTGTATTTTTTTGAAGCTGCTACATCTGTATGACCACAGCCTATTTTTGCAACAATTCGTTTAATGTAAAACCGAATTTGCATTTCGGTTAGCGGTGTATCAATTTTTGATTTGATATCTGCAATAAAATCATGTAAAGATTCCTTACTAATATACCTGTATGGATCGGGATGAAATTTGGTGAGGTATTTTTCTGTATAGTCAATGTCTTTTAAAATTTGAGCAACAGAATATTTTTTATGAACATCAAAGTTCTTTGATTGAGAAAAACTACCCAAGTATATTATCAAACATAATAAACTTAAGTAGTTTTTCATAAAAAGGAGATGATTTAAAATAATTAGTTATTGGCTAAAACGCCCATGCGTTTTCCAAGTCCACTCATGAAATCACGTAATTCTTTCACGGTGGTTTCGTCGTTAGTAGCTCTTAAATAAGTATCGGTTAAAGTGGTAATGTTTTGGTGAAAAAACTTTTTCATTTCATCCACACTCATATCTTTAGTCCATAAATCAATACGCATGGTGTTGTTTTCTTTTTCGTCCCAAAGAGCCAGCATCATGCTTTTGCAAACACTACCTTCGTTAGCATCAGGAGCTTCCCATTCAATTTTATGAGGTAATTGATTTTCATCAACTGTTATTTTTAATTTAATTTCAGATGTTGTCATAAATGTATCGATTATAAAAACTCAAATTTAGTTAAAATATTTACTCTATTTGCTTAAAAACACTCAATAATACAATACATTTGTGTTATGACAGAATATCCGAAATTAACCTTACACAATGGCAAGGAATTGCCAGTACTTCGTTTTCACCCATGGATTTTTTCAGGGGCAATTAAAACTCAAGATTCTAATATTGCTGATGGTGATGTGGTAGAAGTTTACTCGGCCAAACAGCAATTTTTAGGTATGGCTCAATACCAAAAAGGAAGTATCACAGGACGAATTATTTCTTTTAGTAAGCAACAAATCAATATTGATTTTTGGGTTAAAAAAATCGAAAAAGCCTTTTTATACCGTCAGTTTTTAAACCTTGCTAATAATCCGCATACCAATGTTTATCGTTTGGTTTTTGGAGAAGGCGATGGTTGTCCGGGATTAATTATGGATTTCTATAATGGACATGTAGTTTTTCAAGCACACAGTATTGGTATGCACAAGTGCAGGGTAGATATTACCGAAGCGTTGAAAAAAGTGTATGGGGATGCTTTGAAAAGTGTATATGATAAAAGTTCAGAAACATTACCAAATAACTATTCTGCAGGTTTAAAAAATGAATTTTTATATGGTTCATGCAATGATGAGTTAGTGGTTGTTGAAAATGATGTGAAGTTTTATATTGACTTTATTAATGGTCAAAAAACCGGTTTTTTCATTGACCAAAGAGAAAATAGAGAATTGTTAGGTAAATATAGTAAAGGAAAGCGTGTCTTAAACACGTTTTCTTATACAGGAGGCTTTTCGATGTATGCTGCTAAAAATGGTTGCGAAATCATACACTCTGTTGATTCGAGTGCAAAAGCAATAGAATTATGTGATAAGAATGCTATTTTGAATAGCGCAACTAACCATCAAGGTTTTGCGGTTGATACCTTTGATTATTTAAAAGACCATGGTAAAAATTACGATATTATTATTTTGGATCCACCGGCTTTTGCAAAGAGCAGAGATGTATCTCATAATGCGGTAATTGGATACAAAAGATTAAATCAAATGGCTTTACAAAATATCAAGAAGGGAGGGATTTTATTTACTTTTTCTTGCTCAGGTGTTATCGATAAAAAATTATTTTATAATACGGTTACGGCTGCAGCTATTGAATCCCGTCGAAACATGAAATTATTGCATACACTATCACAACCTGCAGACCATGTGATTACACCTAATTTCCCTGAAGGAGAGTACCTAAAAGGCCTAGCATTTTATGTGGAATAAATTGAATACATTTAATTAATCATTTAATATTTTAATCATGAAAAAAATTGTTTTTTATTTTACGTTATTATTGGCAAATAATTTCATTAGTCAAACCTATAGTTTTCAGGTTGGAGAAAGACGTTCTGCAACATCTATTGATGACCCGGAAATTGAATACCTTGAAAATTATGGTAAAAAATACCTTTTAAACCAGGCTTATTCATTTAAGGATGGAATGCAATTGCAGTTGCAAGGATTTAAAGAAAACAACGATTACTTATGTAGTAAAAAATTGTATGTTCCTGAAGAGAAAATGTTAATCTCTATTTATGAGGGGATTTTAAATCTGGATAACAATATGCAGTTAATTAAATCCACATTTAATAAAGAAGCGAAGAAAACATTCGTTTATGCTCATGCAATTAATGAGTATGCTGATGAAACAGAAGAACATAAAGAAATTATGTCGATAGCTGCAGAAAAGGCAATGAACTCAGGTAACTTTACATGTGCAACATCTCCTAACAGGAAGTATGCTGTTATTTTATCTGAGTTACCATTTGTAAAAGAAACGAAAGAAAAAATAATGATTACGGTTTTTGATAATACATTAAAAACAATGTTTTCAAAAGAATTTGAATTGCCTTACGATGCAAAAAGGGGACCTGTTAATAAGCCTGTTATAGCAAATGATGGTTCGGTATATATTGTAAAAAAAGCTGACATCAGTAAGATGCCTGATTTATTAACTGTTTTTTCAATTACAAATAATGGAGAAACCATTAAAGAAAATAGTGTAAAATTAGACGATCCTAAAAAGTTAGAATCGTATGCGTTTAGTTTAAATTCTAAAAATGAATTGGTTGTAGTGGGTTATTATACAGAAGATGGGAAAGTAAGTTTTGGTGGCACCAAACAAAAAGGTGTTTTTTGTTTAGGTGTTAATTCTAAAGGAGATCAATTAATGTATCAAACTTCAGAATTCCCAAAGCATTATATTTCTTCTAAAATCCGTCAGGTATTAGTGAAAGAAGATGGAAAAATTGCGATGATTTGCGAAAGTTATTCCAAGGTAAATAATAGCACGATGGGTCCTAACAATCAATTGGTTTATACAACAGATATTACTCAAGGTGACGCTTATATCCATACTTTAAACGCAAAAGGAGAATTAGTAAAATCATATGAGTTTTCAAAAAGCAATAAATCTATAGCGGATGGTGGATTGTATGGTTCTGTATTTGGAGCATTTCATAATGATAAATTAGTGGTTGTGTATAATGACTTTCAATACAGGCATGATGGCAAAAAATATGTGGTAGTTCCTCCAACAATTGCGTGGATAAAAATTCCTATTATTCAAACGATTGATTTAGCTATTAATGATGTGAGAGAAACCGCATTTATTGATTCTCCTGTTGGCGGTAAAGATGATTTAACCCATTTATTTCCTTTAACCGGTTTTAAAGTGTCTAATAATGAATTATTTTTCTTAGGTGGAAAAGATGCTGATGTGATGCCAATTGTTTTAAAAATTCAATAATCTATTTTTAATTTATTTTCAATCAATGAATCCTATTTTAGAAGTAAAAAACATTCACAAAAACTACGCTAACCACGTTGCTTTAAGGGATGTGAGTTTGGTAGTAGAGCCTCAAAAAATATTTGGTTTATTAGGACCAAATGGTGCAGGAAAAACATCTTTAATCCGAATCATTAATCAAATCACAGGTCCAGATAAAGGAGAAGTATTATTTAATGGCGAACATTTGGCGCCTAAGCATGTTGATTTTATCGGTTATTTACCTGAAGAACGAGGTTTATACAAAAAGATGTCGGTTGGTGAACAGGTAATGTATTTAGCTCAATTAAAAGGATTAAAAAAGGCAGATGCCAAAGCTAAGTTATTGCAATGGTTCAAGAAGTTTGAGATTGAAAATTGGTGGGATAAGAAAGTAGAAGAATTAAGTAAAGGGATGCAGCAAAAAGTACAATTCATTGTTACCGTGTTGCATGAACCTAAGTTATTAATCTTAGATGAACCATTTAGTGGATTTGACCCAATTAATGCTCAATTAATTAAAAATGAAATTTTAGAATTAAGAGATAAAGGCGCAACCATTATTTTTTCTACTCATAATATGGGAAGTGTTGAAGAGTTATGTGATAATATTGCTTTAATCAATAAAGCCGAAAAATTATTGGATGGCTCTGTAAAAGACATTCGTAAGCAATACAAAAGCAATACGTATCACATATCTTTTAAAGGAAATTTAATGGGCTTTACCAATGCTTTATGGGCAGGGGCAGAGTTGTTGGATAAAAAATCGGATGACGATATACACTCAGTTACTGTAAAGTTGTTACGTCAAAACAAACCAAATGATTTGTTGCAAGCTGTTTTAAGTACTGCCGAAATATTATCGTTTCAGGAAATTGTTCCTTCGATGAATGATATTTTTATTTCAGTAGTGGAAAATAAAACAACATTAAATACTCAAAGTGCTTATACCGAATAATCTTTATTAATAACTCATTATACATACAATGAATAAATTATTTTTAATTATCCAACGCGAATATTTTTCGAGAGTTAAGAAAAAATCGTTTTTGATTATGACCATACTGGGGCCTTTATTGATGGCAGGTGTTATGATTGTTCCTGTTTGGTTAGCAATGCGTGACAAAACAGAACATCAGATTTTTGTATTAGATCATAGCGGATTGTTTATTGATAAAATACCAAATACAAAACAGATAAAGTTTACTTATGGAACCGGAACTATTGAGTCGGCTAAAGCCAAACTTAAAGACGGACCTTTTGATTTGGTAATGGAAATTGATATAGAAACGATTAATGCCTTTAAAGCAACACCGTTTTTGTATTACAAAAATCAACCGGGCATTAATGTAGAGCAATACATTACCAACACAATGGAAAACATATTGTTTGATTATCGTTTGCAAGGCGATAGTATAGATGTTGCTAAGATTGATAAAGCACGACGCCCGGTAGAAATAATCACGCTGAAAGTAAAAGAAGATGGTGCTGATGAAAAAACTAACACCGAGTTAAATATGGGTGTAGGAATGTTTTTTGGTGTTGCCATTTATTTTATGATTTTCTTATATGGCTCCCAAGTGATGCGTGGAGTGATTGAAGAAAAAACAAATCGTATTGTAGAAGTGATTGTGTCTTCCGTAAAACCGTTTCAGTTGATGTTAGGTAAAATTATCGGCGTGGCTTTAGTGGGTTTAACTCAATTTATTTTATGGATAGTGTTAACCACGTTTATTTATGTGGCCATTACCGGTACTGTATTTAAAAATCAAATACAAGATACCATCACTCAAAATCAACAGATTGAAAAAGTAATGAAAAATGACATTCTTGCTCAATCTCACAAAATGGAGAAAGTAGCTACTCCAAATGAGGTCATCAACATGTTTAATTTTGCAGATGGATTAAATGTGCCTGTATTGATTTCATGTTTTGCGTTTTACTTTTTGTTTGGTTATCTACTATATGCAGCTTTATTTGCAGCAGTTGGTTCGGCAGTTGATAGCGAAGCAGACACTCAACAATTTATTTTACCGGTTACAATTCCGCTGATATTGAGTTTTGTGATAGCTCAGGCTATAATGTCAAACCCAAGTAGTTCTATGGCGCAGTTTTTCTCTATTTTTCCTTTAACTTCTCCAATAGTGATGATGGTGCGTTTACCATTTGATGTTCCTGTTTGGGAACTGGCCTTATCTATGGTGATGCTGGTAGTTGGATTCTTGTTCTTTACGTGGATGGCTGGAAAAATTTACCGTACCGGAATTTTAATGTACGGTAAAAAAACTACATGGAAAGAGCTAGGAAAGTGGCTGTTCTATAAAGGATAATCCAATACATTCCTCCTTCTGACTTGGGCGGGAGGAGGTTTTTTGTAGGTAAAATAAATTCGATAAACAAGCTATTTTACCCAACCAAAATCTTTGGTTTTAATTCAAATTTCCTATATTCGTAGTGATATATTATGCAAAAAGAGGTATTACTAGAAGTTAAAAACTTAGTTACTGAGTTTAAATCAGATGGTGAATTTGTGAAAGCAGTTAACGATGTGTCGTTTACACTTCATAAAGGAGAAACCATCGGTATAGTAGGAGAGAGTGGCTCCGGTAAATCTGTTACCTCTTTATCCATTATGCAGTTAATACCAAATCCTCCGGGACGTGTGTTTGGAGGAGAGATGTTATATCATTCCAAAGACAAGGGTGTTGTAAATTTGAGAAATTTACCTGCTGAAGAAATGCGTTCGTTTCGTGGAAACGAAATAGCCATGATTTTTCAGGAACCAATGACTAGCTTAAACCCTGTTTACACATGCGGTAATCAGGTAATGGAAGCAATTTTATTACACCAAAAAGTATCTAAAAAAGAAGCTAAAAAGAAAACATTAAAATTATTCGAACAAGTTCAGTTACCAGATCCTGAACGTATTTTTAATGTATATCCTCATCAAATTTCAGGTGGACAAAAACAACGTGTGATGATTGCTATGGCAATGAGTTGCAATCCTCGTGTGTTAATTGCCGATGAGCCTACAACAGCGTTGGATGTAACCGTTCAAAAAACGATATTGGATTTAATGCTTCAGCTGCAACGCGAACACGACATGGGAATTATGTTTATTACACATGATTTGGGTGTTATTGCCGAGTTAGCAGATAAAGTAATGGTAATGTATAAAGGTAAGGTTGTGGAGCAAGGTCCTGTATTGGAAATTTTCAGCAATCCTCAGCATCCTTATACAAAGAGTTTGTTAGCTTGTCGCCCTCCTTTAGATAAACGTTTGATGCGTTTGCCGGTATCTGCAGATTTTATGAAAACAGATGCGGAAGGCAACATGGTGGAAATTCCTACTACGGTTAGCGAAGCAATTAATAGTGTTGTAATCACAAAAGAACAAAGAATTGCAGAACATAAAGAATTATACGAAAGAGCTAAGATTTTAGAAATTCAAAATATTAAAACCTATTTCCCTAAAACTAAAACCTTCTTTGGTAAAACTATTGATTATGTAAAGGCAGTGGATGATGTTACTTTAGATGTGTATGAAGGAGAAACGCTTGGTTTAGTTGGGGAAAGTGGTTGCGGGAAAACGACTTTAGGACGCACAATATTAAGATTAAACGAACCTACTGAAGGAAAAATATTTTTCCAAAGAAGTGATTTATTGAGATTGAAACCTGAAGATATGCGGCAGTTGAGAAAAGATATGCAAATCATTTTTCAGGATCCTTATTCCTCTTTAAATCCACGTATTACTATTGGCGAAGCTTTGATGGAGCCAATGCAGGTACATAATATTTTATCTAACAATAATCAACGTAAAGAAAAAGTTTACGAGCTGCTAAATAAAGTTGGATTAACTGAAAAACAATTTAACCGTTATCCGCATGAGTTTAGTGGTGGTCAACGCCAGCGTGTGTGTATTGCACGTGCGCTTGCATTAAATCCAAAATTCATTATTTGTGATGAGAGTGTAAGTGCCTTAGACGTTTCTGTTCAAGCACAGGTATTAAATTTATTAAACGACTTAAAACGTGAGTTTAAGTTTACTTATATTTTTATTTCACACGATTTATCAGTCGTTAAATTCATGAGCGACCGTATGGTAGTAATGAATAAAGGAAAGATTGAAGAAATGGGTGATGCAGATGAAATCTATATGAATCCTCAATCATTGTACACTAAAAAATTAATCAGTTCAATTCCTAAAGGACAATTAACAGATATCAAGGCAAGCATCGAAAAAAAGAGAATGTCTTTTGATATTGCTTAATGTTTCACTTCATCCAGATAGCTATAAAGAGTCACCCTGAGCGGAGTCGAAGGGTGGTGGAAGTGTTTTAATTCAATGTCTAGTTCTCGACTTCGCTCGAACTGACAGTTTCATTTCGTGGTTATTTCTGTTACCTTTGTCTATGCTCGATTTCCTCAAACAATTAACCGATCCGCAAAGTATTATTCATTATGGTGGATTATGGTTATTGTTATTTGTAGTGTTTGCCGAGACAGGTTTATTTGTGGGCTTTTTCTTGCCCGGTGATTCGTTGATTTTTATTTCGGGTTTGTTGTGTGCTACTAAGCCGCAATTGTTAGATACACCTTTTGCAGTGTTATTAGTATTGCTAATGTTAGCGGCTATTTTAGGAAATGTGTTTGGCTATTGGTTTGGAAAAAAAGCCGGAGAAAAATTATATACTCGAGAGGATAGTTTTTTATTTAGAAAAAAACATTTGATAGCTACTAAAGACTTTTATGAAAGGCATGGTGGCAAAACATTAATACTTGGTCGTTTTTTACCTATCATTAGAACCTTTGCACCCATACTGGCAGGTGTTATAAAAATTGATTTTAAAACCTTTATGATGTACAATGTGATAGGTGCTATTGCTTGGATTGGAAGCATTGCCAGCATTGCCTATTTTTTAGGTAAACAATTTCCTGCCATCGAAAACTACATTGGTTATATTGTGATAGGATTAATTGTGATTACAACTATACCTGTTTTAACAACCTATTTAAAAAGTCGAAAGAAAGTTTAAACTGCTCGTATCCCCCTCTGGAGGGGGCAGGGGGAGGAATTATTTAACTGCAATATTCCCTTTCACAAACCCCTCAATCCTTTTCCACACCTCTTCATTTTTCATGATGGTGCTATGGTCTTCGTTTACTTCAAACACTTCTGTATTGCCTTTCCAGGCTTCCATTAAATGATGAGCGTGGTGTGGAGGAATGACCTGATCATTTTTGGCAATAAGTGATAATACAGGAGTAGTGATGCTTGCGGCATATTCTTTTGATTTGAAAGGATGTTTGATGAACCAACTAATAGGAACAAAAGGATATTTTTCTTGTGCCACATCAATTATACTTTCGTAGGGTGTAATTAAAACGGTAGCGTTTGTTTTACGTTGTGACGATACATACGTGGCCACGCCTGTTCCCATACTTCTACCCATGACGATTACATTGTTTGCATCCACTTTTGGATTAGCCACTAGCTTATCATAAATTTCTAAAGCATCGCTAAACATGCTTTTTTCAGAAATAACACCTTGACTTAATCCAAAACTTCTGTAGTTCATCAATACCATGATGGTATTAGGAAAATACTTGTACTTTTCGGAAAGGTGCGATACTTCCTCGGCATTGCCACCAAAATAAATGACTAGAGGTAATTTTTTTGTGATAGTATCTTTTGAAATATAACCACAAGTTCGGTTGCCATCTTTCATTACAAAGGATAGTGTATCAAACTCAGGATATTGCTTTAAAATCTCAGCAACTTCTTTTGGTGTGTTGGGTTGTGGATGAAATAATAAATCATCTTGATTAAAATACAATAAAGCACATACAGTGGCATACAGCACCAAAATAACGATGCCAAATATTTTTAAAAATTTGATGAGTTTTTTGTTCATTATTTTTTTACAGAAATCATTAAAATCCTAATTAATGTTGTAATAATTAATGATGCTTGAACTGAAGCAACTGTTAAAATAAAATGTTTTGCGATAAAAACTTCTTTGTAAATATCAAAAACAAATGAAATATAAAATACTATAACAGAGGATACAGCAGCATAAATGCTTGCATTAAATAGGTAATTTGTTAAATCAGCTTTCGCAATATTTTGATTTTTTTTATCTTTTGCTTCCGCGATTGCTGAATTAAGTAAAATATTAATTGAAAAAATCGGTAATGTAATAGCAATTGACAACATTAATAAATTTATCCATCCAGCATTAAAAAAAGTGTTTGGTTGATATAAATATAAAAATAAATAACCCGGAGAAACTATAGCTAAAAAAATGCAAGCTATTAAAACTATTGAGTTTTTATTAATCTTTATTGGTTCCAAAATATTCATTCTTATAAGTTTTAAACTTTAATACCAATTATTGTAATATCATCCACTTGCTCTAATTCTCCAATCCATGAGTTTAATGATTCAGAAATTTTTTCTTTTTGTTCACTCATAGATAAATCAGATATTGAGATTAATAGTTCTTTCAATTGTTTATACATATATTTTTTACCTTTCGGTCCACCAAACTGGTCTGGCATTCCATCAGTTAAGGTATAAATCATATCGTTTTTTTGAAGCTCAATTGTATGTTGCGTGAATGAAATAGTATCTCTATCATGTTTTCCAACTGGCATTTTATCAGGAGAAAATTCCATAATTTGTTTCCCTCTTATTATCCAAATAGGGTTATTGGCAGCAGAGTAGGTGAGTTTATTATTTGTGAAATCAAAACACACTAAACTACAATCCATCCCATCTTTCCCTCCTTCTAAACTGCCATCCTTTTTAAGAATTTCTATGATTTTGTTTCTAGTATGATTTAAAATTTGAGAAGGCTCCACAAATCCTTCTTTTACAGTTTCTTTTAAACATGAAATATTTAAAATACTCATAATAGCGCCCGGCACACCGTGTCCCGTGCTGTCTGCTGTTACTAATGCAAATTGATTATTGCTTAATGTTGTAGCCCAATAAAAATCGCCACTAACAACATCTTTAGGTTTAAAAAATACAAATGATTCGTTTAAATTTTCATTTAGTAATTCTTTACTTGCAAGTAAACTCCTTTGAATTCGTTCCGCATAATTAATACTATCTGTTATCTCTTTATGTTTTTCTTCAACTAAATGTTTTTGTTCTTCAATAATAACCTTTTGTTTACGTGTTGTTTTTAAAGACCTATATACAAATATTGTAAATAGTGTTACTAAGAGTAAACTGAAAACTATAGACCATGTTATAATTTGTTGTTTTCTACTCTTTTCATCGGCAATAGCTTTTTGTTGTTTTAATTCTGTTTGATGTACTGCTTTTTCTATTGCTTGTTTTTTTTCATATTCGTAATTCATTTCTGAACGCATTATTTTTTTTGAATTTTCTTTAGAGAATATACTATCTCTTAAAGTAATATATTTCTTATAATGCTCAAATGCTAATGATGGTTGATTTATTTTTTGGTAAAGAATAGTTAAGAAATTATGAATATTTAATTCGATGTTTTCGATTTCACTTTCTTTTGCAATTATTAATGCTTTTTTTAAATTATGTTCTGCTTCCTTATATTTGCCTATTCTCGTGTAGAAAATACCAATGTTACCAAGAGTTTGAGCAATAATTTGTTTATCCCCTGTTTGCTCTAAATTTTCTAAACTTTTTGTGTAATATTCAAGCGCTTTTTTTGAATTCGTTTGATAATCATAAACACCCGCTATAGAACCTAAAGTGTTTCCAATTACTTTTTTATCTCCAATTTTTTCGGATATCTGTAAGACTTTAAAATAATATTCTAGGGCTTTTTCGTAATTAGTTTGTATTACAAAAATATTTGCGATATTACCTAGGTTTGATTCAATACCTATGATATCTCCTGTTTTTTCGGCTATTTTTAGACTTTTAAAATAATATTCATTAGATTTTATATAGTTAGATTCTTCTTTGTATATCAATCCAATACTCATTAGAGTCCTTCCAATACCTTTTTCGTCATTAATGTCTTCTGCAATTTTTAAGCATTTAAAATAATATTCCAGTGCCTTTGGATAATTTGATTTTTCACTATAAATGCTTCCTATGTTATAAAGATTTTGAGAAATTGTTTTTTTATCTTCTATATTCTCTGCGAGTTTTAAACTTGTTAAATAATTTTCAAGCGCTTTTGTAAAGTTTCCTTGTTCTTTAAAGATATTAGCAATGTTAGCAAGGGCTTTTATTTTAGTGTTTTGTCCTGATTTAGAAATTAATACGTTTTTAGAAGTAATTAATTTTTCACTTATAATAAGTGATTTATTGAAATGTATTGATGCTGTTTCAAAATCTCTCTTAAAACAATTGAATACCCCAATTCTTAATTCAGATTTTGCTTCTCCGGTTTCCCAATTTATCTTTTTTGATAATTCTAAAGCTTGATTACCAATTATTATAGCTGTATCAGGATTATTAGGACCTATATTCCAAGCTAAATTTGATAGTGCGTTTACATGATTCGTATCATTTTTAGCATATCTTAATATATTAATTAATGAATCAATTTGATTTTTTTGTGCATTCGCAAAAAAAGAGATGAATAATAGTTGTATTAAAAATGATTTTGGCATTTATTATAGTTCTTTAAAAAATGAATTGGTTGTTATTATCTTTGAAATTAATATTGAAATTAATTCTTCATTTTTAGTTAGGCTTTTTAATATTTCATTAATTAATTTAACTTCTTCTTCATTTTTAATAATAATACATGAAATGTCATTTAAGTTGTATTGTAATGTTAGATTTGATATAGGCTTACTCAATTTTTCCTTTTCAGCCTTCCACTTATCGTAGTGTTTTAGATCTTTTATATTCTCATGAGTTAAATTTGTATCTGCTAAATAGTGATTTTCCCCTAATTCATGTTTTGTGGGGCAATATCTCCATTCTCGTTCATTAGAAAAAAGGTAATCTGGTATTACAACAAGTTCCTCCTTTTCGTTTTTCCTCACTAAAGTTCCTTTGTAATTTTTAATATGTCTATAGAAATCAATTAGTCCTAGTTGTCCTTCTGATGCAGCTTCAGTAGTCACATAATCTTTCAAATTGTCTTCATATTGCTTTTTCAAACTAACAATAAGATTTGAATTTCGTTCAATATAAATTACGGGAGTTAATTTATTTTTTTCTGCCCATTCTTTTTTTAATCCAATGCCATACCCATCATAATTTTCTATTATTGGCTTAAGTTCACTTAATGAAACATCGCAAAATGAAACCATTGGGACAAAATAATAATTGTAATCATTATTGTTACTTGTTTCTATCGTTTCTCTACAATAATTTATTTTAAAATGCTTTAATTCTAAAATATTTTTTAAATTATCTAATGTTGTTATGTGATAGATTGAATTGCCTGTAATGCTCATAATTTAATTATGTTCCTTATACCAAATATAATAAAAAAAGCTGCATGTTTTAAATGCAGCTTTTTTGTAATAGTCTAGTTCTATACTTCCACTTCGACTCCCACTTCGACTTCGCTCAGTGTGACAGCTCGAAGTGACAGCTCAGTGTGACAAGAGTTATTATTTTGCGTAAGCCGTAGCTCGTACTTCACGTATTACCGTTACTTTTACTTGGCCCGGGTAAGTCATTTCTGTTTGTATTTTTTGAGAGATGTCAAATGCCAATTGTTCTGATTTTTTATCATCTACTTTATCAGCCGATACTAATACACGCACTTCACGTCCTGCTTGAATAGCGTATGTTTTTTCTACACCGTCATATGATAAAGCTAATGCTTCTAAATCTTTTAAACGCTTCATGTATTGTTCTGCTACCTCACGGCGAGCACCAGGGCGAGCACCGCTAATAGCATCACACACCTGAATAATTGGTGCATACAATGTTGTCATTTCAATTTCATCGTGGTGAGCTCCAATGGCATTACATACTTCTGGTTTCTCTTTGTATTTTTCAGCCAACTTCATACCCAAAATAGCATGTGGTAATTCAGGCTCTTCATCAGGTACTTTACCAATATCGTGTAACAATCCGGCACGTTTTGCAATCTTAGGATTTAAGCCCATTTCACTTGCCATAATCGCACAAAGGTTTGCCACCTCACGGCTATGTTGTAATAAGTTTTGTCCGTAAGACGAACGGTATTTCATACGTCCTACCATTCTGATTAATTCAGGGTGTAAACCATGAATTCCTAAGTCGATACAAGTACGTTTTCCTGTCTCCACAATTTCTTCGTCAATCATCTTTTTGGTTTTCTCCACAATCTCTTCAATACGAGCCGGGTGAATACGACCATCTGTTACTAATTGATGTAATGATAAACGACAAATCTCTCTTCTGATAGAATCAAAGCAAGATAATGTAATCGCATCCGGTGTATCATCTACAATAATCTCAACACCTGTTGCCGCTTCTAAAGCACGAATGTTACGTCCTTCACGCCCAATGATACGTCCTTTAATCTCATCACTTTCAATATGAAAAACAGATACTGAGTTTTCAATAGCTGTTTCAGTTGCTAAACGTTGAATAGATTGGATGATGATTTTCTTTGCTTCTTTATTGGCATTAATTTTTGCCTCATCCATGGTATCTTTAATAAACGCCATGGCTTCTGTTTTAGCTTCGGCCTTTACGCTTTCAATTAACTGAGCTTTTGCTTCATCTGCACTTAAACCAGATACTTTTTCAAGCATTTCTACTTGCTTGCGGTGAGATTTTTCAATCTCTTCGCTTTTCTTTTTGTAAAGCTCCAGTTGAGTGTTTAATTGTGTTTTTTGGTGTTCTAATTCTTTATCTTTTTTAGAAGCCTCTTCTACTTTTTTAGCTAACTCACTTTCGCGTTGTTTCGCTTTGTTTTCTAGTTGAGATAAATGTTGGTTACGTTCGTTAACAGATTTATCGTGTTCGGCTTTAAGTTGCAAGAATTTTTCTTTGGCTTGTAAAATCTTTTCCTGCTTTAAGCTTTCGGCTTTTACTTCGGCTTCTTTAATTAAGTTTTCCTTTTCTAAAACTGTTGATTTGTTTAGTTTAGAATTGGCAATAATAAATCCGGCTACCACACCGGCAATTAATGCCACGGCAATAAATATAATGGCTACTACATTCATAATTTTTGTTTTGTCGCACATTGTTTATACTACTTAACAAACTATTCAGGGCGACTATCCAAATAGTTTATTAATAAAAAACGCACAAACGATGAATCCGATTCAAGGTTTGTGCGTTAAAAAGGGTCTATTTAAAGACGTTATATGTTTATTCTTCTGTTTTTTGTATGTTATCTTTATGCTGAACCAACATTTGTTCTACATCTTCTAACACCAATCGTAGAGTGCTTAACTCTTTCTCGGCCTGGCTTTTCTCTTTTGCTAATTGGCTAACCAATTGTAAAGCAACCATCGCCATCACATCTTTTTTATCTTTTACTCCGTAGTTTCTTTCAAACTCCGAAATTTTCTGATTTATTAATTCAACTGCCTGTTTAACGTTGCTTTCGTCCTCACTTTTAATTTTCAGCGTATACAATCCGCCGGCAATTTCTACTTTTACACTTACATCGCTCATTAAACTAAGCTAATTTTCATTTTTTTAAGCACTCAACAGAGCTATACATTTATCAATTTCACGCACCAACTCATTTATTTGTTTCTTCATAACTGTCTTTTCAGAACTTACGTTATTAGAACTTCCTGCTAAAATAACATTTTTTCTATGATTATCCAATTCAGTTATGTCAATGTTATGAGAATCAACATGTTGCGAAATAGAAGCAACCGTTTCGTTCATTTTTAACAATTGGTTAGCCATCTCTTCTTTCTCGTTTAATAAACTTAAGCGCTCATCGCTTAACATATCAATTTGTTTAAATAAACGGTCAATAAATGCATCTTGCTCGTCCACTTTTCCTGCAGTTTTTAAACTAGCTATTTCAGATTGATACCCGGAAATAGACTCATTTAATTCAGAAATTTGAGTATTTAAAGTTACGATAGATGATTTATAAGAAGATAATTCAGTTTCTAATGAAGATTTTGCAGCCATTAAGGTATTTAACTCTTCTTGTAAAGAAGAACTTGACTCGTTTGCTTCAATTGCAGATTTTAATTCGCTACGAACATTGTCCAATTCAGCTTTTAATAAATCAAGCTCAGTTTGAAGAGCCATATTGTTAGCTGATAAAGTTGTGATTTCGTAGTTTTTGCTGTTTAAAGTTTCCTTTAAATCAGCCGCTTTACCTTCAGCTATAGATTTTAATTCATCTAATTCTGTTTTAACCAAAGTTAACTCAGCCTCAGCAGCTTCTAATTTATCAGAAGTGGCATCGATTTCATTAATTAAGGAGGTATTTTCCGCTAATAATTTATTAAACTCAACTTCTTTGCTTTGTAATAACTGTGAGTTTGAAACCTCTAATTCGTTTTTAAAGTTTTCGAAGTTTTCTTTTTCTACATTAAAAGAAACCGATAATACATTAAACTGATCTTGTAATTCGTTATAAGAATTTGTTAAGCTGTTAATTTGGTTAATTTTATCTTCAACAGAAGCTGTTAATTCAGTAATCGTAGAATCTTTCGAAGAAATAACAGATTCAAACTCTGCGATTTTAGAATTTAAAGCACCAACTTGCTCATCAATACTAGATAATTGAGAAGTTTTGTAAGATTCAAATTCATTAGATAATGAATTGTAGCTGTCGATTTGCTTGTTGATTTCAGTAGCTTTAATTTCAATATCTTTTGTTAATGCGTCAATTTTGGTGTTTTGCTCATCAATAAAATACACCATCTCTCTGATTTTTTCTTTAAAGTGTTCGTTTTCTACAACCACTTTATTCATGCTATCAGATAATTCTGCATTTTTTGATTCGTATTCTGCTTTGATAGATTCTACTAATGAACCTGAAGAGCTTGAAGTATTTGATAATTCGTTTTCGTAAAATGCTTTTAACTCATTTTCTTTTTGAGTATATGATTGAGTTAATGATTCAATAGTAGAATTCAACTCAGCTTCAAATGCTAATTGTTTGTTTGAAAGTTCAGTGTTTAAGTCTGCAATTTTAGATTCGTAAGAATCTATCAATTCAGATTTTTCAGCAGAATAAGCACCTGTTAATGAAGAAATTTGATTTTCGTAAGAAGAAGTTATTTCAGATTTTTCATTATTCCATTGTGTTGTTAAGTTGCTTATCTTTTGTTCATATTCATTAGTTAAAGCAGAGATAGACTCTTCGCTTGAACCTGATAAAGAAGCAATACGACTTTCAGACTCTTGTTTCACTGATTCCAGTTGAGCGCTAAAATCAGATTTCAATTGTTCGATTTGAGATTCGTATGAAGAAACGGTTTCTTGGTAAGTTGTATTGTAAGTATTAGTTAAATCATTAATCTTAGCTTCTAACTCAGTGCGAATACCACTTTGTTGGTAAGATGTGTTTGATTTTAATTCTTCTAATTGAGCTTCGTAAGATGATTTTAAATTGGAAATTTCTTCTTGAGAAGAAGCTTGTAAGTCAGAGATTTTTGCTTCGTATTCAGAAGAAATAGATGATAATTGACCATTTAACTCATCAATTTTATTCAACAAACCTGTTATTTCATCTTGTTTTTCCTGCAATTGCTCACGAATGCTGCTGCGTAGCTCTTTAAAAGAATTTACTTCGCTTTTGTAATTGGTGTTGTCACGTTCCATCACCGCCAATTTGGTGTTTAAAACGTCAATAGACACTTGCAAACGCTTGCAATCTTCATCACGTTGGATGAGTTGATTACGATAATCGCTTAACGAACGTTTAATTTCATTGTACTCTTTTCGCAGCGCTACATCGCTATCTAACACTTGTTGTAATTCAGATTTAATATTTTCTACGTTCATGCTCAATAAACAGTTTGTTGTTGGTTAAAAATAGACTTTAGGCGAACTCATTTTACTTATGCCTTTAACTTTACATCAACAACTCGTTGTTAATTAACTTCATACAATTTAACCTTGCCATAATGATAAATTTCAGAATAGCATTTCTGCTTTTTTTTGTACTTAATACATTACTTTTTTACGCTCAATATAACGGTTTGGGATTTTCTTATCCATTGGATAGAGAACCTGTAATTACTGGTAATTACGGTGAAATACGTCCAAATCATTTTCATGCAGGAATCGATTTTAGCACAGACCCCAAAGCTAATTTGCCCATCAAAAGTGTAGGGGATGGATTCGTTAGTCGCATTAAAATTAGCAGTGTTGGTTATGGGCGTGTGCTATATGTTACTCACACAAATGGTTATGTTTCGGTGTATGCCCATCAGCAAATGTATGCTCCAAAAATTGACGCATACATCAAACAAAAACAAATTGAACAAAAGAAAAATGAATTAGAAATATATCCAGCATCAAACGAATTACCTGTTAAAAAAGGCGAGGTAATTGGATATACAGGGAATTCAGGTAGTTCAACAGGACCACATTTGCATTTTGAAATCCGAGAAGAAAAATCAGAGTTGCCGGTAAATCCTTTGTTAATATATGATATAAAGGATGATGTAAAACCTGAATTAACACATTTGTCAATTTATAGTATGGCAGATACTAATAATATTAAACGTATTTCATTATTACCTGTTAAATACATTGGAGACAAATTATCCTTACCAAAATACACACAGGTATTAAATGAAAATACCTTTGCTTTTGGATTTTCTGGGTTTGACAGAGAGAGCGCCAGTAATAATAAAAACAATATTTATGAAGCCAAGATTTTATTGGATGATCAATTGATTTATCATCACCAGCTTAATACTATTAGTTTTGATAATGGTCGCTATGTAAATGTTTTTAGTGAAAAAGAGCAAGGAATTAAAATCCAAAAATGTTTTGCGCCAAGTTGCTATGATATTGCTATTTATAAAAATATAGTAAACGGAGGAAAGATAGTGTTGAACGATACCTTAGCACATAAAGTAACTTTATTGGTAAACGACGAAAAAGGTAATAAGAATAGCTTAGTTTTTTTTATAAAGACAAGAAATTTGAAAGGCTACACTGTGAACTCAACCAAATATAATGTAATGTGTAGTAAGGAGTTTAGATTGAAAGAGGATAATTTTGATTTATATATTCCTCAAGGTGCAATTGTAAATAATATGTACATACACAAGCGCATATATATAAAAGCTGTTCAAGGAATAGAGTTAGGTGATAAAGATGAGAAAATCATAAAACCCATTAAAATATCTTTAAAAGTAAAGCCTATTAAAAATAAAGAATCTAAGTTGGTAATGACAGTTAATGGAGATGTCATAGGTGGGAAGTTTGAAGATGGTTGGTTATCTGCGGATTCAAAGTCTTTTGGAACATTTGATTTTAAATATGATACCATTTCACCAACCATCACGTTTCCATTATCCAAAAAGAAGACTTCGGCAGGCTCAGTCTCCAAAGCTTTTATCAAATTTAAAGTGACAGACAATTTAAGTGGTATTGCTGATTATAATGTATATGTCAATGATGTTTGGCAGATAGCAGAATATGATGCTAAATCAAATACGGTTACTTGCAAAATTCAGGAAACAAACCCACAAAAATTAAGAATTGAAGTAATAGATAAAGTAGGGAATAAAGCTGTTTTGAATAGAGATTTGTAGATCTTATATTTTAACGCCAATTACGCAAACATCATCTACTTGTTCTAAATTACCTTTCCAGTTTTCAAATTTTTGATTTAGTAAATTACGTTGCTCTGATAATGCTAAGCTGTTGTTGCTTATTAGTAAATCCTCTAATTGCTTATACTTGAATTTTTTTCCTTTTTCTCCTCCAAATTGATCTGCAAAGCCATCTGTAAACAAATAAAACATTGTGCCATCCTTATATTCTATTTCATGAGTTGTAAATGGAGATGGATTATCTGTTTTCCCAATGGGTTGTTTATCTGGTTTAATAGTAATAAGACTGTTGTTTTGCACGTACCACAAGGCATTATTGGCACCACTCCATGTTATCTTTTTGTTTTTTGAATCAATACATAATAAAGATATATCCATCCCATCTTTCACTTCGCTCGCACTTTTTTCAAAAGTTTCAACAACTAATTCTCTGGTTTTATCCAATATTTTTCCTGTTATGGTTAAGCCAAATTCTTTTACAGTTCTGTTTAGTGCATTTGAACATACAACAGATACCATTGCGCCAGGAACACCATGACCAGTACTGTCTGCGGCAGCAATAAAAAATAAATTACCGATGTTTTCTGCCCAATAAAAATCTCCAGCAACTAAATCTTTTGGTTTATATAAAATGAAATTATTAGATATATGCTTATTAATGAATTCTTGAGGAGGTAGAATAGCTTCTTGTAAACGTTTAGCATATGAAATACTATCAATAATTTCTTTCTGTTTTTCTTCTACTAAATGTTTTTGTGCTTCTACTTCCGATTTTTGTGATTCAATAATTTCTTTTTGTTGTAACAACGTCTTATTTGTTTGTTTTCGCAAATAGTTACTCCGAATTATAAAGAATACCAGTACTAAAAATACAAGGATAACAATTACAAAATACACAATGGCTTGTTTGGAGTCATTTAACTCTGAATCCTTGGCATTAAGTAATTCCATGCCTTTTAAGTTTTCGTTTTGTAATTTTTTTATTTCTTCTTGTTTTTTTATAGCGTCATATTTAGAATTCAAATCAGAAATTTGACTGAAAAGAGCCGTATTTAAATCTTTATTCCCAGAGTTAATTATATCTGTTAACGCTTGATATTCAGCATTTTTTATCTCATATTGAATATTTGTTAGTGTGTTAAATACATGAACTAAAGGCATCATGTTAAAATTGGTGATTTCCCAACTAATAGGTTCGCCATCTTCTCCAGTATAATTATCTGTGTTTAAATTTAACCCTTCTTTAATAATTGCTCTGTTTTGTTCTTGTACTAAGCTTAATAATGAGTCTCTGTATGAATTTATAACAGATTTTAATTTTGAAGCCGAATATTTGTCTTTATTAGGACTGTATTCATTGCCAATCAAAATCATAGTTGGTATATCTGCATTGACATTATTTTCGATGTATAATACCGATAATGTATCTGCTTTTTCTTTTGAAACTTTAGTTGCGCTAACTAGCAGATGTGTTTTTAAAGCTTTAATGTGAATTATTGCTGAATCTGCTATTGCTTTTAACTTGTTTACTTTTAATAAAACCTCATTTTTTTCATCAAGTTTTATATTATTCAATGTAGCGTACAATTGTTTATTTCTTGATGACGCAGCCTTAAGAGCCTCCTCTGTATTGATGCCTTGTTGAATAACTGTATCGATATTAATTCTTCCGTTCCCTGAATTTGCCAGTGTGACGAAAAAATGACAGAAAAAATAAATTACAATTAAAATATTATGTGTTTTATTTATGCTAGTTTTTCTCGCTTGTGCTAAATGAAATATTGCAAATGGAACAACAATAAATAAAAGAATATAGTTATTAATAAAATAAAAAATGCCAGATCCAGGCCAGTGCATAATTTTAAATAAAAAGCCAAGTGAAAAAATAAGTAAGATGAAGCTTTGAGACAATAAAATCAGTTTTGATTTTATTGTTATTTTGTTTTTCCAGTTTTCAATTGTATACAGAGGTAAATAAAAGAATGCGAAAACAAATGTGCCAATCATCATTAAAATTGACGCACCTGGCCAATGTTGTATTTTGAAAAATTCCCCAATTAATGTAGGAATGATGGCAAGCCAAATAAGAACATTTAAAATTTTAGATGGTTTTGTTTCAATCAAATTCATTATCAATGTTTTATTAAAGATATAAAAAACTGATTAATTTATTGGTTTTGAATTTTTTTTAAGAAATATACTTTTCAAACACTAATCCTCCAACATCCAGATAGCTTCATTCAATTCTCCTAAGGCTTTATTGTTGTTTTGTGATTTGGCTAATTCAACACCTTGTTTGTAATAATTTAAGGCAGTTTCATTATTACCTAATTTTTCGTTAAGCTGACCTAATTGATAAAAACAAGGTAAGTATTCAGTGTTGATAGAAAGTACTTTTTTTAATTGAGCTTCTGCTTCTTTAAATTCGTTGGCAGATATATGTTCCATGGCAAGAGCATAATTTAAAAACACGTCGTTGGGTTCTTTCAACAACATGTCAAAAATTAATTCTTTTCTTGGAAGCCTTTCCATGAATTATTCTCCTGCAAATTGCTTTAAGAAACGAACATCATTCTCAAAGAATAAACGTAAATCTTTCACGCGGTATTTTAACATGGTAATACGTTCAATACCCATACCGAATGCAAAGCCTGTGTATTTTTTGCTGTCAATTCCGCAATTTTCTAAAACTTGTGGATCAACCATGCCGCAACCTAAAATTTCTACCCAACCAGTGTATTTACATACATTACAGCCTTCGCCTTTACAAATGGTACAGCTAATATCTACTTCAGCACTTGGCTCTGTAAATGGGAAATAACTAGGGCGCATTCTTATTTTTGTTTCTGTACCAAATAATTCTTTAGCAAAGAAATTTAAGGTTTGTTTTAAATCAGCAAACGATACATTTTCGTCAATGTATAAACCTTCAATTTGATGGAACTGACAATGAGCACGCGCACTAATAGCTTCATTACGATACACACGTCCCGGAGAAATAGTACGGATAGGAGGCTTTTGATTCTCCATAATATGTACTTGTACAGATGATGTTTGAGTACGTAATACCATTTCAGGATTTAACTCCACATAAAAAGTATCTTGCATATCACGCGCCGGATGATTTTCGGGAGTGTTTAGTGCTGTAAAATTATGCCAATCATCTTCAATTTCTCTTCCATCACTTACTGTAAATCCAATACGAGCAAACACATCAATAATTTGATTTTTTACTAATGATAATGGATGACGAGAACCCACTTGGATAGTTGGATCAGCAGGTAATGTTAAGTCTATGTCCTTATTTGTTGCTGAGCTTGATGATGCATCATGCTTTTCTTTAAGCTCATTAATCTTATTTTGAGCCTTAGTCTTTAATTCATTAAGCTTTTGTCCAACTTCACGTTTAATTTCAGGGGCTACTGTTTTAAAATCATCAAACAAAGAAGTAATCTCTCCTTTTTTGCTCAACCATTTAATACGATATTCCTCAACTTGCTCTTTACTTTGTGCAGCAAATTCTTCAACTTCAGCCAATAAACTGTTTATTCTTTCTAGCATAATAAATTTGATAATTAGCACAAATTTAAGCAATTTTAGGTAGTGAAAAGTCATCTTTTAGCATATATCCTGTTTATTTCTTTTTTGGTTTTGAGTTTAATGACTAAAGCTCAATCGAAGATAAGTTATAAGGTTTTTGAAAATGACACAATTAATGTGTTGGATAAAGACAGTTTAAAACAAGGTATCTGGAAAGAGTTTTGGCCCAATGGCGACTTACGAAGCGAAGTCTTTTATAAAAACAACAAGAAACAAGGACTGGAAATATTGTGGTTTGACGAACCGGATTGCGTAGAATTGGAAGCGTATTACAAAGATGGGGTATTAGATGGCCCATCTATTTATTATTCAAAAAAATGTAAAAAAGAGTTTTTTGAAACATATAGAAATGGCTTAAAAGATGGGCTAGAGTTGGAGTATTACTCTAACGGACGAGTTAAGGCTGAAGGAAAATTTAAAAAAGGTAATTTGGATGGTTACTATAAAGTATTTGATAAAAATGGCAGTTTTTCGTTTGAAAGTAGGAGTACAGATAATGAAACCAACTTGTCGCCAAATATAGCCGACACTCTCAGTAGCGTTGTTTTTAATGTTTTAAAGCGTAATAAACAGTGGAGAAATAAATTAATCGTTGCTGATTTAACAGGCAGTATGTATCCATATGCTCAGCAGGTAAGTACTTGGATGAAATTACATTTTATGAAAGATAGTACTAGTCAGCATTTTGTTTTTTTTAATGATGGTGATAAAAAAAGAGATGATGATAAAAAGATTGGCGCAACCGGTGGAGTATATCATTGCAGAGCAAAAACCGTTGAGGAATTGATTACTACGATGGAGCTTACCATAAAAAAAGGGCAGGGAGGAGATGCTCCAGAGAATGTGATTGAAGCTATTATTTACGGTTTAAATAAAAGTGGTAAGGTGGAAGATGTGATTTTGATAGCAGATAATTGGGCAAAAGTAAGAGATATTAAAATGTTGGCTCGAGTGAAAGTTCCTGTACGGGTGGTTTTATGTGGCGTATATGAGGGAATGGAAATCAATGAAGATTATTTGAATATAGCCTATAAAACAAAAGGATCTGTTCATACAATAGAACAAGATATTACTGATTTAATGAAACAGAGCACCGGAAAAAAATTCAATATTAACGGAGTGGATTATATTATCAAAAATGGTAGTATCAAAGTATTTTAAATTCTCGTATCTTTAACCACTATTTCTTTGTGAGTACTTATCATCAAATATCAGAACTGTCGGGTTTAGAAAACACTATTGTTACTATTGGTACTTTTGATGGGGTTCATTTAGGTCATCAGAAAATAATTAAACGATTAGTTGAATTAAAAGAAAAGCAAGGTGGAGAAATAGTGTTATTTACTTTCGACCCTCATCCACGTAAAATACTTTTCCCTGAACAAAAAGATTTGAAACTAATTACTACAACTGATGAAAAATGTGCGGTTTTAAAACAGTTTGGAGTTGACCATGTTTTGGTGTTTCCTTTTACAAAGGAGTTTTCGCAAATGCAGGCGCAAGATTATATTTCAAATATTATTGTAAAAGGATTAAAAACTAAAACTTTGGTTATTGGCTATGATCATCGTTTTGGTAGTAATAGAGAGGGGAATATTGAAACATTAAAACAGTTGTCTGAAATTTATAATTTTAATGTAGAGGAAATTCCTGCCCAAGAAATTAATCAACTAAATGTTAGTAGCACTCGTATTAGAAAGGCTATTGACGAAGGAGATATAAAAACAGCAAATGAGTTTTTAGGCTATCGTTTTTTTATAAGCGGAACCGTAGTTAAAGGAAAGCAACTTGGCAGAACTATTGGTTATCCAACTGCTAATATCTTTATTGAAGATAAAGATAAATTAACCCCTAAAATTGGCGTGTATGCTGTAAATGTTGAGGTTAAAGGAATTGCGTATAAAGGGATGTTGAACATTGGAACAAATCCTACAACAGATTTGGATAACACTATAAAGATTGAAGTCAATATTTTTGATTTTGATAAGGATATATATGGCGAAGAAATAAAAGTTGAATTTCTAAAGCGTATTCGAAATGAAGAAAAATTTGCTAACTTAGATGAACTAAAGCAAGCTTTAGCAAATGATAAAATCGCTTGTAGTCATGTTTAAATACTTTTTGAATATAACAGTTGTTTTAATTCTGTCTTTTTCGTTTAAGACAGTAAATGCTCAATTGTTGGATTCTCTTTCTTTAGATACAATGCAGGGATTTACATCTATTCAGGAAGCTATGAAAAATCCTGACGCAGTTATTAAATTAGTACTTCGCAAACAGCATTTAAAATCATTTCCTAAAGAGATATTACAATTTAAAAATTTACAATATTTAGATATTAGTAAAAATTCAATATCTGAATTATCAGACAGCATCTACTTACTATCAAATCTTCAATATTTCTCTTGTAGTAAAACCGGTTTAAAAGTACTACCTAAGGAAATTGGTAAGTTGAGTAACTTATTATATTTAAATTGTAATCAAAATGATTTAGAAGCTTTACCTCCTCAAATTGGTAATCTTGAAAAATTAGAGATACTTGATTTATGGAGTAATAATTTTAATGAGTATCCCTCTACCTTATCAGGATTAAAATCTTTGAAAGTTCTGGATTTAAGAAATATTTTAATAAGTGATGAGGTTCAGACAAATATCACTAATATGCTTCCAAGAGCAAAAGTGTATATGTCGCCTAGTTGTAAGTGTAAGTGGTGATTTCGAGAACCTCAATCATCAAAATACGATGCCTGAGGCACTCGAAAGCAGGGTTAAGTTAAACTCCCATTTGTTTTAATTGCTCTTCCAAAAACTTAATTCCCTCTACAAAACTATGAGGATTATATCCTAAATCACGCTTTGCTTTATCTAAAATAAAGCCAGTAACAGGAGGTCGTTTTGCAGGTTGTTTAATATCTGCTGATTTAGAAGGTTTTATTAATGATTTATCTAATTTGTAATAATCAGCTACTAAATGAGCTACTTCTAAAATATTTAAAAAGTCTTTTCCAGAGATATTATAAATACCACTTGCCTTTTTCTCTGCAATTAATATACAACCATCTGCTAAATCTTCGGCAAGAGTTGGTGTACGGTATTGGTCATCAACCACATTAATGGTTTTGCCCTGCTCTAAATTTTGTTTCACCCACAATACAATGTTACTTCTGCTCATATTATCTACAATACCGTAAACTAAAACAGTTCGAGCAATTGACCAATGAAGAGAAGAATTTTGAACAATATTTTCTGCCTCTAATTTTGTTTCTGCATAGTAACTTAATGGATTTGGTTTTTCTGTTTCATCCAGTGGTCCGTGCGTTCCATCAAAAATAAAATCAGTTGATAAGTGAATGAAATGTGGTTTATAATTAGGATTTTCTATTTGTAATTTTTCTAAAACCTCTACCTGATTTTTAACGGAAGTTGTGTTAAGTAAATATGCTCCTTCTCTATCGCTTTCGCATGCATCCACATTGGTCATAGCGGCAGTATTAATTACAACATCAGGCAAGTATTTTTTAAATACAGATAATACGTTCTCGTAATTTGTAATGTCTAATTCGGCATACTCATAGCCAGATTTATTTACTAATCTGTTTTCACCACGCGCAGTAGCAATGCATACTACGTTAGCTTTATCTTTTAGCTTGTAAACTAATTTCTGACCTAGTAATCCGTTGGAACCTGTAATTAATATTTTTTGCATAGGGTAAATATACAAAAAGCATAAAAATAGTTATCGCTGAGTACTTTTTATTTGCAGTAAAATGTCGAATAATTTTGCGGTTGCTAACGCGTCACCTTCCGCTCTGTGTCTGGCATCATTGTTAATTCCTAATGATTCACATAAAGGCCCAAGGCTATATGTTTTTTTACCTGGAATTAGTTTACGACTGAGTTTTACAGTACACAATTTTTCTCTTTCAAAATGATATCCTAACGAGGCAAATTCTCCTTTAATGAAATTATAATCAAAGCTAACATTGTGTGCTACAAAAGTTCTGCCCTCTGTTAGTTTTAGAATTGTATTTGCAATTTCATGAAACTTAGGTGCATCGGCTACCATTTGATTAGTTATACCGGTAATGTTTGTGTAAAATGGAGAAATGTAGCATTCAGGATTAATTAACGAAGTGAATTTTTCGGTTACTTGCAAGCCATCATGAATAATGATACATATCTCTGTAATTCGTCCTTTTGGGTATTCAAATTTTCCACCGCAAGTTTCTATATCAATAATGGCAAACATTGTAGTAAAAGTAATTTTTTATTTTTTGTATAAAAAGAAGAAAATAAAAAAGCCCAATTTATATTGGGCTTTAAAAAAAAATTAGGATATACTATTATTTAAAAATTACTTTTTGTGTTGTTGATTGCCCGTTTTTATTAGTTACTTTTAAAAAGTATAAACCTGCTGATAAGTTATTTTTCTTGATCTTAATGCTTGTTTCATCTGTAGTTTCAGAACTTATTGTTTTTCCGGTCACATCCAATAATTCAATTTTATGAGTAGTATTTGAATTTTCGAAAACCACAGTCATATCATTTTCTGAAGGATTAGGATAAACCTCTGAAATAATAGAATTATTGGTTAATTCTTTAATGCCAACTTGAGAACATGCCATTGTTACATTGGTTGTACAAGTAGTATAAGCGTACAAAGTTGCGGTTTGTGCCGGTGTGTTAGGGGCAATTAATGGCGCATCAGTACATCCTAAATTAGAAACCAAAAAGTCTCTTACAAATTTCACTGTACTATCCATATAAGTAGTAGATGATGCAAAGGGTACATGATCTTTTCCGTACCAAGTATAGAAAGGATTTGCTACACCAGTCGCATTTGCTTGTTCTTTTAGCATTCTACTACCGTCTAATACAATTAGTTGTGCACCTAACGGTGCAGCAGGGCCTCTATTATACTTTACAGTTCCATCAATTGTTCCGTGCATAGAGCAAAATGGCACATCACCAGGTTGGATCCATCCATATCTTCCTAATGCCCCACATAAATTAATAACACCTTTTACTTTAGATGAATAGCATTGGTTTCCGCTATAACCTTCCATACCACCTAATGAATTTATAACTGAATCATTCATGTAATAATTTACTTCACATGTTTTGTCTAAATATGCTGTATGTAATGCTGTAATTGCACCTGCTGAACTCCCCCCGATAAAAATATTGTTAGTATCTATTTTATAGGTGTTTGAGGTTAATTTATCTTTGTAGAAAAAACGAATAGACGCTTTCATATCTTGAACAGCTCTTAAAACAGCTTTCACTGCACCTACTGAATCAAAAGGGGTTAACCCCAAACGATAATTGATAGATGCACAAACAAATCCTTTTTTTGCAAAAGATTGTGATAAAGTAACAACATCACCGTCATTTTTGGTTCCAAAAATAAAACTACCACCATGTGCCCAGATAATTAAGGGGCGTTTTGTTTCAGTGTCACCGGTAGGTTCGTAAAAGTCTAAGGTAAGCGTTTGTGTTGATCCTGCGGCTGTTAAGTTTGATCCAAAAACAATATTACTGGTTGTTGTAACATTTGTAAATGTATCAGTTGCATATCTTCCGGTAGCACATGGCGTTTGAGCCTTTAAAAGACCAAAGTTGGCAATGGTAGATAAGGCAAAAAAGTAAATTTTTTTCATAGTGTAAAGTTTAGGTTATGATAAATTTAATCTTTTTTTTAAATCATTTTAGTATTGATATGTTATTTAACACCAGATGCCCTAAAAGATTTAGTTATGGAAAAATCACCGCCGGATATTTTGTAGCAAGAGCCTCTGGAATAGATGATTTGTAGGTAGAATTGATGGCTTTAATAAATTCATTAGCCAATAAGGCATTGCCTCTTGGTGTTAAATTCAATCCATCTAAAGAGTAGAAACCACCTGACACAAATGATGCATTTACAGATACTCCATTATATGCGTATCCTGTTTTTACTTTTGCAAAAAATGAATTTACATCTACAAAAGCTAATCCTTTAGCATCAGCAATATTTTTTAAAATGCTATTATAATTATTAATAGCATTTTCTATAGTGTTTATTTCTGCTGTAGTTAAAACATATCTGTCAGGGATTGGAATTAAAGAGCCCCATTTGTGACATTTCACAGAATCCAGAGGTACATTTAATAAAATAAATTCTCCTTCCTGAGCTTGTCTGAATCCTAAAAACTGACTTGCGTCTTGAATAACAAAACCATTATTTCCTTCAGAGAAACTAAACGGTGCGCTTATAGCTCCGTAGTATAAATTTAAATTGTCAGCTGATGTAGCATCTAATTTCAAGGCATTCCAGGCAATGGTATTAAAATAAGCCATTGATTTAATACTTGGTATATTAGCAATAATACCTTTTGAGCCATTAGCCGTTAATTTATTAATTATATTATTAATACTTGCTTCAAAGCCTATACCTGCTGCACCATTAATAGGAGTAATGTTATCTGCAGTTGCGCCTTTTAATGCATAATTTAAAACATCATTTAATCCAAGCATCACAGTAAAAAATGTTGGATTTTTAGCAATAGCATCTGATAAAACAGAAGAACTTGCACTTGATGCCATACGCTGATAAAAAGGATTTGATAAGCCAGCCACATCTGCATCTATTACTTTTAAGTCAGGCACTCCAAAATTATTAAATGGACCTTGGCTAGCATAAATATTAGATGCGAAAATTGAAATATCTCCCTGAGGAGCAATTTTTACAGGGCCTAGTGAGGTTACGCCCTGACAATCCATTCTGTCACCCAAAATGGAAGGTGAATTATTAGCATTACCACAACCAATTGAACTAGCAGAAACATATGGAATTTTAAATTCTCCACTTCCAATTGATTTAAATTGTTCAGCTAAAATTGTTGCATATGAATTTTCTTGTGCGTCATAATACAATGCTCCGTTTGCATAACCGGCAGTCATAGAACTTCCAATAGCTACATAGTTAGAAGCATCAATACTCCCTTTGTCAACTTCGGGCTCTTTAAATTTTGGATTGCAGCCTGTTGTAATAATAACAGTTGCAAATAAAAAAATGGATGTATATAATTTCATCATAATTTAAATGTCTTAAAATTTGTAACCAATTGATATTCCTGGAGCGC
Organism: Bacteroidia bacterium; assembly: GCA_035439445.1. Classification (GTDB taxonomy): domain Bacteria; phylum Bacteroidota; class Bacteroidia; order B-17B0; family Aurantibacillaceae; genus UBA4416. The sequence goes on from DAORKG010000005.1 coordinate 103,565, forward strand.
AAACATTTGTTTTGAAAGTTCCGCTTAAATTTGTTTCTAAGTTTGTATCTTTTCGTTCGAGATGGGTGAATAAAAATGAGGCATCAATTTTTAAATGTTTACCTAACTCATATCCGATTCCTGCTGTATAATTTATTCTGTTTGCATCAGGTGTTTCTGGTGTTACATAACCATTTTGAACTGGTGTTATACCGTATGCTAAACCTAAGCGAGCAGAAAAGTTTGTGTTAATTTTATATTGTGCGCCACCTCTGAATGCAAAAGTGTTTTTATACATCCTAGCAGATTTTGTATCGATTAATGAAGTTGTATTGTTTTCGTAATCAAATGATAAAGTATCATATGCTTTCCATCCAACATAATTAATATCTAAAGCAACATCTAATTTGCTATTTATATTATAGGCGAAACCTAATGTAGTAACATTTGGTAAAGGTAAACTCGAAGAAAATTTACCATCAGGAAAATTAGCCGCTAATGAGGCAGGGACTTTAAATGTGGCTTGTCCGTTATTTACTTTCATGTCAATTTTTGAACGATATGTTAAGCCTATGCTTAATTTTTCAATTGGTTTAAAGTAAATGCCTGCATTAAAACCATAGCCAGATGCTTTTCCGTTTAATTCAGCATGTCCGTAATTGCCGTTTTGATCGATAACAGGAATGTCTTTTTGTAAGTTTACTTTTCCACTCGCGTAAACTAATCCTGCACCAATACCAATTTTATCATTGATTCTATAGCTTACTGTAGGCTGATAAAATATAGCTCTTAGTTCTAATCTGGTTAATGCAAATCTCCCGGTCCAGTTATTTTCCCATTGTACTGTGCTGCCAAATGGTGTGTAAACTGCTAAGCCCAATTTTAATTTGGAACTGTCTTTTAGTTCAAATAAGCCATAAGCTGCAAAAGGCGTACTAATAGGAGAGTTAGTTCTTGAAACTTGATTGGTCGCAGCATCCATGTATGCACCTCTTGCAATAGTGGGAGTAACTCCTAGATTAATAGAGTTTCCATGAACAAAACTTGCTCCACCAGGATTAAAAAATAAGGAGGCTGCATCTTGCATCAATGCTGTTCCGGCTCCGCCCATGCCTTGTTGTTTTTGTCCTTGTAAGTTTACCTGAAAGCCCTGCGAACTCATGATTGCAGGAGTTGTTAGAAATATGAATATAAATAGTTTATAGAAATAGTTCATTTAGGGATAGTGTTTGGTATATGTTATTTTTTAGATTTCACGAATGCGTCCTGATACATTTTTATCCAGTCTTTTACAGATATTTTTTGTACTAGCTCTGCAACTAAATCAAATGGAATCTGGTCAGCTTTTTTAAAGCGAATACAACCTTTCCCCATATCTAATTTTGTTTTACAATGTTTTGGATACTCTGCTACAAACCATTCCAATAATTTTGGATTAGCATAAATACCCATATGATGAAGAGCAATAAAATTTTTTTGAGATGCTACACTGATAAGTGGTAATGGAATTTTAGGGTCGCAATGGTATCCATCAGGAAAAATGGAATGAGGAACCACGTAGCTAATCATGCCATATTGCATGCACTCTTCAAATCCTTTCGGAAGATTTTTTGCAACAGTGTCTCTTAATTTTTTGAAATAAGGCGCTCTGTCTTCAGGCACTTCTTTTAAATAATCACTTACATTTTTTGCTTTTGATTGCATATCTGTTATTTAATGAAATATAAATATAACAGATTTTGTATAACAAAAAAACCTCCTTAAAAAAGGAAGTTTTAGAGTGATCCCGATTGGATTCGAACCAATGACCCACAGCTTAGAAGGCTGTTGCTCTATCCAGCTGAGCTACGGGACCATTTTTAAGTAAACTTAAAATTTGGAATGCGAATTTAATACTTTTTTTTCAATATAAACGGTCTTTTTTTAATACTTTAATTATTACAATATTTTGCTATTTTTAGCACTTTATAGCTTGTGACCAAATTATCTGTCGTTATTGTTAATTACAACGTGAAGCACTTTATTGAGCAGTGCTTGTTTTCTGTGCTGAAAGCATCGGAAAATATTGCCTGTGAGGTATTTGTTGTTGATAATAATTCGGTTGATGGCTCTGTTACTCTCATAAAAGAGAAATTTCCCCAAGTTAATTTAATAGTCAATAAAACAAATACCGGATTTTCAGTAGCTAATAATCAAGCACTTAAAATTGCCAAAGGTGAGTATGTGCTTTTATTAAATCCCGATACGGTCGTTCAGGAAGATACTTTTTCGAAAATATTAGCATTTATGGATGAACATCCTGATGCAGGAGGGCTAGGTGTAAAAATGCTTGATGGTCAGGGAAATTTCGCGCCTGAATCAAAAAGAGGCTTACCTACACCGGAGGTAGCTTTTTATAAAATGTTTGGTTTCTCTCGCTTTTTTCCTAAGTCAAAGCGCTTTGGAAAATATCATCTATCCTATCTATCGGAAGATGAATTAGCAGAAATTGATGTGATGAGCGGGGCGTTTATGTTGATTCGCAAAACAGTTCTAGATAAAATTGGTTTTTTAGATGAGACATTCTTTATGTATGGAGAAGATATTGATTTGTCTTACCGAATAAAAAAGGCCGGGTATAAAAATTATTATTTCCCGGATACTCAAATTATTCATTACAAAGGAGAGAGTACTAAAAGAAGTAGTTTGAATTATGTAGTCATTTTTTATAAAGCCATGGCTATATTTTCGAATAAACATTTTAGCGGTTCCAATGCCTTTTGGTTTAATGCCTTAATACATTTAGCTATTTTCTTAAAAGCCAGTTTAGCATTGCTGTCAAGGTTTTTTAAAGCCTTCACTGTGCCGATGATTGATTTTGGAATTATCACTTTTGGCTTATTTTTCATTAAAAATATTTATCAGCAAAAGACAGGTATTGACGGTGATATTTATTCAGAAAAATTATTAAGTGTTGCATTTCCTTTATATGCAACAGCATGGGTAGTGATGGTATATTTTAATGGAGGTTATGATAAACCAATTAAAATTTTAAAAATCATAAGAGGTGTATTAGTAGGAACTGTTTTTATTTTAATGGGATATTCTCTGTTGCCTGAGTCATTAAGGTTTTCGAGAGCTTTGATTTTATTGGGAACGAGTTGGGCTATGGTTTGTTTTGTTTTAACACGTTTATTATACCACGTATTAAAATTTAAAACATATAGTTTGAGTAGTGCAAAAACAAAGCGAATAGCTATTATTGGAGAAGAACAAGAGTTTAACAGGGTGTCGGCTCTATTGAAGCAAACTCAGGCTAATCCAGGTTTTGTTGGTTTTGTGAGTGCAGAAATTAATGGTGTTCATAATCCTTACTATATAGGTAAAATTAACCAAATTGATGAAATCATTAAGGTTCATCAAATCAACGAAATTATTTTCTGTGCTAAGGATATAAGTTCTCAATTCATTATAAATAATATGCTCACTCTTGTGTCAAGCGGTGTTGACTTTAAAATTGCTCCCCCTGAAAGTTTATCTATTATTGGAAGTAATGATGTTGATACTGCCGGAGATTTATATGTGATTGATGTGAATAGTGTATCTAAATCAAATAATAAACGTAATAAACGATTATTAGATATAGGTGTTAGTATACTGGCTATTCTTTTTAGCCCTGTTTTGTTATTTATTCAAGAAAATAAATCCAATTACTTTTTAAACTGTTTTAATGTTTTATTTGGTTTTTACTCCTGGGTAGGTTACGGAAAAATAACAGATAGATCACTGCCTGAAATCAAAAGATCGGTTCTTTATCCGGCAATGTTATTGGATAAAGAGATTGATAGTAATAAAATTAAATTAGCTAATTTAAGATACGCTAAAGACTACAACATTGAAAAAGATATATTAATTATTTGGAAATGCCGAAAACAATTGGGTAGTTAATAAATAAAGAAGGCTTGATAAAATATCAAGCCTTCTTTATTTATTGTAGTGATGGAGATTATTTAGTTACATTAAATAATTGTTTTGTTTGTGATTGGTGAGAATCTGTAATGTTTATAATATATGTACCTTCTGAGAAATTGGAAACATTAATTTCTAATTCATTCTCTCCTATATTTACATATATGATTTTATGCATAACATTTTTCCCCATCATGTCTCTAACTTCTAAAATAAGACGTTCTGATTCTTGACTATTTAATTTAATATTTACTTTACTTGAAGCAGGGTTAGGGTAAATTGACGAAATTGAAGTTAAAGATTGTTTGGCAGTTTCTTTTATCCCTGTAACTATAGCACAACTATTTACACATGTGCAATAGGTTGTTGTATTTATAATAGTTCCTCCTGGACCATCAATACCTAAAACAGGGTGTCCGGCATCACACAAATCAATGTGGGTACTTGCAGAGCCGATTAATCCTGAACTCAACGAATTTCCCGCTATGTTAAATCCACCACAGCCAGTGCTTGGTCCATAAACATTTGAAGAGTTGTACCAATCTCTTCCAACATTCATCATACATTTTGTAGTAAAATTTGCACTTGTAGAATTGTACCAATCTCTTCCAATACTCATGTAATTATTGTTCGTGAAATTGCTTGAATAAGAATTGGCAAAGTCTGTGGTTACATTTACATTTCCATTATTAATAAAAGTACTAGTATATGCATTTGAAAAACCAGGCCCTGTAACATTAATAGTTCCATTGTTGGTAACACTTCCAATAGAATCAGCCATTAATAATGTACTTACAGTCCCATTATTTAATACTGTCCCGTAATCTGCAATCCCAAAAGCATCGCTAGTTTGGGTGCCATAATTGACATAGTTGGATGATGGATTTTCAACAAGTAAACTATCAATAATTGTTGTAGAATAGTTTGTGTAAGTTCCTGCTGTAGAAATTAAAACATTATTGGTATTTATGGTTCCGTAATTTTTTAATGTACCACCAGCTATCCATAAATTAAATGAATTAATAGTTCCTTGGTTACATAGAGTTCCTCCTGCAGATACAGTTATTTGTCCTGTAACCGTACCTGTTGGTGCAATACAAAATACCTGACCTGCGGTGACGATATGAGGAGCCGCATCTAAACCGGTAATGTTTGTTGTGCATCCTGTACATTGGGCACTTGACTTTGAAGCAAATGCAATTAAGACCATAAAAATAAAGTAGATTTTTTTCATGTTTTTTGGTTTTGTGTTATAAAATAAGAGGCCGTATTTACTTCGTTCTAAGTACCAAACAAAAAATAATCTAGGCAATGATAAAAATCATTTTTATCAAAAACCTAAAACACTTCTTACTTGTTTTAATTTTTCCTGGGCAATTTTTCTTGCTTTAGCTTCACCTACTTGAAGTTCTTTTTCCAATAAATCGGTATTTGTCATTAGCTCATTGTATCGATTTCTTGGTTTTTCAAATTTAGCTAAAATGAGTTCATATAAGGCAGTTTTAGCATGCCCGTAACCATAACCACCTTTCAAATAATTGTTACGCATTTCTGAAACTTGAGATTCATTAGCTAATAGCTTGTATAATTTAAAAACATTACAAGTGTCAGGATTCTTAGGTTCCTCAAGTGGAGTAGCATCTGTAACAATTGTTTTGATTACCTTTAATAAATCTTTTTCAGGTAAAAATATATTGATGAAGTTGTTATATGATTTGCTCATTTTTTGACCATCTGTTCCAGGAATAGTCATTACATTTTCATCAATTTTTACTTGAGGTAAAACAAAAACATCTTGTTGGTATTTGTTATTAAATGCTGATGCAATATCTCTTGTTATTTCTAAATGTTGTATTTGGTCTTTACCAACTGGAACAAATTCTGCATCATATAAAATAATATCAGCAGCCATTAACACAGGATAGGTAAATAAGCCTGAGTTCACATCGCTCAATCTGTCAGCTTTATCTTTAAATGAATGAGAATTAGCTAACATAGGATAGGGTGTGAAACAATTTAAATACCAGGTTAATTCACACACTTCGGGTATGCGGCTTTGGCGGTATAATAAATTCTTTTGAGTATCAAACCCGAAAGCCAGCCATGTAGCAGCAACAGAGTTTACACTTTCTATTCTGGCTTTTGCATCTTTTTGTGAAATTAGAGAGTGTAAGTCAGCAATAAAAAAGAAAGATTCGTTATCTGCTTGTTTGCTGAGTTCTATGGCAGGCAAAACTGCACCTAAAATATTTCCTAAGTGAGGAATGTTATTACTTGTTATTCCGGTTAAAATACGAGACATGATAAGATGTGTAATTAAATTCCTTTTACAATTCCATCTGATGAATTCTTTATGAATTCAACAATTTTTTTACGAACTGGAGAGTCAGGAATTTCTTGTTCTACTAATTCTAGTGCTTTAGATGTATTGTGACCTCTCACAAAAATTAAACGGTATATATCTTCAATTTGATTAATAGTTTCTTTATCAAATCCTCTACGAGATAATCCTACTGAATTAACGCCAATATATTGTAATGGTTCGCGTGCCACACGAATATATGGTGGCACATTTTTACGAACTTTTGAAGTGCCCGCTAAAAATGTATGCGCTCCAACTACTACAAATTGTTGAACAGCAACATAACCTTCTAATATCGAAAAATCTTCAATGGTAACATGACCTGCTAAACCAACATAGTTTGCTAGGATAACATTATTTCCAATGATACAATCGTGAGCAACATGAGCATATGCCATTACTAAACAGTTATCTCCAATTGCAGTTAACATTCTATCAGATGTACCTTTGTGAACTGTAACATACTCTCTGATGATTGTGTTATTTCCAATGGTAGTTTTTGCCTTTTCTCCCTTGTATTTTAAATCTTGAGAAACTATCCCAATTAAAGCTCCCGGAAATATTTGACAATTGTTACCAATGGTTGTATCCGGATAAATAATTGCATTGGGATGAATATATGTATTATCACCAATGACAACATCTTCATATACTGTTGCAAATGGTTCGATAGTTACGTTATTTCCTATTTTGGCTTTGGGGCTTACGTTTGCAAGAGGTGATATCATGTGAAAAATGTTAGGCTAATTGAGTTTCAGTTGTTTTTACTTCGTTACCTTTTACTTTAACTATCTGGGCCATCATTTCAGCCTCCATTACAGGTTTGTTGTTTACATATGCAACACCTTTCATGTGGCAAATACCACGGCGAATTGGTGTCAATAAATTTAAACTAAATACTACAGTATCACCCGGAATTACCTTTTGTTTAAATTTCACTCCGTCAATTTTCATGAAATAAGTTAAATAATTCTCAGGATCAGGAACTGTTTTTAAAACTAATACACCTCCACATTGAGCCATGGCTTCAATTAATAAAACACCCGGCATCACAGGCTCTCCAGGGAAATGACCTTTGAAAAATTCCTCGTTTAATGTGACATTTTTTACACCAATAACATGTTCAGCAGATAGTTCCATGATTTTATCTACCAATAACATCGGTTGACGGTGAGGTAAAATTTTCATGATATCCATGATGTTTAATAATGGAGCTTGATTTAAATCTACTTTCGGATAGTCTTTTTCTGCTTTTTGTTTTTTAGCTAATGCTTTTAATTTTTTCGCAAAATCAACGTTTCCTGCATGACCTGGACGTGCAGCTAAAACATGAATTTTCATTGGGCGGCCAACTAATGCTAAATCTCCAACAATATCAAGTAATTTATGACGAGCTGGCTCATTAAAGAAACGTAATTTAGTATTGTTTAATACACCTTTGCCTTTTACTTCAACATCAGGTTTATTAAATACTTTGCGTAAATGGTTTAGTTTTTCTTCAGGTAATTCGCTGTCAACTAAAACAATGGCATTGTCCATGTCACCACCTTTAATTAAGTTGTGAGCTAATAATGCTTCTAATTCTCTTAAGAAAACAAATGTTCTACATGGTGCAATTTCATTTTTAAATTCTCCAACATGATACATGCTTGCATGTTGCGTTCCTAAAACTTCACTGCCATAATCAACCATTACTGTGATTCTGAATTCATCTTGAGGAACAGCTAACATTTCTACTTTTTTAACCGGATCTTCGTATGTAAGATTTTCAGTTAATTCAAAATAATCACGTTCAGCTTCTTGTTCAACAATTCCTGCAGTTTCTAATATTTCAATAAACTTCAAGGAACTACCATCCATGATTGGCATTTCAGGGCCTGTAACTTGAATTAAACAATTATCAATCCCCATACCTACTAATGCCGCTAATACATGTTCAGTGGTGTGAACGCGAGCCCCATTTTTTTCTAATGTAGTTCCTCGTGAAGTGTCAACTACTAAGTCACAATCTGCATCAATAATTGGTTGACCTTCTAAATCTGTTCTTTGAAATTTATACCAGTGATTTTCAGGAGCGGGATTAAAAGTTAATGTAACAGGAGCGCCTGTGTGTAAACCTTTACCGGTAATGGAAACTGCTTTTCCAATTGTTCTTTGTTTATCTGCCATTATTTTAATTAGTTAATTCGATAATTAGTCGATTTGACAATGCACGAATTGTTATTCTTTTTTATTTTAATTGTCTAATAGTCACATTGACTCATCGACTCACTATTTTAATTTATTTTCAATGTCTTTTAGTCTATCATTCATTTTAGGTAAATTTCTGAATAGCACATAACTTCTTCTAAAATCACCTAATGGAAATGATGGTGAACCTTGTACAATTTCATTTTCTTTTTCAATAGAAGAACCAACACCTGCTTGACCAGCGATCTTAACTCCGTCAGCTATTTTGATGTGTCCAACAATACCAACTTGTGCAGCAATCATACAATTTTTACCAACTTTAGTTGATCCTGCTACACCAGATAAACCTGCAATAACAGTGTTTTCACCAACTTCAACGTTGTGTGCAATTTGAACTAGATTATCCAACTTAACGCCTTTACGAAGTATAGTAGATCCTAGTGTTGCTCTGTCAATAGAGCAGTTTGAGCCTATTTCAATATTATCTTCAATTACTACGTTTCCAATTTGAGGTACTTTCGCAAATTCTTTTCCATCTTGTGGAGCAAATCCAAACCCATCACTACCAATTACAGTGCTCGAATGAACAGTAACGTTATTCCCGATTTTACATTCATGATAAACTTTAACTCCTGAAAATAAAGTGGTGTTGTCTCCAATCACGCAATTATCGCCAATGTAAACATGAGGGTAAATTTTGGTGTTATTGCCAATCTTTACATTGTTGCCAATATATGCAAATGCGCCAATGTAACAATCAGTTCCATAGGTAGAGTTAGTGCCAATAAATGAAGGTTGTTCAATGCCTGTTTTATTGCCCTTGAATTGGTTATACATTTCCAACAAGGTTGCAAAACTTGCATAAGAGTCTTCTACACGGATAAGTGTGCAAGTTGATTTGATGGGTTTATCAAGAGATAATGATTTGTTTACGATAACAATACTAGCATCAGTTTCATAGATGTAGTTAGTATATTTAGGATTAGCCAAAAACGATAATGTTCCGGGCTTTCCTTCTTCAATTTTTGAAAGGTTTGAAACAGCTGTGTTTTCATCCCCTTCTACTGTTCCGCCTAATAAGGCTGCTATTTGAGCTGCTGAAAATTCCATCTCTCAAATATACAGTTTTTCTCTAAAATGTCAAGAGGTAAGTGTTAAGCTTTTTGGTAATACTTTGAGTCAAATTCCTTGACGATTAAATCCTGTTTTCTAATGGAAGCTTTTAGCCAGTCAATGTAAATATCACGCTTTTCTTCTTCGGATAAACCGTAATTTGGAACTTCTTTTCTGATTCTTGAACTCAAATGATACATGCATAAGGCAGCACAAACGCTGATATTAAAACTCTCAGTAAAACCATACATAGGCAGCTTGATGAAATCATCTGCAACATCTTCCACATCTTTTGTAATGCCTGTTAGTTCAGTGCCAAATACCAATGCGAATGGCTTTGAAATATTTAATTCTTCTAGAGAAACACTGTTTTTATGAAGAGAAGTTGCTACAATTCTGTAGCCTTGAGATTTCAAATCAGATAAACATGTTTTGGTGTTGTTTTCATGGTTCTGATAACGATTCAGAGTTAACCATTGTGTTGAACCCATGGACACATCTTCGCTGATTTTATATTTATTTCGATTTTCAATAAAGTTAGTTGTTTGAATTCCGAAAATGTCAGCACTTCTGAGAACAGCACTAAAATTGTGAGTTTGATAAACATCTTCTAAAACCAATTGCATGTGATTGGTTCTTTCTGCTAAAACTTCATGTAAACGACCTCTTCGACGCTCACTTACAAAACCTTCTAAATATTCGGTTAAAGCTTTTTTATAGGCTAAATCAGACATTTTGCAAAGATAGGCTTTTTATGTAATTCAGCTAATTAACTATCCGCAAATCCCTAAATTATACGTACATTTGCCAAAAATATAATTAATGAGTAGAGATAGTCAAGGGCCTAGAAAAACGTTTTCAAAAGGAGGCTCAACAGATTTTAATAAAAGAAAATCTTTTTCGAGTTCTGATAAACCAAAGCGTTCATTTGGTAAGAGAGAGGAAAGTTCAGAAAAGCGACCTAGAAAAAGTTTTGATGATGATAATAAAAAAGCATTTGTAAAGCGTTCAGATGGTAAGTATGAAAGTGCTTCACCTAGAAAGTCGTTTGGTGAAAGAGAGGGAGAAAAACGTACTTTTAAAAGAAGAGAAGATGGGGACAGACCTAGTAGAAGTTTTGGAGATAGAGAAAAAAAATCATTTGTAAAACGTTCTGAAGGTAAATATGAGAGTTCGTCACCGCGCAAGAGTTTCGATGAAAGAGACGGAGAGAAACGTTCATTTGCAAAACGTGAGGGAAGAAATGATGATAGACCACGCAGAAGTTATGGTGATGATGAAAAACGTCCGTTCGCAAAACGCGAAGGTAGAAGTGATGATAGGCCACGAAGAAATTTTGACAGTGAAACTAAAAAACCATACGCAAAACGAGATGATGGCGACAGACCAAAAAAATCATTTGTTGAGAAGAAAAATTTTGATAAACCATATGAACCAAAGCTTTCAAAATCAGAACGTGTAGTTGAAAAGTCAAAAAAAGCAGGGCCTGGTAAAACATCTACTCAAAAAAACGTAAGTGATGACGCAATCCGTTTGAATCGTTATGTTGCCAATGCAGGAATTTGTTCTCGTAGAGAGGCAGATGTTTTAATTGCAACCGGTGTGGTTACAGTTAACGGTAAGATAGTTACTGAAATGGGTTATAAAGTAAACCCTACTGATGTGGTAACTTACGGTGGAGTGCCTATTAAAAATGAAACAAAAAAATATTTGATTTTAAATAAACCTAAAGATTACATTACGACTATGGATGACCCAGAGGAGCGCAGAACAGTAATGGAATTAATTAGAAAAGCTTGTAAGGAAAGATTATATCCTGTAGGTAGATTAGATAGAAATACAACAGGTATTTTGCTATTTACTAATGATGGCGACATGACTGCTAAATTAACTCATCCTAAGTTCGAAGTTCGTAAAGTATATCATGTTACTTTGGATAAAAAAATGACCACAGAAGATTATAGAATGTTGAATGAAGGTGTTGATTTAGCTGATGGTTTTATTAAACCTGATGCGGTTGAATTTGTAGGCACAGGAAAATATGAATTAGGTGTCGAAATACATAGTGGTAAAAACCGTATTGTACGCCGTATGTTTGAGCACTTAGGCTATGAAGTTGTAAAGCTAGATAGAGTTGCTTTTGCAGGCCTAACTAAAAAAGATTTACCTAGAGGTAAATACCGTTTCTTAACGGAGAAAGAAATTTCTTTCTTAAAAATGTTAGGATAAAATTTTCAAGAAATGACTTGAAATAAAAAAAGAGATGTATAAAATATGCGTCTCTTTTTTTATTTTTATATTCAAACGAACTTTGAGGAGTTGAAGTCAAAAAATATTCTCTGAATTTAAATAGCTAGAAAAAATGAATAAAATATATTATCTCTCTACCTGCGACACATGTAAACGTATTATTTCTGATTTGGGATTAAAAGAAAAGGGGTTTGTATTTCAAGATATTAAAACAGAAAAAATTACTCTATCTCAATTAGATGAAATGAAAAATGCAGTTGGTAGTTATGAAGCCTTATTTAGCCGAATTGCCCGTAAATATAAAGAGTTGGGTTTAGCTGAAAGAAAGTTAACAGAAAACGATTACAAGAAATTTATATTAGAAGAATATACTTTTTTGAAACGCCCTGTTATTTTTATAGGAAAGAAAGTGTTTGTTGGTAATTCGAAAAATGTAATCGCTGAGGCTAAAGCAGAATTAGGAAAATAGGTCGATTAATTTCTTTGTTTTTTCTTCATTATTAATCGATGCTATTAGTTTTTTTCTTTTCTCAATTCCTTGATTGGTGAATTCTAGTTCAAAGAACTGATTAATAGAATCAATAAATTCTTTAGGAGTATTTGCAATCGTGCAAGCCTCTGTTAATGTTGTGCCAACCAGCATGTTTGTATTTGCAATGACGAATTTCCCTGAGTATAATACATTTAATAATTTCAATTTCAAGCCTGTTGCTTGTTCTGTGAATAAGCAGTGTATTTGGGCCTCTTCGATTAATGATTGCATTTCTAATTCTGTGCAATTTTGCTTTAATATAATATGCGAATGCTTTTTTATTTCTTCAATTAAATGTTGTGGAGGATTTAATCCGGCAATGATTATTTTATGATTGATTTTTGAAAATACATGTTTAATTAGCCATAAGGCAGCATTGTAGTTTTCGGAAATAGATAAATTACCATGATATAAAATATAGTCTCCTTTGCCTGTTTTACATTGTAACTCGTCAAATTTATGAAAGCTTGGTAAGTATACGCTTTTTGTGTTTGGATATGTTTTTTTGAAATAGCTTAAATCAGTTTCAGATACAGAAAGTATGCAATCAGCATTTGTAATTTGTTTTTCAAATCGTTTTAATTTCCATGCTTCTATTTTTAAATAGAGTTTTTTTAGAAACGATTTTTCCCCTTTTGCTAATTCCAAAAAATACTCATGTTCAATATTACTATGTCTGAATAATTTTTTTCTGTTTTTGAAATCAGGATGGTTTAGTAAATAACAAGTGTGTAATACTTCAAACAAAATAGGGCAGTTGTCTTTCAGTAAATTTTGTTTTAACTCCTTGTCAATTCTTGATTTGACATTAAAAGGTAATAACGATAATTGGTTTAAGAAAGAAGTATTACGTTTGTAATAATAAACCTTTTCGCATAATTTTTCTAATTCGGGAGAACTTGTTCTATTGCCGTATTCAAAACAATGTAGTATAACCTTAATGCCTTGTTTGTGGAGACATCTTATTTTATGAAATACATCTATTGCACCACCGTAATTAGCAGGGTATGGTATATCAAATGAAATTATATGTAAATGGCTTTGCACTTAAGCAAAGATAATAGAATCTCGCTATTCAAACATAAAACCGTTTGAAATAATGCCCGCGTTAAAATTAGTCACAAAACTTCCATTTGGTTTATAAATTTCAACTTTTGATTTTTGAACGTAATCAATAGCATCAGTAACATATATATTGTAATCTTTAGGATTAACGCCTAAACCATAATACAATTTAGTGCCTTGATTAATTAAAGGATTTGACGATAATGAAGACGACACAATTGGAAATTGATAAACTCCGTTATTTAAATAGTATAATGTGTCTCTAGTTTTATTGATGCATAATTTATTTGGACTATCAGTACTTGAGAAATTAAATGTTTGCTCAATTTGAAGAGTCACAGGATTTATTCTAGTTAATTTTCCTGAGATACTTTGCCCGCTATTTCCTGTACTTAAAATCCATATTTTAGAGTTTTTATCAATACAAATACTCGAATTTCCTTTTCCAACATTAATGCTGTCTGTTATTATATCTGATATGGTGTTTATGACATAACAATAGCTTGAGTTTGAACATGAGATAAAAGCTTTGTTATAAATTAATGCCATTTGTTCTGTTCCGTTTATGCAAGGAATGTTACCTGAAATGGCGTTAGAATTTAAATCAATTATTTGGATTGAATTTGAATATAAGTCGCTTACATAAGCTTTATTATAGGTAACTGGCAATATATATCTTGGAGAATTCAGTCCTGAAATAGTTGCTGTTTTTACAAAATCAGAAGAGTTAACTACAACTATTTTATTGGAATTATTCATAACAATGTAATAATTGCTGTTATATTTAGTAATACTTTGACACACATTACCCAATGTTGAATTGTTGTTTTGTTGTTTGTAATAATCCTCAACTAAAGCTCCGGATGCAGCATCGTATAATGAAACGCTTCCCACGCCCCAGCCAAAGTTGCCCTCATTAACCACTAAAACTTTTGTGTCCGAATTAATTGAGACAGAAGTTTTTATAGGCTCTTGCGGTTTATCTTTCACGCAAGAACCTAATAAAAATACTAATACTATAAAAACGTAAAATTTCACTTTAATATTATAGTTTAATGAATTTGATTGTTTTTGAATTTAAACCGTCATTTACTTCAATAAAATAAATTCCTACCTCATAGTTTTCTGTATTTATTTTTAATTGATTTTCTCCAACTGAACTTTGAATAGTGTTTTGTTGAAGTGTTTTCCCTGTAATATCAGATACCCTAATATTTAACTCGTTCATTGAAGTAGATTCAAAATTTAAAAATAAATTCTCTTTTGTTGGATTTGGGAATAGAGAAATGTTTTTGGTGTTAGCTAATTCTTCAATGCCTACAGTACTTTGAATAACAAAATTATCCATTGAGAAAAAGGCAGGTGTATTCATGAAACCAAAAGAGTTGTCGCTTGATTTCATTTCAAAACTAATGCTATCAACCTGACCTAAAGAAAGGCAATTGACATACTGCCAGTTTTTGATAGCGTAATCATTTGCAGTTCCCGCCGCTCTATAATCAGCTAAGTAAAATTCTATACTATCGTTTAACATATTACCACCACGGTAACCTCTCACCAATATTTTAAACCAATCAGGATATTCTCCTTGAGGAATAGTATTTCCTGAGCCTGTTCCGGTAGTGTCTCCAAATTTTCTTGAAAATTGATTTCCGTTTTTTATAGTTTTCCACGCATAGGTTGTGTTGGTAATATAAAAACCATTTACAGCTGTTGTATTATTTGAAAATGTAATTACTGCTCCACTTTGAACTGTTGCATAGTTGTTGCTACTGAATGCTATGCCAGGCTTACAACCATATAAGTTGGTGTAATTTCCGTTTACTGTATCATTAACATTCGTATATGCAGAACCAGACTCCCAAAAACCACCCCACGAAGTGTTCCAGTTGTATCTGAAAGTTGCGCCATTAGAAGAGAAATCGGCTCCTGTCGTGTCTTTATAATATGAATTTGGTGATAAGGTAAATGTGTCAAATGTGATGGTTTGTGCATTAGAATTAATGCTCATAAATGTACTTAATGCTAGTAGTAATTTAGTAACTGTTTTTTTCATGTTTGTTATATTAGTATGTTATAGTTTCTAGTTCTGTTTTTTTATTTTTTGGTTTATCATATTTAATGCAAATTCCTACTTCATAATTTCTTAATGGCATTGGTTTGTTTGGTATAACTACATAATTTTTATTAAAAAGATTGTTTATACTACAAAATACTTCTGCATTAATTGTATTAAACGAATAATTATACGACCATTTAAAATTAGCAATATAATATGGGTTTACCCAACTTGTATTGTCAGTTGAAGTAAATCTATAACCAGTGTAGTTGTTATTAAATAACACATTTAATTTTTGGTAGACTATTAAAATACCTGTCTGTCCATTGTATCTTGGGGTAAAAATTAGTTGTCTGCCAACAGAATTGTCGTTTTCGCTAGTAGCCTTTTGATTTGTAGATAATACATATGATGTATTGATGATTATTTTTAATTGAAAATCTTTCTTTAAATATGATAATTCTGTTTTGGTTTCCGTTCCTCGGCTATAAACTTCTGCTATATTTATTGGATTCCAGTTTGAACTTCCATTTGGTAACCACATTATCCAATTTCTAGTATGTCTGTTAAAGTATGTGCCTTCGATATTCAAATAAATATTTTTCCAATGGTGCTTAAAGACTATACTTCCTTCCAACTCATAGCTCTCTTCAGGTTTTAAATTTGGATTTCCTCCCGGATTCCAATACAAATCATAGAGAGTAGGCTGCCTAAACGATTTATTAGCATTAATTTTTAGACCTATTTTTTCTAATACTTGATAATTTATCCCGGTATTTCCTGTAAATGGAATTTGCGTTTGTTTGGTAAATTCTTTTCTTATAACTAAGTTATAATGTAGTTTTGAATTTAATACGCTTAATTTATAGGCTGCAAAAACTGCCAGTTTATTTAAATGATAACAGTAAGTTGTATCATTGTTAAAGTCTTGTGAAAACAATGATGCTTGATAGGCTGTGTAATTTATGCCTATATTAAAGGTATGTTTCTTATAATAAAAAGAATTGTCAGTTTCAGCAATCAAGGTTTTAATCAAACTATTGCTAGTTATTTTTGGAATAGTTGTAATACTGCTATTTGAAATATTATCAGTGCTATCAGAGTAGTTTAAGTGGTCATGAAAATATCCTAATCTAATGGTATTTCTTAAGTTTTTTTTGTTGTAATTCCAGTCAGCATTTAATTTTAAATTTTCGTCAATCTGATGTTGTTTGCTAATTATACCGGTAACGCTTGGAATATTTCTTGAGAGATAATTGTACCATGCTCTCACATTAATTTTTTGATAGGAATTAATTAGAAAACCAAATTCTTGCATTATACCTTGTGCCATATAATTAGCATGATAAACTTGTTTATTTGGATTTTCTTTATCTGTTGTATCTTTATAAGAATAATTGTTTACAGATTTGCTATAGTATATTTTTGTGTTTGATAACAAGCGTTTATTGCTTAATGAAATTCCTGAGTATATTTTTTTTGTATCAAAACTTCCTATACTCATTTGTAATTTTGTTTTAAAGCCTTGATTATAAATTGGTTTATTTTGTAAGTGTATACTCCCGCCAATGGCTCCACTTCCCCAAAGTGCGCTTCCTCCTCCGTGTTCAAGAGATATATCATTAAAAAAATCAGTGCTAACTATACTTAAATCTGGTTGCCCAAGTAAGGCATTTTGTATATTCAAACCATTCCATAATAGTGCAGTATGACTTGAATTTCCTCCTCTCATACTTGTGGATGCTATATTTCCATTACCATACTGTTTAACGTGAATAGTAGATTGGTTTGATAATAAATCAGCAAGAGAACTTGTATTATATCTAGCAAGAGTTAAACTATCTATCGTATTTGTTTTTTTTGAGGATTCAAAAATCTGTTGTTTATTTTCAATGATTGGAATCTCTTGTAATTGAAGAGATGTAGTATCTGTATTTTGAGCATGTATGGTTGTAGTAATGCCAAAACATATAAGCATACAAATCAAAAAATTTGAATACAAATGCATATATGTTTTAAAACAATTCATTTTAATTTTCAATAATAACTTACAGGAAAACGAAAATAAGAATGTTGCCTAAACACCCTGATTTTTGTTAGCCTTTGTTTCCCCGAAAGCTTCAAAACGCATATTGGCAGGTCTTCTGACTCGTCTCTTGTTTTTAAGCCTTCCCGTTAATAAATAACAGTGGCGTATTTTAAAAACAATTTTTAAGACTTACAGCAGCGGGCACTGTTCATGAATTTCACATGATTCCCTTTTAATTTTTGATATTATTAAATACCGAAAAACCAAATTGCGATGCAAATGTATACAATAAAAAATAAAAAAACGCACATTTATATTAAATGTGCGTTTTAAAAAATGGTCGAATTAGTTATTATGTTCCTGAAAGCATTGTCCAGCTTACATTTTCAGGATGTTCTTCAGGTTTTACACTTAATACAGGAACTTTTGAATGATGAATAACTTGTAATGCATATGGTCCTAAAAAGAAACCACTTAATTCAGCATCTTGATCGGTCATAATTGAAATTAAATCTCCACCAACTTTTTCACAGTATTTTACTGTTGCAACAGCTCTGTTTTTTACGTTCTCTAATAATTCTGATGAAAAAGCAACGCCTTTATCTTTTGCGGCATTAGCAACTTGATTTAACATAACTTCCATCGCTGGTTTTTTACTTGCTTCATCTTCAGTTAATAAACCTACCGCGTATACATGTGCAGCAAATTGTTTAGCCAATTCCATAGTTAAAACAACTTTATGTCTACTGTGTTCAGATGTATCAATTGGTAAAACAATTTTATGATACCCTAATGATTCAGCTTGCTGGCTCATAGTTAAAACCGGGCAATGACTTTTGGTTAATACTTTTAATGCATTACTTCCTATTGTTAAATCTTCCCAAGAGCTGTAGCCATGAGTTCCCATCACAATTAAATCTGCTTTTAATTCTTTAGCTAATCTTACAATCTCAGTAGTTGGGTTTCCTGAATTAACAACCGTAGTTACTTTAACACCATACTGATTTTTAATATCTGATGCTAATTCATTTAATTTTGATTGAACAGCTTCAGATGCTTTTTCAATATTCTCTAATGTTATGCTTGGAGTAAATACATTAAATTTTTCCCAATGTTTAGTAATAATGTGTACTAAATAAATTTCTCCTTTTGTGTATTGAGCTAAAAAAGCACCGTGCTTTATTGCCAAATAAGATGTCTCTGAGAAATCAGTAGTGATAACAATTTTGTTTGTGTTTAAATGTAGCATAGGTTTTGTGGTTGTTTAGTATTGTAAATTTAATTAATATTTTAAATTATCAAAAAATAGTTCTAGTGCTGAATGTTTTCTACTGCCTTAGGATCATGTTTATGTTTGAATAATATGGCAAATAATACAGATATCACAAGGGCATAGATTGAAAAAGTGAGCCAGATATGATGCCAGTCTTTTCCTGTTTCAGATGTAAAATAATGATCGATGATATAACCACTACTGATACTCCCAAATACAGCACCAAAACCATTTGTCATCATCATAAACAAGCCTTGTGCTGATGAGCGAATGGTAGAATCAGTTGATGTTTCAACAAACAAAGAACCTGAAATATTAAAGAAATCAAATGCCATACCGTAAACGATACATGATGCAATAATCATCCATAAGCCATCGGTTGGATTTCCAAATGCAAACAATCCAAAACGTAATACCCATGCCAGCATACTAAATAGCATCACTTGTTTAATACCAAACTTCTTTAAGAAAAATGGAATTGCTAAAATAAACAGTGTCTCAGATATTTGTGAAATGGACATAATAATGGTTGAGTATTTCACAACAAACGAATCCGCATATTCTGCCTGGTGTTTAAAGTCATCTAAAAACACATCGCCATAAGCATTTGTTAGTTGTAAAGCAGCACCTAAAAACATACTGAAAATAAAAAACAGAGCAAGCTTGTAATTGGCAAATAATTTAAACGAACTTAATCCAATTAAATCAACAAATGATTGATTGTTTTCTGTTTTATGTTGTGGCTTACATTTAGGTAAAGAAAAGGAATAAATACCCAGACCTATAGCTGCAATAGCAGCAATGTAAAATTGATTTTCAGAAGCTTTGTTACCTGATAAATTAGTAATCCACATAGCAACAATAAACCCAATGGTTCCCCAAACTCTGATAGGGGGAAAGTCTTTTACAACGTCCATATTATTACTTTTAAGTGCATTATAGGCTACAGAGTTTGATAATGCAATGGTTGGCATATAAAAAATCATAGCAATTAATATTACCCAAAAAAAGCTGGAAGGATCATTTATTTGAGGAACGTAAATCAATGTTAAACCTCCCAATATATGAAGAATGCCATATAATTTTTCTGCGTTTAGCCACCTGTCAGCAATAATTCCGCATAGTGTTGGCATAAATATCGATGCAATACCCATGGTAGAGAATATAGCTCCAAACTGAGTTCCATCCCATTGCTTAGTTCCAAACCAGTAATTAGCAACAGTAATTAACCATGCTCCCCAAACAAAAAACTGCAGGAAGCTCATGATAATTAAACGCATTTTTAAATTCATACTAGTAAATTAAATTATTTCATCAGCAAGATAGAAAAAGATTTAAAATGTAACTAATTTTTAACCATGTATTATATGGTTAAAATCTGGAAATCATGAATGTTAAATTAATTACCTCACTACTTTTTTTGTGTGTTTTTGAAACCAATGTGATGCTAGCCAAAACTAAGGTGTCTATTCAAAAAGCATTTGATAAAAAATACATCTCTGCGAAAGCTATTTGTAAAGGTGGTTTGGAATTAGATTATTCTGTTTCTAACTTATTGAAAGATTCATTAATTGTTGTGATACCTGCAGGTTGGCGATTTAATTCAAATGCCGGTAAAAACGATTATCAGGATATCTTAGTAACACACGAGGAGTTATTAGTATTAAGACCAAAACAAACTAAGATGTTTGATATAAAAGGTTATTGTTGTGAGGCTACGAAAGGAGGTCCAATTAAGGGAATTCCCTATACTATTGGAAAAATGGCAGATAGTAGTTTGGTTTTACTGGCAAGATATTTAAATACTCATAAAACAGATTCAAATACAGAGCAATACAGTGTTTGGGCTATTAGTGACGGAAAAGAAACAGCTAACATTACAAGTCATAACGACTCGATTGCTGCTCTTCTCAGGACATTTGTGGCTAATATAAAAGGAGAGCCACTCCCTTGGTATACACTTTTAAAAAGAGCAAGGGTAAATTCTTATGGAGAAGTATCAGACCACCCTATAAGATTTAAAGCAGATATAAATTATTCTGTCACTGAAACCTGCTATTCTTACTGTTATATACTGGATTCTAATGGGCAAAAAGTGTCTGAAATATTTGGTAAATGGCTTTTGCCGGAAAGTAACGACTACAGTGCCAACTTCAATGTTGCCGGTTTGAAGAAAGGCGAGTATAAATTGGTATTGGAAGGGAAAAATTCCCCTTTGTTTGAGAAAACTTTCAAAATTTAGCATTTAATTATCTGTTATACAGTACTTTATGTTAAGATTAAGTTTTCTTTCTTTTTTAAAAGTTTGATTAGCATAATTCAATTAATTTTTTACTTTTGCATGAAAATTTAAAAATAATAGTATGTATTGGACATTAGAATTAGCATCATGGTTGGAAGATGCGCCTTGGCCGGCAACTAAGGACGAGTTAATTGATTTTGCTATTCGTTCTGGTGCTCCGATGGAGGTAATAGAAAATTTACAAGAAATGGAAGACGAAGGTGAAGCTTACGAAACCATTGAAGAAATTTGGCCGGATTACCCAACCAAAGATGATTTCTTTTTTAACGAAGATGAATATTAAAACTAAAAAAGGTTCGCAATTTGCGAACCTTTTTTGTTATTCTTTTATTAATCTTGATCTAAAGAATTAGGTTTGCCCGCAGCTTTTTTCTCTTTGTGTTTAGCTTTTAACTTTTCTAGTTGCTCAGGAGTTAATATGGCTTTTACGTTTTGTCGGTATTCTTTTCTAACTGCTTCAATTTCATTTTTTGCAGCTTCTTTATTTTCTTTTTGTCCTTTATATTTTGCTCTAATAGCATCAACATTTGTAGCACGAGTTGTAGCTAGTGCTAAAACTTTTGCTTTTTGTTCGTCTGTTAGGGTAACTTCAGCATTTAAATCATCCACACTTTTTTGCGCACGTTGTTCTATAGTTTGTTTTTCTTTGTGTTCTCCTTTAGAATGTTCTGTGTGTTCTCCTTTTGGTTTTTTAGGAGCTTCTTGAGCATTTGATAATGAAGATAGAGCAAATAAACAGGCTGCTAATACGATTACTTTTTTCATAATTTGTTTTTTAGGATTAATATTTTCATTCTTTGACTAGCAAAAGTTTTACCAGTTTAATGTTTTAATGTTAAAATATTTAAAATTATTTTTTTGATGTTTTTGTTTCTTTTGGTTTGTCTGCTACTTTTTGTTCAGTGGCAACTTTACAAACTTTACAAGCTTCATATCCTTGTTTTTTAGCTTCATTTAATTCAATTCCCTTTTTTCCGGTTTTAGCGACATCACAATTTTTTGCATGATATTTTTTTCCACTTTCAGTGATATAAACAGTTTGGGCTTTTGCCTGCGATGTATTTAAAAATAAAATAAATGCGATTACTGAAATAATAGTTTTGATTTTCATATGTAGATAATATTTGTTTGTGCAAACATAAAAAAACCGTTCAACAATTATTGAACGGTTTTGAAAAATTATAAGCTATAAATAGCCCTTTAGTATTGAACTTTAGGAATCATTCCTCTAATTCCCATATCTACAGGAACTTCCCCAATTTCAGGTTGATAGTACCCATCAGGTGTGCCAACTTCTATCCACTCAAAGCTTTTGTTAGTAGATAATGAAACAGTAACAATAATGTCTTGTGTTTCAGAACCTGTAATAGTTAATACCTGATTTGAACTTGCCATATCGGTAAATTGAGCTGTTACCACACAACTTCCGGCAGGAATTGGTGAGTTTGCGAAATTTGGATTTACAACAGTTGTTGCTCCTGCTGGAGCTTGACCATCTGATTTCCAATAGCCATATCCGGGAATTAAAGTTTCAAATCCCCAATAACCTTGATTATGATTTACATAAGGTCCACCAACTGAAGCAGATGGAATATAATCCTGATCTTTAATTTTATATTTTGTAACATAGGTTTTATATCCAACAAATGAGGCTATAGTTCCGTTTCCAATATGGTTTCCAGGTAATGCATTTGCTTTGTACGGAATATCATAGTTTTGATAAGATAAAGACAAACGTAGCCACTTGTATGTTCCAGGTGTTACTTGACTCAATGGGACAGAATAAAAAGTTACATTTTCTCTAACCACAGTTGAATGACTAAACTGAATGGCTGTTGTTCCACCTACTGCTGTTTCAGGAGCATGATAAAGAACTTTACCTGCACCTAAAGCAGTTAAATCACCTTGAGCAAGTTCAATATAATGCGCTGCCATTTGGTTAAATTTTGGAGAATATGCTCCGTGGCCTGAAGCTAATGTTGATGGATTTCCAAAATTATCTAATCTTACTTGAGTGGAATCGAATTTAAATTTGAAAATTAATTTTGGACCTGTTGAGTTATCAGTCCAAACTGTATCAGGATAAACCTTTTCGGGTGTTCCAGTTGTTGTTGGAGTTTCTTCTGGAGCTGTTTCTTCTTCTGTTTTCTTTTTACAAGAGAATAAAATTCCTCCTAATAAAACGATTGCAATTATTTTTTTCATATGTTTTAATTATTTGTTTTTTAATGGTCATATGGTATAGTCATATTTTCTTAATTTATGTTTGAGTTCGTAGTAACATGACTATTTCATAATTATTTTTTTGTTTAACGAATGTATAAAAAAGAAAACAGCTCACAAAACAATAATCCTCAGCATAAGCCGAGGATTATATGATTTAATAAAATTATTTAGTACTAAATCTGTTTAAGAAATAATTGAATCGTTAGATGTATTTGATAATCCATTTTTCAATTCTTGTTCTTTTTCCTTTTGTTGTTCTTCTGCAACATCTTTTGCAAAAGGGCGTTTACCAAAAATAGTTTCTAAGTCTTCTTTAAAAATAACTTCTTGCTCCAATAATTTTTCTGCCAATTGTGTCAGTTTATCTTTATTAGCCAACAAGATGGTTTTTGTTCTAGCATATGCAATATCAATCATTTTCTTTACTTCTTCATCAATTGTTTTTGCTGTGCTTTCGCTATATGGTTTACTAAAACTGTATTCGCTTTGTCCAGAGCTGTCATAGTAACTTACATTGCCAATCTTATCGTTTAAACCATAATAAACAACACTTGCGTATGCCTGACGAGTAATTTTTTCTAAATCGCTTAATGCACCTGTAGAAACTTTACCAAAAATAACTTCCTCAGCCGCTCTACCGCCCAATGCTGCACACATCTCATCCATAATTTGTTCGGTAGTTGTAATCTGTCTTTCTTCAGGTAAATACCATGCAGCTCCTAATGAACGACCACGAGGAACAATAGTTACTTTAACCAACGGTGACGCATATTCGCACATCCAACTTACGGTTGCATGACCTGCTTCGTGGAAAGCAATTACACGTTTTTCATCAGGAGTGATGATTTTATTTTTCTTTTCTAAACCTGCAATAATTCTATCGACAGCATCTAGGAAATCTTGTTTAGTTACTTGTTTTTTATTAGCACGTGCAGCTATTAATGCTGCTTCGTTACAAATGTTGGCAATATCAGCTCCGCTAAAGCCCGGGGTTTGTTTAGCCAAGAATTCAATATCAACAGTTGTATCAATTTTAATTTTCTTTAAATGTACCTTGAAAATTTCTTGGCGTTCAACAACATCCGGCATGTCCACATAAATCTGTCTATCAAAACGTCCTGCGCGCATTAAGGCTCTATCTAAAATATCAGCACGATTTGTAGCAGCTAAAATAATTACACCACTATTAGTACCAAAACCATCCATTTCGGTTAATAATTGGTTTAAAGTGTTTTCACGCTCATCATTACCACCTGCAGCAGCATTTTTTCCACGTGCTCTACCAATTGCATCAATTTCATCGATGAAAATAATACATGGAGATTTTTCTTTTGCTTGTTTAAATAAATCACGCACACGAGATGCCCCAACACCGACAAACATTTCTACAAAGTCAGAACCCGATAATGAGAAGAAAGGAACTTTTGCTTCACCGGCTACGGCTTTTGCTAATAATGTTTTTCCTGTACCAGGAGGGCCAACTAGTAAAGCGCCCTTAGGGATTTTTGCACCTAAATCAGTATATTTTTTTGGGTTTTTCAAGAAATCAACAATCTCCATGATTTCTACTTTTGCTCCATCTAAACCGGCCACATCATTAAATGTAACATTCACATTAGAGTCTTTGTCAAATAATACAGCTTTAGATTTTCCGATGTTAAAGATTTGACCTGCGCCTCCTGCGCCGCCGCCGCCCATTCTGCGCATCATCACAATCCATAATACTACCATTATGGCAATAGGAAGCATCCAGCCTAAATGATCACTCCATTCTGTTCTATCTTGACGGGATGGAGAAATACGCAATTGTGCTGGAAGATTTGCGTTTGATTGAACAATACGTACTTGCTCTAAAAAGTCTTTTACATCTGGTATTGATACTTTAAAATGTGGACCCGGAGAGTTTTTAGGATTAGGAAATAACTGAACCATTTTCCCGCTTTTATCAGGTTGGAAATAGCGAGGTAGTTTTAAACTGTCCTGATTGATAGTAATTTCAGCTACTTTTTCATTTACAATCACAATTTCTCTTACGTCACCTTTCGCTAACATATTTTGTTCAAATTGTGTTTGATCTACTTCGTAAACTCTACCTTCAAAGTCTTGTCCGAAAAATACAAAGCCTAAAAGGCCTAGTATCACTAAACCATAAATCCAATAAAAACTGTTTCCGCCATTACTTCCTCCACTGTTTCCTCCACCAAATGGATTTGAAGGTTTTTTACCGAAACGATCTTTCATTTTTTCGAATTGTTTCTTTCTCTCTTCTTCACTTGAAGAGGATGTGTTAGATGGTTCCGGATTTTTTGGTATATTATTTTGTTGTTCGTCGCTCATAATTAAATTATATAACGTATAGTTTTAATGTTTGTTTAATCTTCAATTCTAGTAACTTCTCCGTCTGCCCACAATCCTTCAATATTGTAAAACTCGCGAGTTTCACGCATAAACACATGTGCAACAATGTTCACGTAGTCAATTAAAATCCATTCTGCGTTTTGGTGCCCCTCACTATGGTATGGTTTTTCACCTGTTTTTTTCATTACAGATTCTTCTAATGTATCGGCAATTGCATTAACGTGGGTTGTACTATCTGCATCGCAAATCACAAAATAATCTGCTACTCTATTTTCTAAACCAATTAAATTGATGATCGTAATATTTTTTGCTTTTTTCTCTTGCATTCCTTCAACAATAGCATCTAACAAGCCAGTTGTTTGAGCTTTGGTTGCATTTTTCTTAGGTCGTTTTGCAGAACTAGTTACTTTACGTTTCTTTTCAGTATTAGCAATTCTATTTGCTTCTTTTTGAAGTTCTTCTTTTTCAGTTAAAGGTCTTTTAACTGTTTTTTTTGCAGCGGCCTTTTTACCTGCCTTGTCGGCAGACAGGGGTGATGCTTTTTTTGAAGATGCTTTTTTAGTAGCTGTTTTTTTTGCAGGTAATTTTGCCATATTATTTTGTTGCTAATGCTATTCCGTTTTTTACTTTTGTTTTGCTATAAGCAACAAATTTAACTTTTTTGCCTAAATGGAAACATTGTTTATTGGAAAGAACTCGCTTTTTTTACACGAGGTAGAAAGTACCAATACTTATGCCATGAACTTGTTAAGGAATGTTAACTCCATAGAGGGTACAGTTGTGTATACTGATAATCAAACAGCGGGTAGGGGGCAAAGAGGTTCTGTTTGGTCCAGTAAAATAGGGCAAAACATTACTACTTCCATCATTCTTAAACCTCAATTTTTATCTCCCGACAACACATTTTATTTGAGTAAAATAAGCGCTTTGGCAGTTTATGACGTATTGACTGATATTTTACCAAATAGCCAATATGACATTAAAATTAAGTGGCCAAATGACATAATAGTTGATAGGAAAAAAATAGCCGGTATTTTAATCGAAAATAATTTTAGCACTAATGCTGTGTTGCATTCAGTTATTGGAGTAGGATTTAACGTAAATCAGGAAGAGTTTGGTGATTTTGAAAGAGTTGCTACATCCCTAAAAATGCTTGAAAATAAAGAGTTCAACAGAAATGAGGTGATGAACATACTGTTTTGGAAATTGGAGAAATGGTATCTGAAATTAAAAGAACATAAAATGGAAGTAATAGATCAATATTACTTGAACTATTTGTTTGGATTAAATGAGATTTTAAGTTTTGAAAATATTGATAAAAATAGATTTGAAGCTAAATTAATAGGAGTGTCTAAGTCAGGAAAATTAAAACTAGAGCTTAATAATGATGATTTTAAAGAATTTGATATTAAAGAAGTCAAATTTTTAGTTTAAACAGATGTTTAATAAAGATTGATAAGTCCTTTCTGTTTTTGCAGAAAGGATTTTTATTTTCGTAAAGTATTTATAATAATTACAATGAAACAATACCACGACTTAATGAAACATGTTTTAGAGCATGGAGTAAAGAAAGAAGACAGAACAGGAACAGGTACAATTAGTGTGTTTGGATACCAAATGCGCTATAATTTAGAGGAAGGCTTTCCTTTACTTACAACAAAAAAACTACATACTAAGTCCATTATTCACGAATTGTTGTGGTTTTTAAAAGGAGATACTAATATCAAATATTTGAAAGACAACGGCGTAAGAATTTGGGATGAGTGGGCAGATGCAGATGGGAATTTAGGGCCAGTTTATGGTTACCAATGGAGAAGCTGGCCAACGCCAGACGGAAAGCACATTGACCAAATTAGTCAAGTGGTTGATATGATTAAAAAAAATCCGGATTCACGGAGATTAATTGTAAGTGCCTGGAATGTGGCAGATATCAATAACATGAAGTTACCACCTTGCCACGCTTTTTTTCAGTTTTATGTTGCCAACGGAAAATTAAGTTGTCAGTTGTATCAACGTAGTGCCGATATTTTTTTAGGAGTGCCTTTCAACATTGCTTCTTATGCTATACTAACAATGATGATTGCTCAGGTATGTGATTTAGGATTAGGGGATTTTGTTCATACTTTAGGAGATGCTCATTTATATTCAAATCATATTGAACAAGCTAAATTGCAGTTAACTAGAGATTGCAGATCATTACCAACTATGAAAATTAACCCCAACGTAAAATCGATTTTTGACTTTAAATTTGAAGATTTTATCCTTGAAAACTACGATCCACACCCTCATATTAAGGCAGATGTGGCCGTATAAAAAGTAAAATTAAATTTCAACTATTATTATAATACAATTAACTTTACACAAAATTTAATTATGAGTGATATAAAAACAATATTAGACGGTGCTAAAACTCAAATGGAAAAAACCATTGCGCATTTAGAAGTTGAGTTAGCAAAAATTAGAGCTGGAAAAGCAAATCCTGCGATGTTGGATAATGTATTGGTTGATTATTATGGATCAAAAACTCCCTTAAACAATGTTGGAAGCGTAAATACTCAAGATTCCAGAACTATTGTTATTCAACCTTGGGAAAAATCAATGTTAACTCCTATCGAAAAAGCTATACAGGCAGCTAACTTAGGATTTAATCCGCAAAATGACGGGGTTATTATTCGTATCATTGTTCCGCCTTTAACAGAAGAACGTCGTAAAGATTTAGTAAAAACAGCAAAATCATGTGGCGAAGACGCAAAGGTTGGTTTAAGAACCATTCGTAAAGATGCTATTGATAAGATAAAAGCATTGCAAAAATCAGGAACACCCGAAGATGAAGTAAAAGCTGGTGAAGCAAAAGTGCAAACAATTATTGATGAGTTTGTAGTTAAGTGTGAGAAGCATTTAGAGCAAAAAGAAAAAGAAATTTTAACGGTTTAAAAGTTCTTTCTAATAAATAAAAAACCATCCGTCAGTTGGCGGATGGTTTTTTGTTGAATGAAGTTTTAGTGTAGTGTAAGTTATTCAACGCGTTTAATGGTACAGCCAATAGATTTGGTTTCTTGTAATTTTGGAGTTTCATTTTTTGCAACAGCATCAATTGCATCTTTTAAATAATGTGTTTTAACCAAAGATGGATCTTTCACATTATCATCAATCGCACCTTTATATACTAAACCTTTTGAGTTAAATAAAAAACATTGAGGTGTTCTTGTTGCACCAAATGCATCGGCTAATTTTGAGTTAACATCAACTACATAAGAACAGCTCAATTTTTGAGCAGCTGCATATTTTACCATGGCATCAAAACTATCTTCATCGGCACGTTGAGCTTCATTACTGTTAATAATAACACAGCCAATACCTTGTTTCAAGCAATCGTCTGATAGTTCTTTAATACGAGACTCGCTTAGCTTAACATACGGGCATGTATTACATGAGAAAATCACTAATAATCCTTTACTAGTTTTTGATGAATTAAGGGAAACTTCTTTTCCGCTAACATCTTTCATTTTTTCATCAACCATTGGTATTGGGGCATTTATGCCAAGTTCACTTCCAATGTTGGTGTTAATAAATGATAGCAAGAAGCCACACGCTATAAGAAGTACAAAAAATATAAAACCTTTCTTCATTTTAAATTAATATTAATTTATAGTAAAATTAGCAAAACGATTTTGTAGTTTTTTAAGTTTCCTCGAAAAAATAATAACATTCGTCTAATCCTAATCATCTTCAGGTTTTCTTCATAATTGCTTGAATTTTAACAATTTGTTAATGAAAAAAACATCAATTGTACATGTTTATTAACTAACTTTGTTACATAAGAAGTGAACACCCTAGAGGAATTTTTAGATTGTATTCTGCTATTTAAAAATTTGCCGAAACCGCTTTGATATTTTTGGAAGAGCGAACACCCTACAAGAGTTTTTTATGATGCGAACTTCATAAAAAATAATCCGAAACCGCTTTAATAAATTTTAATAAATTTTTTAAATGTTAGGGAATAATAAAATAAAATCAACAAAAAACTTTCAATTGAAAGTGATGTTGATGCTTTTATTATTTTCTTTTTCTAAAAGTTGGGGGCAAAATATTTTTAACGAAGGGTTTTCGGGAGGTATAACAGCACCTATTGGTTGGACTTTCACTAGTATTGGGGGGACTTATACAACGGCTGGTAATTATGGTGCATCTTCCCCTTCACTAAAATTTGATGCAACTGGAGATCGTGTTGTTACTCAAACTTTTTCTTGTGGAGATCAATTAACTTTTTGGATTAAAGGACAGGGTACAAATGCCAGTTCATCTTTTCTTGTTGAAGGTTTTGATGGTACAACTTGGTCAACAATTTCAAATATAGTACCGATACCGACGACGGGAACAACATATACATATGCTATATCTACTAGTATTATACAGATTAGATTTACTTATACGCAAAGTGCAGGTAATTTAGCTTTTGATGACGTAGTGGTTAGACAAGGTAGTTGTTGCACTGCACCTACAACAACAATTTCTCCAACCTCACAAACAGTTTGTGCAGGCTCAACGGCAACAATAGGCGTTACATCATCTGCAGCTACTCCAAATTATACATGGCAAGCTAGCGCCAATGGTTCATCAGGTTGGGCCGCTGTTGCTAACAATACGCCTGCAGGAACTACTTATACTGGAGGTAGTAATGCAACTTTAACTATAACGGCTGGGGCTACTTATTATTATAGATGTTTAGTGGCAGATGGTACAAGTACCTGTATTGCAACCTCAAGTACTTCCTCACTAGTAGTAAATACAGCTCCAAGTGTAACTACTCCAACCTTAAGTAGTGCAACCACCTGTGAAGGAGCTACGAGTGCAACAGTTAAAATAAATGCTACAGGTTCCTCATCATTCACGTATCAATGGCAAGTTTCTACAGGGAGTGGATATTCTAATGTTGGTGGAGCTGCATATTCTGGTGGAACAACTAATACTTTAACTATAGGTAATAGTATTACAGCTGGTACTTATTCTTTTCAATGCATAGTTACTAATGCTTGCGGAAGCGCAACCAGTACAGTGTCTTCACATACTGTAGTAGCTCTTCCTTCTGCACCACCTACACCAACAGCTTCGTCAAATCCTGCTTGCGCACCTTTAATTTTAAATGCGATGACAAGTACCGTTACAGGAGTAACTTGGTTTTGGGAGGGAGTAAATGGTCCAGCACCAGCTGGTGTTTCAACTAGTTCACCTACAACTTCCGACTATAGTGTGACTACTACAAATACTTATTTTCAAACACTAACTATTTGGGTAAGAGCACAAACTAATGGTAGCGGTTGTTGGAGTGCAACGTCAACATCTATTTCTGTTGTAGTACAAAACACTATGTCTATTACAACACAGCCCACAAGTACAGCTGTTATTCCTGGAGCAAGTGTATCTTTTACTTGTGCAGTTTCACAACCTACAAGTACTGTTTACCAATGGCAGCAAAATTGTGGTAGTGGGTGGAGTAACGTTACTAATGGAGGTATTTATGCAGGCGCAACTTCTTCAGTATTAACTATAAACCCAACTTCAGACGCCTTAAATGGCTGTCAGTATCGTAACATTACTACAGGCGCTTGTAATACCTTAACAAGTAGTATAGCTACACTTACAGTTGCTAATACTTCTTGTTTTACAGATGATTTTAGCGGAAGTTTATCTCAATGGAGTAATACAGCCAATTGGATTATAGCAGCTGGAGAAATGAAGCATAATAACACTGTGGCAGCGACTGATTATTTCTATCATGATTTATCTCCTCAAGATTTAAGTACTTGCGATTATGAATGGAAGGTTTCTGTTAGAGGAACATATTCTCCGTCAACTAATAACAAGTTTGCTTATTCTCTCTTGAATACAAATAGTAATATAACTAGCGGTAATGGTTATGCAGTTGGAATTAATATGAATGGGAGCACGGATAAACTACAATTATATTCATGTAGTGGAGGTGTATATACTTCAGTAATTACAAGTACATTATCATGGACATCAACTAGTAATTTGGATATAAGAGTTACAAGGACAGCATCAGGAACATGGGAACTTTTTTATAATTCAATATCTGCAGGTACGGCTTCTGATGTTACATATACTTCAGGACAGTATATGGGGGGTATTTTCATTTGTTCTGTGTCTAATGTTAAAAAAATGTTTTTTGACAATGTTAGTATTTGTTCTTCTTGTAGTGCTTCTACTAATACAATATCCACAGGCACTACGAGTGCTACTACTTATAATCTGCCTGATTGTGTTACTGGTGCGATAGGTTCAGTAGATTTCACCTCAGTTGGCACTTTTAGTACAGGAAATGTTTACTCAGTTCAGTTATCTAATTCTAGCGGTAGTTTTGCTGCGCCCATTACAATTGGAACAACTACTTCTACTTCTAACAGTGGTACAATTACTTTCACTATTCCAGCAGGCACAGCAGCAGGAACTAATTACAAGGTAAGAGTGGTAAGTGATAATCCTATTACGTTTGGTAGTGCTTCCGCTATTTTTACAATTACCACAAGTTGTACTCCCCCCCCAGCAAATAGTTGTCCTTATATTTCAGCTGCTCTGATAAATGGTTGTTCTGGCTCATGTAATACAGAAGGAAGTAATGAAGTCGTGTTTTTAAATTCAGGTAGTTATGGTATTACTGTAAATAACACCGATATTAAAATCACTTATGACGGAACTAATTTTACAAATTCATTTGAATCAAATTCAAGCGTCATAAATTCTGTCGTAAGTAATATGAATAGTAATAGTTCTTGTACTACCACACCTCTTTTTGTTGGCGTTCCAAGTGGAGGAACTATACCAGCTAATAGTTCTTTTATGATTTTAAATGATAATTCTTGCTTTGACAATAACTGGAATGCGTTTTGCGGTTCGGGACCAATTTACGTTATTATTTCAACTGATGCTGATTGGGCAGGTGCTAATAATGCTACAACGGGATGGTTTTCTAATAGTGGTTCTGCCGGATCAACCAAAGTTTTTACTACTAATTTCACTAGTCTATCTTCAACTTGTACTGCAGTAAATTATATATATGAGCCTAATCTTTTACCTAGTGGTGATGGTGCATCTGTAACTTTTACGCCAACTGGAGGTTATCCTACTGCTTATTATGCGGGTTCATCGAGTTGTAGTGTCCCACTTGCTCTTTTGCCAATTGAACTTATAGATTTTTACGGGGTTTATGATGGCGGCGTTAATGAATTGGTTTGGAAAGTTGCTGAGGAAATAAGTGTTAGCAATTATTTTGTTGAAAAAAGTAGAGATGGATTTAATTTCTTTCGTAATGATACCTGAAAATGAGAATTCACACGAGTCGAAAATTTATACGAGTATAGATAATAGCCCATATGATGATATTACATATTATAGATTGTCATCTCAAGATAAAGAAGGAACATTGAAATATCATAAAATTATTGCAGTAACAGATGATGATACAAAAGAGTTGATATATGACTATTATCAACTACATGATGATTTAATTATTGAATTTAAAAATGTTGTTCCAAAAAATGCGGCATTAAGTCTTTATGATATTGCTGGTCAAAAAATATCAGAAGGTTATGTTGAAGAAAGAATTACCAAGATGCCAATAACGTATTTGTCTTCTGGTGTTTATTTTATTAGAATTACGACTCCTTATAAAACAAAAAACTTTAAACTTATTATTCAAAAATAATTACTTAATCAGCCTCCATGAAACGTATCTTATTTGTTATAGTGTCAATGATTTTAGCTTACCAAATGAAATCACAATGTTTTGAGATTCAAAGTATTTTGGTGGATGCCTGTGCCGGTTCGCAAGAAGGACAAAATGAAATGGTTACTTTTCAGGTTGGTAGTTCTCCATTAAGTACAGCTAATTTGTCGGTTAACTGGCCAAATAACAGCTGGTTAGGTTTAACAAAAAATGCAGGCACAGCCGCCGATATTGCAACAGTAAATGCTACTATATTAGGATGTGGTTTTTTAAAAGAACCAACGGCAGGTTTTTTACCTGCTAATTCTAAAGTATTATTAATTACAAGTACTGCTTGGACACCTTTAGCGCAGAGTTTTGTAAACCTAACCGATACATTGTATGTTATATTTCAAACAGCCGGTAACACCGCAGGGCACTTTGCAAATTATCAAGCGGGAGGTGGTTTGAGAACACTTACTATGTCTTTTTCATCTCCTCCAAGTTGTAATGATGCTGTAACTTATGATCGAGCTTTATTGACAAATCAAGCAGGGAATGTTGGGGCACAGGATGGAGGAGCAGTTGAATTCACTCCGTCAGGTGTTCCTACTTATGTGAATCATGGTTGTCAGGCTCCATTTATTCCTTTATCTGTTGATGCTGGAGTTAATAAAACGATTTGTGCAGGAACATCACAAAGTTTTTCTGCTACCGTTACAGGAGCGTTTACTTCCGTTAATTGGAGTTTAGGAACCGGAGCATCAGGTACGTTTACTCCCACCAATTCTTTAACTACTGTTTATACACCAGGAGTTGGAGAGAGTGGTACTGTTAAATTATATTGCAATGTATTGAAAGCATGTGGCTCTCAAACTACAACAGTTAAAGATAGTTTAAATCTAACAATTACTCCCCTGCCTACAGTAACTGTTAGTC
Source organism: Bacteroidia bacterium (assembly GCA_035439445.1). Taxonomy (GTDB): domain Bacteria; phylum Bacteroidota; class Bacteroidia; order B-17B0; family Aurantibacillaceae; genus UBA4416. Next base: position 137,913 of record DAORKG010000005.1, read on the forward strand.
AAAGTAGTGTTTCTATTTGTCCCGGTCAAAGTGCGACAGTGCAGGCTAATGTTAACACTCCCGTAACATACAGCTGGAGTACAGGTGTTATTACAAGTTCAGTTAGTTTAAATACAGTTGGAGTATATACAGTTAATGTTTCTAATGCGTGTGGAGTTGCCTCATCAACAGTTGATGTTTCTCTTCTTTCTTCACCAACGTTGACAGCAACATCTTCTTCTAATTCTATTTGCGCTAGTGGGCAAACTGCAACTTTATCCTTATCTGGAAGTGTAGGTAATTATATTTGGAGCGATGGCTCCAACTCATCCAATTTAATAATAAATACTCCTGGAATATATACTGCAACTGTTAATACTTCAAGTTGTGGAAGCGCAACGACATCTATATCTATTGGTACAAGTCCATTACCAACTGTATCAATTGCAGTACCATCAACATCACTTTGTTCTGGAAGTGCAGTAACATTTACAGCTAACTCATCAGAAGGAAATTATTTATGGACAGGAGGAGCAACTTCTCAAACATTAAGTGTAAGTAGCGCTTCTATTGTTGTAACAACAACAAATGTCTGCGGAACAGCTCTCGCTTCGCAAACTTTGAATATAATTCCTATCCCTACTGTTACTGTTGATAATAGTAATGTAATTTTATGTTCAGGTCAATCTGCTACAATTATTGCAACCTCAAATGGATCGAGTTATAATTGGAATCCAGGAAGTATAGCTTCAAATTCAATTGTTGTGAATAGCTTGGGTGTTTATTCTGTTACTGCTTCAAATGCTTGTGGAAATGCAATAGCAACATCTACAGTTACTGTTGGTGCTTTGCCAACAGTAACAGCTTCTGCATCTCAAACACTGATTTGTTCTGGACAAAATTCACTATTATCGCTTGCCGGTAGTACTGGAAATTATCTTTGGAGCAATGGTGCTACAACTAATACCACTTCTGTGAGTACTCCAGGATTATATACTGTTACAGTTACAACAACATGCGGACAGGCAGTTTCATCTATCAGTGTATCCTCAATTCCTTCAGCAAGTGTAACGATATCAGCTTCTAGTTCAACAATATGTTCAGGGCAATCAACTACCTTGACTGCGCAAAGTAATGCAAGTAATTATTCCTGGAGTAATGGAGGTACAACAAGTACTCAAACAATAAATACACCCGGAATAATTACTGTAAGTGTTTCTAATACTTGTGGTGTTGCTACGGGGACTATAGAAATTTTTTCAAATACTTTACCAACTATCAATTTAACTTCAAGTTCAGCAACTATTTGTCCTAATGAAACTGCTACTTTAACAGTAACAGGTGGTTCTGCTCCTTATTCGTGGTCAAATAGTTCAAATACAGGTTCCGTTGTTACTACTACAAGTGCAGGATTAGTAACGGTTTCCAGTACTAACGTTTGTGGTACTTCTTCTGATTCAGTTGTCATTACGGTTGTAAACATAAATGCCAATATTTCTGCTAATCCAACAGGAGGTGTTTTGCCAGTTGTAGTTAGTTTTACTAATAATAGTGTAGGCGCAAATACTTACGTTTGGAATTTTGGAAACGGAAATTCTGCAAATACATCTACAGTAGGTTCTCAGACCTATAATAGCGCAGGTACATATACAGTTTATCTAACTGCATCAAATGGATCATGTTCGGATATTGATTATGTTGTGATTACTGTTCTGAATGAAGAGTCTACCCTATATGTGCCAAATGCTTTTACGCCAAACGGAGATAGCATAAACGATATATTTTTGGTTGGAGCAACTAACATTAAAGAATTTAATATAATGATTTTCGATCGCTGGGGTTTGAAAATGTTTGAATCATCAGATATACTTAAAGGCTGGGATGGTAAGGTGAATGGAAAAGAAGTAGCGGATGGTACTTATTTTCATTTAATAGTTGCTAAGGATATTGATAATAGGGAGATAAGAAAACAGGGGACTATTACTTTATTTAAATAAAGGTAATTTGATTTCGTTACCGCATCTGAAATTGTTTTTTGGGCAAGTTTTATGACCATGCAAGCCACAAGGTTTGCAATCTAAATTTTTCACTTCAATTACTTCTGATTTATAAGAAAGAGGATAGAATCCATATTCAGGAATTGTTGAGCAAAAGAATGCTGTAGTGGGAGAGTTTCCAGCTGATGCCAAATGCAAAGGTCCGCTATCATTCACATAATTCATTCTTGCATGTTTCATTAATTCGCATGATTCGAGTAGTGATAATTCACCTGCTAATATTTGAATATTAGAATGTGTGCTTTTACTTTTTATGTCTTCACACAATGATTTATCATTAGGCCCACCCAATAAATAAATAGTAATTTCTTTTGGTATTGTATTGCACAATTCTATCCACTTATCTTTTGGTAATTGTTTTGTAAACCAAACAGAGGAAGCCGCCATTGTAACAAACGCATGGGTTACATAAGGTTCTATTTTAGTAAACTGTTTAAATGTTGGATATAATTTTGGTTTAGAAACTGTTTTATCAGTGATTGATTCTATCAAATCATTGTATCTATCTACCTCATGTCTGCCATCTCCAATTTTATGTTTTGCTTTATAATTAAATAGAAATGAAAACGGATTTTTATCGTAACCGGCAGTATATGTTGCTTTTGAAAAAGCTGTTAAAAAACCTGAGCTAGCAAAACGATGCAAGTTTATGACAGTGTCAAATTTTTGTTGTCTTATTACTTTTAGTAACCGAAATAAACTTTTGTATTTTCCTTCTTGTTTATTCCATACTAAAGTCTGTGTTAAGAATGGATGCTCTGCATAAAGTGACTCGTTACCTTTACGAACCAAAATGGAAATTTTTGCTTCAGGAAAAAACGCGTGTAACTTTTCTAGAACTGATGAAGCTAAAATTGCATCGCCAATAAAAGCAGTTTGAATTACAAGTATGTTTTTATGAGTCAAAATTAAACAGCTACATTATGTTCCCTTAAAGCATCATTTAAGGATGTTTTTAAATCGGTGCTAGCTTTACGTTTCCCTATAATTAAAGCACAAGGTACTTGGTATTCGCCCGCAGGAAACTGTTTTGTGTATGAACCCGGAATAACCACACTTCTTTCTGGAACAAATCCTTTGGTTTCCACTGGTAAAGCACCGGTAACATCTATAATCTTTGTAGACATGGTTAAACAAACGTTAGCGCCTAAAACAGCTTCTTTCCCTACATGAACACCTTCTACGACAATACATCTAGAACCAATAAAACAATTATCTTCAATAATTACAGGAGCTGCCTGAACAGGTTCTAAAACGCCACCAATTCCCACTCCGCCACTTAAGTGGACATGTTTACCGATTTGAGCGCAGCTACCAACCGTGGCCCACGTATCAACCATAGTTCCCTCATCCACATATGCCCCAATATTTACAAAACTAGGCATCATAATTACTCCTTTTGAGATATAACTTCCGTATCGAGCAATAGATCCAGGAACGGTTCTTACTCCAGCTTCAGCAAAATTGGTTTTTAATTTCATTTTATCATGAAATTCAAACGGCCCCACTTCCATAGTTTCCATTTGTTGTATGGGAAAATATAAGATTACTGCCTTTTTTATCCAATCGTTAACTTGCCATGTACCATCAGCTTTGGGTTCAGCTACTCTTAATTTCCCTTTATCTAAATCTTCGATAATATTTTTAATAGCTTGCTGATTTGATGTTTCTTTCAGAAGTTCTCGGTTATTCCAAATTGACTCAATTAATGATTGCATAAAAAAACGTATAAAATTTGTTTGCAAGTTAAGTAAAATATGTATATTTGCGCTCCAATTTTTTGGATTGGTTCTGTAGCTCAACTGGATAGAGCATCTCACTACGGATGAGAAGGTTTGGGGTTCGAA
>DAORKG010000006.1:0-135014 GCA_035439445.1 Bacteroidia bacterium
TTTGCAATGCAAAATGAATGTCTTTCGCGAAGCGGCATTTATTGCAAATGCTTGTACTTCCGCCCGCATTAGGCATAGGTGCGGTTATAGGCTGGGCATTTCATTTCAGTTTTTTCTCAAACATTAGTACGCTAGCACCTTCTGCGTCTTTAATTCCTTTCCAAACTTGAACTTTTTCAGGTTTCTGTTTTAGGTCGAAATAAACTAATACGCCGCTGAGTTGCCCATTTTTATAATGTCCAACCGTTTCAACTTTACCTGTCAAAGTATAACCAAAATATAGTCCATCTTTAATGTCATTCTTAAAAGTCCATTTAAAATCTAAGGTATTGTCACTAGTAATATATTCTTTCCAAACGCCCTCGCGTTTCGAATTAAGGAGTTTACCTGTCATATACCTAAAATTGTCATCAAGATAGATAATTGCATTAGAGTCTTTTGGATTATACTTTAACACTACATTTTCATTCTTGTCATAAATGTCAACATAGTAAAATGTATTGGGTCTGTCGCTACAACCGATAATTGTGAAAGTTATGATTAGATATAATAGTTTGATCGATTTCATGTCTTTCGAATGCCTTGCCTATAACTAGCTTATATCCGCCATTTTATGGCGCTTATTTTTTTAAATATATTTCGTTTTTTGTCAGCTTCACTATTTCGATAACTCAATAGTCATCCCAAAATCCATAATTAATGGTAATGGGTTAGTGCGCATGCCTTGCTCAAAAGTAAAAGTATATTTGCCGGTTTGCGGGAAAATTAAATTTTGTTTCAACGGAATTTTGTTATCCCAAATATCACCTGCACCATCACCTTGCCATTCGCCTTTTTTGTTAGCTAAAATACATTCCAAGGTGTCTACACTTGTTTTTCCGTCAGGGTAGGTAGTCGTTAAAAATACAAACAAGTTACTATAAGGATAAGTATCTGCATGACGTACATTTAAAAACACATTATGATAAGGTTTGTTGTCTTTTATATCAACTTCAAACTTTAGTTTGTTTTCTGTTTTCCATCCCTCTTCAGGTAATTTAGTATACTCACTAAATACTATATTTTTATTACATGATGTAAACACCACGCTTAATACAATTGCACAAACCGTTAGTAGGTTTATCTTATTCTTTAGGAGGGTTATCATTTTTGGGTTTATGATTATGTGTTGGCTTTTTATGGTTTGGATTATGTGGTCGATGTTGGTTCGGATTATGGGGTTTATTACCTGCATTGTTTCCTGCACCTGTATTCTGATGTTTATTGTTGGCTGAGCCTGCCGAAGACTGGTTAGGTTGTTTTGGTTTCTGTTGATTTGTCTGCTGTGGTTTGTTGTTAGCTGAGCCTGTCGAAGCTTGGTTAGGATTAGCAGGTTTGTTTTGTGTGCCTTTATTAGGTGCGCTTACCTTGCCGGCAGCTGAGCCTGTTGAAGCTTGGTTTGGATTTTGTTTTTGTTGAGGAGCAGCCGCTTTTTCGCCCTTTTGGCCCTGAGGGTTTGCAGTGCCTTTGTTATGGTTATGCTGTGGCTTTTTATTTTGATGATTATGTTTTGGTCTGTTGTTGTTTTTCTTTCTGTCATCAAAACGTGTTAACGAATCTTGACCAACTACGTTTTCATAATCAGGTTGCTTAACAACTTGTAATTCTTTGTATTGTTTTGGTTCTAATAAATCAGCCGGTTTTTGACCTTCGGCATTTAGTTTTAAAATTTCTTTGGTACGGGCAATGGATAAAGGAATAAACACATCCGGTTCGCTCGTATAACTCCACCAAATAATGCGTTTAAAAATATCGGTTTTTTGATGAAAAGCGTAGCCTTTTTCGGTAGCTAATTTTTTATTGTCAATCTCCGGGAATTCTTTTAAGGCATCCTGGTAGCTATCTAATTCGTAGTTTAAGCAGCATTTTAACTTACCGCATTGCCCTGCTAATTTCAAAGGATTTAAAGATAATTGCTGATATCTCGCTGCAGATGTTGAAACGGTTCTAAAATCGTTTAACCAGGTAGAGCAACATAATTCTCTTCCACATGATCCAATGGCACCCAAACGAGCAGCTTCTTGTCTTGCTCCAATCTGGCGCATTTCAATTCGCACTTTAAATTCTTCAGCCATTACCTTAATTAGCTCTCTAAAATCAACTCGTCCGTCGGCTGTATAATAAAATATGGCTTTACTTTTATCTCCCTGATACTCCACATCACTTATCTTCATTTGTAAACCAAGTCTCAAAGCAAGTGTTCTGGCTTTAAACATGGTTTCAACTTCCAAAGCTTGTGCTTCGCGCCATTTATCAATGTCTTGTTGCTTTGCTTTACGGTATATTTTTTTAATCTCTTCGCTATCGTAGTTAACGTTTTTCTTTTTTAACTGTAAACGCACCAATTCTCCTGTAATTGAAACTACACCAATATCATGTCCCGGAGAAGATTCTGTAGCTACAATATCACCTACATTGAGAGGTAAGTTATGTACGTTTCTGAAAAACTCTTTTCTCGAATTTTTAAATCTGATTTCCACCACGTCGCAAGGCATTTGCCCTTCCGGTAAACGCATGTTCCCAAGCCAATCAAATACGTGTAATTTATTACAACTGCTGCCTGTTCCACAAGCACCATTACTGTTACATCCTGCGGGGATTCCGCTATTTTTATCTTGCCCTGTTGAGCAACTACCACATGCCATACTTTATATATATTAAATGTATTCCTTTCACTACTACTTTAATTTTCACTTCGAGCGTAGTCGAGAAGTAAATACAGAACATTAAAAAATCCCTTTAAAAAGGGTTGCATAAATATACTTATTAATTTTTTAATCCATTTTTGAGCCATTCAATTTTTATAAACGATGAATGTTTATATTTAACCTTTGTAGTTTAAGATTATGATCGCATTAATAACAGGAGCCACTTCGGGCATAGGAAAATCAACAGCAATTGAATTTGCAAAACATGGGTATGATTTAATTATTACCGGTCGTAGACAGGAACGCTTGGAGGAATTGAGAGCGGATTTAACGAAGCAATATTCGGTAAAGGTATTAAACCTGTGTTTTGATGTGCGTGATGAAAAGCAAGTGGAAGCTGCCATTAATTCTATTCCTGTAGAATTTAAAAAAATTGATGTATTAGTTAATAACGCCGGTTTAGCAGCTGGTTTGGCACCTATCCAAGATGGCAAATTATCGCATTGGGAACAAATGATAGATACCAATGTAAAAGGCTTGTTATACATTACAAAGCATGTGTCTAAAATTTTAATAGAAAATAAAAAGGGACATATTATAAATGTGGGTTCAATTGCCGGAAAAGAAGTGTATGCTAATGGCAATGTGTATTGTGCTACCAAGCATGCGGTTGATGCTTTAAATAAAGGGATGCGTATTGATTTGTTGCCTCATGGCATTAAAGTATCAGCTGTTAATCCTGGAATGGTAGAAACAGAATTTAGTATTGTGCGTTTTGATGGGGATGAAGAAAGAGCTAAAAAGGTATATGAAAACATACAGCCTTTAAAACCGGAGGATATTGCCGAAACCATCTACTGGATGGCATCTCGTCCGGCTCATGTTAATATCAATGATGTGATTATTATGCCCACTATTCAGGCAAATTCAACTACCGTTTTGAGATAATTGGATTTTTAGTGCAAGTTGTCACACTGAGCGGAGCCGAAGTGGAGTTGAGAACAGAAATTAGTTTTTGCCCTCAATCCACTTAGTAATTTTTGAATTTAAAGGACTTTTAAACGACAAAACATAGTCTACTAAAAAGCCATTTTCATCAATCATGTATTTTTGGAAATTCCATTTAACAGAACTGCTCATCACACCATTTTGGCTTTTATTGGTTAACCATTTGTAAATATCACAAATGCTATCCCCCTTTACGTTTACTTTTTCCATCATTAAAAAGGTAACTCCGTAGTTTTTAGTGCAAAAATCGTGTATTTCTGAACTGCTTCCTGGCTCTTGTCCGCCAAATTGGTTGCACGGAAATCCAATAATCACGAAATTTTTATCCTTATATTTTTGATACAAATTTTCCAGATCTTTGTATTGTGGAGTAAATCCGCATTTGCTGGCGGTATTTACAATTAATACTTTTTTACCTTTTAGTGAGGCCATGTCAAAGTCAAGTCCTTCAATGGTTTTAGTCTTAAATTGATGAATGGAGGATGTGGGTTTTCCTTTTTTGAAATAAAAAGCACATAGAGAAATACTTAAGATTACTAATGAGCCTAATATTAGAAATTTATGTAACATATATGATATGTTTAACAATACCAGATTTGAATTTTATCAAAAAAATAATTTAATTTGAGTGCTATCAAAAAATTAGAACATGAAGATACTAAAACTTTTCTTTTATTCATTATTAACTTTTAGTAGTTTAAATATTATTGCTCAGGCAGATTGCGCAAATATGGCCCCTTTTTGCGCTAATGGCACTTCTGGAACAACCTATCCTGCCAGTACGAATAATTCGTCTGAGACTGGACCTAATTATGGATGTTTGGCAACACATCCAAATCCGGCTTGGTATTATTTTCAGGTTTCACAGAGTGGTTCTATCGATATGGGAATTAGCGGAACGGGTGGTGGAGATGTTGACTTTATTTGTTGGGGCCCTTTTTCTTCCCCTAACGGAAATTGTGGTTCAGCACTTACTTCTGGTAACACAATCGATTGTAGTTATTCTGCAAGCCCTACTGAGACATGTACGATCTCGAATGCTACAGCTGGTGAATATTATGTTTTGTTATTAACTAACTATTCTAACCAGGTACAAAATATTAATTTTAATCAGGTAGGAGGTTCAGGTTCAACAAATTGTAATTTAATTGCTCCTGTCACCAGCGCTACAGTATGTTCAGGAAATGCAGCTACTATTTCAGTGAGTACTAATTTACAAAATCCAACATTTTTATGGAGTCCAGGAGGTCAAACAACTCAAACTATATCAGTTTCACCAGGTACAACAACTGTTTATACAGTTACAGTAAATGGGTTAAATGCCGCAAATACTCCTACTTCAACAACAAATACAGGAACTGTTACGGTTAACGCTTTGCCAGTCGTCAGTATCCCATCTACCCTTACTATGTGTCAAAATTCGTCAACTTCAGTTACAAGTTCTGTTTCTCCATCAGGGACTTACAATTATTCTTGGTCTACCGGAGCAACTACAAGTAATATTTCTGTTAACACAACAACGGTTGTTAGTTTAACTGCGACAAATACAGTAGATGGTTGTGTTAGTAATGTTGCTACTTGCTCAGTAACTGTGTTACCAAGTCCTACTGTTACTACAAATCCTTTATACAATATATGCGGTGGGTCTACAGTTGTGATTACCCCAACAGTTACCGGTGGGACACCTGCCTACAACTATTCTTGGACTCCATCTAGTTTGGGCACCGTAACAACAGTATCTATTTCTACATCGGGAGTATTTGATCTTTTAGTCACGGATCAAAATTCGTGCACAGGAACTGTTCAATTTACAGTTTCTACCACCCAGCCAACTCTTTCAATATCAGCTTCCCCAAATTCTATATGCGCTAATGCAACATCTACTTTATCTTCGTCATATATAGGCGCAGACACATATTCTTGGTCTTCTGGTTCAATATCAGATACTGCAATTGTTAGTTCGGCTGGAACATATTCTCTGTTGATAACAGTTAATGGTTGTACTGCATCAGCTACAACTTCAATTACTGTTAATCCAACTCCAACAGTTACTATTCCTGGTACTGCCGGAATGTGTGCCGGTGCCAATGCAACGGTGTCTGTTACTTCTTTTTCACCCGCAGGAGTATATACTTATACATGGAGTAATGGTTCTAATTCCAACTCAGCAATCGTGTCAACGGCTACAGTATTAACCGTCCAAATAACTAATATTAGTTCTGGTTGCACAAGCGCTATTTCTAATACATGTAATGTAATACCTGTTTCAAATCCAACTATAACTATGTCTGGGACACCAGTAGTGTTTTGTTCGGGATCTAATGCCGTTTTAACCCCAACAATTATTTCTGGAGGATCGACTAGCTATACCTATGCATGGTTTCCTTCTTCTTTGGGAACATCCTCCATTGCTAGTACACCAAATCAAGGAGTTTATTCGCTCACAGTAACCGATGGAAATTCATGTTCTGCTTCAGGAACAGTTTCTACAGTTTTATCAATTCCAACTGTAACACTTTCTTCACCCGATTTAGTGTTATGTCCAAATGAGTGCACTATCATCTACGCCACAGGCGTAACTTCATATTCTCCAGCAACTTATTCTTGGTCAAATAGTACTAGTTTTAATTCTGATTCGACAGAAGTTTGTTCTTCAGGACCAGTACAAGTTACTTTTACAGATGCAAAAGGTTGTATAGCCACAAATACCATTACAGTTGTTAATGATATAATTCCTACTGTAAGTTTTATTTCAAATCCTCCATCTCCAGTTAACGCAGGACAAATTATCAACTTTACAAATACTTCAACGGTTAGTACAGGTTCTATTACCAGTGCAACTTGGAGTTTTGGTGATGGGGATACAGCAATTGGAAATCAGGTAAATCATACATATTCTAATGTGGGATCCTTTCCTGTTGTATTAACAGTTACAGGATCTAGTGGCTGTACAAATACGGTTTCTGTTGTTTATCAGGTAGATGCCGTATTGGAAATTCCTAATGTATTTACTCCAAATGGGGATGGGGTTAATGATTTATTAAAGTTTAGATATCTGGAAGTTTTTAACTCTAATAACTTAACAATATTTAACCGTTGGGGTAAAAAGGTGTTCGAACAAGATAATTATAAAAATGATTGGAATGGCGGAGGACTAAATGATGGAACTTATTTCTTCATTTTAAGTGTGCCAGAGGCTTCACCTAATATTTATAAAGGATATATTCAATTAATACGATAAAATTGGGATTTTAATCTTATAGAGCGTAAATTTGCGCTCTCATGAACAGCCAGTTACTATCTCAATTAATAAGAAAAGAATTTTTACTAGAATTCCGGCAGAAATCTACTCTTGCCGGAATTTTAGTTTATATTGTGGCTACTGTTTTTATCTCGGCGTTATCTTTCAAAAAAATCATCCATCCTGCAGTTTGGAATGCTCTCTTTTGGACCATTTTCATGTTTATTGCAGTAAATGTTTCAACCAAAAGTTTTATGCAGGAAACAAAAGGTAAAGGGCTTTATAATTACTTGTATTATCATCCACGTCATTTTATTTTAAGTAAAATCATGTACAATATGATTTTAATGGCAGTGTTGAGTTTATTGACGTTCTTTTTTTACTCATGGTTCGTAGGTAGCATGGTGCAGGATATGGGTATGTTTATGCTGGCACTTTTATTTAGTTCCTCTGCTTTTTCAGGAGTATTGAGTTTAATGAGCGCAATTGCTTCAAAAGCTAACAATAATATTAGTTTAATGGCCATATTAAGTTTTCCGGTTTTAATGCCTTTGCTATTGGTTTCGGTAAAGCTTAGTAAACATGCAATTGATGGTTTAGCGTGGAGTGTAAGCTATAAGTATTTATTAATCTTAATCATGCTAAATTTTGTAGTTGTTGCTTTGGCAACGTTATTATTTAATTACCTTTGGAAAGAATAGATTTGAAATGATAAAATGGTGGAAAATACTCTCGGCTCTTTTAATTCTTTACACCTTGGTGTGGGGAATGTTAGGACCTGTTCCGCATTTGGATATTTTAAACGAGACGATTAGAAATGTATATTACCATGTTCCTATTTGGTTTGCGATGTTGTTTCAAATGGGTTATTCGGTAGTATATGCTATCAAGCAATTATCTAAAAACGATTTACAATTTGATATTGTTAGTAATCAGGCGGCACAAACAGGATTGTTTTTTGCAATTCCTGGTTTGTTAACGGGTTGTATGTGGGCTAAGTTTACGTGGGGAACTTGGTGGACATTTCAAGATCCAAAATTAAATGGAGTAGCAATTGCGGTGTTAATTTACTTGGCTTATTTCATTTTAAGAAGCTCAATTGACGACGAACAAAAACGTGCTCGCATTGCAGCGGTTTATAATATTTTTGCTTTTGTGATGATGTTTGTGTTTATTATGATTTTACCCAGATTAACAGACTCCTTACATCCAGGAAATGGAGGTAATCCTGCCTTTGGCAAATATGATTTAGATAGTAATATGCGCATGGTTTTTTATCCGGCAGTAATTGGTTGGGTATTATTAAGTCTTTGGATATTAGATGTGAAAAAACGATTAGCTATTTTAACTCAAAAAGAAAATGAAAAATAAGATTATAGTATTTTTAATAAGTTTATTATTTCCTGTGCTAGCAAATGCACAGGAAGTTGCAGGCCCACAGATGGCGGATACTTTTAGAAGTGATGGTAAAATTTATGTTGTGATTTCTGTTCTTGCAATTGTGTTTACTTGCATTATTGCTTATTTAATTTATATAGATATCAAATTGAAAAAATTAGAGAATAAAAATTCATAGTTTCTCATAAACCAATTATAAAATGAAAAAGATTCACATTTTAGGAATAATAGTTATTGCGGTTGCAATTGGTGTTATTTTTACTTCTCTTCAAAGCAGTGCTACCTATTCTGATTTTGCTGAAGCGTCGGCTAATCCTGACACTGAATATCATGTAGTAGGTAAATTAAATAAAACAATACCTGTTCAATACGATCCAAAAATTAATGCTGACGAATGTTCGTTTGTGATGATAGATAATAAAGGAATTGAAAAGAAGGTGGTGCTTCATAAAAGTGTTCCGCAAGATTTTCAGAAGTCAGAGCAAATTGTTTTAATAGGAAAAATGCAGGGAGATGAATTTCATGCCAATGAAATTCTAATGAAATGTCCTAGTAAGTATAATGATGGTAAACCACCAGTACAGTCTTAAAATTATCATTGTTAAGTTAAGTAATTGAAAGAAACAGCTAACATCGGAGAACATTTGTTGATAGGAAATATAGGTCACGGCTTTATAGTTCTGTCATTAGTTGCAGCCTTAGTATCTGCTATTAGCTATTATTTTTACTCCAAAGAAGAACTTACTTCTGAATGGAAAAAAATTGCAAACTATAGTTTTACGATTCACTCAATTTCGGTTATTGGAATTGCAGCAACTTTGTTTTTTATGCTGTTCAATCACTACTACGAATATTCTTATGTTTTTCAGCATAGTAATAATGAAATGCCAATGCAATATATTATGTCTTGTTTTTGGGAAGGACAAGAGGGTAGTTTCTTATTATGGGCATTTTGGAATGTGGTTCTAGGAAATATTCTTCGTAAAACAATTGAAGCTAAATGGGAAGCGCCTACTATGGCAATTTTCGCTTTAGTACAAGTGTTTTTAGCAAGTATGTTACTAGGAGTTTATATTGGAGATTATAAACTAGGTTCTAATCCATTTATTTTATTGAGAGAAAATCCTCAGTTTGCTAATCTTCCGTTTTTACAAATGGAAAATTATTTATCTAAAATTGATGGACGTGGATTAAATCCTTTGTTGATGAATTATTGGATGACGATTCATCCTCCAACTTTATTTTTAGGATTCTCTTCTACTTTAGTTCCATTTGTATTTGCTATTGCCGGTTTATGGAAACGTGATTTTACAACCTGGCAAAAACCCGCTCTTACATGGACATTCTTTAGTATTATGATTTTAGGAACCGGAATTTTAATGGGCGGTGCCTGGGCCTATGAGGCATTAAGTTTTGGAGGTTTTTGGGCATGGGATCCTGTTGAAAATTCATCCTTAGTGCCTTGGTTGGTAATAGTAGGAGCGGGGCATGTGATGATTATTAATAAAAACAGAGGGGGCTCATTATTTATGACACACCTTTTGTCAATTGCCTCATTCTTGCTAGTTCTGTATTCTACCTTTTTAACTCGTAGTGGTATTTTAGGAAAAAATTCAGTGCATGCCTTTACAGATTTAGGGATGCAGGGACAATTGGTAATTTATGTTCTCACATTTATTTTTATCTGTGTGATACTATTAATTCATGATAAGCTTATCAGAGTTTCCTATATCATGGTCTCTTTGTTAATGTTGTTTTTTGGAATCACGTTTGGGCATAAAGTAGCCTTATTATTAGTTTGGTTATCTGTAAGTTTTGTGCTAACCATTTATGCTTACATGAAATTTTTTCCTAAGGAGGAGGAAGAAGAAAGTTTGTACTCACGTGAATTTTGGATGTTTGTTGGCTCGTTGGTGTTTTTATTATCTGCATTAGTAATAACTTATTTTACATCTATTCCTGTAATGAATAAATTGTTTCAAGGGTGGTTGTATGAAAGTGAAAAAGCAGGGATAAAAGTAGCTGATTATAATATGTGGCAAACTCCATTTGCTATTATTGCATTGTTATTAGTTGCAGTTACGCAATATTTTAAATACAAAAAAACAGACCCGAAACAGTTTTTAAAACACATTACATGGTCTGGTGTATTGGCAATTGTTTTTGGTTCGTCAGCTGTTATTCCTTTATACTTTTTGAAAGATTATTCTTCTGCGAGTAGCATCGAGAAATGGAATTTAATTTCCTATGCTTTGTTATTTATTTCGGCTCTGTTTGCAGTGTTTTGTAATTTAGATTACTGGATGCGTATTTTGAAAGGGAAGATGCGTCATGCAGGCGCTTCTATTGCGCACATTGGTTTTGCTCTAATCCTATTAGGCGCTTTAATTTCTACTTCTAAGAAAACAACAATTTCTCAAAATACATCGCAAAAAAATGTGGCGAGCTTAGGGGAGAATTTCAGTGCTAAAAAAAGCCTTGTCTTAACAAAAGGTGATACGTTGCCAATGGGTAATTATCTGGTTACTTATACCGGTAAAGAAAGAAAAGGAATAGACGTTTTCTTTCATATGGATTATTTTAAAAAGGATGAAGATGGAAAATTGGTTAAAGCATTTGATTTAAGTCCGATGGTACAAGATAATCCAAGAATGGGACAAGCTTCTAATCCAGATACTAAACATTTTTTAAGCAATGACATTTACACTCATATTACATATGCCGATTTATCAGATAATAAGGAAGTAAAGGCCGATGCCTATAAGGAACCGACTAATTTTGTTGGTCATATACATGATACAATTTTTGCAGATAACTCCATTATTTTAATTGATAGTATTACCACAAATCTAACTGAAGAACAATACTCTCAAAACGATAGTTTATTAATAGTAACAGCCGTTTTAAAAGCAACAGATATAAATGGAACTATTTACAGAGCAACGCCTAAATATGTTTTAAAACATAATGAAGTTGTGCCGGATGAATATGAATTAAATGAATTAGGCTTGAAATTTATTTTCTGGAAAATAAACCCTAACGAAGGCAGTATAGAAATTCAGATGAGTGAAAAAGTAAACAATAGTAAAGAATTTGTTGTACTAGAGGCTTACATGTTTCCTTTTATTAATGTTTTATGGCTAGGTTGTTTTGTGATGGTTATAGGTACTATTGTTGCAATAGTTGAAAGAAGAAGAACGAATAAATTAAAAGCTAGTTAGGCTTTGACTAAATCTTTAAATATAGTAGTTATAGGAGTCGGTAATGTTGCTTGTCATATTGCTAATTCTTTTTCAAACAAAAAATCTATAAACATTGTACAAGTTTTTAATCACAGAAAATCTAATGAAGCAAAAAAAATTTCAAAGGATTTTAATTGTCATTTAGTAACTGATTATTCTGAAATTATTTTAAACGCAGATGTTTATATTATTGCAGTTAAAGATGATGCGATTGCTGAGGTGGCAAAAAAACTAGCTCCATTAAATCTAAAGGGGATAGTTGTGCATACTTCAGGTAGTGTTGATATGTCTGTTCTAAAAAGAGCGTCTCAAAAAATCGGTGTTTATTACCCATTACAAACATTTTACAAAGGAGCTTACATTGATTGGAATGCAACCCCTTTATTAATTGAAGGAAATTCGAAAGGAGTTGAAGCTAATTTAAAATACTTAGCAAGTTTGGTTTCTGAAAAAGTAAAAATAGTTGATTCAAAAAAAAGGTTACAAATACATTTAGCCGCTGTATTTGCTTGTAATTTTACAAATGCAATGTATGTGTCAGCTTACCAAATTATTGAAAATAATCTCAGTAAAAAAGACACGGATTTGTTGTTGCCTATTATGAAGCATTCATTTCAAAAATTAGAAAAAATTCATCCTATAAAAGCACAAACAGGGCCAGCTATGCGTAATGATCAGTTAGCTATAAAAAAACATTTGAATCTAATTAAACAAAACAAACAATTAACTGCTGTGTATAAATTACTATCCGATTTAATAGTAGCTCAACAGAACTCAAAATAACTATGGAAAATTTCAAGCAAAAACTTACCCGTATTAAAACTTTTTTATTTGATGTAGATGGCGTTTTGACTAATGGGCAGGTATTTTTAATGGAGAATGGTGAGTTTGTGCGCAACATGAATTCAAAAGATGGTTATGCTTTACAGTTGGCAGTAAAAAAGGGCTATCGTGTAGCCATTATTACAGGAGGTAATAGTCAGATTGTAAAAAAAGCCTTGCATGGTTTGGGTATTGAAGATGTATTTTTGTCACAACATGATAAGTTGCAGTGTTATAAAGATTACATTAACGAGCACGATTTAAATGAAGAAGAAATTTTATATATGGGAGATGATTTACCCGATTATGAAGTGATGAAAAGAGTAGGGTTAGCAACTTGCCCCAATAATGCAGCACATGAAATAAAGGAAATATGTTTATATATTTCTAACCGAAACGGAGGAGAAGCCTGTGTGCGTGATATTATTGAACAGGTTATGAAGTCGCAGGGAACTTGGGAAATTACTGGTTGGTAATCTTCAGTACTCCTTTGTCAATTAAATATTTTACTTTAAAGATCGCTGCCACACTTATCCCATCAGTTATTTCTCCGTTCATTACCATTTCAAAAGCTTCATTGAAATGAACTTTTTTTACTTTTAAATCTTCACTTTCTTCCGGTTCTGCCTCTTCAAATGTTAAATCCGTTGCCAAATACACAAAAGCGTGTTCGTCTGTTGCAGAGTTACTTAGATGTAATTGCATAATCTCCTCAAATTTTTTTGCCACAATTCCTGTTTCTTCTTTCAATTCTCTCACAGCTGTATCAATGGGCTTCTCTCCAAGTGGCCCGCCTCCTTCCGGAATTTCCCAACAGTAAGCATTTAATGGATAACGCCATTGTCCAACTAACCAGGTATAGCCATCATCACTTAGAGGTAAAATGCCAATGGCTTTGTTTTTGAAATTGACAACGCTATAAATAGCGGGATTTCCTGCAGGATTAATGGTCTGATGTTTGTTCACTGCAATCCAAGCAGACTCATATACTAACTCGGATGATAATGTTTTCCAGCTATTTAATGGGTTTTGTTGACTCATGGTTTACGGTTTTTGTCTAGTTTAATCAATAGGAAGTAGGTTTCACACAGTTGAATTGTTAATATTAGGCTTATTTTTTTAAATTTAGAAACCGAAACTAAATTAAATTCGTAAAAGTTAAGAAGATATGACGTTTAAAAAACTACTACTTTTTATCATTCTCATATTAGCTGGTTTTACGAATGCTCAAACATTTTATTGGGTAGGCGGGTCAGGTTATTGGAACGATATTAATCACTGGTCTTTCACAAGTGGGGGTTCTTTAGCTAATGCAATTCCGTCTGCAAACTCTAATGTAGTTTTTGATAATAATTCAGCGTCATCAAGTTTTACAATTCACGCTCTTCACGGTTTTGGTTTTAAATCTATAACAGCACAAAATACTGCGTTTAAGATAGATATTATTGGTTCTCCAAATGTTGACCTTACTGTTAATGGTGATGTAACTTTAAATGAACATTTTTTCTTAAAATTAAATGGTAATATCGAGTTATCACCTACCACGTCTGCTATATATCAGTTTTCGGCAAATAAATTAAACAATAATATCTATGTAAGCTCAAACGTTAATGTTGAATTAGGTACTTTGTCTACTTCCAAATCAGTATTTTTAAATGGAAGCATGAGTTTAGAAAACTCTTCAATTATTGCAAATACAATTAGTTTGTCAGGTGATAATTTTGATTTTAAAAATGTGTATTTCAAGTCAGAAAATTTGATTAGTTTCCCTAACACATCAATTATTGCACACTCAAATGCTTCTTCACGAATTTTTACAAATAAATCAAAGTTAAATTCAAGCCAAATTAATTATTTAAATTCAGTTAATGGACTTTTGTTAAAGACTTTAGCACCTTGTAATCCTGCCCTTTCGGGAACCCCTCCTAAATGTTCGGGTGCATGTGATGGTCAAATTGTAATTGATTTCACGGGATGTACAGATCCTCCTTTTGATGTATTTATTCCTCAAAATTGTTCTACACCAAACATTTCAATTTCAGGTATCGTTGGTCCTACATTTACAGTTACAGGTATTTGTGGTTGTAGTAATGCCTATGTTGTTTCTGTAACAAATAATCTTGGTGAAGGTGGTGGTAATATTATTTCAATTGGGAATCCTCCTGCCTCAAATCTTCAATTCACAAGTGTTTTACCTAATTGTTTTGGAGATTGTAATGGTAAGTTGATTTTAAAACCTCAATTCCCGACCGCAACCCCAATTAATGCGGTGTGGAGTACTGGCGCTATTCATAATGGTATAACAGGGAATGATACATTAAAAAATTTATGCGCCGGTTTGTATACTGTTACGACTACTAATGTTAATGGTTGTGTAGAAACATTCACCGCTAATTTAACCCAGCCAACAAAATTAGTGGCTACAGGATCCAGCAGCAGTGTGACTTGTAACGGAGTATGTAATGGTTCAGCATCAGTAGTTGCTTCTGGCGGAACGCCAGCTTATACATATTCTTGGGTTTCTTCATCATCAACCCCTTCAACATCAACAACTTCTTCTATAACTAGTTTATGTCCGGGCCTTGTTACGATGACAGTAACCGATACTAAATCATGTACTGCAACCTATTCTGCAACTATTGTTCAGCCTCCTGCCATTACCTTAACAGTTACTAAAACCAATTTAAATTGTGGTAACGTATGCAATGGTACAGCCTCTGTTACTGCTACAGGTGGGGTAGGCGCATTTTCATATTCTTGGTCTCCTAGCGGAGGTTCCGGTTCTCAAGCAACAGGCTTATGTGCAGGCGATTATACATGTACCGTAACCAATAATGGCAATTGTGTTAAAACAATAACTGTTACCATTACATCTCCTCCTGCTATATCCGTTACACCAACTCAACAAAATATTTTATGTAATGGTGCCAACACGGGGTCTGTAAGTTTAAATCCTTCTGGCGGAACACCAAGTTTTACATATTCTTGGTCTCCCAATGTCTCAAATACACTTACTGCCACAACTTTAACGGCGGGTGTTTATAGTTATACGATAACGGATGCGCTTGGCTGTAAATCTTCAAATTCTATTACCATTACACAGCCACCTGCTGGTACTTTAACCATTTCATCAACAAGTATCACTTGTAATGCTGCTTGTGACGGTACAGCTATTGGAAATATGTCAGGAGGTACATTGCCGTATACTTACAGCTGGACACCAGGAGGAGCTTTAACACCATCGATTGGCAGTCTTTGTCCAAATACTTATACATTAAGAGTTACTGATGCTAATGGTTGTGTAAAAACCCAAACGGTTACAATTAGTCAACCAACTGCTATTTCTTTGGTAACCACTTCTACATCTCCAACATGTAATGGTGTTTGTAATGGTTCAATTACAATAACGCCTAGTGGAGGTACGGCTCCTTATTCATACACTCTTCAGTCTTCAGGTGCACCTTCAACAAGCGGTCCCTCGGCAAATGCTTCATTCACTAATTTATGCGCCGGTTCATATACTCTGACTGTAAGGGATACTAAGGGATGTATTAAACAACAAATTATAAATTTAACTCAGCCTAATCCTGTTACATTAGTATTAAATCCAACATCTATTAATTGTTTTAATGTGTGTAATGCATCTGTTTCAACAGTTGTTAATGGAGGTTCTCCATCCTATACATTCTCATGGAGTGTTGGAGGGGCTGGTTCTACAATCAATAACCAGTGCGCTGGTCCTATCACCGCTACAGTTACAGACTCTCATGGATGTTCAGCATCTGCGTCTACAACTATTACTTCTCAGCCAGATTTAACAGTTAGTATTACTCCAACTAATCCAAATTGTAATTCGCAATGCACCGGTATTGCTACAACTTCAGTTAGTGGAGGTGTGCCAAATTATACTATTAATTGGAATAATGGAAGTGTTGGAAATATTATTAATAATTTATGTGCTGGTACTTATACTGCAACAGTAACTGATTTTTTTGGATGCGTTAAAACACAAACAGTTACCATCACAACACCACCTGCTATTACCTTAACATCTACAAATGGAACAGTAAGTTGTGCAGGATCTTGTGATGGAACAGTTTCGGTGACCCCCACAGGAGGTACTCCGGGTTATTTCTACAGTTGGAACTCGACCCCAGCCCAAACTACATCAACAGCAACTGGATTATGTGTTGGTAATTATGTGGTATCTGTTACAGATTCTAAAGGTTGTATAGCCTCTGTAGCAGCAAATGTCTCTCAGCCAGCTGCATTAACCGCATCTATCAGTAATGTTCAGCCTAGTTGTAATGTATGTATTGGTTCTGCTACTGCCAATGGAATTGGAGGAAATCCTCCATACACATATTCTTGGGCACCTGGTGGACAGACTGGGGCAACTGCCAATAATTTGTGCGTCGGGATTCAAACAGTTACTGTGACAGATAGTAAAGGATGTACAAGTACCCAAACAGTTCAAATAAATCAAACAGTGATTGTTTTGGTTACTACTAATGGTAGTACTCTTGCTTGTAATAATTCATGTTCAGGTGTTGCTACAGCTAATCCATCTGGTGGATTGGCTCCTTACTCCTATACTTGGTCTCCTGCTCCATTTCAAAACACACAGACAGCCACTGGATTGTGCGTAGGTATGCATACTGTAACGGTTGCTGACGCTAATGGATGTTCAAGTACAAGCACTGTTAATTTTACAAATCCACCAGCTATTACTCTAACTGTTAACCAAACAAATATTTCTTGTAATGGGTCTTGTAATGGAGTGGCAACTGCCGTAGCCTCTGGAGGTACTGGAACAATTTCGTATTTATGGCTTCCGGGGAATCAAACAACATCTTCTATTTCCGGATTATGTGCGGGAAGTTACACTGTAACTGCAACTGATATAAACAATTGTTCTCAAACGCAGGTTGTAACAATTACAGAGGCTAGTTCTTTGACAGCAACTTTTACATTTACAAATCCTTCTACTTGTACTTCTTCAGACGGAGGAATTACTGCAAATATTAGTGGGGGTACACCTGCTTATAATTTTACTTGGACCCCTCCAGGCTCTGTAAATACAAACCCGCTAACTAACATTGGAGCAGGAACTTACTCTTTAATTGTGAGAGATGCTGCGGGTTGTACTCAAACGCTAGTTACAACTTTAAGTAACCCAACAGGTCCAACTGTTACTGTAGTATCTAATTCAATTGCTTGCTTCGGCTCATGTTCAGGATCTGCTACCTTAACTATTACTGGTTCAGGGCCTTTTACTGTGAATGGAAGCGCCATAGTTGGTGGAACTACAACTTTATCCGGATTGTGTTCCGGTATTAATACTCCTGTAGTTATTGATGTTAACAGTTGTGTGACAAATCAAACCATAAATATAGCGGCGCCAGCGCAGTTACTTGCTAATGGGGTTGTGACTAATGACCCTTGTAATGCATCATGCTCAGGTTCTATAAGTTTAACTCCATCAGGTGGAATACTACCTTATTCATATGTTTGGACTCCTTCAGGAACAGGTTCTTCTCCAACTAATTTGTGTGCCGGTAATTATACAGTAAATATTACAGATGCAAATAGTTGTGTGGTTACAAACACATATACAGTAACTGAACCAACTGCGCTCTCATTAAGCTTTAATAAGAAAGATGTATTGTGTAACAGTCAATGTACTGGCGGCGTTAGAGCTGTGGTTTCGGGTGGTACTGCCCCTTATTCTTACACTTGGACTCCATCAGGATCTTTCGCAGGATCAAATCTAGATACAATTGTAAATATCTGTGCAGGAATTTATACTGTGAATATTAGAGATGTGAATGGATGCCTCGTATCTGGTACAGTCAATATTGGTGAACCAACTGCTTTAACTTCAACTATTACTGTTGTAAATGCCAAGTGTAATGGACAATGTAATGGATCTGCTACTATTAATGCGAGTGGTGGAACTGCCCCTTATACTTATAATTATAATACAACACCAATAACACCAACGCAAACCATTTCAAGTCTCTGTGTAGGTTCTTATACTGGTAATGTGAGTGATGCTAATGGTTGCATTAGTTCGGCGAGTTTTAATATTACTGAGCCTCTACCTATTATAGTTACGACTACTATCAGCAATCCTAAGTGTAATGCTGTTTGTAACGGAAGTGTTGCTACAACTGTAACCGGAGGAAATCCAAGTTATAGCTATAATTGGATACCTGCCGGTGGTCCAGTTCCTAATCCAACAGGATTATGTGCAGGAAACTACACTGTTGTAGTGACAGACGATAGTTTATGTACAGGACAAGCACTAGTTGTTTTAACTGATCCGGCAACTTTAATTGCTAATATTTCGTTTACAAATCCTACATGTAATGCAGCTTGTAACGGGATCGTAACATCTAATCCGATTGGAGGAACTGCTCCATTCTCATACTCATGGGCAACTCCTGCTATTAATACTAATACAACAGTTACCAATTTATGTGCTGGCGTTTATACTTTAACCCTATCAGATGCAAATGCCTGTCAGGATGTTCAAGTTGTAACGCTAACAGATCCTTTAGCTATAGCAGTTAATCCAGCCATCACCCCTGCTACATGTGGTTCAAATAATGGATCAATTAATGC
The DNA here is from genome assembly GCA_035439445.1 of Bacteroidia bacterium. GTDB lineage: Bacteria > Bacteroidota > Bacteroidia > B-17B0 > Aurantibacillaceae > UBA4416. The sequence goes on from DAORKG010000006.1 coordinate 19,026, forward strand.
AGTTGCTGTGAATGGAGTTTCCCCTTATTCATATAATTGGTTACCTCCTGTTTCAGGAGCTCAATCTACTAACACAGTAGTAACCGGATTAGGTGCAGGAGTATATACTGTTGTAGTTACAGATGCTAGTGCCTGTTCATCTACCATTTCAATCCCTTTAAGTAATTCAAATGGACCAAGCGGAGCAACTATTGCATCTACTATGGTTACTTGTAATGGATTATGCAATGGAGCGGCAGACGTTTCTAATCCTGTAGGAGGAACTGCACCATATGTATTAAGTTGGATTAATCCTGTTTCGGCATCCACTTCAATTAATGGTCTTTGTGCTGGTTCTTACACGGCACAAATTTCTGATGCTAATAACTGTTTATTTTTTCAATCAGTTACAATTACTCAGCCTCAGTCAATTGATGATAACGAAATAATTACGAGTGCAGTTTGTTTATCAAATTGCAATGGTTCTATTGCACTTAATCCGTCAGGCGGAAATGGTGGCTATACTTATTCCTGGACACCATCAGCAAGTACTGGAACTATTACTAATTTATGTCCGGGAGTTTATACTGCAACGATAACTGATGTTCAAGGATGTTCATTAGTAGCGAATTATAATTTACCTGGTTTAACAACAATTACCAGTAGTACTTTTGCAACTAATAATTTATGTTTTGGAAATTGTAGCGGAAGTGTTTTAGCTACTAATGTTGCTGGAGGCCTTCCACCATATTCTTTTTCGTGGTCAGATCCATCAGGTCAGTCTACTTCACTTGCAACAGGATTATGTAATGGGAACTATTCTGTAACTATTACTGATGCAAATGGCTGTTTTAATACTTTACCGTCTGTCGTTACTTCGCCAAGCGCTATTACTTTTACTCCAACTGTTACACAGCCAAATTGTGGACTATGTGACGGTTCTGCAATCGTTAATCCTACAGGAGGGACATCAGGTTATACATTTGTTTGGACTAATGGTCAAACAACAAATACAGTTTCCAACTTGTGTTCAGGAGTTTATGGGGTTCAGATTACTGATGCCAATGCTTGTGTAACAAACTCTAATGTCATTATTAATAGTTCATCTACATTTACTGGAGAAACAATTACGAAGCAAAACGTATCTTGCGGCGGGGTATGTGATGGAACGGTTACAGTAACTCCGATAGGGGGGGCTGCACCAATTACTTATCATTGGTTGCATAACGGTTCATCAACACAATCATTAACCGGGCTATGTGCAGGGACATATTTCTGTAATATGACAGATGCAAATGGTTGTACGAGAACAGCTAGTGTAACGATTGATGCTACCACTAATTTTACGGTTACACCCCATGTTTCTCAATCATCTTGTTCGTCTAATACAGGTTCTATTAGTGTTAATGTTATAGGAGGAACTGGTACTTATACTTATGCATGGATACCAGCAGCAGCAAATACCCCATCTTTAACAAACCTAGCTCCTGGAAACTATACTTTAACTGTGTCGGATGGAAATTGTTCCCAAACAAACGTTTATTCAATTAATTCTATTAATGGCCCAGTAGTTACTGCTACAGAAAATGATATTAGCTGTTCTGGACTTTGTGACGGAAGTATCTCATTAACTATTAACGGAGGAACTCCGGGCTATACTACAGTTTGGTCTAATGGCGCATCTGCTACAAATATTACCGGGCTTTGTGTTGGTGCTTATTCTTACACAGTTACGGATGCTGCCGGATGTAAAGCTGTACAAAGTTTTTCATTAATCACTGGAACTCCAATTGTATTTAGTGTACCAGATATTGATAATCCATTATGTAATAATAATTGTAATGGTGTTGTTACTACTATTCCAAGTGGAGGAACATTGCCTTATAATTACAGTTGGATTGTGTCTACTTCAACAACTTCAATTGCGAGCGCTTTATGTGCAGGAAACTATTCGGTAACCGTTACTGATGCTAATGGATGTTCAGCTCAAGAAACATATACTTTAACTGGCCCATCTACGATTAGTGTAACAGCTGTTGTGACGGATGTTAAGTGTTTCGGTTCATCAGATGGAGCAATTGATTTAACTGTGAATGGAGGTACTCCTGGGTACTCATATACTTGGACGCCAACGGGAACTATTACTACACAAGATTTAACAGGTATTTCAGCAGGAACGTATTCGGTTGTATTGGTTGATGCCAATGGTTGTAATGTTGACTCAAGTTTTGTTGTAAATGAACCGACTGCTATTGTAGACAATTCTGTTATTACAAGTGCGGCTTGTTTTGGCAATTGTAATGGTTCTATTGGATTAGCTCCTACTGGCGGAACCGCACCTTATACTTTTAGTTGGACTCCATCTGCTAGTACACCAACAATTACTAATTTATGCCCAGGACCACAGACTGCTACAATAACAGATTCTCAAGGTTGTGCCATAGTATTTAACTACAATGTACCAAGTTTAACAACTATAACTGCCTCTACGCTGGCTGTTAATAATTTATGTTTCAATGATTGTAATGGTGTTTTAACTGCAACCAATATCGCTGGAGGTGTTGCACCATATTCGATTCAGTGGAATGATCAATTAGGTCAGGTTGGAAATACTGCCAGTGGATTATGTACAGGAAGTTATTCGGCAACAATTACTGATGCAAATGGATGTTTTAATAAAATCCCTGCGAATGTTAGTTCTACAACTCCTGTTACGTTTACACCGGCGATTACCCAACCAAGTTGCGACCAATGTAATGGTTCGGCAATTGTAAACCCGGTTGGAGGAACTGCTCCTTATACTTATTTATGGAGCAACAATCAAGTTGTGAATACGGCAACTAATTTATGTTCTGGTGTTTATGCTGTTCAAATTACAGACGGTAACGGTTGTGTAAATATCACTAATGTTGTAATTAATAGTTCAAGTGGTATTACTGGAGAGACGATAACATCTACAGATGTAACTTGTGACGCAAGTATTTGTGATGGTTCAGCTAACGTAACGGCTGTTGGTGGTGTAGCTCCAATTACTTACAATTGGATACATGATAATTCAACATCACAATCTGTTACAGGTTTATGTGCTGGAACTTATTTCTGTAATATGACTGATGCTAACGGTTGTTCAAGAACAGCTAGTGTAGTTATTGGTGCAGTTACAACCTTAACTATCTCTTCTCAAGTTACTCAATCATCCTGTTCTTCCTCTACAGGTTCTATTACAGTTAATGTTATAGGAGGTACCGGAGTTTATACTTATACATGGTTACCTGCGGGTAATACACCTACACTTACAAATTTAGCTCCGGGCACTTATACGTTGATTGTAAGTGATGGAAATTGTTTAAAGACAGAAATTTATACGATTCAATCTCTTAATGCACCAGTTATTACTTCAGTTAAAAATGATATTTCATGTAGCGGTGTTTGCGATGGAGATATTGCAATAACGATTAGCGGTGGAACTCCTACCTATACAACATCTTGGTCAAATGGTGCTACAACTGCAAGTATTAGTTCTTTATGTGCCGGAATTTATTCTGTTGAGGTAACAGATGCTGCAGGTTGTAAAGCTATTCGAAACTTCTCATTAAGTTCCGTTAGTCCTATTGTTCTTAGTACTCCTGATTTGGATAGCCCACAATGTCATGACGCATGTGATGGATCGCTAACTGCTATTCCTGTTGGAGGAACAATGCCATATACTTTTAATTGGATGCCTAACAATGTATCTTCCGCTACAACTAATAGTTTATGTACAGGAAATTATATTATCACTGTAACTGATGTTAACGGTTGTGTAATCACAAATACATATTCTTTAATTAACCCGCCGTCATTAACCTTAACAGCTACAGTTACTGATGCTTCGTGTAATACGGCTTTTGATGGGGCAATTGATGTTACAGTTTCAGGTGGAATACCGGGATATACATATAGTTGGAGCCCTACAGGGGCAATCTCAGAAGATTTAATAAATGTTTTATCAGGGCCGCATACCGTAACTGTAACTGATGCTTTTGGATGTGTAATTGACTCTACACTTTTGATTAATTCCACTCTAACTGTAAATGCTATAGCAGGGAATGATACACTATTCTGCCAAAATGGAACATTATTATTAGATGGTTCTAATTCAAATGGAGGAATTACTTATCAGTGGATTGAATCACCTTCCGGCGTTGTTGTATCAAATACGTTAGTTACAACCGTAAGTCCTGCTACAGGAACAAATACCTACGTGTTAGTTGCAACTAATGGGACTTGTATGGATAGGGATACAATAGTAGTTACTTCTAATGCATTACCTGTAGTTGATGCAGGACCAACAGTTAGCATTCCAATATTCTCAAGTACTGGTATTGGTGGTAATCCAACTTGTGCAACGGGAACAACATTTAGCTGGAGTCCTGTTGGAACTTTAGATAACCCTTCAGCCACTAATCCAACATCAGGAACAACTGTTACTACAGTTTATACAGTAACTGTTGTTGATGCTAATGGTTGTTTGAACTCCGATACGGTTACAGTATTTGTTTATCCGGAGATTAAAATCCCTAATGGTTTCTCACCTAATGGTGATGGTAAAAATGACGTTTGGCAAATAGATTTTATCTATCAGTTCCCTGATTGTGAAGTTGAGGTTTATAACAGATGGGGTGAAAGATTATTTTACTCTAAAGGCTATTCTGTACCTTTCAATGGTCAGTACAAAGGAAAAGATTTACCGGTTGGAACATATTATTATATTATAAATCTAAATCATCCGGCTTATCCTGATGCTTATACAAGTCCATTAACCATATTTAGATAAAAATGAAAAAGATTTTATACATAACGGTTATCGTGTTACTTGTAAGTAATTTACAAGCTCAGCAACTACCTCAGTATACACAGTATATGCTGAATGATATGGCTATTAACCCAGCTGTTGCAGGAAAAGATAATTTTGCAGATGTTCGTTCTAATAACAGGTATCAATGGACTGGAATAACTGATGCGCCTAGAACATATATGTTAACATTGCATAGTCCATTAAAGAATCGCCATATGGGTCTTGGAACACATATTTATACAGACATTGTTGGACCTACCAGACGCGTTGGAATTAGTTTGGCATATGCATACCATATCAAAGTTGCCGAAAAAACAAGAGTTTCGTTGGGTATAAGTGCTGGTATTCAACAATGGGGGATTGATGGACATAAACTACATTTGCATGATGCCGGAGATGATAATCTATTAACTCAATATCAAACTAAAATAGTACCAGACTTTGGTGCAGGGCTTTACGTCCATAATGAAAGATGGTACATTGGATTTAGTGCGCCACAGTTATACCAAAGTCCTATAAAACTTTACCCTGATGGAGATAATAAAGGAACATTAGTAACTCATTTTATGTTAAATGGAGCTTACAAATTTGATATTAATGATGATTTTAAAGTAGAACCTTCTTTCTTATTGAAATATGCAAGCCCGGCTCCTATGAAACTTGATGTTGGCTCTCGAGTTATCTATAAAGAGCAAATATGGCTTGGTGGAGGATACAGGCATAATGATGCTTTTACCGCACTAATTGGTTTTATGTATAAAAATTATTTAATGATTGGATATTCATACGATTTTACAACAACAAATCTTAAAAAATATTCAACCGGAACACATGAGTTAATGTTGGGTCTTCGTTTTTCAAAACAACAATCTAAACATTGGCCGGATGATGAAGTAGCTAAATAGTTACATAATCAATCAAAATAACTTATTTTTACAGCTTATTTAACACAAATGAAATTTCATAAAGAAGGTTACCCTACATTACTAGTTACTATTTTATTTAGTACAATTATTATAAGTATTGCAAAATTAATTTTTCCTGAATTTGCTATTGCTCATTGGTTTGCATACGTATTATCAGGTTTTCTATTAATCGTTGTGCTTCAGTTTTTCCGTCATCCATCTCGTGTTCATACAATTAATGATAATGCTATAATTGCTCCTGCTGATGGTGAAGTTGTTGTGATTGAGGAAACAGAAGAAGGCGAATATTTTAAAGATAAACGTATTCAGGTGTCTATTTTTATGTCGCCAATTAATGTTCACGTTAATCGATATCCAATTGCCGGAGAAGTAACCTATGCAAAATACCATCCAGGTAAGTTTATGGTGGCATCTTTACCAAAAGCAAGTACAGAGAATGAACGTACATCAGTTGTTGTAAAACATTCTTCAAATGGTAAGTCTGTTTTATTTAGACAAGTAGCGGGTGCTTTAGCTCGTCGTATTGTGATGTACAGCAAAGAGGGAGATAAAGCAACTCAATGTGATGAAATGGGATTTATTAAATTTGGTTCGAGAGTGGATTTGTATTTACCACTGGATACTAAATTAAAAGTGAAAATTGGTGATGTTGTAAAAGGCTCTCAAACAATTATTGCTGAGTTTTAATACACAAATTCTTTTATTTCCGGAGGCATTACATAAGAACTATTCTTAGTGTAAAAATCTTGTAATTCTTTATTGAATTTTTTTACAAATTCAGAATATTTTTTAATGGAATAGCCTTGTTGATAATAAGGGAAAGGTTTGTGTAGTTGAATGAAATATCTGTTTTTTACAACAATAGCCACTTCTTTAGATGCTGTTCCCTTTTCAACTGCTTTTGGAGCCTGAGATTCAGATACAATTCCCAAAGAAGACTCATAAATCGAACCTTGCTCGGCAACTAAATAAAATGTTGCATTACAAACAATAGATGGATTAATAGATAAAGTAGAATCTACAAAAATACCCGCGGTATTTTTATGTTTTACTGAGTCTGAACAATCAGAATAGAAAAAATAAACAGGACAAAATTTAAATTCCTTATTGTACGCTCTAATAATTGCTTTATTATTTAATTGTGTTTCTCTTTCTACTTGTGTTGCTAAATCAATATTCCCAGCCTTTTTCAAGCGATTAATCGTATTGGTGTTAGTTTTTAATCTCACTAATAAAGCGCCTTCTTTTTTTAGTAAATTAATTTGAGCTTTAGCTACATTAAATCGTAGTGTATTAAAATTATTAAAAGAAGAATCAGCTTTGTAGTTATTTACTTTAGGAGGTTTGGTATCATCTTCTTGAGATAAACCAACCATATTGCAAAGTAATACAAGAATAAAAAATATCTTATTTAATTTCAGAACCATTATTAAAGTTTGTTTTTGTAGCTGTTATAAAACTCAATTCTCCAGCACTATTTGATGCCATCAAAATCATTCCTTGACTTTCAATGCCTTTAATTTTACGAGGCGCTAAGTTCACTAAAATACTTACTTGTTGCCCAATAATATCTTCAGGTTTATACCATTCTGCAATGCCGCTTACAACAGTACGAACATCTATTCCAGTATCAATTTTTAATTTTAATAATTTATCTGTTTTTGGTACACGCTCGGCTTCTAAAATAGTACCCGTACGAATATCCATTTTGCTAAAATCATCAAAACTCGTTTCGGGTTTACTAGGAGGTATAACAGTTACAACATTAGCAGCTTTACTAGCTGATAATTTGTCTATTTGTGCTTGAATTTCCGAATCTTCAATTTTAGCAAACAACAATTCTTCTTTATTAATGACATGACCTGCTGCCATATTAGATGTTTGTTTTGCAGCGTGCCATTTTAAGTTTGGCATATTTAACATGTTAAATAATTTAGCTGAAGTAAACGGAATAAATGGTTCGCAAACTACCGCTAAGTTGCAAGTAATTTGTAAAGCAATATTCATAATTGTTTTTACTCGTTGCTCATCTGTTTTAATTAATTTCCAGGGCTCAGTTTCAGCTAAGTATTTATTGCCTAAACGAGCTAAATTCATCATCTCTGCTAGTGCTTCTCTAAATTTAAATTGCTCAATAGCTGCTGAAATTTTATCAGGGAAAGCAGACAACTGTTCTAAAATTAATAAGTCTTCTTTAGTGTAAGTATCAGCTGACGGAACTGCTCCGTTATAATATTTGTGAGTTAATACTAAAGTACGGTTTACAAAATTCCCTAAAATAGCAACTAGTTCACTATTATTTTTCGTTTGAAAATCAGCCCAGGTAAAATCATTATCTTTTGTTTCTGGTGCGTTTGAACACAATGTATAACGTAATACGTCTTGCTTATCTTTAAAGTCAATTAAATACTCATGTAACCATACAGCCCAGTTTCGAGATGTAGAAATTTTATCGCCTTCTAAATTTAAAAATTCGTTAGCCGGAACATTATCTGCTAAAATAAATTCTCCATGTTCCATTAACATAGCAGGGAAAATAATACAGTGAAACACAATATTATCTTTCCCAATAAAATGGATTAATCGTGTTTCTTTATCTTTCCAATATAATTCCCAATCATTAGGCCTTAAATCTTTAGTTGCAGAGATGTATCCAATTGGAGCATCAAACCAAACATACAAAACTTTTCCTTCTGCATCTTTTACCGGAACAGGAACACCCCAATCTAAATCACGTGTCATAGCACGTGGCTGTAAACCATCGCCACTATCTAACCAACTTTTACATTGACCAAATACATTGGTTTTCCAGTCTTTATGTTGATCTAAATATGTTTGTATTTTTGGTTGTAATTTATCTAAAGGCAAGAACCAGTTTTTAGTTTCTTTTAAAACAGGTTTGCTGCCACTTAAGGTTGATTTTGGCTCAATCAATTCAGTTGCGTTTAGTGTGCTGCCACATTTCTCGCATTGATCGCCATAAGCACTCGGATTAGCACATTTTGGACAAGTTCCAGTGATGTAACGATCGGCTAAAAACTGCTTAGCTTCTTCGTCATAGTATTGTTCAGTAATTTCTTCTGTAAAAACCCCTTTATCATATAGTTTTTTAAAAAAATCAGAGGCTGTTTGATGATGTGTTTTGCTTGAAGTACGTGAATAAATATCAAACGAAATCCCAAATTCTTTAAATGAATCTCCCATCATTTTATGGTATTTATTTACCACATCTTGGGGAGTTACACCTTCTTTTTTTGCTTTAATAGTGATTGGAACACCGTGCTCATCGCTACCGCAGATAAATAAAATGTCCTCGCCCTTGCTTCTTTTGTATCTTACAAAAATATCAGAAGGTAAGTAGCAACCGGCTAAATGACCAATATGAACCGGACCATTAGCGTATGGTAATGCAGAAGTAACAAGCGTGCGTTTATAAGTAGCTGACATAGTGTTTATTAAATAGCTAAAATGTTGTAAAATTGTGTAAAGATAACATTAAACTTTATTCATTAAAAATCAAATCTTATGGCAGCAAATGACAAAGAAATTTGGAAACCGGTTACTCATTTAAAAGTTTCAACAACTAAAAGATATGCGGTGTCTAACAAGGCTCGTTTAGCTTCTTATGATAACAAAATTGATGATAGATATATCTTGAAACAGCATTTAAACGGGGGATTTCCAATGGTTACTATCCATGTGGGAGATAAAACTAAAGCTTTATTTGCTCACCATGCAGTGGCCTATGCTTTTGTTAAAAAACCAAGTCCAAAGCATAAATATGTGTTGCATTTAGACCATAATAAAGCTAATAATGCTCCTTCTAATTTAAAATGGGCAACTCGTGCAGAGCAAATTGAGCATAGCAAGAAAAGCCCTTATGTTTTAGCCGCGGCAGCTCATAAAGTATATACCGGTGCCACTTCCAAGAAATTGAACGAGAAAAAAGTTATTGCACTTAAGAATGAAATTTGGAACCCGAAACGTAAACTAACATTTAAGCAATTAGCTGCAAAATACGGTATCGCAGAGATGAATTTATACCGTATTAAAAATGGAGAATTGTGGTTCCATGTACATGTGGAAGGTGAGCCAATTTTCCCTAAATATAAAGCGCAGTTAAAAAACATTGAGTTTCACGCTAAACTAGAAGCTAAGGAAAAAGCAGCAGCGGCTAAAAAAACCGCACCAAAAAAAGCAGTTAAGAAAGTGGTTGCTAAAAAAGCTGCTACTAAGAAAACTGTAGTTAAAAAAGTGGCAGCGAAGAAAGTAGTTACTAAGAAAAAGAAAAAATAATGATACTACCTCCTTATTTGAAAAAGGGCGATACGGTGGCGATTATTGCTACAGCCCGAAAAATAAGCAAAGAAGAAATACAACCCGCCGTAACTTTTTTTGAAAGTTACGGCCTTTCTGTTTTATTGGGCAAAAATTTATTTGAATCAAATAATCAATATGCCGGGACGGATTTGCAAAGAGCAGAAGATTTACAATGGGCTTTAAATGATAAAAATATTAAAGCTATAATTATAGCTCGTGGTGGTTATGGCACTATTAGATTAATGGAACATGTTGATTTCACTGAGTTTAAAAAGTGCCCAAAATGGGTGGTGGGATATAGTGATGTGACTGTTTTGCATAGCGCTATTCATAATATTGGTGTGGCAACATTGCACGCTACCATGCCATTAAATTTTTCAAAAAATCAAGAGGCTACAAGAAGTTTAATAAAAGCATTGTTAGGGAAATTAACCGAAATAGAAACTGAAGAGAATTACTCTAATATTGAAGGAACTACCAGTGGAAAATTAGTAGGAGGAAACTTATCTTTATTATACGCCTTATCTGGCACACCTTATGATATTGACACAAGAGATAAAATTTTATTTATCGAGGATTTAGATGAGTACTTATACCATTTAGATAGAATGATGATGCAATTAAAATTATCAGGGAAACTGAGTTGTTTAAAAGGATTGATTATAGGAGGAATGACAGACATGAAAGATAATGCGATTCCTTTTGGAAAGTTGCCCGAAGAAATTATTTTAGATGCCGTGAGAGATTATAATTATCCGGTTTGCTTTGATTTTCCAGCAGGACATATTGATAAAAATTTAGCAATATATTTCGGTAGAGAGGTTGAATTAACTGTTAATGATACAGCCACTTTAAAATTTGTGTAACATGTTTTGTAAAACAACCGATAATTTAAACATTTACTTTGAATTACAAGGTAATGAGAATGCCAAAGAAACCATCGTGTTTTTGAATGGATTGTCGCAATCAACTATTTCATGGGTTTTAACTACACCTTATTTTAAAAATGATTATCGTATTGTATTGATGGATTTTATCTTTCAAGGACAAAGCGATAAAACCGGCGAATGGCGAAGCTTTGATACACATGCTCGAGATGTGGTAAGTGTATTGGATTATTTAAAAATTGATAAAGCAATAATTGCAGGCTTATCTTATGGAAGTTTAGTAGCACAGCATTTGGCTATTAATCACGAAAATAGAATTTCTAAATTATTATTGATTTCAACCTTTGCGCATAAAACACCATATTACGATGCTATTGAATTATCATGGTGGAGAGCTTTGGAATTTGGTGGATATAATTTGATGTTGGATATCATGTTGCCAAGTGTTTTGAGTGAAAACTATTTCTTAAATCCATTAATTCCTATTGATTTAATGAAGCAAACTCGACAAGAGGCTAATGAAGACAAGCAAGCTTTATTTAAATTAATGCGAGCGACAAAGGAAAGAATAGATTACAGACCTGAATTGAAAAAAATTACAATTCCTACTATTGTAATTCAAGGAGAAAAAGATTTGCTATTACCTGTTCATATGGCAGGAGAAGTTGCAAAAGCAATTCCTAATAGTCAGTTTAAAGTTATTCCTCATGTAGGGCATACACTAAATTTAGAGGCTGTTCCTCAAATGGTGACTATCATGAAGGATTTCTTAAAATAACAATAAATATCTACATATGAAATAATTGCGGATTATTTCTAATTTTGAGACTCAATTTTTACAATGAAAACAAATTTTATAGAAGAATTAAAGTGGCGTGGTATTTTACATGATGTAATGCCTGGAACAGAAGAATTACTGAATAAAGAAGTAGTTACGGGATATATTGGATTTGATCCAACAGCAGATAGTTTACATGTAGGAAGTTTAGCTCAAATCATGACCTTATTGCGTTTTCAATTAGCAGGACATAAACCTCTGGCTTTAGTTGGTGGTGCAACAGGTATGGTTGGTGATCCAAGTGGAAAATCAGCAGAACGTAATTTATTGGATGCCGATACTTTAAATAAAAATGTTGAGGGAATTAAAAAGCAATTAAGTCAGTTTTTAGATTTTGATTGTGGAGTAAATAGTGCAGAGTTGGTAAACAATTACGATTGGTTTAAAAATTATTCATTTCTTGATTTTATTCGTGATGCTGGGAAACATATAACTGTAAACTATATGATGGCTAAAGATTCTGTGAAGAATCGTATAACCGGAGATAGTGGTATGTCGTTTACAGAATTTAGTTACCAATTAATTCAAGGTTACGATTTTTACTATTTGTGGAAAGAAAAGAATTGTAAAATTCAAATGGGTGGTTCTGATCAGTGGGGAAATATTACAACTGGTACAGAGTTTATTCGTCGTAAAGCAAGTGGAGAAGCCTATGCGTTAACCACTCAATTAATTAAAAAATCAGACGGAACGAAATTCGGCAAAACCGAAGGAGGAAATATTTGGTTAGACAGAGAAAAAACATCTCCTTATAAATTTTATCAATTTTGGTTAAACGTAAGTGATGATGATGCTAAGTCTTACATACGTATCTTTACATTATTAAATCAATCTGAGATTGAAGAGCTTGAGGTTAAACAAAATGCTGCTCCTCATGAAAGGCACTTGCAAAAAGCATTAGCTAAAGAGGTAACAACAAGAGTTCATAGCGAAGCAGATTATTTACAAGCAATTGAAACAGCTGAATTTTTATTCAAGTCAAAAGCAGAGGATGTGGCTAATTTAAATCCTGATGCTTTCGAAAAAATGTTAAGTGGTATTGATACTTTTGAAGTTAATAAAGCAGATGTTGCTAATGGAATTAATGTGGTTGATTTGTTTGTAGATAAAGCAGCTGTATTTCCTAGTAAAACTGAGGCTCGTAAAATGTTTACAGGTAATGCTGTGAGTATTAGTAAAACAAAAGTTACTGATGTGAATACAACTATTAATTTAGAGGCATTTAATGGTGGTAAATATTTACTTGTAAGTAAAGGCAAAAAAGAAAACTATTTAATCAAGTTGGTTTAAATTTTTAAAATGATAAAAGACATCGTAATTCCAGAAGTATTTGACGTAGCAATCGCTATCGTTCAGGAGTTTGAAGGCTTGGATGAATACAATGCTTATATTTTTAATTTTAAAGAAGAGAGTATTAAAAATGTATTAATTACTTCCACTGGTTACGGTGTAATTAATGATGTCAAGAAAAAAACAAGCACACTCCGTCATTTTTTTGAAGAAATACAAACTCTAGATTATAAATTAATTGAACCGGTATCAAAAGAAGTATTTGGCTTAAGTAATGAATACTGGGTAAGCTTTACTATGAACGGTCAATTATTTGATAAACAATTTATCTTTTTACCAGAATCTATTATTGAATCTAACTTTCAAATGATTCCATTTATTGATAAGATGGGCGTTATTATAAAGTAGATTAAAATAATTTGTGATTTATTTATATCAAAAACAATAAAAGTGACTAATCAAGTATTACGTTTTTCTAAAAACAGAAACTGGGTATATATGCTACTTATCCTCATTCCTTTTTGTTTATACTTTAAAAGTTTATTTTTCGCATTTTCTCCAATTGATGAGCAATGGTTAATATTAGATAATACAGATGAGTTAAGTAATTGGAAAAATTTAGTTGCATTATTTAAAAAGCCAATAGTTGGGTTATATTATAGGCCATTACTAAACGTTTCTTTAATGTTTGATTATCATGTTGGCAAATTAAATCCATTTTTTTATCACTTAACAAATCTTGTTTTACATATTATTTCGGTTATTTTATTTTATGTTTTTTTAAATTTTTTAAATGTTGCAAAAAAAACATCTTTTCTGTTAACTATATTGTTTTGTGTGCATCCCATTGTGTTACATGCAGTTGCTTGGATACCTGGTAGAAATGATTTATTGCTAACAGTATTTATGCTAAGTTCTATGATATGCTTTGTGAAATTTCTTTCATCTAATCAAAATAAATTTCTTTTTTTTCATATCATTTTTTTCGTTTGTACACTTTTTACAAAAGAAAATGCGTGTCTCCTTCCTGTTATATTTTTACCAGTTTTTTATATTTTTTCTACAAAAAAGCAATTTCCATTTTATTTAATTATCCTATGGTTTGTAGCATTAATTATTTGGTATGTACTCCGAAAAAATGCTGTAAAATCACCACAATCATTAGAATTTAATTCATTTATTACGCTTAAAAATTTTGTATTTGGATATATTCTTTTTATTGGAAAAACATTCATACCTATTCAACAATCTGTTTTTCCGACATTAAAAAATGCAAGTTTGATTCCTGGACTTATAACACTATTTCTTTTAGTTTTAGCTTGTTTTAAATTCGGATTAGTAAATAAAAAAATAGCCTATTTAGGCTTAATTATATTTTTCACAACATCATTTTTGCCCCTGTGGTTTGCAGCTACAAGTGCCTATGGCGAGCAATATGAACATCGAATTTATCCATCTTTAATCGGTGCATTACTATTTGTTTCTCAATTAAATTTAAACATTGATTCTAAAAAGTATATTTACATAATGTGGTTTGTTATCGTTATTTTTTCTATTAAAACTTTTTTAAGAATGGATGTCTATAAAAACGAAACATCATTTACTGATGTAGGTATTATTGAAGCTCCAGATTATTATTTATTCCATTTAAGAAAAGGAGATGCTTTATTAAAACAACAAAAGTATAACGAGGCTTTAGCGTGCTTTAATACTGTTTTAAAGCTTCAGCCTAAACGAGTTCAAGCTTATAATAGTAGGGCTAATGTTTATTTAGCTCTCAAAAAAAAGGACGAAGCTATAAATGATTGCAATACATCAATCAATTTATGGCCAAATGACGCTTCTGCTTATTTAAATAGAATGATGATTTACCAAGCATTTGGAGATTATGAAAATGCAAGCAAAGATTTTGTCTTCTTAACGAAAAACTACCCCCACTTTATCCCAGCTGATTTAGAAAAAAAACTTTCTATAGAATTTGAAAGTAAATATTTCGAAAATTTAAACTCACAAATAATTCAATCTCCTAATAATGCTGAGTTGTATATTGCAAGAGCAGAATATTTACTATCAAGGCAATTAAAAAAGGAAGCCTTAAGTGATTTAAAAAGAGCAAATGAACTAGAGCCAAGCAATAAAAATTACAAAGTTTATTATGATAAATTACACTCTATGTTGTACAATAAATAGTTTAAAAAGAGTTACTTAAATTTTAGAGAATCTACTAAATGTAATTTATTTAGCTAAGTTCATTATTAAATCTAACTTTCAAATGATTCCTTTTTTAGATAAAATGGGAGTTATTATTAAATAAACTTCCTTTAGTAACAAAAGTCACTCTTTAGTTTTATAAATTCGTGTATATTAGACGAAATTTTTAAAATTAAGGAACATGAAATAGCCGTGTTCGTAAAACATAAATTATTAAATTGGCTATAGCATATGACAATTAAAAAATCAAACAATATATACATATGAAAGGTAGATTTTATTGGTGGAATGAGTGGATGGAGCGTAAACATAAATACGCTACTGCAACCGAAAAACAATTAAATTCAGATAAGTTTAATGCTATTTGTGCTGGTACCGGCCTGCCAAACATTCATCAAAAATCAACATTTAAGTTTAAAGATGTTGCTGATGGGGCTTCTCGTTTTGTTGGAAATTCTCCTTCAGGCGAAAAACCTTTTGCTCGTATTTACACTCGTTTAGGTAATCCAAATACAGAGTATTTAGAAAAAGTATTATTCCAATTAGAGTGTCAGCACATTATTGATAATGCACTAAAATCTGATGAAAAAACACCAACGATTGCATCATTGGTATTTGCATCCGGAATGGCAGCAATTTCAACGGTTATCATGGGTTTTGTGCAACCGGGCGATGGAATTATTGTTGGTAACGTATATGGTTGCACAGATTCGTTGATGCGTTTTTTACAAAAACGTTTTGGTATTGATGTGTATTTTGTGGATGCAACTAATCCTGATAATGTAAGAGATACATTAAATGCACATCCTCATGTATGTGCCGTGTTAATTGAAACACCGGATAATCCTACTTTACAATTATGTGATATCGAAGCAATTTCTAAATACACAGAGCAACATGAAGCGATGTTAATAGTAGATAATACATTCTGTTCTCCGTATTTACAGCAACCTTTCCGTTTAGGTGCAGATGTAGTTATTCATTCTTTAACTAAATATGTAAGTGGTCATTCAACATCTATTGCTGGAGCAGCAATGGGACCTTATGAATATTTTAGTAAAGAAGTTTATCCTGTTTACAAAGATTTCGGACCAACACCTTCTCCGTTTGATAGCTGGTTAAATAGTTTAACGATTCAGGAAATGGGTGTTCGTATGGAACACCAATGTAAAACGGCTTTACAAGTTGCAGAGTTCTTAGAGAAGCATCCAAAAATTGAAAAGGTATGGTATCCAGGCTTGCCAAGTCATCCACATTATGATATTTGTAAAAAACAAATGCGCAATGGTGGAGGGATGATTTCTTTTGAAGTAAAAGGTGGTTTTGATGCCGGAGTGAAATTAATGAACTATTTTGCCAGACCTGATACGCCAATGGAATTAGCGGTAAGTTTAGGTTCTGTGATTAGTTATATTGAACATCCTGCTAGTATGACACATTCAGTTATCCCTGAAGAAGATAGATGTGTGCGTGGAATTACCAATTCTTTAGTGCGTTTATCAATTGGGGTAGAAGGTTTTACAACAATTAGCGAGGCTTTAAATACCGGTTTAGAATTATAAACCATAAAAAACAACTCGTTTTCACTAAAAATTAGACAAACATCCCAATTTTTGGGATGTTTTTTTATGTAAACTACCGTAATTTTTATACATTTAGTACTTTAAGTACACAATTTTAAATGGCAACTACAATACTAGATCCAAAGTCAGTGAAAGAGAAAATATCTGTTGATACGCTTAAGAAAGCATACACCTTAATGTGTACTGCTAAAAGCATGGCTGAATTATATGAAGCTAATAAAGAGATAACAGCTAAGTATGTGCATGCTACATCTCGTGGACATGAAGCAATTCAGTTAGCAACAGGGTTGCAATTGTTGCCTCAAGATTTTGTAAGTCCTTACTACCGTGATGACAGCATGTTGTTAGGTATTGGTATGTCTCCATTTGAATTAATGTTACAGTTACTAGCTAAGCGTAACGATCCATTTTCTGGAGGAAGAACTTATTATTCTCATCCAAGTTTACGCAGAGATGATATGCCTAAAATCCCTCACCAATCTAGCGCTACAGGTATGCAGGCTATTCCTACAACCGGAGTTGCAATGGGATTGCAGTATTTAGAATTAAATAATTTACAGCAAGATTTTAAAGGAAAAAATCCGGTTGCCGTTTGTTCTTTAGGTGATGCGTGTATTACTGAAGGTGAAGTGGCTGAGGCTTTTCAAATGGCAGTTTTAAAGAAGTTGCCAATATTGTATTTAGTGCAAGATAATGAGTGGGATATATCAGCTCATGCTCGCGAAATCCGTTCTCAAGATGCAACAGATTATGCTAAAGGTTTTAAAGGATTAGAAACGCGTACTATTGATGGCACTGATTTTATCACATCATATAATACAATTAACGAGTGTTTAGAAATTATTCGTAAAGAGCGTCGACCAATGTTGGTGCATGCAAAGGTTCCTTTGTTAAATCATCATACATCAGGTGTACGTAAAGAGTGGTATAGAGATGATTTAGAAGAATGTGCAAAAAGAGATCCATTACCTCGTTTGCGTAATCAATTAATTATTGCAGGCGTAGATGCTTCTGACATTAAGAAAATTGAAGAAGATGCTGTGACTTTTGTTGAATCAGAATATCAAAGAGCATTATTAGAAGAGGATCCTCGTCCTGAAGATTTATTATTACATGATTTTGCCCCAACACCAATTACTGAAGAAAAAGGTAATAGAGCGCCAAGCGGCAAAGAGAAAACCGTTATGGTGGATAGTGCTTTATTTGCTATTCGTGAAATTATGGAGAAACATCCTAATGCGTTGTTATACGGACAAGATGTTGGTAAGCGTTTGGGAGGTGTATTTAGAGAAGCTGCAACCTTAGCACAAACTTTTGGAGATAACAGAGTATTTAATACACCAATTCAAGAAGCATTTATTATTGGTAGTACTGTTGGTATGAGTGCTGTTGGCCTAAAACCAATTGTTGAAGTTCAGTTTGCTGATTATATTTGGCCGGGCTTAAATCAGTTATTTACTGAGGTAAGTCGTTCTTGTTATTTAAGTAATGGTAAATGGCCGGTTAGTTGTATTGTTCGTGTGCCAATTGGCGCGTATGGTAGCGGTGGACCATACCATTCAAGTTCTGTAGAGAGTGTATTAGCAAATATCAAAGGGATTAAAATTGCGTACCCAAGTACAGGTGCCGATTTAAAAGGCTTAATGAAGTCTGCCTTCTATGATCCAAATCCGGTGGTGATGTTGGAACATAAAGGATTATACTGGAGTAAAATTAAAGGCACAGAAGATGCTAAAACCATTGAACCAGATGAGGATTATGTAATTCCATTTGGAAAGGGTAGAGTAGTTCAAGAAGCATCCGAAGAAAATATTACAAAAGGCAAATCCTTAACCGTTATTACATACGGAATGGGTGTTTATTGGGCAAAGAGTGCTTCTAAAAAGTTTGATGGTCAGGTGGAGATTATTGATTTAAGAACCATTGCTCCGGTTGATGAGGACTTAATGTTTGCAAGTGCTAGTAAGCATGGTAAATGTTTAGTATTGACTGAAGAGCCTGTATTTAATGGATTTGCTCAAAGCGTAGCGGCTCGTATTTCTGAAAACTGTTTTAAAAAATTAGATGCTCCTGTTAGAGTAATTGGTGCAGAAAATTTACCTGCAATACCTTTAAACTCAACATTAGAGCGTACCATGTTACCTAATGCTGATAAGGTAGAAAAGGCTATTGAGGATTTATTGAATTATTAAAGTCATGTATAACTTTTCTAGTTATTGTTTTTGAAATTTATTTTGTTAAGTAGTAGTCAAATACTTATTGAAGGAAGCGTTCAGTAATACTTTTTTCAGGAATAATGCACGTTTCAAGCTTACCAAACCAATAATATCTATTTCGAGAAATAAAGTTGTAGATGTTGTCTCTAAAAAATTTGGGTGTGAAGTAAAAAATATACAAAAAAGGATATATTCCTTTTAAATGTTTACTTAATTTTAGTGCTGCGGTAGACCTAATATGTGCGTTATTATTTTCAATAAACACCATACTATCAGTCTTTTCTCTATTGATTTTATATTTTTTCAGCAAACTCTTGCCTGTTTCAGATTGTAGGGAAGCAAAATAAATGTTAGGTTTTCTCTCATTTTTTATAATAAAATTAACTGAAGAATTGCATAAATTACAATAACCGTCAAAAAGTAAAATAGGTTGAGAAATATTGGATGTATTCATTATACCATTACGTAATTGTTATTTTATTTTTTTGTAATTAAAAATGATTTGAAGTAATTTATATATTTTGTAGTGATTTAATAACTGTTTCTATTTTTTTTATTTTATTTTCTCTTTCGATTGAATAAGCCTTATCCTTTTTTGACAATTCATTGAATATAAATTTTGCTTTTTCAAGAACATTTATCCGATTTTCATTTTGTTTAACAAAATCATTCATTTCGAAAAGTATCGCAGCAAAGTTCTCTAAATGAATGTGATTAAATCTTTTTTCTTTTAAATATTTCAGCATTTGATCATTATTTAAACTAAGTATATAATCTAAATCTATGTCGCACTCCTCATTAAAATATTGTTTTACTTCTTTATAACCATCGTCCGGATTTTTTTCTCTTATTCCAGCAATTCGATATAATAAAATTCCTAAGGCTTTTGCTAAAAATTCTAGCCATTTCCTAACTTCATCTGAAATTGTCCCCATTATTACTTATTTTTTTCTATAATAACTTATAAGTATAAAAGTACTAATTAAAGTGCTAAATAAATAACCTAATAAAGAAAAAATTGACATTGCAATTGGACTCATAAAACCTTTTGTTATACTCATTGCTTGTTCTATTTGGATAGAGCTCAAACCTTCTGCTCTCATTTCATATTCACTATTAAGAAGCATTTGTTTTATCTCACCTGGATTTATGATGTCAAGGTAAACATACAGATATAGTGCTAGTAGAAATGAGCCCGAAAAAGAAATAGTAATTAATTCTTTTAGTAAGTTTTTATCTTTGATACCAACGTTAAAATAAGATTTACTGAATATGAGAAATAAACAGATTACAAAAATAAAATCAAAAAACATTAATAAAAATTCTTGATTTATATTTAATATTTTCAAAATATAACTGAATAATAAATTAGATACTACAAAAAATATTAAATTGAATATTGTGTTATGAAAGCTTAATCTCATGTTTTTTGATTTTGAAATAATTAATTATTTTTTTAAAGTCACAATCTCTGTAGAAAAGCCCATACACCATAATATATAAAATTTGAAAATCATGAATCATCATAAAAATATAGATAAATAAGTGCACTATCAATCCACCTGTAATAGCAAATAGCCTAAATTTTTTGTTAAATATGAAAAAAGGAAACGTTAACTCCCAAAATACAGTGAAGTCTGTTGTTATAGTTACAAACCATCCATTTTTTGCTAAAATTGCATTTAAACTTGTTCCTTGAAAGCGTTCTAATGATAAAGTGTAGTATGTAGCTATACCATTAAACCAAACATCAGCATGTGTTTTATGTAATCCAGTTACGAAATATATTAAACATAAATGAAATTGTATTGATATAATCCCCAAGTTAGTAATAGTGTTGTTAATAAGACTGTTTCTAGCACTATTTTTTACACAAAAATACGAATAGCAATCAATAAAGCATAAGTATAGAAGAATAAATTTCAACAGGTTATCGCCACCATTTAAATGATATGGATTTAATCTTTGTATTATCTCTATTAAAATATATAAAAATAAAACAGTTAAATTTTTCCCTATACCAAAAAGGAGTAGTACAGAAAGTATTAATATGCAATACACAATAACATATATGTGATCTCTGAAAAAAATTAAATTTAGGCATTCAAACACATCGGTTGAACTTAGTATGATGAAATTTTCTTTACCGTAAATTAAATTTAATATTGGTAAAGCGAAAAACATTTTTTTAATTATATGTATCGCTATATATACCCTAAAGATTGAAAGATAAATAGTTTTATCAGTTTTTTCTTCTAATTGATTTAAATATATTTTTAATCGTTTCAAAATTTAGTCGAAATAAAATAACATTCAGAATTTATTTTTTGATTATATCTGTCGGCAAATTTTGGAATTTTTAAACCAATAATTTTAAACCAACAAGCTTTTATGTCTTTTTTGGGAAGATATTTTTTTTGAATTATTTTAGAATAGTTTATCATAGATTTATATGCAGAATTTTTATGGTAATCATGATTTATAACTTTCATTAGTGTGTCATTAATGAAAGTGCTAGTGGAATCTGGGTATAAAAACGAGTAATATTCATACAAATCTCTTTTTTGATCAAGAAGTTGTGTGGTAACGCCAGTTATGGCATAGTCTACATATTCTTCTTCCGTGTTAAATGGAGCTTTTTTTTGTTTAAGCTTTAATAGGTCTTCCATTGCCTCAAATTCATATGACTTATTATTGTTGTCAGTATAAATAAAATATAATCGAGTATTATAATCGGGAGGGGGAGCAAAGAATGCCCAATTTTGAAATATTAAAACATCTAGATTTTCTTTAAATGAATTCAATTTTATTTTCATATAATTATTTGGAAAAACATAAAATAATGTACATGCCCAATATATTACAAAAACCACTAATGCTATATTTTTTACTATTCTCATTTTATTAATTGACCACTTGGTTAAAAACAAGTGGTCAAATTTATTTATCCTAATTTTGATAATGCAAAATTACTGTTTGTTGTAATTACTGATGCCTGATGAACGCCTGGCCCACAGCTATTACTATTTGAAGTTGGTGTTGCAGCAAATAAACTATAAACTAAGACAACCAATAATGTAGTATGACTTGTTTTTTCATTCGTATCTATATTTACCGTGTTTGTATTTACTGAGCTAGCTGTACCTATTACTGAACTTCCATTTATTGTTGTAAATGAGCTTAAAGTCATAAATGTAACAGCTGTTAGTAATGATAATGCAATTGTTTTTTGTACTTTTTTCATAATCTTTTTAGGTTTATTATTTACTACTCTTTGCTAATGCTGGCTTTTCGTATACGCCAGATAACTTAAATTGTGCACTAATTAAATTAACGTCGCTAAACTAATATGTTTTTTAACCATAAAACTTAATTAAAAGTTTAAATGTTGAACTATAAGTTCAGTGTTTGAAATTTATTATATGTAATAAGTAATTATTTAAAATTACTCTCATGATTTTTTAAAAGTATTTAAAAAAACAGAATTAAATTTTCATTTTATATATTCGACACTATTGTGTTTAATGTAGATTAATATTTATATTTGACCGATAAATTTATGCTAGAAAAAGTAAACGGAAAAATAAGACAAATACGTGAGTTAAAAAATTATTCACAAGAATTTATAGCTAAGGAGCTTAACATCTCTATAAGAGCTTATAGTAAAATTGAAAATGGAGATACGCAATTAACTATTAAACGCCTTAATGAAATAAGTAAAATTTTAGGCGTTACTCCACACGAGATTTTAGGTTTCAATGCGGATATTATGTTTAAGGATAAGAAAAATTATAACTCTTCGAATATTCCTTCTTACCAATTAGATGCGAAACTCCTACAGGAATTATATGAAAAGTTATTGACTGAAAAAGATGAAGTAATAAAACTATTAAAAAAACAGATTTAAAAGTATAAATACTGTATGAATCTCTTTATCTTTTAAATTAGATTTTTCCATCACCACATCTTCACGATTTAATAAAGTCATAATTAAGATATCAAATTGAACTATTAAAATTTTTATTAAACCAAGCCATTGGGATATCCGCTTCAAAACTGTTAGTTGAAGCGGATATTCTTTTTTCAAAACGTCCTTCTATTACAAATCCTAGTTTTTGATAAAACTGAATTGCTTTTTGATTAGATTCTCTTGCTATAAGTTCAACGCGTAAGATGTCGTTTCTGTCTTTTTCAATAATTTGAAGTAGCGATTGAAAAATTAATTTCCCTAATCCTTTCCCTTGAAAGTCAGGATCAACAGCTATGGTTAGTTCGCTTAGTACATGATTAAAAACAAAAGGTTCTAATTTATAGCAATGTATTTCCGCTACAATGGTATTTTCAATTTCTATTATCAGTTGAATACCATTGGTTTGGGATCTAGAACAAAAATGATTGACATAGGCGTTTGTGATTTCATCATTTGTTCTTGCTAATCCTCCAATAGTATTACTAACCTTTTTATAAAGCCATAAAATTTTTTCTTCGTCGGAAGCAACAGCTTTTCTGACATGGTATGGCGTCATGATTATTTCACTTTTACCCAAAAGGTTGTTCTTCCAAGCATGGATACACCAATGTAACCTCTTACATTTAAGTTACCTTTCTCATCACGCGTAATCTTGCAGCTATAGGTTTTGCCATTTTTTGGATCGTAAATAGTCCCATTATGCCACAAATCTTTGCCGTCAAAAACAAAATCTTTTAAAATTTCTTTTCCGGCTAATTTATCAGTTTTTTGTTTTGGGTCGGGATTGTTCTCGTCTAGTTTACCGGGAGTTTTTGTCCAAACAAGCGTTCCAAAATATTTAGTACCTTTTTTTACAATTTCAACCATACCTTCATTTTTATCGGTCATATATGTGCCAATTAAAGCGTCTGCGTTTTGAGAAAATAAAGAAATGCTAAAAAGTAAGAGGGTAAGTGATAGTATTTTTTTCATAGTTTTTATTTCAAATATATAAGTTTTTATTTATAAACAGTTAATGACTCTAAATGTTCTGTTTCTGATAAATTCCTACTTTTAGAAAAAATATTTTTATGCGTTTTACAATTATTATTTGTTTCATATTTATCGGATTATCTATTACTTCTCAAACTATTAATGAGCAATGGGTAAAAGAACATTACACTAAAAAAGAATATAGCATTCCTATGCGAGATGGTGTTAAACTGTTCACAACGGTATATTCGCCAAAAGATAATTCTGAAAAACATCCTTTTTTAATGACTAGAACACCTTATTCTTGTGCGCCATACGGAGAAGAGAAATATCAACCTCGCTTGTGGAATTTTCATTGGAGAGAATATTTAAAAGAAGGATACATTTTTGTTTTTCAAGATGTGAGAGGGAGATGGATGAGTGAAGGCACATTTCTGGATGTTCGTCCTTTTAATCCAAATAAAAAAACAAAAAAAGATATTGACGAAGCAAGTGATACTTATGATGCTGTTGACTGGTTAGTGAAAAATATTCCTAATAATAATGGAAATGTGGGGGTGTTTGGCACCTCTTATCCTGGTTTTTATTCAACAATGGCAGCATTGAGTGGTCATTCGGCAATTAAAGCTGTAAGTCCACAAGCGCCAGTTACAGAGTGGTTTAAAGGAGATGATTTTCATCACAATGGTGCTTTTATGTTGTGTGATGCATTTAATTTTTATGCAGAATTTGGTCAGCCTCGTCCAAAACCAACAACAGTAGGCCCTGTTGATTTCAAGCACTATACAAACGATATTTATAAATATTATTTGGAAGTGGGGGCATTAAAAAATTTCTCTAAGATGTTAGGAGATAGTATTTTATTTTGGAATGATTTGATGAATCATCCAAACTATGATGATTGGTGGAAAGCCCGTGATGCTCGTGTTGGTTGTAAAAACGTGAAGCCTGCGATGTTAACTGTTGGTGGTTTATTTGATGCAGAAGATTGTTATGGAGCTTGGCGCTTATACGAAGCAATTGAGAAACAAAGCCCTACAACAAATAATAAAATAGTGATGGGGCCTTGGTTTCATGGCGGCTGGAGTAAAAGTGACGGTAGTTTTTTAGGTAATGTGCGTTTTGGTAGTAAGACATCAGAGTATTTTCAGAACAATATTGAAATTCCATTTTTTAATTATTATTTAAAAGGAAAGGGTAATGTCGATAAATTAGCAGAAGCCTCTATATTTTTTACAGGAGAAAATAAATGGAGAAGTTTGGCAACTTGGCCTCCAAAAGAAATGGCGTCTATCCCAATTTATTTTAATGATAAAGGAGTTTTATCTTTTAATAAACCAAATAGTCAAAGTGCATATACTAATTATATAAGTGATCCTGCAAAACCGGTTCCTTTTACTGAAGATGTATTAGAGGGTCGTTCAAGAGAATACATGACAGATGATCAACGCTTTGCAAGCAGAAGACCGGATGTTATTACATTTAAAACAGCTGTTTTAGAAAATGATTTAACCTTAGCTGGAACTGTAATTGCAGATTTAAAAGTTGCTATTTCAACAACTGATGCTGATTTTGTGGTGAAAGTTATTGACGTATTCCCTGATGGTTTTGTGTATGATACATTAGTTTATTCATCAAATAAAGACAATGATTATCTGATGGATGGTTATGAAATGTTAGTACGAGGCGAAATCATGCGCGGACGTTTTAGAAACAGTTTTGAAAAACCTGAAGCGTTTGAACCAAACAAAGTAACTACTGTTAAGTTTGAATTACCTGATGTAGCGCACACTTTCAAAAAAGGACATCGATTAATGATTCAGGTACAAAGTACTTGGTTCCCTCTAGCAGATAGAAATCCTCAGCAATTTGTAGATATTTATCATTGTGATGATAAAGACTTTATTAAATCAGAAATTAAATTATTTCATGACGCTACTAACGCATCGAGTGTGTTTTTGCCTGTGTTGAAGTAGAGTCATGCTGAACTTGTTTCAGCATCTCATGAGACTCTGAAACAAGTTCAGAGTGACAACTACAATTTCTCAAAAGCAAGCTCAAACGCTTTAATCGTTTTTTCAATATCTTCCTGCGTATGTGCTTCGCTCATAAAACCAACTTCGTAGCCTGAAGGTCCCGAATATACATTGTTATCTAATAAAGCATGATATAAAATTTTGAAGTGCTTCATACTATCTGCATCAATATCCTCAGCACAACGAATAGCTTTTTTATCAGTAAAGGCTAACCAAAAAATAGATCCAATACTAAAAATTGTGAAGTTATGTTTTGTGTTTTTGCTTAATCCCTCAATTAATACTTTGGTTTTTCTTTCCAATTCTTCATAAAAACCAGGCTTTAAGCACTCTGTTAATTGAGCAATACCAGCAGCCATTGCAACAGGGTTTCCGCTTAATGTGCCAGCTTGGTATACGTTACCTTCAGGAGAAATAGAGCTCATAATTTCTTTACTCGCACCATATGCACCAACAGGGAAACCGCCACCAATGATTTTACCGTAAGTTATAATATCAGGTTTAATATCATAATAGCCTGCTGCCCCACAGAATCCAACTCTGAAACCACTTATTACCTCGTCAAATAATAACAGGGTTTTGTTTTCAGTACAAATATCTCTTAAAAACTGTAAGTACTCTTTTTCTTGTAATAATAATCCATTGTTAGCAGGAATTGGCTCAATAATCACACAAGCAATTTCGTTTTTAAATTGTTCGAATGCTTGTTTAACTGCTTCTTTGTTATTTAAAGAAACAACAATGGTTTCGTTTACAAAACTCTCAGGTACGCCAGCTGATGATGTTTCGCCAAACGTCACTAATCCTGAACCTGCTTTCACTAATAATGAATCGGAATGCCCGTGATAGCAGCCTTCAAATTTCAAAATTTTATTTCTTCCCGTAAATCCTCTTGCTAAACGTATTGCACTCATTACAGCTTCTGTTCCGCTACTAACAAAACGAATTTTCTCAATGTATTTATTGTGAGTTAAAATTAATTCTGCCAGTTCATTTTCTAAACGTGTTGGTGCCCCAAATGATGTACCGTTACGCATTGTTTTCTCAACAGAGTTTAATACTTTATCATTTGCGTGACCTAAAATTAGTGGCCCCCAACTAGCACAGTAATCAATGTATTCATTTCCATCAGCATCCCACACATGCGAACCTTTTCCTTTATCAATAAATATTGGAGTTCCTCCAACGCTTCTAAATGCACGAACCGGAGAGTTTACACCACCCGGAAAAAAAGACTTTGCTTTTTCAAATAATTGAGCTGATACCTGATTTTTCATTTCTGGAAATTTTGCTTCAAAGATAAAGGTTTGATGAGATATTTAATCATTTTAAAATAAAAAAGGCTATCTCATTGAGATAGCCTTTTAAAACAAAACTTAGAACTAGTTATTGTTTAACAATTTTGCCAATTTTAATCGCTTGGTTGTTATTAATAACTTTAAATACATAAATACCATCTGTTAATTTAGAAGTATTAATTGTAGTTGTCTCAGAAGATAATGATTCTTTAATCACTAATTTACCTACTGCATCGTAAACTTCAATTGAAGCATTACCACTTAACTCAGAAGAGATGGTAATATTTAAGATACTGTTTGTAGGGTTTGGATAAACATTAATTCCTGTAGTAGAAGCTTGAGCATTATTGATACCTGAGCAAATTTGCGCATCAATAAAAATAGTAGTTGTTGCACTACAATTACCATCATTTACAGTTAATGTATAAGTTGTACCAACTGATGGAGTAACAGTAGTTGTTGCTGTATTTGCTGTAGTCGTACCATCTGTCCATGTATATGAAGTAGCAGCAGTAGAAGCAGTTAAAACAGCACTTTCACCAAAATTAGAACATAATAAAGTACTTGAAGCAGTTGCTGAAACTGTAGGTAAATTGTTAACCGTTACTGCAACTGTTGTTGTAGCAGAACAACCGTTTGCTTCACCCGTTAATGTGTAATTTGTATTTCCTGTTGGTGTAACAACTTCTGTAGTTCCATTATTGCCGGTTGACCAAGTATAGTTAGTAGCACCCATAGCAGTTAATGTTGCAGAAGAACCAGCACATACAACAGAATTAGAAGTCATTGCCATTACAGTTGGAGTATTTGCTACAATAGTTACTGAGTTAGTAATACATGCAGTAGAAACATTGTTATATGTTACTGTAAATGTACCAGCAGTAGATGGAGTAAACGAAGTAACTGTAGTTGTACTTCCGCTAACTGTAAACACACCTCCTGACACAACAGGTGTTAATGATGTACTAGATGCTGGTAAACAATAGTTAGAAGCCAAACCACTAAAAGAGGCATCATAAGCACCCAAGTCAGTTATTACGATAGATGTTGTAGAGGTAACTGTTGCAGCACTGTAGCTATCCAACTGGATATAGTATGTTGCTCCAGGTGTTAAGCAAGACGCTTTAACGTTAGATGCATCTAATGCACCACCATCATCATCATTAGCAGCAATTAATTTAACGCCAACTGGTGCTGTAGGAGTAGCTTGACCAATTAAATTAGCGCAGTTAGTCGCACTCCATATAGCTAGTTGTGTATCAAAACTAGGAGATTGAACCGAAACATTACCAGAAGCAGGAGCTACAAATGTAAACCACATGGTATTATGTAATGTTGAATTACACCATCCATTATTTACAGTACAACCAACACTCGGTGGCGCAACTTCACCAGTTTGAGTAGTTGCTCCAAATAAGCTATATATTGGAGATGTACCAATACTTAAAGGAATAGCATTACACACATTATCACCAGGGAAATTTACAAGTACCTGCCAAGGCGTATTAGTAGTGTCATTAACACATCCAGGATTAGAAGCAATCGCTGAAATAAATATTGTACCTTGATTAGCTAATGTAATATTTGAAGGATTTGTGGTAGCAGATGTTACTGCCGTCCACGGACCAGTAGCTGAACTTCCTTGATACCATTGAATATTTCCAGCAAGACTTGTCACAGAAAATGATCCTGGAGTTCCGATATTTAAGGTTGACGGACCAGTTATTGAACCAATTGCTGGCGTTAATGTACATGTTGGAGCTGGTTGAATGTTAATAGAGTAATCTTCAAATGTACCGTACGAGCCATTGTAACAAGGCGTAACTGGACCACTATCTTGTCCTCCAATTCTTAAACGGTGAGTTCCTATTGGTGCAGCTAATGGAATATTGAAAGTTGCAGTTAATGTGGTTGGAATTGTAGCAGTTGATGTTCCTGTATAAACTGCTTCACCAGCATCATTAAAATCTAAATCATCATTAAAGTCGATCCAAATTACAGTTTCATAAGTATAACCAGTAGAATATGTAATTGCCGCATTTACTGATGAGCCTTGAAATACGTTTGCTACTTGAGATGAATAGTTACCGTAATTTCCGGCTTCAGCTCCAGTTGCATTATTAATACCAGTCGGTATACTTACATTAATGATACCATCTGCGTCAACACTTGAAGGAGCTGGAGTACAATAACCTGTATATACTATAAGCGTAATCCAAGAACTTGTAATACCACCACAATTAGAACGAACATTTATAGTGTAAGACGTATTTGGAGACAAACCTGTTGCAGTATATGATGCTGTTGAAGTTGTAGCTGTAGGAACTGTAGTTCCTGTTGGGTTAGAACCAACAAAAATATCCCATGCTGTTTCAGAACCACCAGCAGTCCATGTAAAGGTTGCAGAGCTTGTAGAAATAGCAGTATTAACAAACGAAGTAGGTGGTAAACAGCTAGGAGGTGTAATAATATTTACTAAATATTCTTCAGTTTCTCCGTATGCAGAAGTCGCACAAGCATCAGTAGTGTAAATTGCGTCTGAACCACCTCTTACACGAATTCTTGTTGTGCCCAATGATGCACCAGCAGGAACAGCAAAAGTGTAGGTTACGATTGCACCACCTGCCACAGAGGTTGGAGATAAGCCAATGTTTTCTGACGCTTCATATAAACCATTTCTATTAAAATCAAGCCATGCTGCACCAAACTGAGTAACATCAGAACCCATTGTAATTGCTACAGTGTTAGATGCAGATCCTTGTACTAAATCTAATGGAGTATTGTTATATGAAATAAAGTTTGGAGCAACAGAACTAGAAGCTTGATTTAAAATAGAACCTAAGCTATTTGTAAGTGTAAAATTTATAATATTATCTACGGTGTTAGATGTACCTGGAGTTGTAACACAATAGCAATTATAGAACTGATTTTGCGCAACTTGAACAGAAGTAGCTGTTGACGATGTAGCACTGTTTGTGCATGTTACAACGCATTGATAATATGTAGTAGCAGTTTGTGTTACAACTGCGGATGCTAAAGTTGCAGAAGGGATACTATTCCATGTAGTGTTATCAGGAGAAGATTGCCATTGGTAAATTAAACCACTAGCGGCTACAGCTCCTGTTAATGATAAATTAATATTTTGTGACAAACACGCCAAAGTACTAGATGCTGTTGCTGTTCCAGCTGTTGGAGCTCCAGAACATACAGGAGGAACAGAATATGTAACAACTAACATAGGTTGTTGCCCAACAGCTCCGCCATATCCATAAATATTGTAAGTATTAGCAGATCCTCTTGAAAAGCCAATACATAATTGATTACTTGTAATATTATTTTGAATAAACGTCACACCAGCTGCATTTAAAGTTTTAGTATTAGCTGCATTTGCTGTCCAAGTTGTATTATTTAGAGAAGTCCCTGAAGTACAACTTGTATACAAAGTATTTCCTGCCATTACTGCAGGATCTCCAATGAATCCATACAAGTTATTTGCAATTGTTGAAGAAGTACTTGTGTAAGTTGTAAAAGCACAGTTAACTGACATTACAACTGCTCCAGCTGGAATTGATGTCATGTCAAATTTTGCCCAACCCGCGTTTGTAGATGAGTTGATGTTAATCATATTTCCATCATTTTTTACTCCAGCAGAATTCACAGATCCTGTGTTATAAGATCCTGCCGTGCCTGTAGCAGTAACAGTGACTGTTGTTTGCGCAGTTACTCCAAAACTTAAAGTAAGAGCAGCAAATACATTTAGTAATAATTTTTTCATTTTATATAGTTTTTAAGTCCACAAATTTAAACAATAAAAAAGGGGACTTGTTTATTTTCTACAGAAAAAATACTGATTCTTATCAACAAATCATTCAATTTTAACAATCTAAATTTTTAGTAACTGTAAATTAGGTGTTAATCTGTTATTATTAAAACGATATATTTACCTAAGTTTTTTGTTATGCATTTAGATGAGATTAGAGAATATTGCTTAAAAAAGAAAGGGGTAGAAGAATGTATGCCCTTTGGGAATGATACTCTGGTTTTTAAAGTCATGGGCAAAATGTTTTTGTTGTCAGGCATTGATTCTCAACCCACACAATTTAATGCAAAGTGCGATCCTGAAAAAGCAATAGAGTTAAGAGAGAATTTCTCCTGTGTTTTACCTGGATATCATATGAATAAACAGCATTGGAATACCATTATATGCGATGGCCGCGCAACGGATAAACAATTAAAAGAATGGATAGATGATAGCTATAATTTGGTAGTAAGTAGCTTAACTAAAAAGTTGAAACAAGAATTGGAACAACTTTAAATTATTCATCTTTAAAGAAGTTCAGCTTATGTAGGTCTATTAATTGAGTTTTTTGGTAATAAAAATTAATGACATCAGGATATTTGTAGCCAAGTTTTGCCATACGCATTGCCCCTTCCTGACACATTCCAACCCCGTGCCCGAATCCCTTGCCTTTAAAAATAACGGAATCACCCTGAGTACAAATACTAAAAAAAGTGGATTTTAATTGTAAATCTGTTCTCACATTTTTTAGGGGCACCCTTACATTATTTGCTTCTAAATATGGTTTTCTGCTTTCCTGCTTAAATGTTAGAGCCACCCATCTAGCGTTGGAATCTTGAATAGGATAATTATGTTTTAACTTTAAATACGATAGCCAATCTTCTTTTGCCATTTTACGCTCCCATTTGGCATTTGGCATTTTAGTGCTAAATGTATCATTCACACTTCTTAAGTAAGGTAATTTACTTCCCCAAACATCTTCAGAATTAGCTGTTTGGCCTCCACTATTGCTATGGAATGCAGCATCTATTAAGTTTAAATTATCATCAACCACAACTTTACCTTTCGTATCAGTAACTGCTTTCATGATGTCTAATTCAGTTGTTTTACCAAAGTATGCCTGACAATGAGTATGGTCGCACAAATTAAAGCCTTCTGCTATATGTTTTTGAAGATGAGATAGAGCAAAGGTTCGGGCTAAAATGGCTTGTACTTTATAAAACTCCTGAAAAGATCGTCTGCCGGATTCCGCTTGAACAACACCTGCAATGTAATTGTCTAATGATATTTCATTAATACATTTTAAGTCGCCGGCCTCTGTGGAAATGAATAAATTATCTTCGTAAAATCTTGGCTTCCTGTCAGGTAAAATAAGTTTTAAGCGAAACGATTTCACAAAATTAGGACTCGATACTTTAATTTTTTTGTACCTGCCAATTACATTTTCAAATGTTTTAACTTCAACAGAATCGTTTACATAAGAAAATTTAATGAGAGGAAATTTTTCTGTTGATACAATTTCCACACCATTTGCCCACACACTATAAACCCCGGCATCTGCGCTAAAGGTTAATGATTGAACTTTTAACTGCGAGAAAATTCTAATATTGACAATTTCGTCGGAATTGTATTTTACAGTATAACCAATCGTTTTTTGATGAGTTAAAACTCTTGATTTTGCAAATACATCTGTAAGTTGCCAAGAGGCAAAAAACAGTAATAAACTTATAACGACTATAATTTTATTTTTTTGCATGAATGTGATTGTACATTAATTCTGCTACTTTTTTTGATGCACCACTATTGCCTAATAGTTTTATTAAGCCATCATATTCTTTAAGCATTTCGTCTCTAACAGGCCCCGAGATTATTTTGGATAATTCTTCTTTAAGATTTTTAGAAGTTAAATCACTTTGAATTAATTCTTTAACAACAGGTTTATCTAAAATTAAATTAGGTAGTGAAATATACTTTACTCTGTTACCAACTACCATTCTTGCAATTGAATAGGAAACTGTTCCACCTTTATAACAAACAACTTGTGGTAATCTAAATAAAGCGCTTTCTAATGTTGAGGTCCCCGATTTTATTATACCTGCATGTGCATTGTTCATTAACGCATAGGTTTGATTAAAAACAACATTTAGTCCCATATCAACAGCCATTTGATAAGCTTCTCTTGGAAGATTGGTTGTGCCTGCTATCACAAATTGATAGTCTTTAAAATCACTAACAACATCCAACATAATAGAAAACATACGTTCTATTTCTTGTTTTCTGCTACCGGGTAATACGGCAATGATAGGTCTATTATCTAAATTGTTTTTTGAAACAAAGGTTTCTTTATTTGGTAACGTTGATTTCTCTTGATCGATGGCATCTAGTAAGGGATGACCAACATAATCTGCTTCGTAGTTATGTTTTTTATATACCGCCACTTCAAAAGGCAGTATCACAAACATTTTTTCTACGCTGCGTTTAATAATTTCAACACGGTTTTCTTTCCATGCCCAAATAGTTGGAGAGATATAATAAAACACTCTTATGCCCTGTTGTTTAGCCCAATCAGCTATACGCAAATTAAATCCGGGATAGTCAACTAAAATCAATATTTCAGGATTGAATTCTAAAATATCTTGTTTGCAAAATGCAATGTTTTTAAATATCGTTCTTATGTTTTTCGCTACTTCTACAAAACCCATAAAGGCCAAGTCTTTAATATGTTTTTGTGGTTTTTGGTGAGTTACTTTTTCCATCAAGTCTCCGCCCCAAAATCTGAACTCTATATTATTATCCAGTAAGAGCAGTTCCTTCATCATATTTGATGCGTGCAAATCTCCTGATGGTTCTCCTGCTATGATGTAATATTTCATGTAATACTTGGCTTATAATAATGAGATGTATAAAACTAAACCAACATATAAAAAGGCGGCGATAATTAAACCTCTTCCAAAATCAAATATTTTTTTATTTAATGAAATATAAAAGATAACTAAGCTGGCAATTACACAGGCAATTACAACTTCCTGAAGCATGTCGCCCATTCTCAGGTATCTTATAAATCCATTAGGAAAACTTAATTGGCTATGAGCGAAAAGCCAGTAGCAAAAAAAACAAAATGCCGGAAAAAATATCCCAAACAAAAAACCTATCCATATTTTATCTATTTTCTCTAACATGTGTTTTATAATGTGTTTTATAATGTGTTTTGTAAATGAGTAATGTAGTTATGTGCAGTTAAATCGTGCATAATTGGCACAACCGAAACGTATCCGTTTTTAAGAGCCCATTCATCAGTATCCTTTGCTTCCGGTTCAAAGTTCACAAATTTCCCAGTAAGCCAGTAATAAGCTCTTCCATAGGGATCATGTCTTTCTTCAAAGTCTTCTACCCAATTTGCTTTAGCTTGCCTACAAATTTTTAATCCATTTATTTCATCTGCTTTTAGTTTTGGAAAGTTTACATTTAAGCAGACACCATTAGGCAATTTATCTTTCAGGCAGGATGAAATAATTTTTTCAATGAACTTTGTAGTTCCAGAAAAATCCGCGTTAATATCATAATCACATAAACTAAAACCAACTGCCGAAGTGCCTTCTAAAGAACCTTCAATAGCTGCACTCATAGTCCCGGAGTAAATAACATTAATAGAGCTATTGCTTCCGTGATTGATTCCTGATAAAACTAAATCTGGTTTTCGTGGAAGTAATTTATTAACTGCCATTTTCACACAGTCTACCGGGGTTCCTGTACAACTGTACTCTCCAACTGCCCCTTCATGATAACTTGTTTTTTGGATTCTTAACGTAGAATTGATAGTAATGGCATGTCCCATACCCGATTGAGGTTTGTCTGGCGCAATTACAAAAACATCTCCAAATTTTTTTGCTATGGATGATAAATGTAAAATACCTGGAGCGCTTACTCCATCATCATTTGTTACTAGTATTAAAGGTTTTTGTTGCATCTTGGTAAATCTATTGATTTTATTGCGTCTAATAGACTAAAAAATGAGTTTTTTACTAAAATATGGGTGTTGAATTCTATGGTGTATTTTAATGTGTTTTTTTACTACTTTTGTGTAACTAACTAACTATTTATATATGAAAAAAATTATAAAAACAGCTAATGCACCGGCTCCAATTGGTCCGTATAATCAAGCTGTTCAAGTAGGAGATTGTGTTTATGTATCAGGTACAATTGCTATGGATTTGGAGTCTAAGCAGTTAATTAAAACAACAATTAAAGAAGAAACAAAAATTGTAATGGATTATTTAGGTGCTGTTTTAAAAGAAGCAGGCTTAACTTATGATAATATTGTGAAAACTACTATTTTCTTGTCAGATATGAATAATTTTGTTCATGTAAACGAGGTTTATAGTAGTTATTTTAAGGGAGATTTCCCTGCTCGTGCAACTATACAAGCTGATAGATTACCTAAAGATGCTAATGTGGAAATTAGCGTAGAAGCAAAGGTTTTTTAATAATATCTTATAAATAAACCGTTTTTTTAGAGAGATTTTGAGTCAATTTGACTCAAAATCTCTTTTTTTTTAACATTATTTTAGTCGGGCTTTTTTTAGTTTATCTAAAATTAGAATGTAATTTTCGCCTCCTAGTAGACAAAAAACTTACATTAACCGAAAAATTGTATGCAAAAATATTTGTTTATATAAAATTTTGTTATAATTTTACTATAACTAAATAAATTTTATGTTATGAATATTTTTGTAAGCAACATCAGCTTTAAAGTAAGAGAACAAGCACTAAGTGAACTTTTTTCTCAGTATGGCGAGGTTACCTCGGTAAGAATTATTAAAGACAAAGAAACTAAACGCAGCCGCGGTTTTGGTTTTGTTGAAATGGCAAATGACGAAGACGGTCAAAAAGCTATTGACGCTTTAAACGGAACTGAACATTATGAACGTTCAATTGTAGTATCACAAGCAAAAGGAAAACCAGAAAACGCATAATTTTTTTTACTATATCTAACTAAAAAAGCCCCAAAATTTTGGGGCTTTTTTAGTTAGTTTCTTATGGTTAAGGTATTCATACCATCAAATACAGCATTGTAAAGTCTTAAATTTTGGGTTGCTGGTCCCGAAATAACATTTCCATCAAATATTTGCCATTTCGAACCGCTAATTGTGTCTTTTAGTGTAAAGTTATCAGATTGAACTTTTACTTTTGCGTTTGGATCATCAGGCAAGGCCGTAGATGTTCTCTCAATGGCTACGAAATCAGCGGGTGAATTGATGGTTGTCTTTCTGTAAATAATAATTCCATTCACACCTCCATCATAGTAAACCCATCCACCAACTGTTTGAAGTTTAAAGAAGAGTGGATTATTAGGATTTATAGTAATATTTACAGTTTGATAGGCAATATTATCCTGTACTTGCTTACTTTTTTTACAAAAAGAAAGTAAGCAGCTTGAGAACAATAAAACTATTATGCCAATTTTTCTAAACATTTTGATACGATATAAGTTAAACAGATAACTTTGCCATACAAATATAATATTTTCATATGGACTTTGACCCATCCACACCTCCTAAAAAGCACAACGTTTTTTTACCAATTATATTGTCTCTAGTGCTTGTGCTTGGCATTTGGTTGGGGTATTTTTTAAAAAATCGAATTAATAATGGCTCGACTATCAACCAAGGTTACAATGCCTCTGCCAATGATAAAATAAATAGCTTATTAGACTACATTGAATACCAGTACGTTGATACAATCAATAAAAAAGATTTGGTTGAAAAGACAGTCACATCGATGTTGCAAAGTCTTGATCCTCACTCCAGCTATATCGCTGCCAGTGAATTTGAAACGGTAAATGAGCCTTTGGAAGGTAATTTTGATGGGATTGGAGTTGAATTCAATATTATAAAAGATACTATCAGGGTTGTTAATCCTATTGAAGGAGGTCCTTCAGAAAGAATTGGAATTAGAGCAGGAGATAAGATTGTGAAAGTTGAGGGAAAGAATATGGCAGGCGTTCATATTACTAATAAAGAAGTTTTTGAAAAGCTAAGAGGTAAACGAGGCACTGTTGTAAATGTTACTATTTTAAGAAGTGGAATAGCTAAACCATTAGATTTCAATATTACTAGAGATGCAATTCCTTTATATAGTTTAGACGCTTCCTATATGGTAAAACCAGATATTGGGTACATTAAAATAAGCAAGTTTGCAGCAACTACTTATGACGAGTATATCAAAGCATTTAATGAATTATCTAAACAAGGAATGAAAAAACTTATACTTGATTTAAGAGGAAATCCAGGAGGTTATTTGAACGCCGCAGTAGATATTTCCGATGAGTTTTTAACCAATGGTTTACAGATAGTTTACACCCAAGGGAAAGCAAATCCAAAGAAAACATACAAGGCTACAACTCGAGGCAGCTTTGAAAACAATCCTTTAGTAATATTAATCGATGAAGGTTCTGCCAGTGCTAGTGAAATAGTAGCGGGAGCCGTACAAGACAATGATAGAGGAACGATAATTGGACGTAGAAGTTTTGGAAAGGGATTAGTGCAAGATCAATTGCAGTTACCTGATGGCTCGGCAATTCGCCTAACAGTTGCAAGGTATTATACACCAACAGGAAGGTGTATACAAAAACCTTATTCGGATGATAAAGACCAGTATTATAACGAAGAGTATGATAGATACAACAATGGTGAGTTATTAAATCAAGATAGCATAAAACTTGATAAAACAAAGATTTACAAAACACCTGAAGGAAAAACTGTTTATGGAGGTGGTGGTATTATGCCGGATGTTTTTGTGCCATTGGATACGGCAAAAACTAACTCTTTCTTGAATAAAGTTTTTTACGCAGGAATAATGAATACGTTTGCTTTTGAATATGCAGATAAAAACAGAAATAGATTAAAAGCCTACACAACTGCAAAAAATTACATTGATAAGTTTGAAATTAATGATGCTATTTTGGAAGATTTTTATCAACACTGTGCTAAGCAAAGTATAATCATAGAAAAGAATTCAAAGGTTAAAGCAAATGAAGCACTTAAGCCTTATTTAAAAGCCTTTATAGGAAGAGATGTGTTTGATAAAGATGCTTATTATCCTATCATTAATCAAAGAGATAAGTGCATTTTAAAAGCAACAGAAGTGTTAACTAATTAAAAAAATTGTACTTTTATATTCATAAATCTATCTTATGAATATTAAATATTTAGTCATTCCGTTTTTTGCTTTGTCTTTTGCTTTAGTATCTTGTGGAGATAATTCCGAAGAGCAAAAAAACCAAGAATCATTAGAAACATTAGATTCAATTTCAACAACTTCAGATAACGCTGCCGAAGTAAATGAGGCGAATGAAGTGAGTTACAATCTTCCATCGGCTTTACAAATTGCTTATGTATTCAAAAAATCGGGAGCTGGTTTTATGCCAAATCTTTTGAATAACAAGAGTAATTCATCTAAATACAATACAAGTAACTATAAGAGAGCTGTAAACTTTGGCGTATATAGCGCAGATCTAGCCTATTGCTTATTTAATAAAAAATATCAGGAGTCTAAGGAGTATCTAAAGTCCTGTAAGGATATGGGTTCTTACTTAGGTTTGAATCAAGCATTTGAAAGCGATAATATGGCTCAACGCTTTGATAAAAACATTGCCATTGAAGATTCAGTAGTTAAGATTGTTTCTAACGTACAATTAAAAACCGATGTGATGTTTGAGCAAAATAAGCAAAAGCATATTACGGTGATTGCATTTGCAGGTGCATGGACCGAAAGTATGTACATCGCTACTGAAGTGTATGCAAAAGATAAAAACAAAAAAGTATTAGCGAGTTTAATGGAGCAATTACTCTTGTCTGAAACAATCATTAAGGCTTTAAGAGTTCATCAATCATCAGAATCTGAGTTACCTGCACTGATTAAATCTATTGAAACCATCAACTCACAATTTAATAGTATTGCATCAGTAAAAGCAGCTATTGAAAAAGATGAAGAAATGGATTTTAATATAATGACTGTTACTGATAATGAATTGAAAGCAATTACTGAATCAGTGAAAACATTAAGAACTAGTATGATTGATTAAAAAATACGATTATGAAAAAAATTATAAAAACTTTATTTAGTGTTCTTCTTGTTTTTGTATTGATGGCTTTTCAAGGCGGAGATATTTTATGTAATGCAAAGGAATTAAAAGAAAAAGCAAAGAATTTATTAGAGCCATACAAATACGATAGTTCAGAGTTGACACGTATTATGTATAAAAAGAAAGAGTCAGTTAAAGAAGTTGAAGTTCCATTGTTTATTGGAGAAAAATATAGAATTGCTTTTGAATTAGAGGCGTTGCCAAAGCAAGTAGAGGTTCAGATTTATAACAAGGATAAAGAATCGAAAAATAGAAAATTATTATTCTCATCAAAAGATTTAGCAGCTGACAAAAAGGAATTTTATTTCGAAGTTTCTAAAGTTCGTCATGTTTACGTTGATTATGTAATTCCTCCAACAGAGGAAGGTTCTTATAGCGGTTGCGCTGTATTTATGGTTGGGTATAAATAACCCAACAAGAAATAAAAAAGCCCCCGCCAACTGGCGGGGGCTTTTTTATTGTATTTAGTTTATTTTTTTGTTTCTACTTCAAATCCTTTTTTCTTCCAGTCATCAAATCCTTTTTCGAGATTAACAACATGGGTAAAACCTAATTTTTGCATTAATTCAGCACATTCGCCACTTCTTCCACCACCTGCACAATAAATTAAGTATGTTTTTTTTCTGTCTAATTTTGAAATCACTTCCTCTGCATCTTTTTTAAAGTAATCAATTTGTGCAGCGCCTTTAATAAATCCTTTGTTTTTTAATTCGTCATCCGTTCTTAAATCTATTAAGTAAGATTTTTTTTCGTCAATTAATTTTTTAAATGTCGCAGCATCTACATTTTCAATTTTGGTTTGCGCAAAGCTCATCATTGATGTGAATAGAGCTAAAAGTGTGATGATTTTTTTCATGGTATAGTTTTATTTAAAGGTTAAGAGCCATTCTATAGCTTTTTGTTTATCATCAAACATTTTCATTTTCATGGTTTGTTGATGAGTTAATTTTATGATAAAGTTGATAAGAATTCGATGTGCTAAGGATTTTACAATAACAGCCGTCGCTTTAGTCATGGTATTAGATTCAGGTCTTGAAGAGAATTCACGTGCTTCTTTAGAAATACTGGTATCAATTCCGGGTTCCACTAAAATTAAATGTTTGTTAATGCCATTATATTTTGATTTTAAAAACAAATATTGTTTTTGAGAATC
The DNA here is from genome assembly GCA_035439445.1 of Bacteroidia bacterium. Classification (GTDB taxonomy): domain Bacteria; phylum Bacteroidota; class Bacteroidia; order B-17B0; family Aurantibacillaceae; genus UBA4416. The sequence continues at coordinate 59,484 of DAORKG010000006.1, forward strand.
TTCTAGTTCAACCTGAATCTCATCTTTTAATTTAATATAGATAATATCATTGTCCCAAAATTGTATAGTAGAAGCTCTATCAGAAATTGAATCAATAACAGAATATTTTGTAGCATCTATCGTCATGAACGTTATAAAGTTACCTAATTTTTTCGTTTTATCAAAGCCATGTAAAAACCGTCAAAACCTTCACTTGGTAGTATCGTTTTGTCTTTTATTAACTCAAATTCTTTATGATTTGCTAAAAATTCATCAACCTGTTTTCTGTTCTCGCTTGGCAAAACACTACAAGTAGAGTAAACCATTTGCCCTCCTTTTTTAGTCATTATAGAATATTCGTCTAATATCTTTTTTTGAATCTCTTTGGTACGCTCAATGAAATCAACATTTAACTTCCACTTTGCATCCGGATTACGCTTAATAACACCTGTTCCGCTACATGGGACATCTAGTAATAATCTGTCGGCAGTGTTTTCTAAACGTTTAATGGTTTTACTTCCTTCAATTAAACGAGGCTCAATATTACTTGCAGTTGCTCTGCGTGCACGTTTTTTCAATTCATCTAATTTCCATTGAGTCACGTCCATGGATATGATTCTGCCTTTGTTTTGCATTAGTGCAGCAATATGTAGTGTTTTGCCGCCTCCACCTGCACAGGCATCTATCACTCGCATGCCGGGCTCTACTTCTAAAAATTCTGAAATAGCTTGTGAGCCTGCGTCCTGCAATTCAAATAAGCCTAATTTAAATAGTGGATTTGAAAACAAATTTTGACGTTTAGATAAAATCAACGCATCGTCATAACCTTCTAAAAACTCAACCTCTACTTCTTGCTCTGCTAAATGTTGTTTTAAAATGGCTTTTTTTGTTTTTAATGTATTAACTCGCAAAACCACTTCTGCCTGTTCGTTCAATGATTTTGCTTCTTTTTCCCAAACACTTTTTCCTAATTCACTTTCACATAAATTCCATAACCAATCCGGGTAAGATTGTATGATTTTTTGTTCTTTAATTGCTTTGTATTTATCAAGGATAGTTTTTTCGTTGAGGTTTTTAAAGTCTCGTTCGTCTGGCATTGGCAAATGCTTTACAATAAAGTAAACACCTAATATATTCCAGAAATTATCTTTTGTATCCGCTAGTTCGCTTAATAATCTATAATTTCTTACGATATCATAAGTTGTTTCAGCAATAAAACGACGGTCTCTGCTACCAAACTTTGGATTTTCTTTCAAGGTTTTTTCAATAACCTTGTCAGCATATTTATTATCAATGAAAATTGTATTTAAAGCGTTAACCACGGATTGCAATAGTACGCGATGTGGTTTAACTTGTTTGACGATTTTTTTACCCATGAATCCAAAAAGTTTAGGCTTCGAAGTTACTTTATTTTTTTCTATATTTACCTATTACCAAACATAGAAACTATGACTAAATTCTTGATTTCGTTTTTATTGCTGAGTACTTTGTTATCGGCTCAAAACAAAAAGCATATTTTATTAAAAAATGCAGTGGCACATATTGGTAATGGCGAAGTCATTGAAAATAGCTTGGTGTCAATTAAAGACGGAAAGATTGATTTAGTTGCAGATGCCAGATTAATAAAAATAGATATCACTAAATTTGATACAACCATTGATTTGTTTGGAAAGCATATTTACCCAGGATTAATTGCTCCTAATTGTATTTTGGGTTTACAAGAAGCAGAAGCCGTTCGTCAAACCAGCGATTATGCTGAGGTAGGTGAATATAATCCACACATAAGAAGTTTAATTGCTTATAATGCCGAAAGTAAAATATTGGAAACAGTTAAAACCAATGGTGTTTTATATACTCAATCAACACCTCGTTATGGTATGATTAGTGGCATGTCATCTGTTTTAGCAACTGATGGCTGGAATTGGGAAGATGCAGTGATTAGAGCAGATGATGGAATTCATATTAATTTCCCCAAAACGATTCAAAAACATGGCTGGTGGGCAGAGCCTCAGCCAAGTGAAAAAAATAATAAATATACAGAGCAGGTAAATGAGTTGAGTGCTTTTTTTGAAAATGCTTTAGCGTATTATAATACAGCTAATGTGACTGAAAAGAATTTACGTTTTGAAGCTATGAAAGGTATTTTTGATGGTACTAAAAACTTATACATACATGCCGATTATGTGAAAGATATTATTGGGGCAATCAATTTTTCTAAGAAATTCAATATCAAAAAAATGGTATTAGTTGGTGGGAAAGACAGTTATAAAGTTACCAAGATGCTTAAAGAAAATAATGTAGCGGTGATGTTGAATCGTTTACATGATTTACCGGATTTGCCTGAAGCAGAAACTGATTTATTATACAAGTTACCTTATTTATTGCAAAAAGATTCTGTTATATTTTGTTTACAAAACCAAGGAGATATGGAGGCGATGAATGCACGTAATATTGCTTTTTTAGCAGGAACAGCAGCAGCTTATGGTTTAACAAAAGAACAAGCTTTACAAAGTGTGACGTTAAGTTCAGCAAAAATTTTAGGAATAGATAAATTAGTTGGAAGTATCGAAACAGGTAAGTTAGCATCTATTGTTGTTTCGGAAGGAGATATATTGGACATGAGAACCAACAAAATTATATTGGCTTATATCAATGGACGACAATTGAATTTAAATAATTTCCAAAACGATTTATACAAGAAGTATTCTAATAAATTGGGTATTAAGGAATAATTATTTTCTCTGCGCAATTACGAATCACGATTAATCGTGTTTGTGTTCATTTCGATTAAAAATGTAATATGATCATCAAATCAAATCTTATAGATCTTGTAGCTAAAGAAACATACGCTGCTGAACTTGTTATTGAAAACAATAGAATCAAATCTATAAAAAGGATTGATGAAGTTTGTAGCACTTATATTTTACCGGGTTTTATAGATGCGCATGTGCATGTAGAGAGTAGTATGTTAGTGCCTTCAGAATTTGCTCGTATTGCTGTTATTCATGGCACAGTTGGTACTATATCCGACCCACATGAAATAGCAAATGTTCTTGGAGTTGCTGGGGTAGATTACATGATTGATAACGCTAAGCAAGTTCCTTTCCATTTTTATTTTGGAGCACCATCTTGCGTACCCGCTACAAGTTTTGAAACAGCCGGAGCAGTGATTGATTCAAACGACATTGATAAACTTTTATCGAGAAAAGAAATAGTGTACCTGGCAGAGATGATGAATTTTCCGGGAGTAATTTATAAAGATGAAGAGGTCTTAAAAAAATTAGCATCAGCAAAAAAACATAACAAACCTATTGATGGACATGCACCAGGCTTAATGGGTGAAGATATGAAAGCCTATTTTGATGCCGGGATTACAACAGATCATGAATGTTATGGTTATAAGGAAGCTTTAGAAAAACTACAGCATGGTGTAAAAGTTTTAATCAGAGAAGGAAGTGCTGCCAAAAATTTTGAAACATTAATTCCATTACTGAAAGATTATCCGGAACTAATGATGTTTTGTTGTGACGATAAACATCCAGATAATTTAATGGAATCTCACATTAACAATCATGTTAAGCGTGCATTAAAGTACGGGCATGACTTATTTGATGTATTAAGAGCTGCTTCCTACAATGTGGTTAAGCATTATAACTTATCGGTTGGATTATTACAAGAAGGAGATAATGCTGATTTTATTGAGATTGATAATTTGAAAGATTTCAATATTCTTAAAACGTATATCAACGGAAGCTTAGTAGCAGAGAATGGAAAATCATTTATTACTACTGAAAAAGCACCTATCGTTAATAATTTTAATTGCAGTTTAAAACATGCAAGTGATTTTAAATTAAAAAATGAGAGCGAAAGAATTAGAGTGATTGAATGTTTGGACGGACAATTAATCACCAATGAATTATGTGTTAATTCTTTTTCTGTTGCCGGGTTGGAAGAGTCAAATATTGAGCAAGATGTTTTGAAAATGGCTGTGGTGAACCGTTACAATGATGCTCCAATTGCAAAAGCTTTTATAAAAAACGTTGGATTAAAACAAGGCGCTATTGCAAGTTGTGTGGCTCACGATTGTCATAATATTGTAGTTGTTGGAACCAATGATGATGACATGTGTAAGGCTGTGAATTTAATTATTAAAGCTAAAGGAGGGATTTCTTTAGCCAATGGAAGCGAAGAAATGGTTTTAGAATTGCCCATTGCTGGTGTTATGACAAACCAAGCTGCAGAAGAAGTTGCAGAAGCTTATACTAAATTAGATAGAAGAGCTAAAGCTTTAGGAAGTAAATTACGAGCGCCATACATGAGTTTGTCGTTTATGGCATTATTAGTAATTCCTGAATTAAAATTAAGTGATAAAGGTTTGTTTAATGGCAAACGTTTTGAGTTTACAGATGTGTTTGTGAAGTAATGAAACTGATTGTGAAAATAGCTATTCCTTGTTTGCTTATAGCAATTCTCTCTTCATGGATTTATTCTGGAGAGGATGATGGATACTTTACATATCTGCGAGGAAAAAAACAATATGTTGTTGTTCAAGGTACAGGAGAGCCCACTATAGTTTTTTTAACAGGCAAGGGTCGCGATTGTAAAGACTTTAAAAAGGTTTACGATAAATTAAAAAAGACCAATCAAATTTTTGCATACGATAGGGCAGGACTTGGACAATCAGAAGCGTTCAGAGGAGATAGAACAGTTGATACTATGGCGGTAGAACTACATGAGCTATTACAAAAAGAAAATATTAAACCACCTTATATTTTAGTAGGACATGCACTTGGTACTTACATAATGCGCTGTTATGTAAATATGTATCCAAAAGATGTTTCAGGAATGGTATTTATTGATCCCTCTCATGAATACGAATTTAAACATGGATTAGAAATCAGAAATGATTCAGATAAAGTAGTCTTTAGAGATGAGTATAAATCTTATTTAAGACTAGAAGGCAAATACAAAGCCCACAAAGCAGAGTCTAAGCAATGTTTTGATTTTGACACATTGGGTTTTTCTACTAACCAACGAATTGTTAAGGATTTGAAATTGCCAACGGATATTCCAATGACCATTATGATTGCAAGAAAGATTGATGCAGATAATGAATATGTAAATAAAGAAATGGAATACCGCATAAACTTTTTTGAAAATTGGAAATTAATAAATCCGAACACAAAAGTGGTTTCTTCTTATAAAATTGGACACTTTATTCAAAAAGAGGCGCCTGAAATGGTGGTTGATGAAATTAATGAGGTAATTGGAAAAGTAAAGAAGTAATTATTTCTCTTTATTGGCTTCGTTATAACAATCTCTGCATAGTGGCTCGTAGCTATCCGTTTCTCCTAAAAGTACCAAACTTGTTTCTTTTGAAGTACGATGAGAAATATGAGCTAAACTTCCACAATGCATACAAATCGCATGAACTTTAGTCACATATTCTGCACTCGCTAATAATGCTGGCATTGGTCCAAATGGCTGGCCTTTAAAATCCATATCCAATCCAGCGATGATGACACGAACGCCGCTATCTGCTAACTGATTACAAACATTTACCAGTTCCATATCAAAAAATTGCGCCTCGTCAATCCCAACAACATCCACATCGTTAGCTAATAGTAATATATTGGCGCTGGCAGGAACGGGCGTACTGTGTATTTCGTTGCCTTGATGAGAAACTACTTTTTCTTCATGGTAGCGGGTATCAATCTGTGGTTTAAAAATTTCCACTTTTTGTTTAGCAAATTGAGCACGTTTCAAACGTCGGATCAATTCCTCGGTTTTACCAGAAAACATGGAGCCACAAACCACCTCAATCCAGCCTTTGCGTCCTGTACTATGTTTAATGTTTTCTAAAAACATGTTTATTATATATTGATAACAAAATCTAAAAATAAACTAAGAATCCATAAAATGCAGTATTTTTAATTTTTAATTATTCACATTATGCAAACGGATATTTTACAGAAACAACTTCAAACCTCATTACAAGAATTAAAAATAGCTATTGAGAAATTTGAGAAACATCCATCGCCCAGTACTCAATATGCTGAGCAGTTGCATTCAGCCATTCATCAGGCAAATAAATTAGTGTCAGCTTTTTTGGTTTTAAAAGAACATAAAGACGTGTCACCTGATTTGAATTTGCATTTAAAATTGATGAATGCCCCTACTCTTGAAGAAAAAACAGCGATTATTGAGCCAATAAAAGAACAAGTTATTGAACCTGCACCTTTTGAGGTTAAAGAAGATGTAAAGCCAATCGAAGAGATTAAGACTCCTGTTATTGAAAAAGTTATTGAACCAATAGTTGAAAGAATTCAACCTCAGGTAACAGAAGCGCCTATTACTAAAGAATTACCTAGAATAGCGATAAGCATAAATGATAAATTTAGATTTATTAACGAGTTATTTGCTGCTAACGCTGTTGAATATAATATTGCCATTGAGCAAATAAATGCAGTTAATACATTGGCTGAGCTTAATAATTATCTGAATGGCTTAAAGCAAATTTATGCTTGGAAAGAAGATAACGAAGTAGTTAAAAATTTATTCTCATTAGCACAAAAACGTTTTTCTTAGTAATACATGTTGGTTCGAGTAATCCCGATAGCTATCGGGACGAGAACGACTCATGCAGGATTTGCTAAGTATTGAAATTATATCATGAAAAATATCATATTTATTTTAGTTTTCTTCTCTATTCTAGCTTCCTACAGTCAAGATACAACCTATGCACGTCAGGTTATTAAAAAATTAACTTCTAAAGAATTATTAGGACGTGGTTATATAAATGATGGTGTAAATAAAGCCGCTTCTTATATTTCAAAAGAAATGAAAGGCATCGGGCTATCAAAATTTGGTAAATCATATTCGCAGTTTTATTCGTTTCCGGTAAATACATTCCCCGGCAAAATATCTGTGGTGTTGGATGGAAGAATATTAGTTTCTGGAAAACATTTTTTAATTGAGCCTTCGGCAACAACCATTAAGCAAGGGTTTCAACTATTTAAAACAGATAGTGTAACTTATGAAGCCAATGATGGAAGAAGACCATTTCCATTAAAAGTAAAATTAAAAAAGAAATTAACGTATACTGTAGCTACAGAGTTATCGGATGTTACAACGATTGAATTATTAAAAGATTCTTTTCCAAATGAATTAAAAAATATTGATGTAATTTTTGAAAATAAATTCATCACTAATTTTAAATGTCAAAATTTATGTGGTTATATAAAAGGAACACAGCATCCAGATAGCTTTATTGTATTTACTGCGCATTACGATCATTTAGGAGCAATGGGAACAGAGGCGTTCTTTCCCGGAGCAAATGATAATGCGAGTGGTGTGAGTGTGCTTTTAAATTTAGCTAAGTATTACAAAACGCATCCTTTAAAATATTCAGTAGCTTTTATTTTCTTTAGTGGCGAAGAGGCAGGATTATTAGGCTCTAAATATTATTCTGAGCATCCACTATTTCCCTTATCAAAAATTAAATTTCTAACTAATCTAGATTTATTAGGAACAGGCGACGATGGCATTATGGTAGTGAATGCAACCGTATTTAAAGAACGGTTTGAAAAATTGAAAAGTATTAACGACACCAAAAACTACCTTAAACAAGTGAAACAACGGGGTAAAGCTGCTAATAGTGATCATTATTGGTTTACCGAAAAAGGAGTGCCGAGTTTTTTTATTTATACCATGGGAGGCATTACTTCCTATCATGATATTTATGATATAGAAAAAACTTTACCACTCACTAAATACTTAGAAGTATGTAAGCTCTTAATTGAGTTTAATGGTATGTTTTAGAATAATAAACGATACTGTTCTAAAGTCATCAAATTATCCGATCCAGAATAGCCCTTTTGTTTTGCTGTATCAAAGAGTTTTTGCTCACTGGGAACTTCTTCTTTCTTTTCAGAATTCATGTCAAATAAAATATAATGATATTTTAATTTATCTGTTCGGGAAGAAGTGATTTCTTGTTCAATCAATAAATAGTTTTTGTCAAATGCTATTTTATGAATATGTTCTATGCCTAAATAAACTTCTCCGTTGTCATTCTCATCAAAGCGTGATACATTTACTTCATTATACAACTCTCCATTTGTTTGTTCAAAATTTGAGTGTATAGAGTATGGATATCTTAGTGGATATCTATAGTAATCTTTAAATCCTAGATATGTATAAAATTCCTCAGGCTCATTATTTACTATTGAGGGGTCTAAGTAACTTTTCAAAAGCTTAATATGCTGACTATTGAAGTTAGCCTGATGTTGGTCAATACTTTCAAACGACGATAAACTATCGGCCATGTTTTCAAATTGACCTAAAGTGTTTTCAGTGAAATCTTCTGCGGCATTAACAGCTTTTTTAACTGCGAATACAACGCAAAAAATCAATCCAATTAACCCAACTAAAAATGTACTCAGCCAAATAAATTTGCTTGACTTATTATTTGCAAAAGCAATCACACCAAAAACAAGAGAAATTACTGTCAGTATTAAACAGATAATTCCAAGTCCTACTAATAGTGCAATTGTTGCAAACATTTTTATAAAGGAATGTTACCGTGTTTTTTCTTAGGTAATTTATCAGCTTTATTTTCAAGCATTTTAAACGCACGAATTAATTTCTCACGTGTTTGTTCAGGCTTAATTACTTCGTCAATAAATCCTCTTTCTGCTGCACGGTATGGATTAGCAAACATCGTTTGATATTCTGCTTCTTTCTCTTTCCATTTTTCATCTTTATTGGCAGCTGCTGAAATTTCGTTTTTGAAAATAATTTCAGCAGCACCTTTCGCACCCATTACAGCAATTTCAGCACTTGGCCAAGCATAGTTCATATCTGCGCCAATATGTTTACTGTTCATTACATCATAAGCTCCACCGTATGCTTTACGAGTAATTACTGTAATTCTTGGAACTGTTGCTTCGCTGAATGCATATAATAATTTAGCACCATTTGTAATAATCGCATTCCACTCTTGATCTGTTCCCGGTAAAAATCCCGGTACATCTTCAAATACTAACAATGGAATATTAAAGCAATCGCAGAATCTCACAAAACGCGCTGCTTTAGTAGATGAATGAATATCTAATACACCAGCCAATACAGCGGGTTGGTTAGCCACAATACCAATAGAACGTCCGGCTAAACGAGCAAAACCAACAACAATATTCTCGGCAAAATTTTTATGAATTTCTAAGAAGCTATTATCGTCAATTACCTTTTCAATCACTTCTCTGATATCGTAAGGTTGATTAGCATTGTCAGGAATAATTGTATTTAATTCAGGTCTTAATTCAGAACCAGTGCTTTCGTATGGAACACTTGGAGCATCTTCCTCACAGTTTTGAGGAACGTAACTCAAAATTTGTTTGATGTTATTAATGGCTTCAATTTCATTAGCACAAGCAAAATGAGTGACACCACTTTTGCTGGCGTGTGTCATTGCCCCACCTAATTCTTCAGAAGTTACTTCTTCGTGAGTAACAGTTTTCACAACGTTAGGTCCGGTTACAAACATGTAACTAGTATTCTCAACCATTAAAATAAAATCAGTCATAGCGGGGCTGTATACTGCACCACCGGCACATGGCCCCATGATTCCTGATAATTGAGGAATAACACCACTTGCTCTTACATTACGATAAAAAATATCAGCATAACCACCAAGAGATACAACTCCTTCCTGAATACGAGCTCCACCACTATCATTTAATCCAATAAAAGGTGCGCCATTTTTCATGGCTAAGTCCATCACTTTACAGATTTTTTCAGCATGTGTTTCAGATAATGAACCACCAAACACTGTGAAATCTTGTGAGAACACATACACTAAACGTCCGTTGATTGTACCGTAACCTGTAACCACACCATCTCCTAAATATTGTTCTTTTTCTAAACCAAAATCTTTACTACGATGTGTCACCATCATGCCAATTTCTTCAAAGCTTCCTTCGTCTAATAAAAAATGTAAACGCTCACGAGCAGTTAATTTTCCTTTTTTATGTTGAGAATCAATACGCTTTTGTCCGCCACCTAAAAGTGCTTCGGCTTGTTTTTGTTCTAGTAAAGCTATTTTTGAATTCATGGTAGTATCTGTATTTTTTATTTCTAAAGTTGTAGAAGAATGACTCATGTTTTTTTGTGTTTAAATATACAATTTTGTGTATTAATTATGCTTTTTTAGGTCCATGAAATGGTTTTTTCCTGAATCCGGGTTTTGATTTATTTCCTGAAGGGCGAGGCTTGTCAAATTTCTTTTTAGCCGCATCTGGATTGTATTCAGGGCCTTTTCCAAATTCTTCAGGTATAGGCATTTTTGGCACGTCAATTCCCATTAATGCTTCAATTTGCGCAAAGCGAGGCTGGTCTTTTTCGTTGATAAAGGTAATTGCCACACCTGCTTTAGTAGCTCTGGCAGTTCTTCCAATGCGGTGGATGTAATCTTCAGGATCTGGCGGAGCATCATAGTTTACTACTAAACTAATGCCATCTACATCAATACCACGAGATAAAATATCGGTACCAATTAAAATACGTAAGTTTCGAGCTTTAAAATTCCGCATAATTTCTTCACGTTCGGTTTGCTCTAAATCAGAAGAAAACCCTTGAACTGAATATTTTAAAGCTTTAAAGGTTTGGGACAATTCTTTAACTTTTTCTTTAGTGGATGAGAAAATAATAACTGATGAAAAATCTTCGTTCTTTAAAATTTCCTTTAATAATTTTTCTTTTTGACCATCATACACCACATATGCTTGTTGCACAATGCCAGCAGCAGGTTTTGAAATGGCAATATTTATGGTTTCCGGTTCATGCAACATTTGTTGGGCTAGGCTTCTGATTTTTGGAGCCATGGTTGCCGAAAACATAATAGTTTGACGTTTTTGAGGCAGGTGTTTTAAAATGGTTTTAATATCATCTGAAAAACCCATGTCTAACATACGGTCAGCTTCATCTAAAATCAAATGTTCAATCGTATCAAATTTCACATCACCTGATTGTAATAGGGCAATTAAACGCCCGGGTGTTGCAATCACAATATCAACACCTTCGCGTAAAGCTCTTGCTTGACGTTCCCATGCAACGCCATCATTACCACCATAAATACCAATAGAGCTCACTCCGCAGAAATAAGCCATACCTTCTATTTGCTGATCGATTTGTAAAACCAATTCACGAGTAGGAGCAATAATTAGAGTGTTGATGCCGCCTTTTTTTGTTTTAATAATTTTATCTAAAACAGGTAAAACAAAGGCAGCTGTTTTTCCGGTTCCGGTTTGGGCGCAGGCAATTAAATCTTTACCAGCTTGAATAACAGGTATGGCTTGTTGTTGTATAGGAGTTGGTAGTTTGTAACCCATAGATAACAAACCATCCATTAATGAAGTGTCGAAGTTAAAATCGTTGAAAGTCAATTGCTATTTTTATTAAATTAAAAGCCTAATTTACGATTTTTTTATAGTTTTTTTGATACCTGCGTTATAATATATTCTTTAATTTTTCTGGAATAGAATCGAGTTCAATGCCATTTTTTAAAACAACTTTTGATTCGTTTCCTTTTTTGATTTTTTCTATATACGTTACATTTACAACAGTAGAACGGTGAATGCGTACAAATCGATTATCACCTTCTAACATTTCTTCGTAATATTTTAGTCTTCTGCTTGCGTGAATTTCTTTTTTTTGATTTATAAATATTGTTGTATACGAACCGTCGGCTTCCATAAACATTATATCGTTAAACGGAATGTAGTATTTCCCTTCAGTAGTGGAGATACACATTTTCTTGTCGTGAGTTTCGTTCAAATTATTCTTTAATACACTCAGCTGTTCTAGGCTGGTTTTTAATTGAATATCAGATTTTATTCTATCTACAGCGTCTTTTAGATGTTGGAATTGAATTGGTTTTAGTAAATAGTCAATAGCTGCTAATCTAAAAGCATGCACAGCAAACTCGTTAAAAGCAGTAGCAAAAATTAATTGAAATGTTCTTTCATCTTCATTTAAAAAATCATACAACTCTAATCCGCTGTAACCAGGCATTTCAATATCCATAAATACTACATGAGGTTGATGTTTTTTGATGGCTTTAATAGCTTCTGGCAAATTCTCACAAATTGCAACAATTTCCAGCTCATTAAAAAATTCTTCAATAAGAGTTTTTAATACTTCGCGAGCACCGCTTTCATCATCCGTTATGATAGTTTTAATTTTCAAATTTAATACCGAGTATGCAAATGTTGTGTTTTATTTTGAAATATCAATTAATGATTGGTGAAATGGATTCGCGGTTTTGTGAAACGCTTTTTTTTGCCGAGTCAATTTTAAATTTCTTTGTACAAAAATTTAGGTATGAAAATTAGAAAACTACTATTAGCGACATTTATTTCTGCTACTTCTCTTGTTAAAGCGCAGGTTAACCAATTTACTTGGATTAATGGAAGTACGTCTGTTAATCAGGCAGCAGATTATGGAACACAAGGTGTACCGTCAACTACTAACTCACCTGGAGGAAGAGAGGCTGCGATGACCTGGACAGACGGAAGTGGTAACTTTTGGTTATTTGGAGGCATAGATCAAACATCAGCATACAAAGGTGATTTATGGCGCTATAATCCGAGTACTAATGAATGGACCTGGGTTCATGGATCTAATAGTTCAGGTGCAGGTGCACCGCAAATTTCAGCTACTGCTCAAGGTGTTCCGTCGATTTCTAATACACCGGGCTGTAGATACGGCTCATGTACATGGACAAGCTTAGATGGAAATACCTTATATCTGTTTGGCGGATGGGGAATGACTGGGATGGGTGCACAAGGATTGTATAATAATTTATGGTCATATGACATTGCAAATAATACTTGGACCTATTTAAAAGGCGCTTTGGGAATGACTCAAGCCGCCCTGTATACCGGTGCCTCTGGTTCACTTACTCCCGGATCAAAACAAGGAGCTGTTGGTTGGACAGGTCCGGACGGAAAGTTATATCTTTTTGGAGGTAATGGATACGCTAGTGGAGCCACATCTGGTTTAACTAACGATTTATGGAAATATGATCCAGCAACTAATAACTGGATTTTTATTAATGGAAACACCACTATTAATCCAATATCCGGAACTTCTCCAGGTGGTATGACAGAAGCTGTAGCTTTTTATGATGGTACCAGCAACAAAGCATATATAACTGGTGGATTAGGAAGAACATGGAATTCAACAGCAGGTAGATTAAATGATGTGTGGAGTTTCAATATGACAACTAACTCTTGGTCTTATGAATCAGGAAATTCGGGTAATGTTGATGATGGCGGTATATATGGTGCCATTGGCGTTGAACAAGCAGGCGTTTTCCCGAGATCAAGGGATAGGGCAAAAGGAGTAGTTTTAAAGAGTGGTAGATTTGCATATTTTGGCGGATATGGTTGGAATGGTAGTTCGATGGATCAGTTTGGGGATTATTGGGAATTTAACCCTTACTCGAAAAATTGGGCCTGGATGAGAGGAAACGTTCCAACAACAACAAATCAAAATGGAGTATATGGAACCTTAGGTGTTTCATCTGCAACCGCTATGCCTGGAGAGAGATTTGCCTCGGCTGTATGGAAAGATAATCAAGGGAATTTATGGTTATATGGTGGTACCGGATTAGGCTTAACAGGAACAACATCCGGAAGATTAAGCGATTTATGGAAATATACTCCTGAGTGTAATATACCTGCTTCAGCACCTAGTATTACATACAATAATAATAGTGCGTGTGTTAACGGAACAGTTGTATTAACAGCAACTGCTACCGGAGCTGTAAAATGGTATCCAAGTAGCACATCGTCAGTTATTTTATCTTCAAACAATACATATAGCATCACTGGATTATCGGCAGGAACATACACATACTACGCTGAAACATCAAATGGATGTGGAGTACAACCAACAAGAACTCCAGCGAGCTTTACCATAAATCCGGCACCATCAATTAGTGTCCCTTCTAAGAGTATTTGTGTCGGGCAATCAACAGTTGTAACAGCATCAGGAGCTCTCTCCTACACCTGGAGCACAGGAGCTAACAGCTCAACAATTTCAGTTGCTCCAACGAATAATACAACATACACTGTTACAGGTAAAAACTCATTTAACTGCACCAATACTCAAACTGTTCTTGTAGCTGTAAATCCACTTCCAACAGTAAGTGTTAATAATGCTACAATTTGCGCCGGAGAATGTTATGTAATTAATCCAACTGGAGCAAATACTTATACTGTAGGATTTGGAACAAACACAGTATGCCCTACTTCAAACCAAAGTTATACAGTAAGAGGAATGAGTGCTGCTGGATGTTTAAGTTCTAATACAGCTACCTGCAGCATTACTGTTAACGCTAAACCATATCTTGCTGTATTTAGTGGTTCAGTATGTTCAGGTAAAAGTTATTCGTTAAATCCGTCTGGCGCTAGTTCATATACTGTTATTGGAGAATCCAGCACTGTTGTAACACCGAGCATAACCACAACATATTCAATAATAGGATCAAGTACATTAGGTTGTTTAAGCAATGTTTATTTGGCAACTGTAACAGTGGCTGCAAATCCTACAATAGCACTATCCTCGGTAGGCGGAAATACTTGGTGCACAACTCAAACCAATACATTTACAGCTACAGGCGCAAGTAATTATTCATGGTCATCTTCAGGAGCATTCTTTTTATCTGCAATACAAGGATCTGTTGTTACTGCGTATGTAAATAATTTATATAATATTGCTAATGTAACTTTAACTGTAACCGGAACTCAAAATGGATGTTCAACATCATTAGTGAACACATACACATCTTACCCAATTCCTTCCATAAATATAACTGGTGGACCATCGAGTTACGTTTGCCCGAGTACCTCATTCTCGTTAACAGTAAATGGTTCTAATTTTTCTAATGTTCAGTGGACTGACCCAGCAGGTGTAAATAATGCAACAACAACAACTGCATCATTTAATGCTTACAATACAACAAATAATACTATAAATACAATTTATACTGTAACTGCAACTAGTCCATATGGTTGCTCCAATTCATCTGCAACAAAAACTATTACGGTATCTTATGAGCCTATAAATCCTAGTATTCAAAGTCCGGGCATAGTTTGTTCAGGTTCCAGTGCTGTGTTAACAGCTACAGCTGGTTTTTCTAACGGATATGCCTGGAACACAGGAGCAACAACAAACACTATTTCGGTAAGCCCAACAGTTACAACATCCTATACTGTTGTAATTACTGCTGCTACCTCATGTACAACATCTGTAGTGTCTACATTAAGTGTAAGTCCATGTACAGGGATACATGATAATTCAATAGATGAAATATTAGAAGTTTATCCAAATCCAACAGATAATATTATTCATTTTAATGTATTATCTCAGGATTTAACTACTATCGAAATAATAGATATAAATGGTAAAATCATTTATAGAAAGGGTGATGTTGAAGCTGAGCAGGTGTTTGATATGTCAAATTTACAAAGTGGTGTCTATTTTATCAGAGCGACTATAAATCAGAAATCTTACAATAAAAAAATAATAAAACTATAATCTTATTATTAATGAATCATAAAAATGGCTGCCAAATGGCAGCCTTTTTTATGATAAAGGAATATGAATAGTAACTTTAGTTCCTATTGGATGAAGATTTGAGTCGTACAAATCATCGTAGTTAACAGCAATAAGATGTTTATTTTGAGCATTTAATAACTCTAAACGTTTTTTATTAGCATCTGAAGAAAATGACTGATGAAGAACAGGATTACGATGTTTAATCTTTTCTGCAGCCTCTCGTCCAATTCCGTTATCAATTATTGTTACTTTTAAATTATTATCAAACGGATGAAAGTTTATTTCTAAACATTTATTTTCTTTTTTATGTAACAATCCGTGTTTAATAGCATTTTCAACATATGGCTGAATAATCATGGATGGTATTTTTTTAGATAACAAGTCTATAATTTCGTTGTTTTGAATTGAAAATTTTAGTTCGTTATTTAAACGCATATTTTCCAACTCAAGATAAAGTTCAAGCGCTTCAATTTCTTCTCTTAATGAAACAGATTCTTTATTTGACATTTGCAATATTTTTCTGATTAAATCACTAAACTTACCGAGGTAGAAATTGGCTTGCATTTTGTCATTTTTTAGCACATAGCTTTGTATGGTATTAAGAGCATTAAAAATAAAATGAGGATTCATTTGTGCTTTAATAGATGTTAGCATACTTTGTTTTAGTTCGGTTAGAAGTTTTTCCTTTTCAATAAGTTCTTTGTTTTTTTGATTTATTGTTTTAATACGTTTTTTTATAAACAAACTTACGATTGATATAACCATTATAATGCTAAAGGCTTTAAAATACCATGTTTGATAAAACGCATAACTTACATAAATAATAAACTGTTTGGAGTAAACTATTTTATTTTGTTGTTTGTCAAAAAGTTCAACCAATAAAATGTTATTGCCTGGATTTAATTGATTTAAAACAATCTGATAATTTTGTTTACTTAAATCTATAAAGTCAGAATTTTCACGTTTATACCTTAAAACATATGATTCAGGCGAATTGTATGCCAGTATATCAAATTGAAAACTTATAATGCGTGAATTAGGTTCTGTTTTTATCAAATTATTTGCAAATGACATTGTATCCCCATCACATACAACCGAACTTAAAATGACGGGTGGATTTATTCGGGATCTAACAATATCAGTCAAAGGGAAAGTCATCAACCCTTTGGATGTTGCAACAAACATCTTGTTATTAAAATCACAGAGGTCATTTATTTTATTAGTTATTAATCCTTCTTCCCTGCCATAATGAGCATGTTGTTTTGTGTGTAAATTATATTTGATTATTCCCTCATCTGTTGCAAGCCAAATTTCATTATTTACTAATTTTATTTTTTGAATATATAAGTTGTGGATTTTAGTATTTAAATCATTTAATTTTTCCCATTTTAAGTTTTTAAACATAAGTACACCTAAACCAGATGTTGCTACGAACACACAGCTATCGTTATGAGTGAAGTCGTTGCTGTATATTGGTTTGTTATCAATATTTTGTAGTTTTTTTTGCTTACTGGTAATCAAATAAGTCCCATTTTTTGAGGCTGTTAAAATAAATTTGTCATTTGCGAAAAATTTATTTGTCCTCTCAGAGAGTAAGGATTTATTTGTTCTTATAATTTTATTGTCGCGCGTAATCTGTAAATTGATTATTAATGATTCTGCCCATTTTGGAATATTTTCATCTGGATCTTTCCAATTATTAAATGAATAATAATACAGCCCACTAGGATCGGCTACCAAAGCTGTGTTTTCATTAATTAGATTTAACTGTTTAAAAGGCGGATTAATTCCTAAATTTATCACTGAGCCAGTAGCTGTTAATTTACAGAAGTTGATGTTTCCAAAGAATAAATCTTTTTCAGCCGATTTTAGGAAGCTAATTTCCTTACTATTTTTTTCATTAGTAATTGCAGTTAAAGAATCTTTAATTAATTCATACAAATTGCCATCTGTTCCACCTGCAATTAATTTGCCCTGGTGTTTAACTAATTTGGTGAAACCTTGTTGATTATGGCCATTATATATAATTGAATTCAAATTTGGGACTAAAAACACGCCTTTGGTAAGAGTGCTGAACCAATAATTGTTTTCGTAATCCTTCAAAATATCACTAACGGGTATGTTTTTGAATAATATTTTTTTTAATTGGTAATTTCTGTCAAAACAGTATGCACCGCTTCTAGTTAAAATCCAAATATTATTATTGATGTTCTTACAAGTAATAATGTCTGGCAAAAAATCAAATTGTGCCTGTTTAATAAATTCATTACCGTTAAATTTGTAAAGTGTTTTTTCTTGCCTACTAAGTAAGTATAGCGCATTGTCTAAAATATAGTAAGATGACCATGCTTTTAAGAAATCATTATGATGCTTGCCTTGAATTTGATATGAAGTGATTTTTAAATTGTTATTAATGGATATTATGTTGTTTGAGCTGGATATAAATAGTTTACCCATAAAAAAATGAGCTGATCTGGAATTTGGAACTTTTATACTTTTTAGCAATTTAAAATCTGACATCTTTTTGGGAATAGAATAACAGTTGACCCCTTCGTCATAGATAACCCATAATTTATTATCCGAAATTTCGAATATTGGAAATGTTGTGGAAAATGCTTTGTCCCATAATTGAAATAGTTGTAGCTTGTTGTTTTCAACAAAATAAATATTACCTGAAAAGTCATGGCACCAAACTCTTTCAAATTTGTCACATCTTAAATTTGTAAGTGCTCTATTTATTTGATTTTCTGAACGAAATGTTTTAAAACTACTTCCATTATATTTAAAGATTCCACTATTACCAGCAATCCAAATATATTTTTGATTATCTTCAAGTAAAGAATATTGTTCAAAGTCTAATAAACCATTTGTATCATCAAAGTATTGAAAATTGGGTTGCTGACCAAAAATATATATTGATCTGATGATCAGAATAATGATTAAATAAACACGCATCAGTCTAAAATTAATAACTATTTTTATTATTTATAATATGTTTTATCATTAAATTAAATATGTATTGGATTAAGTCTCCATATATCAATACCATTCATGGTTTTTCCACTAAAAATGGAGGTATTTCGCCCGCGCCTTTTCATAGTTTAAACCTAGGAGGTACAGATGATTTACCTGGGAATATAGCTGAAAACAGAAGGAGAGCCTTGTGTGATTTGAACATTGACATGACTCAAGTGTCGTATTTAAATCAAATACATAGTAATATTGTTTGCCAAGCTCAAGTTGGAAAACAAACAGGCGATGCTTTGGTAACCAATGAGAAAAATTTAGCGATTGCCGTAGGTGCTGCAGATTGTTACCCTGTTTTGTTTTATGATGAGAAAAATCAGGTAATTGGTGCCGCACATTGTGGTTGGAAAGGTACTTTAGCTAAAATTGTAAAAAACACTATTAATGAGATGGTGAAATTAGGAGCTGAAACTGAGCATATAAAAGTAGCTATCGGACAAGGAATTTGTAAAGCCAATTATCAAGTAAGTGAAGAAGTGATTCAGCAATTTAGTGATGCCGGATTTAGCACTGATTGTTGGGAGGGCAGACAATTAGATTTATTACATGCTAATAGATTTGTTGCCTTAGAAAGTGGAATTAAAACTGAGAATATCTGGAGCATGAATCGATGTACTACCGAAGATGATTTCTTTTCTTACAGAAGAGATAACGGAAAAACAGGTAGAATGTGGGCATTGATTATGTTGAAATAATGCGTAATTTTGTATGGTGAAAAAATATTATTTCATAATAATTGTTTTAGTTGCTTTGGTTTTATTGCCAAACTTAACAGAAGCGCAATGTGCCATGTGTAAAGCAACGGTAGAAAGTAGTCAAGGACAAAAAAATTCAGTAGCAGGTGGAATTAATCAAGGTATTATATACTTGATGTTAGTACCTTACGTATTAATGGCTTTCATTTTCAGAAAACAAATTGCTACTGTTTGGAAATTAATTAGAGGCAAGCGTGTTGCCGATGAAGATTTATAGTTTTAATTTTCTTTTAAAACTGTATACTCAAATTTCTCTAAATCATAAGTTAATGTGTCTACAAGATTGGAAATAAATGCTTTTCCGTATTTACCATAGTTCATACTAAAATTATCATAACGTTCTTGGGGTGTGTTTTTTGGAAACAATTTTTCTTTGATACTCCAAATTTGATTCACATCCGTTTCTGATTTTTGCTTTAAGGCTCTGTTTATTTTTTGCTCGATGGTTGTGATGCCATTTATTGCCTTTTGTTTTTCAGCTTCCGTAGAGCCTACTAACGTTTTGTCAATAGTGCTTACAGTTGTTGTTATCGAAGCAAAAATATCAGCTAATTGTTTTTTAGCCTCTTCCAGATTGATGTCGTTGTGTTGAGTTTTGATAAATTGTTTCACTAATTCTTCACCATCTTTAAAGGTATCATCAATCGATAAGTTTAATTTTTGTAATTTATTTTGTGTGCCTTTATCCAATAGCATTACAAAATTGCGAGGCATTAAAATAGGTAAATGAATATTGAATGCATCAAACATGGTTTTATATTCCAGCCAGTAAGCTAACTCCCCAGGACCGCCAACATATGCTATGTTTGGTAATATTTTTTGTTGGTATAATGGTCGTAAAACAACATTTGGACTTAATTTCTCGGGAGATGATTGAACGATATTTTCTAACTCTTCTTTTGAAAAACTGATTTCAGTATTTAATACTGCAAAGCGCTCACCTTGTTTTTCAATACGTTCTCTTAAACCTTTCTCTTTATAAAAAATATTGATTTCTCTAGGCGTAACCTGTGCTGAATAATTTTTCTGCAATTCATTAATTGTTTCAGAAACTAATTTGTAAGGAGTATTTTCGAAAATATCTTTTTTGAATTCATCTTTAAATAAGTGTTTTAATTCTGTATCATTTCCATCTAAAATTACAATTCCGTATTCACCAAAAAGTTCGTTTACCAGGTAACGGGTCGCATTTGCTAAATTATCGTGTTTTAAGTATGCCTTTTCAAATACAGATATTAACTCGTTTGCTTTTTCGTTATCACCTAAAATAGCTTTGAGTTCGGTAATCACTTCCTGTAATCCTTCTGTACTAAATTCTCCAACACTTCCATTTTGTTCACTGCTCCAAATAACTTTTTTACCAAACACATTGGCATGATTGATTTCTTCAAAATCATGGTCTTCACTGGCCATCCAGTAAACAGGTACAAAGTTTTTATCTGTAAAATTTGCTTGTAATACTTTACATAGATTAATCGTACTGGCAATTTTATATATGAAATACAATGGCCCTGTAAATAAACATAACTGATGTCCTGTGGTTACTGTATATGTATTATTGTTTTCTAATAACTGAATATGAGTTAATGATGCAGATGATGTATTGGCTACTAATTTAGCTTGTGATTGAAGTGCTTTTACTAAAACAGTTCTATTTAAATAATCAAACGAGTTTTTTGATAAGTATTCAGAAAAATCTTGTTTACTAAAATGAAAATTATAAAACGGTTTTACTTGGTTGGATTGAGAAATATAATCTTCAAATAAAGAAGAAAATAAACCGGTATTTTTAAGTGCAATGTTTTGTTTGCTAAATAACATAGGTTAAAGATATCATTTTGTTACGACAAACCACTAATAATTCCTTTGTCATCAATACTCATTCCTTCTGATGCTGGAACAGAAGGTAAGCCTGGCATGCGCATCATATTACCTAAAATAGGAATGATAAATCCGGCACCGGCAGCAATTTCAAATTCGCGCACAGTAATTGTAAAGTTTGTTGGTCGTCCAATTAATTTTTCGTTATCCGAAAATGATTTTTGAGTTTTAGCCATGCAAATTGGTAAATGTGTTAATCCTAATTTGGCTATTAATTTCAAATCTTGTTCAGCTTTGGTATTATATTCTATATCACTTGCGCCATATATTTCTTTGGCTATAGTTTGAATTTTTTGTTTTACATCAGAGTTCCAATCATAAAGTGGTTTGAAGTTTGAACGATTGCTTTTTTCAATCTCATCAACTACCGCTTTTGCTAAATCTTGTGTTCCATTGCCACCTAATAACCAACCTTTGCTTAAAACGGCTTTGATGTTTTTTTGAGCACAAAGGTCAATCAAGGTGTTAATTTCTTCGTCTGTATCTTTCACAAAATGATTGATTGCGATAACCGGAGTAATGCCAAATTTTTGAATATTCTCAATGTGTTTTTCTAAGTTACAAAAACCTTTTTTTAGTTTCTCAACAGATGGTGTATTGAGTTCGTTTGGTAATGCTCCGCCATGATGTTTGAGCGCACGTATGGTAGCAACAATCACCACAATACTGGGCTTTAATTTTCCGTAACCACATTTAATATTTAAAAATTTCTCTGCACCTAAATCAGCACCAAATCCTGCTTCTGTTACCACATAATCTCCTAGCGATAATCCCATTTTTGTAGCCAAAATAGAATTGGTTCCTTGTGCAATGTTTGCAAACGGGCCACCATGAATAATAGCAGGATTACCTTCTAAGGTTTGAACTAAGTTTGGTTGAATTGCATCCTTTAGCAAGATAGTCATAGCGTTTTGTGCCTTTAAATCTTTTGCATAAACAGGTTCGTTGTTGTATGTAAAACCAACAAAAATATTTCCCAGTTTTTCTTTTAAATCGGATATACTGTTTGATAAACATAATATGGCCATGATTTCTGAAGCAGCTGTGATATTAAATCCATCTTGTCGCATAACTCCATTTGCTTTTCCTCCAATGCCAATGATGATGTTTCTTAAACTTCTATCATTCATATCAATGACTCTTTTCCAAACAACTGTTCTTGGGTCAAGTTTTATTGGATGTTCATGGTTTTGAATCACGTTATCAATGATGGCAGCTAAAAAATTATTAGCTTTTTCAATAGCCGAAAAATCTCCGGTGAAATGAAGATTGATATCTTCCATTGGAATCACTTGTGAGTATCCACCACCTGCGGCTCCACCTTTAATTCCGAATACCGGTCCTAAAGATGGTTCACGTAAAACTACTATACTCTTCTTGCCAATTTTGTTTAAGCCTTCATTTAATCCAATGGACACTGTTGTTTTACCTTCACCTGCGGGAGTAGGAGTGAGAGCTGTAACTAAAATTAATTTGGATGATTTTATTTTTTCTTCATCAATTAAATGAAGTGGTAGTTTAGCTTTATATTTACCATACAACTCTAAATCATCTTCATTTATATTAATTTTTTCTGCAATTTTTTTTATATGAATGGGTTGCACTGATTGTGCTATTTCAATGTCGGTCATAAACTGTTTTTGTTTGAGCAAAGCTATTATCTATTTTTTAACTAAATAATGGTAAAACTCATTTATATTCTTGATAATTAACAGGTATTTAAACAGCATTATTCGTAAATAGTTTTTGAGACTGAAATAGATAAGATTTCAGTCTCCGTTTTCAACCTATAATTAACATCAAAAAGGCTATTTATCAAGCAGTTACACTTTTAGGAGCTCTATTTTCGTTAATTACCTTGTTTTTTGTTAATAATCCAAATTCGTTGGGCTACAAAGCCTTCGTATTTTTAAGAGTTAAACAGAACTATTTTAATGAGTTTACAAGTTAATGTAAAAGATTTGCTATCAAATCTATACTACAATCGTGGTGTAGTGGAATTGCTATTTGGTCAGCGTGACCATGTAACAGTAAACGAATTATTAAGCAGAGATGATATTACGGAAGAACAGTACCGTAAATTAGTGTCCCTAGATATTCTTTACGAATACGAAAACGTGGTGAGCTTAAATGATGCTGTTGTTGCCATGTTTGAAGATTTTATGGAGATTGGAGAAGTTACTCCGGGCTTCATTAACGATTACATCAATGAGTTAAAACGCCACATCCGCTTTTATCAAGAGGCTCGTGAGATGCGCTTCTTGCGTAGTATCAAAAAATATTTAAAGCGCATCAACTCTACTTTAACTCGCGAAATTATTAAGCTTCAAAAAAATGTAGATGATACTTACAAAAACGAAAGTAACTACCGCATTAAATTACAAAAGCTTGAAGACTACCGTGAGAAGCGTGATACTATCATTGAATTCATCAAACAAACTAATGCGATAGTTGATGAAACACGCGTGCTGTTCAATATTACAAACGATACAGAATTGTTCGGCATCGTATCTTCACTAAAAGCTAGTTTAATTGAGAACCTGGATTTCTTAATTGAGATTCAAACTGATATTACTGACTTCATTAACAAAATCCAGTACCAGTTAGATGTTTACAAAAAGGCTCAGCGTTTAAAAGAAGTAAAAGATCACGGAACATTACACTTTAAAACTAACTTCAGAGAAATTGTTTCGAATATCAATACCCTTAAACATAACGGACACAAAACGCCTAAAACAAAAATCCCAATCGACTTTTTATATAGCGATGATGGACATGTGTTGTGTAAGCGAATAGCTGAGAAATACAAGATTACTCGTTTAATGGTTCGTGGACTTGCCGATAAAATGGCAGGTAACTTCAAAGAAAAAGGACTTGAACAACAAATAAAACTTGATACTGAAAAATTAGTGGAGCGTTTTTTAAACCAAACGAAACAAAACTTATTTGAGTATTTAATGGATTATAAATTCCCTAAAGCAATTGGAACAGTAACGTTTGAAGAACGTTTATCGTTGTTTGTTGAAATTGCGATGGAGTATCAAAATCAATTAGATTTTAAATACCGATTACAGTATCATGATTATACTGTGGAGAATGATGTGAAAAAACGCTTAGGTTACACATTGATTTTGCCATTGAAAGATAAACCAAAAAAAGAAAAAGCAACTAAATAGAAATTATAGATACCATGGAAGAAACAACCAGTTTTAATTTACCAAAACAAACGCATGATATTTTTGCGGTGATGGCTCGTGGAAATTTTATTTCTAGTAACGGAAGTAGAGACGGGATGAACCGTTTGTATGATGTGATTAATAATCCTGAAAATTTCGATAGATTACAGGCTTACTTTAATGTGATTAGATATAACATTGAGCGCGGGAACAATTTTTTCTATTTCTCAAAATTAAATGAACCAAACTCTGAGTTGGAAAAGAAACTTGAGCGTTTTGAGCGTTATATTGATATTATTGATTTGTTTGCCAGTATGGATAACAAAATAGGTATTGGTAGTCGTTTCCGTCCGAGTGAAATTGCTGAGGAGTGTAATGCGAATGTTCGTTTAAAACAAAAACTTCAAAAAATTCCTTTGTACCGTTCGGAGACATTACATAATAAAGTACGTGAGATTTGTGATTTAATGAGTCGTGATTCGTTTTTAGAGTTAGAAGATGAAAAATCAGAATCTTACAAAGTATTAGATTCATACAATTACTTATTGGACGTTATTAATTCAATTGCTATTTACGAAGATAGCAGTTCAGGTTCTGATGATACACAAGCAATCATTTACAACTAAAATATAATTTCAATGAAGACATCACTTTTTATATTACTGATAATTTTTAGCCTAAGCCTCAGTGCTCAAACTAAGTATTCTTTTGTATCTGAAGATTTTATCGTTTTTCACGAAAACATATCTTCTGCTGAGCGTATGTTTAAAAATGATTCTTTATTGCAAGCTTATGCTAAGTTCGATAACGCCTTCTCTTCTTATAAAGGTGCTGTAAACCCAGGACATTATTTTAAGGCTGCTTTATGTGCCATTAGAATTAAGGAAGAATTTAAGGCTTTAAGTTTTTTAGAAAAAGCAATTGTCAATGGTTTTGAAATTGATAGTGCTAAAAGAGAGCTAGTATCTTTTTATAATCAAAACACTAAAAAGGAATTTTTAGAAAACTTTTCTAAGTGGCAAGAACAAAGAGATTTGGAAAGAAATAAAGAATGGCAAGCAGAGTTATTAGCAACTGCCGAAGCCAATAAGAAGTATGCATCTAATAAATACACTTCGGCGATGGAGTTTTGTGCGGCTTGTATGAAAAATAAAGCTTGTAGTAAAACTTCTCCTGATTATTTATCAAAGTATAAGGTGGTTAAAGAAAAAATGAAAGCAGATTCTGTGACTGCTGTAGCTTTGATTAGTAAAATACAAGCACAAGGTTTTCCGTCTATGAAATTGGTTGGCAAGAAAGGAAGTGATGTGGCTCGTAACATTTTATTGAACTATGATGCTGATAGAAAAAATGAACGTCTGGATGGTATGTTATCGAAAGCATTATTGGATGGAAATATTTCTCCTGAATTTTATGCTACATTAATTGATAGAAGAAATACAATGAATGGTTTAATGCCTGAGTTTTATGAGCCGGTAACGGGTTATGAAAAAACAATAGGTAAAGATGTAGCAGTTGCCAATAAAAAACGCAGAACAATTGGTTTATATCCAATTAAGATAGTGAGTTCGGCTGCTCCAAAAGGGAAAGATGCAGGTGCGGCAAAGAGCACGTATGTGGGATTATATGATTATTAAAAGATAAAGAAATTAGAGACAGGGAATAAGAGAACATGGAAAATAACTGTAGAATATTAAACAGAATTGTTGAGATTAACATTGCCAATGTAAAGTATACCGACTTAGAATTAAGTGGTAATACATGTTTTGTTGGTACAAATAACTTTGGTAAAACATCATTGCAACGTGCAATTTTGTTTTTTTATAGTGCTAATACCAGAGGTTTAGGTATCTCCGCATCACAAAAACCGTTTGAAGAACATTACTTTAAATACGAAAACTCATATTTAATTTATGAAATACAAACAGAAAACAAACCGTTTTTTGTGATTGTATACCGTCATAACAAATTAGTATTCCGTTTTGTAGATGCTGAGTATAGCCCTGATTATTTCTTTAATGAGAATGATGAGGCTATTAAAATTAAAGAGGTAATTGCAGGGTTAGATAAACGTGGTATTTTTGTTTCTCAGCAAATTGATACGTTTGAACGTTACCGTAATATTTTATACGGAACAGAAACGGATAAACAGTTAAGCAGATTCCATTTATTAAAAGGTAACGAGAAATATCAAAATATTCCTAAGTCTATTACAAACGTATTCTTAAGTTCTAAGAGTAGTATTGATAGCCGCTTTATCAAAGATTTTATCGCTAACTCTTTAACTACAGAAAGCAGTAGTATTAAGTTAGAGCAGGTTGATCGTCAGTTACGTCAGTTTAATGAGAAGTACTCTGATATTGAAACATATTTGAAAAAAGAATCTCAGCAATTAATTGAGTTTATTGACAAAAAGTATGACCAGGTGCACATGTTAAAAGGTGCGCAAATGGAAATGGCTGATAAATTAGGTAGTAGCTTACGTTATGCTGAAACACAAAATGAAGCTGTTATCAAAGCATCTCAAGAAAAACAAGAAGAATTAGATAGATTAATAGAGGCTAACGAAGAACAAAAAACCTTATTAGAAGAAAAACAAAAAGATATTCGTGAGGAGATTGGTTACTACGACAGAACGATACGTGAGGCAAATAAGAAGTTAAAAGAGTATAAAGAAAAAAACATTGAAGAAGCTGTTGAGAAAAATGCAGAAAGAGAAAAACTTCAAGTTGATTTAAATATTGCTCGTCGTGAGTATGAATCATTAACGTCAAACGTTCAAAGTATTGAGATGAAGTACTCATCTTTAATTGAGCAATTACGTAATGATAAAACAGCTTATATTAATAAAATTAATTCTCGTACCAGTGAAATATTCAATCACTACAATGAGTTACAGTTGTTACAAAAGAATGAGTTTAATAAAAAGGATGCTGAGTTAAAACAAAAGCGTGAAGAAGCTTTAACAGATTTAAATGCAGAGGTTACAGCAAAACAAATTGAATTCAACGAATTAAAAGCTGAGGAAAAAGTAATTCGTAATACGCGTTTTTATGAAGCTGAAATAAAAGCACAAGAAACTGAATTAGCAGATTTAAGAGCAATTAACTACAAAAACAAATCTGAGCTTGCTATTAAGAATAACTTAGTTCAAACGCTTCAAAAAGAGTGGGAGGCTTTAGAGTTAAAATTAAAAACGTCTTTATCTAATCAAATACAAAAAACAAACAACGAAATTATTCGTGTTAAAACAGAAATTAAAACCATTGAGGAAAAATTAAATGTTCAGCACGATGCCTTATATGGTTATTTAGAGAAGAATGTAAAAGATTGGCATAATACAATTGGTAAAGTTGTAAATGAGGATTTATTATTCCGTTCGGATTTAAATCCTACCATTACTGATAGTAAAGATTTGTCATTATATGGTATTAGCTTAAAATTAGATGAAGTACCAGTTGTATCTAAATCTATTGAAGAGTACCAGTTCGAGAAAAACGAACGCCTAGCAATTATCAGAGATTTAGAAGAATCTATGAATCAGTTTCAAACCGCTAACAATGAAGAAAAAATGTTGGCAGCTGATAAGTATGGTAAGCAATTGGGAGAATTAAAAGAAGATCTAAAAGTTTTAACTTACTCACTAGAATTAGCAGAAAAACGTGAGAAGAAGTTAATTTTAGAATTAGAAGACTGGAAGCAACGTGCGAGCACTGAGATTGAGCAATCATTATCAGGTAACCGTCAAAAATTAAACATCATCGAAGAAGAGTTATCTATCTTAAATAAAAGAAAGAATAATTTATTAAATGACTTTAACACACAGTTTGATAAATTAAAAACCTTTAACGATGAGCGTTTAGCTGATTTAAAATCTCGTCAGGAAACCGAAATTTCTGAACTTGAAGTAGAGAAGAAAAATCAAGTAAAAGAATATGAAGAAAAAGAAGCTCAATTAAGTACTGAAAAAGAATCGAACTTTAAAGCAAAAGGAGTTGACAGTAAAGAGATTAAAAAAATTGATGCCCGCATTAAAGAATTAACGGATGCCTTAAAAGAAATTGACCAGTACGCCCAAATTGTAAGTGATTACTTAAAAGATAAGCGTGAAATCTTTGATAAACTTCCTGATTTAATTCAAAAGAAAGAAGAGTATGTGAAATCAGCTAATGATTTAACTGCCGAGCTTGAAGAGGTTTCTCGTAAGTTTAACATCAAACGTATGGAGTTAAATAAACAAAAACGTGCGTTTGAAGAAGAGTTAATTGAGTTTAATAATGGTATTAATTATTTTACTAAAAACTTCCGCGAAACTCCGGTATTTAATAAATACGCTGATATTATTGATAGAGCAGAGCCTAAGAAAACAAATTACAGCGTAATGGACTTATGTACTCAGTTATTGAAAAACGATTCGCATTTCAATGAAGAGTATGGCGCTTTCCAACGTTATGTAAATGAGTTTGCAGGTAAATTCAGATTAGATAACCACTTTAATTTTGTGATTCGTAATGATGCCACCCAAGGTGAGTACGAACGTTTTGCTCAAAACTTACGTTCGTTCATTAATGAAAACAAAATTGAATTATCAATTGCAGAAACAGCTACGCAAATTGGTTTAGTAACTGATAGTATTGCTACTAAAGTTCGTGAGTTAAGTGGACAAAAAGATAAGATTCAACATATTATTACGTTGATTGCAGAAGACTTTAAGAAAGCAGAGTTTGAGGAATCGAAACTAATTGAGTTCATCAAGATCCGTTTAGAAGATTCTGATAACAAGGTTTACAAATTATTGAAACGTATCCAAGAGTTCCGTGAAGAAAATGGTTTAGTATATAACGAAGGATTATTTAATACGGACTTCGCTACTCACAAAAACCGTGAGATTAGCAACCGTGCAGTTAAATTATTAGACCAGTTGCGTACCGCTATTAAAGAGCAAGAGCAAGATGAAATTCGTTTACAGGATTTATTTGAATTGAAATTCAATATTAAAGAAGGTTTAAATGAAACAGGCTGGACTCATAAAATTGATAGCATTGGTAGTACAGGAACAGATATCTTGGTAAAAGCGATTATCTATATTACTTTATTACATGTATTTATTAAAGAGTCTTCTCACCGTGGAAGTACAGAATTTAAAGTACACTGTATTATCGATGAGGTAGGTCAGATTTCGGCGCACTACTTACGTGAGTTGTTACGTTTTGCAAAGAATAGAAATATTATGATGATTAATGGTTTGCCAAACAAATCTGGTTTAGAATCGCATTATAAATACACCTATCAATTCAGAAGAGAAGAAAACAACAACGTTCGTATCTTCCCAAGTATTGTAACGGAAGTAGAGGCATAGTCCTATGTTACTCTGAGCGCCTGCCTCGTCGGCAGACAGGGATTCGAAGTTTCAAAAAACACCTGACAGGTTTTAAAAACCTGTCAGGTGTTTTTATTTTCGAGATGTTTTATACCCAATCTGCACTCTTGGTTTTTCGTTGTCTTTCTTGTCTAATAACTCATCCAGGTATTGAAAAACCACTTCAATGTTTTTTGTATTGTTATCTGTTTTCTTTCTCAGTTCTTCTATAGCCAAACGAAGTTCTGTATTATCACTAAGCATTTGGCGTATTTTGGTAAATATTCGAATGATTTGAATATTAACAGAAATAGCCTTTTCGCTATTGAGCACACTCGAAAGCATTGCTACTCCTTGTTCTGTAAAAGCAAAAGGTAAATGCCTTAATCCCTTTTTATCTGAATTGGAGGTCGCAAATTGCGTCCTCCAATTATTTAGTTCAACTTCAGTTAATTCAAACATAAAATCCTCTGGAAATCTACTTAAATTTCGTTTAACCGCCTCTTTTAACCTTTTCGTTTCTACTCCATATAGTTCTGCTAAATCTCGATCTAGCATTACTTTTTGGTTTCTAATAATATAAATCTTGTTTACAACTAATTCATCGGGTATGGGTAATAATTCAGCTTTCTTCATCATAATAATTTATTTTTCAAAGTTGATGAATTTTGCAAGACATACTTGCTACAGATTGTAGCATTTTAATTTGAGGTCGCAATTTGCGACCTCAAATTTGGAATCGTCATTGCGAACGAAGTGAAGCAATCTCAAACATCGTATATCTATATGGCATGAGATTGCTTCGTCATTTCTCCTCGTAATGACGATAAATTAAAAATAAACTTTCAACACATCATATCCATATTTTAAAATCATAATGGATACAATTACTAAAAAGATGATGCGCACAAAACCATTTCCTTTTTTTAGGGCTAAGTGGCTGCCAATATAACTTCCTATGATGTTAAATATTGCCATTAAAATTGCTAATGGTAAAATGTAGTTGCCTTCTTTAATAAATACAATTAGTGCAGAGATATTGGTAACGCAGTTTACAATTTTTGCATAGGCCGATGCCTTTACAAATTCAAAGCCTAAAACCACTACAAAGCCTAATACAAAAAAGCTTCCGGTACCGGGACCAAAAAAACCATCATAAAATCCAACGATTAAACCAATACATGCGCCATACAACATTTGTTTAGTAAGCGTTAATTCCTTTGTTTTAATAGCGCCTAAATCTTTTTTAATAAAGGTGTAAACGGCAATTACAATGAGTATGACTAAGATGAGTGGCTTTAATAAATTGCTATCAATATGATTGATAATTTGCGCACCTAGATATGAGGAAATAAAACAGCTAAGTGCAATCACAAAGAGCAGTTTGTAGTTGATGGTTATTTTTTTAGCGTACTTAAAAGCAGCAATGGAAGTGCCCGAGAGCGCTGCTATTTTGTTAGTTCCGAATAATACCGGTAAAGGCATTTTGGGAAACGTAATTAATAGAAATGGCGTTTGTATTAAGCCGCCGCCGCCCACAACAGCATCAATAAAACCGGCTAAAAAAGCAGATAGCGATAACAGAATAATAGTTAGTAAACCATATTCGTTATATAAATTACTTAAACTCATGTGGTGTTTTGATTTTATTAAAGTTTGTCAGTTCAAGCGAAGTCGAGAACCAGAAAGTAATCACAAAGAACGCTTCTCGACTACGCTCGAAGTGACAGATTATAAAAAAACTCCTACCAAATTTAGTAGGAGTTTTTTTATAATTTATTTATTTTCTTAGAAATCAAATTTACCTCTGTGATCTTCGATGTTTGCTTTTTCTTTTAAAGCATCAAACATTTCATAATCAACTCTTCCGCCATTCATTCTTTCAATCTCTTGTTGTTTACCTTTAAATTCTTTTGGTAAAGCAGGCTCATTAACTGAAGCAACGCTTACAATAAATACACCGTTATCACCTTTAATAGCTTTGCTGGTAACACCTGCCTTCATTGATGTAGCAGTTCCAATTAATGCGTCTTCTCTTCCAATAGCTGCTACATTGTATGATGAGAATGTTAAATTATCTGCTTTTTCAGCAGTTAATCCCATTTTTGAAGCAATGTCATCAATTGATTTAGAAGCACCTGCTTTTGTTTCAAATTCTTTAATAAATGCTTCTGCTTTTTTATCACGGATTGCTTTAGCAGTTACATCATCTTTTACTTCTTCTAAAGGAGCAATACCTTTTTCTTTAATAGATACTAAGTTTGCAACTACAAATCTGTCTTTAAATTCAAACACTGGAGATACTTCGCCTTTTTTAGCTTTGTAAACCCAACGTACTAAATCTTTTGCTCCTTCTAAACCAGGTAATGCTTTATCACCTTCTTTAATATTATCAGCAATACGCTTGTTTAATTTTTCAGTTTCTACACCTTTATTAAATGCTTCTGCTGTGGTGTTTTTACCTGCAAAGTCGCTGGCAATTTTATAGTACTCTTGATTTGTTTCGTTGCTTGGAGAAATTAATTTAGAAATTTGAGCAACAGTGTATGAGTTGTGACGAGTTTTAGAAACATTTAATACCTCAATAATATGGTAACCAAATTGAGTTGGAACAACAGTGATGTTGCCCACAGTTCCTAATAAACCTGCATTTTTAAATGGCTCTACAAATCCTTTGTTCTCATCAAACCAACCGTAGTCTCCACCTTTGTCAATAGAACCCATATCATCTGATATTGTTTTCACTAAAGTATCAAACTTAACAGCTTTAGCTTTTAATAATACCAATAAACTATCTGCAATACGTTTAGCAACTTCAGGTGTGCGTTGTGTTTGCGTTTTTTGACTTTGTAAACCAATTAAGATGTGACGCACTTTAGCAGAGTCTGCTACCGATTTTACATCTGTTAATTTGTATACTTTAAAGAAAGTACCTTCTGTATATGGGCCGTAAACAGTTCCTTTAGCAGCCGTGTAAACTGTAGAGTCAGGAACAATCATGTTCTTTTTACCATAATTTGCAATTGATACCACACCACCTTCGCTTTCTTGAGCGATGTAAGATGAATCATCTGCGGCTGTAGTTTTAGTTTTAAATTCTTCTGTTACTCTTTGTGCATCTTTTAATAAAGCTTCGTAGTCTGCTTTAGAAGGTAAAACATCATACGCAACGTACTCAATTTTACGAGATGGTTCAGATACTTTATAATTGTTTTGGTGTTTGTTATAGTAGTTTGTAATATCTTCTTCAGTTACTTTTACAGTAGAGTCAGATACATCTGAGTAACGTTTAATCACAAATGATGCATTTACTTGTTTGTTTTGAGCAATAAACGCATCTTTAGCTTCAGCTGTTGTTACATACAAACCTTTTTTAATTAAGTTATTATATTTTTCAGCAGCACGAACTTCTAAAATAGATTTCTCTAATTGTTTCCAGAATTGCTCTTGCTCAGCATTCATTTGACCAACCCATTGATTTAATTTTACTAAATCCAATGAACCATCAGGTTTTGAGAAACCCTCATAAACTCTTCCG
Organism: Bacteroidia bacterium; assembly: GCA_035439445.1. GTDB lineage: Bacteria > Bacteroidota > Bacteroidia > B-17B0 > Aurantibacillaceae > UBA4416. The sequence goes on from DAORKG010000006.1 coordinate 92,820, forward strand.
GTTTGTTGGTCGGTTAACTGTTGAATAACGTATTGATGAGGATGAACCAACATTAAGTCATATAACTCATCTTCAGAAACAGTGATTCCTAATTTTTTGTATTGAACTTTAACAACTTTATCGTTAATTAACTGACTCCAAACCGACTCAACGATTTGTTCTTTCATTTTATCGTCAATTTGCGCATTAGGATTTTGCTTTTGTATTTGAGCAATTTGTTCATTTACTTTTGCACTAAATGCTGTATAATCAATTTTATCACCAGCTATTTCACCCACATTTAAATCCTGGTTAGAAAATAAAGCTCCACCGGAACCTAATAAACTTTCTAAAATAAAAATCACTAAGGCTAAACCAACGATTCCAACCAAAAGACCTGTCTTGCTACGTATTTTTTCTAAAACGCTCATATTTGTTTATAATTTAAGGAATGCAAAGATAAAATTATTGCTGAAAAACGAAAAATTAATCCAAAATAATTTTGGAGGCTAATTCCTGTGCCTGAACCCTGATTTCGGGCACTGCCACGCTTTCCCATAAAATACCTTTAAGGGTTGGTCCTAAGGTATAAAGTCCTGCCGAAATTTGCCCATCTTTTTGAGCATCAATGCCATATTTTAGTGGGTCGGGAGCTAATAATTGCTTACTCACCAAATCCTGAATTAATGGCGATTTTAAGCGGCTGTAATCCGATTCAGGCCCTGTGCAATTTATAATTAATTGAGTATGAAGTGTTTGTTTAGATTCTTGAGCAGTAGAATAGGTAATTTTGAAGGCTTTTTCCAGTAAACTAATGTTTGAAATGCGGCCTTTTAGTAATTCCAATTGCCCACTAGCTACTAAGTCGTTAAAAATAGCCATGCTTTGTGCAGGAGCTCGGTGTCTTGCCACTCCCCATTTATGACGCAAATGCCTTAAAAATTGCTGTTTTTCTTTTAACGAAAATTGTAGCCATAAACGCTGTAAATGCGGACGCATCGAATCGATAACACTATGCGGATTGAGCTGTTGTTTTTTGGCTTTTTTGAGTTGTTGATTCACCAGTTTTACCAAATCAGGTAAGCGATAAGATTTGTTGGCATCTATAAATGGTTCTACTGATGGAAGTGGAATTTCTTGGTGCGCTTGTGGGATGTAGGCATGTGGCGAAATCACGGCGATTTTACCCTTGTATCCATAGCGGTTCAAACTTCCAATAATATCAATCATGGTGAGACCCGAACCAATAATGGTAACATGTTGCTGCTGCTGAACCTGCATTGTAAGCTGCACATTGTAGGGATTTTGAAAATAGTTTTTAGAGTTGATAAACTCCTGTGCTTGTGATTTTGGGTGTGCCGGTAAAAAATTACCTAATCCTAAAATTACTTTTTGAACTAGATAGGTTTGAGATGTTTTTATTTCAAAACCATCAGTTGTTTTATTGATGCTTTTAACTTCTTCAGCTATGAGCTGAAGTGTAATATGTGGATTGCTGTGTTTTAACGTTTCAAAGGAATGCAGCACATATTCGCCAAATAATTTGCGTGGTACAAAATCTTTAGCATTGTATGTTGGATGAAATTGTTGAAGCCAGTTTACAAAATGCAAAGGTTCATCAGGGAAAATGAACATATTTTCGGCACGCACGTTTAGCAAATGTTCTGCATCAAATGTATTGTAGGCGTAGCCTTTGCCGTATTTATTTTGAGTATCGAACCAAAAAACAGTTAGTGGTTGTTTGCACTGTTTAATAAGTTGCAAAACAGTTAGTGTTCCACTTATACCGCCACCTACAATGGCAATGCTGTTTGTCATTTTCGGGGTTCGTTATTGTTTAATCTGTCTTGATTTTTACGTTGGTATCGGCGCAATAAATACATGATGGTAGAAATTAAAAACACAAATGTAAAATACAGCGCACTGTCGTTATCTTTTGTGATTAAAAAATATACGGCAATGCCGGCGCAAGCTAATGCTGTTATTAACCAAATGGTTTCAAGTATTCTAAAAAATTTATGCATGTTATAAATTGCTATCGTCTATTCTAATAGAGCCAGTAATTTCTTTTATTTCGTATTGTGTAAAATCCTGATTGGCCTCTAAACCATTACCCATAATAATTTCTTTGGCGGTGGTTATTTTCACGAATTTGTCTGAGATAATTTTTTTGCGTTGTTCATCCCAAATCAAATGTTCGGTATTTAGTTTTTCGCCATTTACGTTTACTACTTCCACATTATATTTTACTTCCATGCGTTTGCTTTTTTCGTAACGCACGCCATAATCTGCTTTTAGTGTAGTAGCTTCTTTACCTTTCTCGTCATAAAAAATAACATACAAGCCTTTAGGCATAATGGTTACCGGTTCTTTTACATTCTTCTCATACTTTTGCATTTGAGGAGTTTGTAATTTTATTTTTAAGATAGTAGAATCGGAGTAGAGCATGGTAACACCGCTACCTGTTAAATCGGGCATCACTGTTTTTTTACCCAGTGCCATGATCTCGTTTCTGTCGGTTTCGCACGACACACAAAACAATGCTATTATCGCAACAGATAATAGTAATTGTATGTGTTTAACTAAAGTCATGGATTAACTATTAATCGTATTTATATTTAACAAACCAGCGTTTATTAAATGTAAAGCCTAATACCAAACGTACGTAGTCTTCTTGCAATAAATTATTACTAACAGTTCCCATTTTGCCATATTGAGCCGAAATGTTTACTACTGCAATATCATCAAAACGGCCAATACCAACAGGTAAACCTAAACCGGCTGATACAAAAGCATTGCCAATACGTGTGTTTTTAATATCTAAATAACCATCAGAGTAAGATACACCTAAACGGTATTGCACACGTTTAATGTAGTTGGAGTTACCAAATGCTAACTTGTTTGGTACCCAGTTTAAGCCTGCTGAAACACGATAGCTGTTTTTAAACTCATTGGTTGGTGCATCAAAATATTTAAATGTATTCCAATTGGTAGTGGCAGCATCCAACAACACTGTTAGCTTTTCGCCTTTTTTAACCGATAAGCCTAAACCCATTTCTAATGGTAAAGTAATAGTACCTGTGTTGTTTTGCGAATTTAAAATCGTGTCTTTTGGTCTTTCAATTCCAAATCCATCGATAGCATAATTATAAATAATGTTGTTTTGTTTTGCACTTATGCCCGCCGGAGTATTTACAAAGAAACCAAAACCAACATTAAGTTTTTCTTTTAGCAATCTTCTTTTGCCATGAGATTTTACTGAGTCGATAGTGAAATGCGTTTGTAAACCACCATTAAATGCAAAGTCAGATACCTGAACAGAGCGTTGTCTTTTTGAGTTAAAGTAAGTGATACTTCCAGGATAAATCACATCAGTTACTTGATTAATGGTTCCAAATAAATAGTTACCGCTAACACCGATGGCTAATTCGGATAATAATTGTTTGCCAAACTTTTTGCGCTTGTACTTTGCTGTTTCTTGATGTGCAATCAATGTATCAGCATAAGCAGATTTATAAAATTTGAGTGCTTTATTACGGAAAGGTTTTACTCCAAATCCTAAAAATGCTTTATTAATCCCACCATCTCCCTGAAAAATATAGGTCATATTACCCACATTTGGGTCGGCTTGGATAGAAGTGATTTTATAACCCACAGTACTGTATGGCATAATACCAAAAGCAGCGCCACCAAAGCGTTTTAGCGGAAAGCCTACTGAACCATAAGAGAAATTGATGTTTTTCTTTTTAATAGAAGAAGCCTCGCTGCTGATTTTTGTGAATTGTGCCTGACCTCCTAACTCAAATGTACTTAATCTTAAGCCTGCTAAACCGGCAGGGTTTGCAGCATTAATAAAAAATGGAGCAATACTATCCTGATGATAAGCTATAAACGAACCGCCCATGGCTGCCGGAGTAGCAAAAGTTTGTAAATTGATTTCACCTAAACCGTAACGAGAGTAAGGACTAGATGTAAGAATTTGTGCGTATGAAAAAGTGCTTAGGCATACCAATGCCATTGCAATTAAGGTTCTTTTTATAAAAGTAATATGGTTATTTTTTTTCAAGATTGTAATTTAAAATATCGTTAAGGCCTTTTAAAACTAAATTTTGGTGGGCAAAGATGCTATTTTTTAATCGTTTTGCCAAGTATTCGTTATCGCCACCTGTTAAAACACAAGTTACAGAAGGATATTGCACCTTATACTCATTAATAATGCCATCTATTTCGGCTACCGAACCATTTAAAACACCCGACAGAATGGAGTTTTGAGTATTGGTGCCCACTAATTCGTCAAAATCTTTATCCAGTTCAATTAATGGGAGTTTGCTGGTAAAATGCTCTAAGGCTTTAAAACGCATTTGGAGTCCGGGAGAAATTGCGCCGCCTAAATACTCGTTTTTGGCATTTGTGAAATTGTATTTAATACATGTTCCGGCATCAATTACCAGTACATCTTGGTTGGGATACATGGTGTTTGCGCCTATAGAAGCCGCAATTCTATCCGAACCAAGGGTAGAGGCAGAGTGATATAAATTAAGAACCGGTATTTTGGTTTGATGAGTATATATTAAAGTAGGTATTATGGAATTGAGGGCGGTATAAAACAGCTCCAAATCATCAACTACACTGCCAATAATGGCATTTTGTGCTTGTTTAATAAAAGTTAAGTCGTTAAGCAGCTCGCTCACGGAGTCGTAAATGCGCAGTTCAAAAAGTTGATTTTCTTTGAACAATGCGGCTTTTACGCGTGTATTTCCTATATCTATAACTAAATTCAAGATTTATAAAAGTAACTAAATACAGTGTATCACAAAATCTATTTAAGTTTTTTTAATATTTCTTTTTGTAGTATAAATATTTCTATTAAATTTGCAGCCCAATCTGGTTAAAACCGGATGATGGTACCTTAGCTCAGTCGGTAGAGCAACAGACTGAAAATCTGTGTGTCCCTGGTTCGATTCCTGGAGGTACCACCATAAAGCAGAAAAGTCCCCTTTCGTTAACACGTAAGGGGACTTTCGCTTTATGGTGGTACGAAGCGAACGCAGTTCTGCTTCAGTTCCACTTAATAAAATTAATATTTTGAAAATGCATTTACCTTATTGTGTTTACATATTATTTAGTAAAAAAGATTTTTTACTGTACATCGGCTTTTCGTCGAATCTTGAAGCAAGAGTAAAACGCCATAATGCAGGTGGAAATAAAAGTACAGCAAACCGAACACCATTAGAATTAATTTTTTGTGAGTATTATCTTTTTGAAGAAGATGCTAGAAAAAGAGAATTGTATTTTAAAACTACCATGGGCAAAAAAGCAATTAAACTAATGTTGAGGTCTACTTTAGAAAAACTAGGATATAAGGGATCTTTAATTCCATTGCAAATATTGCACGATGATGCTGAGGATGAATAACAGGTTTTAAACTATTTTCAGCTGTGGGACTAAAGGAACTGGCGTTGCTGAATCCTGGATTAATTAGTTATTTATCTTTAGTACATGTGCACTACTTTTTACGCCTTGTTTGCAGTGAGGCAGGGCCAAAAAGTAAACAAAAAACTTAAACTCCGATAGCTATCGGAGTTTAAAATAGATCTACTTATCCAACCAGGCTTTAAATTCAGTTACACGCTCACGGCTTACAATCGCCGATTCATCATCGAGTAAGTCAGAATTTATTTTTAAACGGCTGTTAAAGTAAGAGCTTATTTTTTGAACAGCGTTGATAGAGATTAATACCTTGCGATTGATTCTAAAAAACTGTTCGGGCGAAACTAATTCGGCTAATTGATCTAGGGTATAATCAACAGGATACCGTTTTGCATTTGCAGTAACTAATAAAGTAATCCCATCTTCGGCAATAAAATGGAGCACATCTTCGGTTTTAACCGACACAATGTTATCGCCCATTTTTACCATGAAACGATTTTTGTATTGCTTGTTTAAGTTTTGATAAGCGTTGGCAATATCTTGTACGATAGAAGTATGCGATTGATTGAACTTTTTTAATTTATCAATAGCTACTTTTAAATCTTCTGTTCCAATTGGTTTAAGCAAGTAATCAACACTATTTAATTTAAAAGCCTTAATGGCATACTCATCAAAAGCGGTGGTGAAAATAACCGGCGTATCAATTTGTATCTTTTGAAATATCTCAAAGCTTAATCCATCTGCCAAATGCACATCCACAAAAACCACATCAGCCTTGATGCCTTTTTGAAATTCGCTCACGCTTTTTTTCACCGAATCAAACGTTGCTATTACATTAATAGACGCATCAACCCGTTTTAAGAGATTGCTTAAATGTTCAGCCGAAAGCTTTTCGTCTTCTATGATGATGGCGTTCATTTGCTTTGTAATAAAGGAATTTTAACTACAAACGTATTACTGCTTTCTAATACTTCTACCGGTTTATCCGTAAAATAACGGTAGCGATCTTTAATATTTTTCAATCCTGTTTTTGAACTTGGTTCAGTGTTGGTGCGTAATTGTAAATTATTAGTGACTTCTAACACATCGTCATTATTTTTAATACTGACGCTTAAAGGTAATGCTTCTGATATTTCGTTATGCTTAATGGCATTCTCTACTAATATTTGAATGGCCATAGGTGGTACTAATTTTTTCATGGCGCTATCATCAATTGCAATATCAAATTTAATATTGGTATCAAATCGAATTTGCAAGAGATAGGTGTATGAACGAATAAAGGTTAATTCATCTTCCAAGGTTACTAACTCTCTATCCTTATTGTCTAATAAATAACGATACACCTTAGATAATTGATTGATAAAATCAACGGCTTTGTCTTGGTCTTTATAAACTAGTGAAGACAGAACACTCATGTTATTAAACAAAAAGTGTGGGTTGATTTGATTTTTTAAATTTTGCAATTGAGCCTGCACCACCTCTGTTTTGTGATGTTCTATTTCAATTAAAGAAGCTTTCCAGTTGGCAAAAAACTGTGAACCAACTTCAAACGATAATAAAATAACAGATACCATCACTCCAATAATAACAGCCGTTGACATAAAAGCTTCCTTAGTGGCTGTTGGCAAAGGGCAAACAAATTGATTGAAAAACAACATCGACCAATAAATTACCACCGCGCTATAAGTCATACTGATGGGTAATTGAATTAAAATTCGTTTACCCGGTTTGCCAACCCAAGGAAATTTTTTATTTAACCAATCATCTATGCGCAAATTACCTTCCCACACCAAAATAGTAATTACAATGGAAGTGAAGAAATCTAACCAAAGGTTATGTTTTTGTTCTATGGGTTTTGTGATGGAGTGTAAGAGAAAAGAAATTCCAATCCCCACAAAAAACATGTATATAAACCGACTGTTATTTTTGCGCATGCTTTAAATTTACTAAAAATGTATTAATATCACTTTGCAGCTAATTGTTCTATTTTAGTTAACCAATCTTCTCTAAACTTTGATGTTGAATTTCGAATGGGTGCAATACCGGTTACTTTTACAGGAGTGATGCCACAAAACTGCAATACTCTTTTTTTAACTTGGTTAACCGATGGTGCACCAAAAATATATTGATACAACCAAATGGGCGTATCGCTTGTATAAATTAAATGCCCTGTTTTACCTGCTAATAGTTTATCCCACCATGGACTATTTTCTTTATACTTAAAAGCAAAACCTGGTAATAAGGTTCTGTCAAAAAAACCTTTTAGCAAAGCAGGTACCGAGCCCCACCATACGGGATGAATAATCACAATGTGATTAGCCCACATTATTTTTTTCTGTGCCTCTATTAAATCAGGTTCTAGTTCGGTGCGCTGTTGGTAACCATAACTTAAATTCAAATTAAATCGTATGTCGCTTAAATGCACAAGTTCTACCTCGTTACCTTTTGAAATACTGCCTTTTTGATAAGCCTCTGCTAGTGCGTGGCAATAGCTTTTAGCATTTGGGTGACCGTTAATAATTAATACGTTTTGCATAGTGTTATTTATTTTAAAACTGCACCTTATACACAAAGTTTGGAAAGAACCCTATTTGGTATGCGGTATTGATATTATTAGTAATTGGATTGTAGCGTTGTGCAAACACGTTTTTATTATTAGTAACATTTTGCACATCAAAGAAAATAGATTGAGATAGCTTGCGTTTTTTGCTATTCATGGTGAAACCTGTTTTCACATCTAATCTAAAAAAATCAGGGTTACGTTGCGTAAAAGCATAGTCGTCGCCTTTTAACACTTCTTGCTTTACTGCTTGTGATGCTTCTAAATCAACCGGTGTGTAGTAACGGCCACCTGCTTGTGTCATTTTCACATCAATGGTAATGGTATTGCGTTTTGCTTTTCCTAATTTAAATTCTTTACCCACTAACACATTGTAAACAAACTTGCCATTAAAGGCAGTATTGTGTTTTACATTATCGCTGCCTTTGTAAGTCGATTCATAAATAGTACCGGTAATTAAACCATAGTAGCCTTTGGTGAAAAATTTCTCAATGGTTAATTCAGCACCATAGTTTTCGCCGGTTCCGGCATTTCTTAAATAACCTTGTTCGGTTGGGTTAAAGCTTGAACCTGTGTTTAACATAGAGAAACTGCTTGGTGTTTGTGTAACCGGAATATTAGATAAAAATTGGTAATACACTTCTGTTTTTACTCTCCAATCTTTCAATGGCAATACATCGTATCCAATTACAAAATGCTGACTGCGTGTGAAATCTAAATTTTTGTTCGACTGGTCGTAAGTACCATCCATGTTTGGTGTGCGGTAAAAATACACATCGGTTGGTTGCATTTGGCTGTGCATACCATAACCTACACTAAAGGTATTTTTTTGATTAGCCTGAAATTTTAATCCCACACGAGGTTCAATCGAATACGATTCGTTTAAGGTTAAGTACTGCGAGTGCAATCCTAAATTCAAGGTTAACTTATCCGTAAAATTATATTTAGCATGAGCATATCCTTGTATTAAAGATGTGTAGTCGTTATAGTCCCATATTTGTTGCCAATTGGGCGTAAACTCACGATTTTTATAAAACAAATTCAGGTTTATCAATTCTTCAATCGCACCAATTTTTACAAATAAGCGAGAACTAATTTTCGAATTAAAAGAGGTATTAATCGAGTAACGAATTTGAGATACTTTATTCTCCGTAATGCGTGTGCTTGAACCATCCAATTTTGCAATGGTATCTTGGTTAAAATACGAGCCTGCATAAGTACCACCAATTACGGTATTGAAATAAGACTTATCGCCAACTCTAATAAAATGTTTTAAGCCCGCTAAAGCAATGTCACTCGTAAAATGGCTGTCTCTTGTTGGGTCGGCAAACAAATCGGTGCTATCAATTTTGTCGTGCTTAAAATCTATTTTACTTTTGGCACCAATACCAAATAAAGTAAAGCGCCCTAACTTACCATAACCACTATTTACTTTAAACGACAAATCCTGATAAAATGGTGTAGCCGTTGTACCAACCGATAAACCTAAAGATTGCGCAAAACCAGTAAACGAATAACGATACGCTACCACATAAGATGAACCTTTGCTTTTATTAATTGGTCCTTCGGTCATCGCTTCTAAACCTGTTAGGGCACCAAACTGTATGGTATGTTCGCGCTTATCTGAGTTCCCATTTCTAAAACCTAAATCAAACACGCCCGCATTAGCATTACCATACTCTGATGGAAAAGCCGATGTAAAAAAATCGGAGTTCTTTAAGATGTTGGTATTAATAGCACTCACCGGGCCACCTGTGGTGCCAATAGTACTAAAGTGATTTGGGTTTGGAATATTTAATCCTTCAATACGCCATAGTACACCTGTTGGCGAATTTCCTCTAATCACAATATCATTACGCGAATCATCGGGCGAACTTACTCCCGCAAAGTTAGCCGCCAAACGTGATGGATCGGAACGACCACCGGCATAACGGTTTACTTCCTCCATCGAAAACGAACGACCACTCACAGAAGTTAACTCGTTATTGGTTTCATTTTTTTTGGTGCCTGCCACCACTACTTCGTTTAAAGAATTCACACTTTCTTCTAAACCAATATCCAGGGATACTTCTTTACCCGAAGTAACTTGCACGTTTGGCAATACAATTTCTTTGTAACCTAAAAAGGTAATTTTTAAATCATAACGGCCGGGCGCCATGTCGGTTAATTTAAATTTCCCATCCATATCAGTGCTGGTACCTTTTATTGGGTCGCTGCCAAGCACCACCACATTTACACCCGGTAAGGCCATTTGTGCTTGTTTATCAATTACGGTTCCTTTTATAGTTTGTGTGGGGCTTTGTGCTTTTATAGTATTTACAAGGTTTAAACCTATAAATGCTAATGAGGTAAAAATATATTTTATCATGGTTTTTGTTTTTATGGTACAATAGTACAGCACATAAAAAGCATCATAAAGGCAATTCCTATGAGTTGTTGAATTATTAGGTTGAGTTGTTGTTTTGGGTTATTATTAAAGATAAGGGTGTGCCACGCCAGCTGGCGAATTGGACTTTAACGTCATTGCGAGTAGCTTTTTCAGTGACGATGCTCCAGATAGCTATCGGAGTTGTGATAGGCAATTAAAGGACTTTTTGCCTTGATGCAAAAAGTTGACAAAAAAATCAAGGCTCATTAAAATTTAGCTAAAATCTGCACAGCATCAATCTGATAATTTGAAAGCGCTACGCGAACAGCCCAAATTATCTTCGCACATGCCATCGCATTTGATGCTGCTTGATTTATACGCTAAATTTTAATATGCCATTTATAAAGTTCAAATGTTATTTATCCGCCTTTTAAATTTTATGATAAAAATAGAAGAGCTTGCAGCAAGGACTTGTGCGACAATTCTGGGCTGTTTGAGCCTGAGGGTTACTGAGCTTGTCGAAGTACACTAAGGCGAGTTTCCACAATTGGGGGAGAAAGCGCTACGTGATTTTTGAGTAAAATTTAAGAAGCGGTTTTCCCGATAGTTATCGTGATTTCTTTGCATATTTTCTTTGTATGGTAGACAAAGAAAGTATGATTCTACCTCTCATTTAAATTCCTTACATCATTCAAAGATGAGCACACAATAATCTGTTACCAAAAAGTGTTAATATATATTAAGAGACAAGAGCCGTATTATTTTTTAATTTAATTTTATCGCACCCCCTTATGAAGCATGCTAAACATTTTATTATTTTATTTTGCATGCTACATGCCAGTCATTACTATTCGCAATGCGCCATTAAAGGGCAATTAACCGACACGCTAAATGCTCCTATTGTTTTTAATGCCATTGGTTTATTAAATGCAAACGATAGCAGCATCGTAAAAGGCGTGATGACAGATGACCACGGCGACTTTTGTTTTGAGCAAATAAAAAAAGGTTCTTACCAATTAAAAGTTTCAGCAATTGGCTACAACACTTATTATTCCAACGTATTTAACTATGATAGTCTTAGTGCTATTAGCTTAGATAAAATTTTGCTTAAAGCCGGTAGCATCAATTTAAACGAAGTATCTGTAGCGGCACAAAAGAAAACCATCGAATATAAAAATGGTAATGTGATTGTGAACATTGAAGGCACAGCCCTAGCCATGGGTAACACCGCTTATACCTTATTATCGCGTTTACCAGGTGTTACGGTGTCGGAGGATAACATTACCATACAAGGAAAAACAGGTGTTAAAATTTTAATTGATGGTAAGCTTCAGCAAGTAAGCGGCCAACAATTAATCAACATCTTAAAGAGCATGAATGCTTCGCAAATCGAAAAAATAGAAGTGCTCAAAAAACCACCTGTAAAATATGATGCCGCTGGCACAGGAGGGATGATAAATATTAAAACCAACAAATTAAAAATAGTAGGCTTTAGTGGTAGCGTATTTGCTTCTCATTCGCAAGGCTATTATGGCAACCCCTCGGGAGGCTTTACCTTAAATTACAAAGGGCGAAAAGTCAATTTCTTTTCGGGTTTCACAGCCGCTAAAGAATGGCGACGCATGTATGAAGAGTTTGATAATGAATTTAATTATAATGGTACTACCACTACTACCCATGCCCAAAATATTACTAAAGAACATCACCACTCTGAAACCTATAATTTAGGAGCCGATTGGTTTATTAATAAAAACAATTCTGTTGGCATTAAAATGAATGGGGCTTTTGGAATGGGTAATGTGGATAATGTATCACGCACCAATTTTAGCGACACCTTATTGGGCTATCAACATCTGATTCTCAATTCAAACAAACCAAACCCTTGGATTTATCCTGAGTTTAACATCAATGCCGAACATTTGTTTGATACAGCTGGCACTGCGCTTCGCTTCTCAGCCAATTACAATCCTTACTGGGATATTTATGCCGCCAACTTTAGCAATCAGTTTTTGGATGGAGAGGATCATGAATTGCGCGCGCCCTCTGTTTTTAAAACCTCCAATACCCTCACGTTTAATAACACCTCGGCGCTATTAGATTTTGAAAAAGAATTTAAAAAAGAATTTAAAATCGAAACAGGTATCAAACATACCTACCAAGAAATTGGCAGCGATTATTATTTAAAATATCAAGATAGTCAAACAGGTGAGTATAGCATTGATACCGCCTACTCCAATGTATTTAACTATTACCAGAACATCAGTGCCATTTATTTAAACCTGACTAAACAATACAAAAAATTCTCCTTTCAAGCAGGAGCTCGTGGCGAAAACACCATCATACACACCGTTAGTAAAAGTAACGGACTGGGCTTTGATAGACAATACTTTAATATATTTCCACTAGCCAGTATCGATTTTAAAAAGTCAGATAACCACACCTTTTCTATTGCTTATAACAAACGTGTTAATCGTCCCGACTATAATTTATTTAATCCCTTTACGTCTTTTATCAACACGCAAACTTTTCACAAGGGCAATCCCTATTTAAAACCCGAATACAGCCATGATTTTAGTTTTACCTACAACTACAAAAGTTGGATGTATCATAGCATTAATTACACCCGCTTAGTAAATGCCTTTATGGGATACAATAGCCAAAACGACGCTACTAAATCCTATGTGAACTCAGCTGCCAATTTACAATGGGCCGATATTTATAGCTACAATTTATTTATACAAAAAGACCTCTTTAAATGGTGGACGGTTAATGTGAATGCCTCTTTGTTTAGTGTAGCAGGCAAAGGCATCATTAACAATTTACCTTATAGCTTTTCTTATGTGGCTTTTAATCCAAATGTATACAGCCGAATGTCGCTTAAAAAAGGTTATGCCATTGAAGTGAATGCCTTTTATTTAACACCGTTTTTAGAAGGTATTTATTATACGCAAGAACGCTCGAGCGTTTCTATTGCCTTAAAGAAATCTTTTTTAGATGATAAGCTATCGGTATCCTTAGCCGTGAGTGATGTATTTTGGGGAGAAGTAAGGCGCACGCATGTGAACTATCAAAACATTAATATGAGAGGTTATCAAACCTTTGATACCCGCCGCTTAAACATAAGCATCAACTACAACTTTGGGAAACTAAAGGTTGAACAACGCCAAGCCAAAGATATTGAACCACAAAGCAAGGGCGGTAAGTAATGCGTAGGTGACTATGATTTGGGTGTGCCCGCCAGTTGGCGGATAGGACTTTAACGTCATTGCGAGGAGCTTTTTAGCAACGAAGCTCCCGATAGCTATCGGGACTCATCCTTTCTTATCCCCCTCTGGAAACTCGCCTTTGGGTACTTCGACAAGCTCAGCAACCCTAAGGCTCAAACAGCCCAGAATTGTCGCGCATTGCCTTGCTGAAATCACTTCTATTTTTATCGTAAAATTTAATAGGCGGATAAATAAAACATAATCAAACCATTCATTTCCGAATGACTTAAAAGCTCTAATGATGAGACTATGATTTTGTGCAGCAATAGCTGCAAAATGAATGAAGCGATGGCACGCGCAAGCGGATTCATTTTGTCAGCGGTCCTTTAGGAATTGCCTATCACAAAATCATAAGCTTTTTGTTTACTTTTTGGCTGCAAAAAGTAATAGATTGTCTTTTGGTAAATCCTTGATTTTTTGTCGCTATTACACATGCTGGCTCAATTGTGTACTACACAATTGCCCTGTATCAAGGCAAAAAGTCTTTTAATTGTTTTTTGGTAGAAGAATGAATTTTTTGTCGCTACCACAATCCCGAAAGTTTTTGGGAACCGTGCAGCGAAAAAAAGAGCATCTTAAACAAATTCATCTTACATTTCATTACATTTGATATGCAATCTATTTTAATACATGACTATATTAAAAAACATAAGCATAGAAGGCAGTAGAGAAAAACCTATTTTATTGGATGTGTTTTACAACAACAATGGAGTGGCTAAGCCCATTGTTATATTTTCGCATGGCTTTAAGGGTTTTAAAGACTGGGGACATTTTGATGCATTAGCTAAACAATTTGCAGAAGCAGGTTTTGTATTTATTAAATTTAATTTTTCACATAATGGAACTACAGTTAATGATCCATTAAATTTTGGCGACTTAGAAGCATTTGGCCATAACAATTATTTGATTGAATTAGATGATTTAAAATTAGTGATAGATTGGAGCTTGAGTAACGAACACTTAAAAACTGACATCAATGCTCATCAATTATATTTGTTAGGGCATAGCCGCGGAGGTGGTATCACTATTTTAAAAGCGGGCGAAGACACTCGCGTAAAAAAAATAGTGACTTGGGCATCTGTAAGCGATTTCATAAATAGAAATAAACAACGAACCATTGATACCTGGAAACAAGAAGGGGTGGTGTATGCCATGAATGGCAGAACAAAACAAAACATGCCGATGTACTACCAATTTTATCAAACCATATTAGATCATAAAGAACGCCTAAATATTAACCACGCCGTTAAAAGAGCCAATATCCCTTTTTTAATTATTCATGGCACAGCGGATGAAGCTGTTGCTTACCATGATGCCGAAGAGCTGAAAAAAAGTGCAAAACAAGCTGTGTTGTTTACCATTTTAAATGGAGACCACACCTTTGGAGTAAAACATCCATTTGACGGAGTGATACCGGATGACGCTAAACAGGTGATAGAAAAAACGATTGAGTTTTTAAAAGAGTAGAATTTACACCAATATCAAAACAGAGCCTCATCCAACATTGCTGAAGTAAAAAAGCCTTTGAATATCCTGAACTAGCTATGCCGTATACCTTTGATTTATTTAATCTCATTTTTAAGGTTTTTTCATTTTCAAAGTTTATATTTGAGTAGTACCTTATTATAAATTATTTAACATATCATTTTATGAAAAAACTTATTGCCTGTTTAGCTTTAATAACAAGTTTATGTAGTAGTGCTCAAACTTTTGAAGGAGAAATTATATACACCAATACTTATAAATCAAAAGTACCTCAAATTACTAACGAACAGTGGATACAGTTGTTGGGTAGCGTTCAGCATTTTTATATTAAAGGCAGTCATTATAAATCTGAAAGTAATGGCAATATGATGCAATGGCAAATGTATGACCCGGGCAGTAATAAGCTTTATAACAAAACAAGTCAGTCGGATGTGTTACTATGGAATGATGCATCGGTAAATAATGAAGTAATGATGAGTTCAAGTATAAAGCCACATGCCATAACTATTTTAGGATATGATTGTGATGAACTAACACTAACTTGCAAAAGTGGTGTGCAAAAATATTATTTCACTTCAAAATTAGCAGCAGATTGTAAATTATACGAAAAGCATTTGTATGGCAATTGGTACGATTTTTTAAAATTGGCTAAAGGCATGAGTTTAAAAACAATTATTGAAACACCACAGTTTACACTAGAACAAGTAGCAATTGAGGTAAGTCCTAAAAAAATAGAAGATGAGTTTTTTGCCATACCGGCTGATGCAAAAACAGCCAAAAGTCCTTATTAAATAAGAAGGTTTTTTCATTCTCATTTCTTATATTTATAGGATAAACATTAATGTAAGCATATGAAAAAATCTACTATTTTCTTTTGTTCTATCATCTCAGTATTTGCTGTAATTCGTTGTGGAAACAGTGGCACACTTAAACACAGTGAAAGTGGTCTTGATTCTGTTATGGTGTCTAATGCAGCAGGTAATTATTTTTATAATGAAAACCATAATAAATGGCATGCTGATTTAGGGGGCTTTATTATTAATAATTCGAAATACTACGATTACAAAGATTTTGAAGCAGAGGTGATTTTTTTAAAAACCGGAGGAGAACCACTTTACACAAAGAAAATAAAGTTTGATAGTGAAGTTGCAGTGCCAAATTCAAGATGTTTTGTACTAGAAAATATCAACATAGATTTCCCAATTAATCTATCACATGACACTGCATATAAAATTAGTTGGAAGCTTTTGAAAGCAACTCCTGTTCTGCGCTCTGCAATCTCACATTAAAAATAAAAGTACCTATACCCATCCCATGGCCGACGATAAAAAACAACAAATAGAAACTCAACTCTGGAAAATTGCCGATACCTTAAGAGGTAAAATGGATGCCGATGATTTCCGTGATTATATACTGGGTTTTATTTTTTATAAATACTTGAGCGAAAAAATGCACGACTATGCTGATGCTATTTTAAAACCAGATAAACTTACTTATTTAGATATTAAAGAAAATAGCAAAGAAGGTAAAGAATACCTAAGCGCTATTAAAGAAGAAGCCCTTGATAATTTAGGTTACTTCCTTAAACCTTCCGAACTGTTTAGCCAACTGGCAGCGCGTGGCAATGCCGAAGGCAAGAGCAAATTTATTTTAGATGATTTAACTAAGGTGCTTAATAGCATTGAGCAAAGTACCATGGGTGCCGAAAGCGAAGAAGACTTTGGTAATTTGTTTGAAGACCTTGACCTAAGCAGCTCTAAGCTTGGCAAAACCGAGAGCGATAAAAACGAACTGATTGTAAAAGTACTCTCGCACCTTAACGAAATTGATTTTGATTTGCACAATGGCGAAAGCGATGTGCTGGGCGATGCCTACGAATATTTGATTGGTAAGTTTGCCAGCGGTGCCGGTAAAAAAGCCGGAGAGTTTTATACCCCGCAACAAGTAAGCAGCGTGTTGGCGCGCATTGTAACAGTTGGTAAAACTAAACTCAAAAGTGTGTACGACCCTACTTGCGGCTCGGGCTCTTTATTGTTGCGTGTGGCTAAAGAGGTAAAAGAGGTGGGGGCGTTTTACTGACAAGAGAGTAACCCTACTACGTACAACCTTTGCCGTATGAACATGATTATGCATGGCGTGCATTACAAAAAGTTTGACATTAAAAACGAAGATACCCTGGAGCGCCCGCAGCATGCCGATGAGCGCTTTGAAGCCATTGTAGCTAACCCGCCTTTTAGTGCCGAGTGGAGCGCAAGCCCTTTGTTTATGAGCGACGACCGCTATGCCGCTTATGGTAAATTAGCGCCCAAAGGCACGGCCGATTTTGCTTTTGTACAACACATGATACACCAGCTGGATGATAAAGGCACCATGGCTTGCGTGTTGCCGCATGGTGTGTTGTTTAGAGGCGGCGCTGAAGGACACATACGCGAGTACCTGATTAACGAAAAAAATTACATTGATGCCATCATCGGTTTGCCTGCCAATATTTTTTATGGCACGGGCATACCTACTTGTATTTTGGTAGTGAAAAAGAAACGCGAACACAAAGACAACATTTTGTTTATTGATGCCAGCCAACATTTTGAAAAAGTAAAAACACAAAACGTGTTGTGCGAAAGCGACATTACTAAAATTGTAGAAACCTACAAGGCACGCAAAAACGAAGATAAATACAGCTATGTAGCCAGTTTAGATGAAGTAAAAGAAAACGATTACAACCTAAACATACCACGTTATGTAGATACCTTTGAAGAAGAAGCCGCTATTGATTTAAAAGCAGTGGTGAAAGAAATGCAGCAGGTAGCTGAGGCTCTCGAAGCCACCGACAAAGAAATAGCCAAGTATTGTAAAGAATTAGGAATTGATGCGCCGTTTTAATTTATGGAAGGAGTAAAAGAAATAAATAAAAAAGCTGTGCTTGTTCCCAAATTAAGGTTTAAGGACTTCTCCGACAGCTGGAAGAAAGTCAACCTTGGTGATTTAGGCGAAACCATTGGAGGTTTAACTTATAGTCCTGATGATGTGACGAACAATGGTACTTTAGTATTACGTTCCTCTAATATTCAAGAAGATAATTTATCATTTGAAGACAATGTATTTGTTGAGGTACAACCAGATGATTTTAACCCAGTAAAAGAAAATGACATTCTAATTTGTGTAAGAAATGGTAGTAAAAACCTTATTGGTAAAAATGTAATTATACCTAAAAGTATAGAAGGTGTTGCATTCGGTGCATTTATGTCAGTTTATCGCAGTAAAAACAATAATTTTATAATACATTATCTTAAAACAAACTCTTATAAAAAACAAGTTCATAAAAACTTAGGTGCTACTATTAACTCTATTAATGGAAGTGATTTAAAAAAATTCAAACTCAACATTCCCTCACTTCCCGAGCAAGAAAAGATAGCGGCATTTTTAACGGCAGTAGATGAAAAAATACAGCAGCTCAACCGCAAAAAACAATTACTGGAGCAATACAAAAAAGGCCTGATGCAACAATTGTTCTCAGGTAAGTTGAGTTTTAAAGATGAGAACGGTAAAGCTTACCCGAAATGGGAAGAGAAGAAGTTGGGGGAAATTGCAGAGAGAGTAGTAAGAAAAAACAAAGAGGACAATCAAAATGTACTAACAATATCTGCACAACAAGGTCTTGTTAGTCAATTGGAATATTTTAATAAATCTGTTTCTGCAAAAGATGTAACTAATTATTACCTTTTGCTTAAAGATGAATTTGCATATAACAAAAGCTATTCTGCTGGCTATCCAATGGGCGCAATTAAGCGATTGAATAGATATGAAAAAGGAGTTGTTTCTACTTTATACATTTGTTTCAAATTTAAAGATTGTGTTTCATTAGAATTCATGGAGCAATATTTTGAAAATGGCGATCAAAATTTTGAGATTGAAAAAGTAGCACAAGAGGGCGCTAGAAATCATGGGCTTTTAAATATTGGAGTAAATGATTTTTTCAATATTAATCTTAAACTACCTTCAAAAGAAGAACAAAAAAAGATAGCTGATTTTTTATCGGCCATTGATATTAAAATAAACGGTGTAGCAGCGGCACTGGAAGCCACCACCCAATTTAAAAAAGGGCTCTTGCAGCAGATGTTTGTGTAAAAAAATGGTAATTTTGACGAAAAACTAAACTTATAAGTTGATTTAATGGAAATTGTCGTTATATTTGAAGAGAAATTATTTAGCTTTCGTTACGAAAACGAGCAGGATAATGAGTACGACAGATTAATGAACTTGTGGACTAATGCTAGTTATTTGCAAGCATACGCCAAAAAGAACAACATTAAAGATGTTTATGGCTTTATTGATGATATATTACAACATGCAGAAGAGATTCAGGATTTTTTGGAAAACCTTAGCCAAAACAAAAAGCCCTTTGGATTTTATTTTGAGCCTTTACAAGAATCAGAAGCCAAAAGAAAAATACTTCAATTTCAAAAAGGAAAAATTCGGAAAAATCAGTTACGCTTATATGCTATAAAATTAGATACAAATTGTTTTGTAATAACCGGAGGGGCTATTAAAATGAGCCAAAAAATGGATGAACATCCTGATACAAAAAATGAATTAGTAAAACTTAATAATGCACGCCGTTATTTAAACAAAAACGGAGTAGTTGACGCAGACTCTTTTGTGGAATTATTAAATGAGGACTTATGAAAAATAAAGAGAAATTTTTGAGCTTAGTTTCTAAAGAAAAAACAAATACTTTAGAAAGAAACAGAGAACGAATTAAAAACAGAGCTATGTTGCGCGAATCGCAACAGATAGCGATTAAAGTGCTTAAAAAATTAGATGAATTAGGATGGTCTAAAAAAGACTTAGCTGATGCCTTAGAAGTAGCACCACAGCAAATTACTAAAATTGTAAGCGGTCAAGAAAACCTTACCATCGAAACGCAAATTAAACTACAAAATGCGCTTGATATTCCTATTTTGGCATCTTATTATGAAAAGAAAGAGCAGCAGGTTAAAAACACCATAGTGTTTGAACAAAAGAAGATAGCATACCCTGTTAATAGAAAATCTGTTACTAATTATTCTAGATCTAATACAAAAACAAGAATGATAAAAATGGATTTTAATCAATCCTCCAGTCAGTCTAAATACAAAAAAGCAGTATGATGAAATCAAATAATGCTATTTCCTTTAACTTAGATGGTATAAAAACTGAACAGTTTGCCATTCTGGAAGAAAACTACAGTGAAAAAAAGAAATCGGTAGATTTTGGAACTGGAATTCAGTTTATGATAGACTCTGAAAGCAAGTTCATTGGTTGTATTGTTAGAATTAGTTTTGACCAAGGGAAAAAATCATTTCTTAAAATTGATGTAAGTTGCCATTTTAAAATTGAAGATGTTTCATGGAATACCCTTGTTAATAGTAAACAACAAACCTTGGTTATACCAAAAGGCTTTTTAGCTCATTTGGCTATGATAACGGTTGGCACATTAAGAGGCATTTTATTTGCAAAAACAGAAGGCACTTTGTTTAATAAATTTATTATCCCAACTATTGATGTAGCATCTATGATTGAGAAAGATGAAACATTCTCTCTCAAAGACGATGAGTAGTCAATCAGAAGCCATATTAGAACAAAAACTCATCCAACAATTAGTGGGCATGGGTTACCAAAGTGTAAACATACACGATGGCGAGGCTTTATTAGCAAACTTAAAAACACAGCTCGAGGCATTTAATAAAACTACCTTTACCAATAAGGAGTTTGAGGCTATATTAAATCACTTGGCCAAAGGCAATGTATTTGAAAAAGCCAAAACCTTAAGAGATAGATATAATCTAATTAAAGAAGATGGTACTAATTTTTATGTTCGCTTTTTTAATCATGAGCAATGGGATGAGAATCATTACCA
Source organism: Bacteroidia bacterium (assembly GCA_035439445.1). Classification (GTDB taxonomy): domain Bacteria; phylum Bacteroidota; class Bacteroidia; order B-17B0; family Aurantibacillaceae; genus UBA4416. Next base: position 113,804 of record DAORKG010000006.1, read on the forward strand.
AATAACCAATCAGGTTCAAATACAAGGTTCCTTTTTAAACCGTTATGATGTAACCATTTTAGTAAACGGTTTGCCTTTGGTGCAAATAGAACTAAAGCGTAGTGGTTTAGAAATTAAAGAAGCCTTTAATCAAATTAACCGTTACCAACGCCATTCGTTTTGGAGCAACCATGGTTTGTTTCAATACGTGCAATTGTTTGTCATCAGTAATGGCGTTAACACAAAATACTTAGCTAATAACCGTTTGCAATCCGTAAAGCAAACCTTCTTTTGGGCAGATGAAACCAATAAAAATATTACAGAGTTAAGTGCTTTTGCAACAGCCTTTTTAAACACATATCATTTAGGTAAATACATTTCACATTACGTAGTAATGAACGAAACCTTTAAAAACCTAATGATTCTGCGGCCTTACCAATACTATGCGGTTGAGGCTATAATTAAAAAAGTTATTGCAGCACCGCAACAAAATCCAAGCATTGAAAATAATTTTGGTTACATCTGGCACACCACCGGTTCGGGCAAAACCTTAACCTCGTTTAAAGCCAGTCAAATTATTATGGATTTGCCGCAAGTACACAAAGTTGTGTTTGTAGTAGATCGTAAAGATTTGGATTACCAAACCATGCAGGAGTTCAACGCCTTTAAAAAAGATAGCGTTGATGTCACAGATAATACAACATCCTTAGTAAAACAATTAAGCGATGATACCAAACTGGTATTAACTACCATACAAAAACTAAATAATGCCATTAGTAAAAAGCATCACGAAACTAAATTAGCTGCATTGCAAAACAAACGCATCGTATTTATTTTTGATGAGTGCCACCGCACCCAGTTTGGCGAAACACATAAAAAAATCACCTCGTTCTTTACTAATGCCCAATTGTTTGGTTTTACGGGCACACCTATTTTTGCCGAAAACGCGAGCAAAAACGAATTTGGGAAACGTACTACTAAAGATTTGTTTGGCAACTGCGTACACAAATATGTGATTACTGATGCCATCCGCGACCAAAACGTTTTAAAATTTGGTGTGGAGTACATTGGCAAATACAAACAAAAAGGCAACACACTGTTAGATATACAAGTAGAAGACATTAATCGTCCCGAGGTGTTTGATGATGAAACCCGCTTAGAAAAAATTGCGGATTACATCATACATTATCATAATCAAAAAACATTTGACAAAACCTATTCTTCTATTTTTGCCGTTAGCAGTATTGAACATCTGATAAAGTATTACGATATTTTTAAGCGTAAAAAGCAAGCGGGCGAACATGATTTGCGCATCGCCACCATTTATACCTTTGGCGCTAACGAAGCCGATGAGGATGCTCAAGATTATTTACCTGGAGATGACGAACCGGCTTTAGCCGCTGATTTAAAAGTAGAATACAAAAGCAGTCACACGCGCGATAAGTTAGAATCATTTATAGCAGATTACAATCAGCAATATGGCACGGCTTTTTCTACCAGCGATAGTCAGCAATTCGAAAACTATTATAAAGATTTAAGTAAGCGATTAAAAGAACGAGAGAAAGAAAACTTTAACGATGAACGCGACCGCCTCGATATTTTGTTGGTGGTAAATATGTTCCTTACAGGCTTTGATGCAAAGAAGGTAAACACCTTGTATGTAGATAAAAACCTAAAGTATCATGGTTTAATTCAAGCTTACTCACGCACCAATCGTATTTTAGGAGAACAAAAATCGCAAGGAAACATTTTATGTTTCCGAAATTTAAAAGATGCAACCGATGAAGCAATTACATTGTTTAGTAACAAAGAAGCCATCGAAGAAATTATATTACCGCCTTACACTGCCATCGTCAAAAAGTTTAAAGAAGCTTTAAAAATATTGTTGCAGTTGGTACCAACCTGGCAAAGTGTGGATGACTTAGTAAGCGAAGAAGATGAAGCCGCTTTTGTGCAAGCATTTCGTGCGGTGTTGCGTATTAAAAACGTATTGCAATCTTACACCGATTTTAATTGGGAAGATTTAGGTATTGACGAGCAAACGTTTGAAAACTACAAAAGCAAGTACCTCGATTTATACGAAAAGGTAAAACACGAGCAAACCAAAGAAAAAGCATCTATCCTAAACGATATTGATTTTGAAGTAGAGTTGATTCATCGCGATATTATTAATGTTGCTTACATCATTAAGTTACTTGCCAAATTAAAAGAAGCAAAAACAAGCGAAGCAGCCAAACAAAAGAAAGCCATTATGGATTTATTAGGAGGCGATGTGGAGTTAAGAAGTAAGCGCGAGTTGATAGAGAAATTTATAGAAGAGAACTTGCCATTGATAAGCAACTCCGATTTAATACAAGATGAATTTGAAAAGTACTGGGAAGAGCAAAAGGTATTAGCATTACAAAAAATTTGCGAAGAAGAACATTTAGATAAACAACAATTCTCAAACCTAATTGAAGCATACATTTTTAGCGGTCAGGAACCAATACGTGAAGATGTGTACAAATGCCTCGCCGACCGCCCAAGTATTTTAAAAGCAAGAGAAATAGGTCAACGCATCATCACTCGCATGAAAGAGTTTGTAGAATTGTTTGTTAATGGGATGGTGGCTTAAAATGCTACAAAACATAGCAATCTATTCAATTGAAATTCATATATTTGCGTTATGGTATTACCATATATTCAATACAATTCTCAACAACTCAGTAAAATAGGTAACGCATCTGTGTATATAGCAGATAAAGTTCCTATGCTTAGTAAAACCAAGTTGCTAAAGCTACTTTACATTTTAGATGAAGTAAGCATTAAAAAAAGTGGTATACCATTTTTTAATCTAAAGTACAAAGTTTGGAAATTTGGTCCGGTATCTGAGGAGTTATTTGTTGATTTGTCGAGTGAACCTACGTTACTAAAAAAATACATTAAACGAGAGTACAATAATAGCCATAATATAATTGTTCCTGCAACAGAATTTAATGACGATGAATTTTCGGATAATGATATTGAATTAATGGATATGGTTATTGAGCAATTTGGGAATAAAACTTCTAAAGAACTTATTTCATATACTCATCGCAAAAACTCACCTTGGCATGTTACAGCTCAACATTATTCAGTTTTAGAACTTTTGGAAACGGAAGTAATTAACAATACTGAGTATTTAGTTGATTTAAGTGTGTTAGTAGCTCATGATGAGAGAAAAAAGCAATTGTTTGAACAATATCAGTTAGCTAACTAAACTTTATGTTTGCTGAAGGAGAAATCATTTATTTCGATCCCTTTTATTTTAAAAATGGCAATACAGCCAAAGAAAAATATTGTCTGATTTTAAAAGTTTCAGGTACTCAAAGTATTGTAGCCTCTTTGCCTACCCGTAAAGATAATATACCTGCTGAGCACGAAAACGAAAGTGGTTGTATTGAATTGCCTGAAAGTAATTTAAATTGTTTTGTAATTCCTGCCAATGATCAAGTGACCACAAATGGTAACTCGTTCCCTTTTAGAACACATTTATATGGGCATGAAGTTGACGCATACGAGCTAGACACCATGAAAGAAATTTATGTGATTGAAGGAACTGATTATGTTCGCTGGGGTAATATGCTGCCAGAACTTTTTCAGGATGTTATGGATTGTTTTAAAAACTCTAAATCAGTTAAACGAGGAATTAAAAAGCTCCTTTAGTATGTGGCTGTCTAAAATCTCCGCTCCGTTGCTCCCGATAGCTATCAGGATGTAATACCTCGCATTTATCTTTGCTTATAGTACTACCTACAGAGGCTACATACCCTTAATACATATGTAGTGGCGCGAGGGTACGGCGTCATATCGCATAGTTGCATTGGTAATATCTAGTTGTTGCATACGGCATAGGGCTTGGGTGCATAGGCTATCATGCCTGGGTACGGCGCCATATTGTATTGTTGCGTTGGTAATACTTAGTTGTTACCTGCTGCATAGGCCTTGGGTGCATAGGCTATCACGCTTGGGTACGGCGTCATATGGCATCATTACAATGGTAATAAGTACTTATAGCCTCCGTAGTATCGCCTTATTACGGGTGCTATGTTGGCTATTTCCCATCTTGTAAACTACATTTTACCAAAATATAAAGGCCTTAAATGTTAATACAAAAAATCTACAAACAAAATTTTGCTGCCACTTGTCAAATCAATTCAACCACTTATTGTTGGGTTACAGCAAACTGTAAATAAAATAAACACTTAACTTTTTTTAAGTAATGTTAAATTGCAATTGTGGCACGGGCATTGAAAATAGTGGGGTAACAGAGAAAGTGAATAAAGAAAGGTTCTCGACTTCGCTCGAACTGACAAAAAAGAAAATATAATAATTATGAAAAATAAAATACATAACAATAATATTAATCAAACACTATCGGAATGTAGGTATGTATCTGAGTTGTCCTTACATTTTTTGGCAACGGAAAGGAGAACAAAAGAGTGACAAAGAAAAAAGTAAAATAACACTTAAATGGTTTAACAGGTTAAACGCATATAAGCGGCTTCCACAAAATACCTTCACGAAAGCAAGGCGTTTTAAATAATAAATAATTAAAATAAAAAAAGTCTTATCGAAAGACGGTAAGCATTAACAATTTAAATTTTAGAAATAATGGGAACATTAAATCGTTATATCCCTAATTCGGATGCCGATAAAGGGATATGGTTAAATAACTTTACAACTAAAATGGTTGGCTATGCTAACACCTTAGGAGTAACATCAGCAGAATTAACTGCTCTGCAAAAAGATAATACAGCGTTTCAATACATCATTAACACTATGGAAAGTTACAGGCAATATGTAATAAACCTGGCAGGTTACAAAAACATGATGAAACATGCAAGCAGTAATCAACACATTGGTGCATTACCCACCATGCCAACATTACCCACCGCACCGCCAATGGTAGCAGAAGGGATCTTTGACCGAGTAAGTAAATTGGTAACTCGTATCAAAGCAAGTTTAAACTATACTGATAATATAGGTAGCGACCTAGGCGTTATAGCACCTTCAACAACGGTAGACGTTTCAACTTTGCAACCATACATCAACATTAAAATTGATGTGGGGAAACCGCACCTGAAGTGGGTAAAAAGCGTAGCTGATGCCATCGACCTTTATGCCGATAGAAATGATGGACAAGATTTTGTGTACGTAGGACGTTTGTCGCGTAACGAATACTTGGACATCACACCAATGGCAGCTAATAAGGTGTACGACGAATGGAAATACAAAGGCATTTATGTAATTGCCGACCAACAAGTTGGTTTGTATAGTATCATTCAAAGTATTGATATCAAGAAGCTGTGATTTCGACAAGCTCAATCACCGAGTGAGGTAGTTTGAGCTACCAATAAAAAATCCCTCTACTATGTGGAGGGATTTTTTTTGTGAGCGATATGTTTATTTATGAAACAAAGAAAGCTGTTGTTGTACTCACTAATACCAATAGAGCTTTAATTTTGCTTTAAAACTGCCTGTTATGCTGGCAGGATTTCCGGTTGAATTTTCACTACTACTTAGGGTTAATAAATAATTTCCTGTTATGATGCCGGTGTTTTTATCATAGTTTAAATTTGAAAGAGTAGGGCTAGCGCTGCTATTTGATGAGAAAATAAAATATTTATTAGCTCCTAATGATTTTGTGAAATCCATATTAAATGTCGCAAAAGGAATGCTTATTGGCATTAGTGAACTTGCTGAAAAACTAAATACAACTCTATCACCTAACTGAGTTGTAGCATATCTTGTAATACCAATATTGTATGTTGATGCGTTTACACTATCAATATAACTTTCTCTTGAGCTGCTTACATAAAGCGAGTATGAATAGTTTTCTGTAAAAGGCACTCCATTTTTATTAATTCCCGAAATGGTTCCTTGTATATAACCATCATTTATGGTGTTTAATAAACCGGCATTACCCTGAGAACCTTGGGCACCCACCGGCCCCATGTCTCCTGTTTTATCTTTCTTTTTACAAGAGCTAACAGCAGTTATTAAAAAAAGAGAACATATATAAACAGTAATTTTTATTAAGAATGATTTTTTCATGATACTAATTTTTGATGAATGATAATGAGGTCATAGTGTTTTTTAATAGTGTAATACAGGCACCGTTGCTTTAAAGCTACCGGTAATACTAGCAGCATTTCCTGTGTTATTATCTGCGCCTGGGATGTTAACTATAAAATTACCTGTAACAATTCCTGTAGTTCTGTCATAGGTTACATTTGACACACTTGGACTGACACTGCCGGATATATTAAAATAAAACTCTTTTGTGCCGGTTGATTTTACAAGCCAAAAAGTTAAATCTGTGGCTGCAATAGTTACAGGAGATAGAGAACTAGCTTGCAGCATCAATCTTGCCCCACTTGGATCTACTGCATCTACAGAGCGAAGAATACTAAACGCATATTGTGTTGGACTAACGCTATCTAAGTAAGTTTCTTCATACAAATTAGCTGTGTAGTTAAAGGTTTCTGTAAATAATGTGCCATCGCGATGCATGCCAGATAATGTGCCTTTAATATAGCCATCTGTTTTTAAGCTAATTGAACCTGATGCACCCTGAGGACCTTGTTGCCCTGCCGGCCCCATATCTCCTTTTTTGGTGCAAGAACCCATTGTTATGATTAAAAGAGAAAAGGTTAAAATAAATGAACTTATAATTATTTTTTTCATAATACTAATTTTTAATGCTTAGTTAAATTCTAACTGATTGGGAGTTTTTATTTCCTTATAATATAATTGAGCAATAGTAGCTTTAAAGCTACCGGTTACTGAAGCAAAATTGCCAGTAGAATTTTGTGAACCATTTATACTTGCAATATAATTTCCTGTTATAACGCCCGTTGTTTTATCATACACCACACCTGTAATAGAAGGGCTAATGCCGGAACTAGCTGTATAAAAAACAAATTCATTAGCGCCATTTGCTTTAGCAAATGTTAATTTAAAACTTGTTGTAGTAACAGTAAAGGGTGATAATGAATTGGCGTTAAAATGTAATTCAGAACTGAACTCAGTGTAAACATGATCCGTTGGACCTTTTACAATACTGAAATCATAACTGGTTGGACTTATACTATCTACCGAACTTTGCTTTACATTATAGCTAGTAGTATATGTAAATGTTTCTACAAAGGCAGTACCATCTTTTTTAAAACCATTTATAGTTCCATTAATGTAACCATCTGCTAAAATGCTAACATCGCCGGTTGCGCCCTGTGGACCCTGAGGACCGGCAGGTCCCATATTTCCTTTTTTGGAACAGTCAGTAAAAAGCATTACCAACATTGTTCCTGCTAAAATAATTGTTTGTGTTACCTTTTTCATCTTATTGTTTTTGTTGCTTACTCATTTTATGACTTTTGGACATACTCCAAATAACGCCACTAAGGTAAATAACGAGCTTTCTGCACGAACATTAAATAAGTTGATTTTTGTCAAACAAAACCGCAAATAGATATGATTAAAGTCAAATTTTAACTTGTATTTCTATCTTCTCTTTCTTTCTCTTGGTTTTTTAAACTGGGTTGGATTTATACTCATGTTAAATTCATTGGAGTATAATGAGTCTTTTCCGCAATGTAATTTTAAGCGACAGCTTGTATAAAAATCGCCACTACATTTTATGCCTCTTGCAAATGCGAAGTGTTGTGGTTTAAGATCTAAACTTATATAGCTATTGCCACACCAGCTGTAGCTCCAATATTCTAAAGGCATCCAAATACCTTTTTCATTTTTTGCTTCGGTTATCATAATTAAACTTCCATCCTGAGTTTCAACACTAGCCGTTTTGTCTTTAGAAGTATTAGCTAAATAAATCGGAAAACTTTTCACGTCCTGTATCAAGGTGTCATCCTGCAAAATAGTTTTGTTACCTCCCAAATTTTGATGAAATAAATAACTAGCCCATATTGGTCGTTTAGTCATTGAAATTTCCTGAACCGTATCTACTACCAATGTTAAAGATGAATTAGAGTATTTATCTTCTTTTCCTTCTTTGTAATTGTCGTAAAACTCATGATACCTTAATTTTTCATCATGTTCCTCATCCGGTTTAAACTCAGCACAAAAAGCTTGCACACATTCCACATCATACCAGGCATTCATCATGTACTGTGGAGATAAACATAGTGGAGTGGATTGACGTTTGGTTTTAATTAGTGGTAATTTAAAATCAGGAACCTCATTACTTTTATTAAACGAACTCACCATTAATAACATGGTTCCTAAAAACAACACCATTAGTAAACTAACAAGGGTGTAGTATAATGTTCTTGGCTTTTCCATAATTCAAAAAATTTATTGGTTTATATCAAAGTTATCGCAAAGCTTAGCTAATCAATCTGCAAATTCATCACTTGCAGGATTTGTTTAGTAAGTGGTAATGTTTTGCTAATAACTGGTAAAATATATAATACCTTATTTAGTAATAGTAACGTGTGTGATATAAAAATAGTATGTTGTATTGCCAAGCATGTTTTGTACTTATGAGTATATTTTACTGAAATCTTCTAAAATTCAGCTTATATTTGTTTCATCACATTTAAAACAGATTCTTTAATTATCACACATGCTGGGCTATTTGGATAGTTAATGACTAGAATATTTAATGTATGGAAACAAACTATCAAATTTTAAATCACTACAATACAAATAAACCCTCTAATCAGGATTTGATTGATATTTTTAAAGGAGAGTGGTCATCTACTTTGCCACCGCTGAATAATGAATCATATATCAGTGGTCATGCCGATTTATTTAATGATCCTCGCATAAAATTACTGAACGACCATGTGGGTTTAAATGGTAAATCAGTGCTTGAATTAGGCCCTTTAGAAGCCGGACATACGTATATGATGCATAAGTTTGGTGCTTCGAGTATTGTGGCCGTGGAGGCTAATAATCGCGCACTATTAAAATGCTTATTGGTTAAAGAAATGTATCAGTTAAACCGCGCCAACTTTTTGTATGGGGGCGTAATGGCATACTTAGATGATACCCGCCGAAAATTTGATGTATGTGTAGCAAGTGGTATTTTATATCACATGACAGATCCTTCTAATTTTTTAGAACTATGTTCTAAAGTTTCCGACCGCTTATTTATCTGGACACATTATGCAGGTGATAAAGAAATAAAATCGCACCCGGTATTAAGCGAAAAAATTAAACATACCGAAGAGAAAGATTATAAAGGCTATAAGTACGCCGAATATCACTACGAATACGATGCTGCACTTGGATGGGCAGGCTTTTGTGGTGGAGCTACGCCTTATTGCAGATGGATTACAAAAGAAACCATATTTGAAATTTTAAAGTTAAACGGCTTTCAAAATATCAAAGTGTTTTTTGATGAGTTGTCTTCTAATCCTAATGGTCCGCAAATTTGTTTCTTAGCCGAAAAATAAAATCATTTTATTAATGCCAGAGCAACAAACTATTTTAATGATTGGCACTGTTTGGCCTGAGCCCAATTCATCGGCAGCAGGCAGCAGAACTATGCAGTTGATTGAACAGTTTCAAAAACTAAACTGGAAAATAACCTTTGCCTGTGCTGCTTCTGATAGTGAGTTTAGCATTGATTTAATAAAATACAATATTGATAAAGTGACTATTGAACTTAACAATAGTAGCTTTGATGAGTTTATTAAACAACTGCAACCAAATGTGGTATTGTTTGATAGATTTATGATTGAAGAACAATTTGGTTGGCGTGTTGCCGAAAATTGCCCGAATGCATTACGCTTGTTAGATACCATTGATTTGCATTGTTTGCGTTTAGCCAGACAACAAGCCTTTAAAGAAAAACGCAATTTTGTTTTCGAAGATTTGTTACATACAGATGTTGCTAAGCGTGAGATTGCGAGTATTTATCGTTGCGATATAACCTTAATGATTTCTGCTTTTGAAATGGAATTGTTGCAACAGTTTTTTAAAATAGATAGCAGCATTTTACACTACACGCCTTTTTTATTAAATCCGATTGATGAGAAAGAGATGGCTACTTGGCCAACATTTGAAAATAGATTACATTTTGTAACTATCGGTAATTTTTTACACGAACCTAATTGGAATGGTGTACTTTATTTAAAAGAAGAAATTTGGCCTTTAATCAGAAAACAATTACCGGATGCAGAGTTACATGTTTACGGCGCTTATGCTTCTCCAAAAGTTACTCAACTTCATCAAGCTAAAGAAGGATTTTTAATTAAGGGTAGGGCAGAGAGTGCGCATGAGGTAATGCTGAATGCAAGAGTATGCTTAGCGCCATTGCGTTTTGGAGCCGGCTTAAAAGGAAAATTAATTGATGCCATGCAGTGTGGCACACCAAGTGTAACAACAAGTGTTGGTGCAGAAGGGATGCATGGCAATTTAGCTTGGGCAGGATGTGTAGCTGATGATGCCATAAGTTTTGCAAATGCCTCAGTGAGTTTGTATACAGATAAATTAATTTGGGAGCAAGCTCAAACACAAGGCCAAAAAATTATTAATCAAATTTTTGAAAAAGAACAGCAGGCAAAATTACTATTGGATAGAATACAATATCTGCAAGTTCATTTAAACCAACATCGTCAACATAATTTTATGGGAGCGATGCTGATGCATCATACTATTTCGGGTACCAAGTATATGTCGAGATGGATTGAAGAAAAAAACAAAAAGCCCTTGTAATTTACAAGGGCTTTTTTGTTTAAGAAATTTTTTTGAATTAGTCTCTTCTTCCGAATAAACGTAATAGAGATAAGAATAAGTTGATGAAATCTAAATATAAAGTTAATGCACCCATCACACCTAATTTTTTAAAGTCGGTTGAGCCATCGTTTACCTGAGCCATTTCTTTAATTTTTTGCACATCATAAGCAGTTAATCCTGTAAATACAATCACACTGATAATACTGATAATGTAACCCATTGAATCACTACGCATAAACATATTGATTAATGAAGCAATCACAATTCCAATTAATCCAATCATGAGTAAAGAACCCATTTTGGTTAAATCAGCTTTTGTAGTATAACCTGCCACAGCCATAACACCAAACAATGCACATGTACTTGCAAACACTACACCAATAGAACCTAAATTGTAAATATGGAAAATTGCACTAAAGCTAATACCGTTTAAAGCTGCATAGCCAAAGAAAATACCCATTAATGCTGCAAACGATAATTTATTAAAAGCAAAGTTCATCACCATCACTAAACCTATTGGAGCTAACATACAAATCCATCCCATGATGGAGATACCTGTTGCATTTCCAAATTCATCTTGCTTATAAAGCAAGTTTCCTAAATCAGGATTGTACGCAAATAGTAACGAGAAACCTGTTGTTACTGCCAATGCTAAAAACATCCATGTGAATACTGAAGCAAACAATGATTTTTCATTTACAATTGTTGCGCTTTCAATGTTGTTTAAGTTTGTATTTCTAAAGTTGTTGTCCATTTTTATTTTTTTGTGTAAAGGTACTTAATTTTAATAGCCTTGATTTATAAAATTTGCTAAATATTATATCCTTACCATTAATTGAATTAAAAACATACGTGGTGGTCTCACATCTCCCGGGCGAAGGCAATACTCCGCATTACCAACATTATTTACAATAAATGATGCTTTTAGCTCTTTTGATAATTGATAGGATATTCGCATATCATGCACCCAATCGCCTCCTGCATGTTGTATACGGTAAGATTTAAGTCCGGGTAAAATGTATGAGCCAGGAATAGCATCCCAGTTAATGCCGTATTGAGGTTGGTTATATTCATGTAAAATACTTTGCACAAATCGGCGGTCAATGTTTTCCATAAAACTATAATACCTAACGCTCCAGCCAACCGACCATTTTTTGTAATCTAATTGTAAATCCGATTTAAATAAATGTCGGTTTCTGTATTTTAAAATATTAACTCCCTCTAATCCTAAGGTATCTTTGTTTGTATCAAATCCTAAGTACTTTGGATTGGTATATGTATAACCAACTAAGGTTGTTACATTAATTGGTCCCATCTTTCCGGTTCCTGTTACCGAAGCATCTACTCCGTTAATTAAGGCGCCACCTACGTTTTGAGATTTAAATCCTGCATATTGTCTGTCTAGGTAAAACAATCCTGTCTTTGGTCCGTAAATATCAAATGCAAATTCCACCATGTCTTGGTATTCTGTCCAAAATCCGGCAACATCCAAAAAGCCTTTAAAATTTAAAAATTTAAAGCCTTGCTTAATTCCTATTTCAGCACTCCATCCTCTTTCGGGTTGTAAACCTTGATTTGGATAAATTTTTAAAGCACTCACACTGGTGCTTACGTACTTTTCGGCAATTGTTGGGAAACGGTAGCCTTGTCCGTATGATGCACGCAAGAAAGTGTATTCAAATAAGTGGTAGTTTACACCTGCTCTAAAAACCGGTTGAAATGGTAAATTATTTAGTTTGTTAGAAACATAACCTCTGGTAAAAGCAGTATCTATTCGGTTATACTCTCCTCTTAATCCAACAGATGTGGTTAACTTTTTATACTTATAATCAAACTGCGCATAACCTGCATAGTTCTGTCCTGTATGTCTTCCGTATAGCGAATCAGCAATAACTTGTTGTTCCATGTAAACGGCACCAAAAGTCATAGTAAAATTATTTTTAAAGCGCTTTTGAAACTGAAATTCGTTATAATACAACTCTGCTCTCGAACCTTGGTTTTTATCGTTGGTATTATTAGTTAAGTAGTAACGTGAACGTAAACTATATTTACCCCCTTTTTTTGTATAATATGTAATAAACGGATCTACATTCATACGTTGGTTTGAGAAACGCTGAATGTTTAAGCCTTGTGGAACATAAACCGAGTCGGCGTTTTGCCATAAGAAAAACAAGCCTCCTTTGGTTTCCATCATATTTGTGTTTAAACCAATAGATAATCCTTGAATTCTTTTAAAGTTATATCTAAGGTTAATATTAAAACGTTCTCTTTTTTCGGTTTCCAAATAGCGGTATCCATCATCATTAAAATAATGCCCACCTAATACAATGTCCCAGTTTTTTATTTTTTGTGCATGAGAAAAATTCACACCCTTTTGTCGCTGGCTTGTTCCATTCCACCACTTATATTTTAGTTGTTGTGGAGCATCATAAGTAGCGCCAAAAATAGAAAAGGTTGTTTGAGGTTTGTCTTTCGCATAGGCAGTTCGCATATTAATAACCCCATTCATAGCCGATGAACCAAATAAAGCAGAACTGGCACCTTTAATCACCTCTACCTGCTCCATATTCTCCAACGGCAAATAATTCCATTTAATATCTGCGGCATCGGCACTAATCATTGGCATTTCATCAACTAGCATCAATACACGTGTTCCGGCACCATAGCTATATCCGCTGCCTCCTCTGATACTGGCTTGCCCATCCGAAACCACCACACCCGGTACTTGGTTCATGATAATATCTAAACTCTGAGTGGCTTTATTTTCAATTAAGCTGGGCTTAATCACATCCATACTCACAGTGACGTCTGATAATTTTTGTTCAAACTTACCTGCCGATACTACCACCTCATCCAACAATTGGTTCCCGTTATCTAAAATAATATTTACAACAATTGTATCGTTTCCTTTTACAGTTATGCTTTCTGAATATTTTTTGTACCCCACCAAATCGCAATCCAATGTATGCGTACCTTCTGTTGTAGAAACATAAAACTTTCCTTCCATATCTGCCGATACGCCTTTGGTTTTATCTAAAACGACTACAGCTCCCGGTAAGGATTCATTATTTGATTTATCTTTTACAACTCCTTTTACGACTCCTAATGTTTGTGCATAAATTTGGCATGAATAAAAAAAGACACCTGTTAAAATATATTTGACGTTTTTAATCATTATCTCAGTATTTTTACGAACACAATATAATAATTTACTATTATTTAAGAAATGCACTCTGTCGATTTAACATATCAAATTGGATTAACTTTACTTGATGGGGTTGGTGATGTTTTAGCCAAAAATTTAGTGGCATATTGTGGAAGCGCTGAGCAAGTTTTTAAAACAAGCAAAGCTCAATTAGAAAAAATTCCGGGTATTGGAACTTACACAGCTTCGGCCATTATTAAAAGCAAATCGGTATTAGACAGAGCAGAACAGGAAATTAAATTCATAGCAGAAAAAGAGATTACGCCTTTATTTTTTACTGATAAGGATTATCCGCAACGTTTAAAAAACTGTAACGATAGCCCGGTAATACTTTATTATAAAGGTAATGCAAATTTAAATGCAGATAAAGTTGTGGCTGTTGTTGGAACCCGAACACCATCTAATTATGGTAAAGAAACTACCGAAAAATTGATTGAAGATTTGCAGGGGAGCGGTTGCTTGGTGGTGAGTGGTTTGGCATACGGAATAGATATCACAGCCCATAAAAGTGCGCTCGATCATGGTTTAAATACAGTGGGTGTTATGGCACATGGATTAGATAGAGTATACCCATCTGTTCATGCAAACTATGCTAAAAAAATGATTTCACAAGGCGGTTTATTAACGGAGTTTATCAGTGAAACAAACCCGGATAAAGAAAACTTCCCGAAACGAAATCGCATTGTTGCAGGCATGTGTGATGCTTTAGTAGTAGTAGAATCAAAAAGAGGAGGTGGTAGTTTAATTACAGCAACTATAGCCAATTCTTACAATAAAGATATTTTTGCCTTTCCCGGAAAAGCCAATGATGTTTTAAGTGAAGGATGCAATGGATTAATCAAATCGCATAGGGCCAATTTAATTGAAAATGCAGCTGATTTGTTGTATATGATGAATTGGAATGAAACATTTGTAAAGAAAAAAACAACACAGATTCCTTTAGCTATCAATTTAAGTTCTGATGAACAAATGATCGTTGATGTGTTTAAAAACAAACAACAATTACATGTAGATGAAATCAGTTATGCTACTAATTTCTCTATCAGTAAAATCTCCACACATTTACTTCAATTAGAATTTTCTAATGTTATAAAGTCCTTGCCCGGTAAAATGTATCAGTTAAATAGTTAAACAAAATTTACCGAAAGCCTATTATTTATAGGCTGTACAGCTAACAAAAAAATGAGCTCGATAGTTGTATAACATTCAAAAACGGTGTAACTTTACTCAAATTCAAAAAATATGCAAACTACAAAAGTTGATGTTTTAGTTATTGGTGCCGGGCCCGCGGGATCTATAGCGTCTAGTATTATTAATAAAGCAGGCTATAAAGTAAAAGTGGTAGAAAAAGAAAAATTCCCACGCTTTGTTATTGGAGAGAGCTTATTGCCAAGAGTGATGGATCACTTGGAAGAAGCCGGTTTATTAGAGGCTGTGAAGAAGGCGGGATTTCAAGAAAAATTCGGAGCTAAGTTTGTTCGCGGTCATGAAATTTGTGATTTTAATTTCTCTGACCAATTTAGTAAAGGTTGGAATTGGACATGGCAAGTGCCTCGTGGACAATTCGATAAAATTTTATCCGAAACAGCTGCTTCAATGGGTGTAGATGTTGAACACGAAACAGCAGTAAAAGATATTAAATTTAATGGGACTGATTCTGTTACTACAGTTGTCAATAAAGATGGCGTAGAAGAACAAATAGAAGCGAAATTTATTGTGGATGCCAGCGGATATGGTCGTGTTATACCAAGAATGTTTGGACTAGATAAACCATCTAATTTCGAACCTCGCAAAACACATTTTACACATTTCAAAGATTTAAAACGTCCTGAAGGAATTGATGGAAATCGTATTACAGTTGTTGTTCATCAACAACGCACATGGATTTGGATCATTCCTTTCTCAAATGGCATCACATCTGTAGGTTTTGTTGCAGATCCTGAGTTCTTCAAAGATTTCCCTGAAGACCCAACAGAAAGAATGAAAGGTATTATTGCAGCTGATGTTCATACGAATGAGCGTTTTGCAGGTGCCGAAATGATGTTTGAACCTCGTACTATTGAAGGTTACGCTATTTCTACAAAACAATTGTATGGTGATGGATTTGTATTATGCGGAAATGCAACTGAGTTCTTAGATCCAGTATTTTCTTCGGGAGTTACTTTTGCTATGGAATCAGGAAATAAAGCTGGTAAGTTGGTTTGTGAAACACTTAAAGGAAACAAAGTGGATTGGCAAAAAGATTACACAGATTATATGATGCAAGGTATTAATACATTTAGATCATATGTAGCCGGTTGGTATGAAGGAGATTTACATGAAATATTCTTTTCAGAAAATCCGGATCCTGAAATCAAAAAACAAATCTGTTCTGTATTAGCAGGATATGTATGGGACTTAGATAATCCTTTTGTTAAGAAACATGATAGAGCTCTGAAATCATTAGCTAATGTTATCAGAATGAACAGAGCCAAAGCAACAGCTTAATTTATTACATCATAAAAAAAGCTCCTCTAGTTCTAGAGGAGCTTTTTTGTTGGAATGAAACTTTTTTAGTTTCTAAATATAGTAATATAGCCACTGTATTTTTTATCTTCAGGAACTTCAATTACATAGAAGAATGTACCATCTGATACACCATCACCTTTCCATTCGTTATTGTAATTGTTGCTTTCAAACACTTTTCTTCCCCATCTATCAAAGATAGTAACCTTAGTATTTGGATGATATTCAATATTTTTAATCTTGAAGAAATCATTATGAGTATCGCCATTAGGTGTAATTACGTTTGGTATTTCAACCATACAAGGAGGCAATACATTAATTAATTGAATGTCGGTTGCTTGATATCCACAGCTATCAGTTGCCGTTACAAATACACTATAATTTCCTTCAGCAGTAGGACTGGTAGAAGAAAGTCCTTGACTGTTAGATAATTGACTTCCTCCCATTGTCCAAACATACGTGTAATTTGGATAACCATTGAATGCTTGAGCATTTAAGGTAAATGGAGTTCCTCCACAAGTAGAAGAGGAGTCAAGAATTGATACGTTTAATGTATTTGGTAATACATTGATAATTTGTGTATTTGAGTGCACATAACTACAGCTATCCATTACCGTTACACTTATTGTGTAAGCCCCACCTGTTCCAGGGCTTGTGCCACTTACATCAGGAGTTGTAGCTAATGTATTTGTTCCTAAAGTCCATGTATAAAAATATGGAGCATTACCACCACTTGTGGTTGATGTTAAAGTAAATGCAGTATTAGGACAAGTTGTGATGGAGTTAGAAATAGTGATTCCTAAATCATCTGCTAAATTTTTCACAACAACTGTATCGGATGTTGGGTTTGAACAAGGAGCACTTACAGATACTACTAAAGTAGTGGTAACATTACTGCTGGTTGTATAGCTAGAAGAAGTGTTAACACCAGGAGCAGGTGCTCCTCCAGGTAAGGTTGTCCAAGAATAAGCATAAGTAGCTGCTGTATTTGTTGGAACAGATGCAGTAACAGGATGAAAAATAAAATCCTTATTTAAACATTTTGTAACATCTGCTAAAGGAGTAATTAATATGTTAGCCAAAGGAGTTACATTAACAGTTACTGTTTTTGTGTCAGATGTACCACTAGGGCATATTGGTGTTCCGGTAACAACATATGTATTTGTACCAGCTGCAGGTGGTGTAACATTAATAACCGATGCTGTTGAAATTGGAACTAGTGTTCCTCCCGAATTATAATACCAATTGTAATTTGCTGCACCTGAGGCAGTAAAAGTGGTATTATTTCCCTGACATAATGTAAACGTTGTTGGTGTTACCACAACAGTTGTTGTTAATGGAGGGTAAAGTATGGCTAAGGTTTGTGACGTTACACAGTTTCCTACCGGGTTGGTAACAGAAATAGTATACACCACAGTGCCTGGAGCACCAGGAGGTGTTGTAAATGTTGGAGCAATTCTAATAGAATCGTTAGAGTAATTTGCAGTAATGGTTCCGTTTGAAGAAACAGAAACTGTATAACTTGCAGGATTAGAAGCACCACAATTCCCAAATTTAATATTAGGGCGTTCATTTCCAGATCCAACAACTGTATTAAGGGGACATTGATTTACCCCATCATCATTTACATATTTTGAGGCAATAAATCCAGGATTTGAATATTCTACAGATAGATTACCATCCCAATTTGGATTAAAGAAGCAAATATCAACCAAAATGTTACTTGTACCGTCCCAATCATAAGATTGAGTAAAATTATATGTATTCCATCCTGTTGTAGCATTTATAGTAGTTGGATTGAATACTTGTATTAATCCAGTATTATCCATAGTAGCTGTACTTAATACATTGTATGAAACACACTTAAGTTTAATTGTAAAGTTATTAAAAGTAGTTGCGTTACCATTAGTATTGGTTACATTTAATGCTAGGCTGTTTATTTTTCCTGGAGTAATACCAGCTGCTAATAATTCAGAAGCCCTAAATAAGAATTGATTTTTTTGGCTTTCCCATAAACCGCCATACGGGGAATAGTTATTACTGCTTCCTGAGGTTGTAGCATTGCCTACTTGAATAATATTTGGCGATGTGCAGCTTGATGAAGATGATAAACCACAGCTAGAAGGAGCAGTTTCTCCAAAATCTAATTTTACCACCACTTCTTCAGGAAAACACAAAACAGTATTTGTTGGTGTCATAGTAAAGTTGGTAGAGATAACACCAATAGTAACTGTATTGTTATATATACATGTACCGTCACTAATTACCGCTGTGTAGGTACCAGGGGCCAAAGAGCTTATGGTAACAGCAGTAGCTGTTGTTGATGTTGTTAGCACATTATCGGCACTGGTTGGTCCAGTTACAACATAACTATATGGCGCAGGAAATGGAGTATTTAAATTTAACACAGCAGTTCCATTACTATCATTTGGGCATACATTAGTAATATTTGAAAAATAGGAACTTCCTCCTGCTACTTGTGTTAAAGTATATCTAATGGAGTCTCTGCATCCTTGTTGGTTGTTATACACTACCGTGTATGCGTCTCCGGCAATAGCATTGTTTATGTATAGAGTATCATTTGCTCCATTTGGGGCAGGAATAAGTGAGGAACCGGAATACCAAGTGTAATTTGAACCATTTGGTTGAGCAATAAAAGTTGAATTACCACAAAATGGTTTTGTTTGATTAAAATAAAAAGGAGGGGCTGTACCTACAGATAAATTTGCTGAGGCTTGACCGCATGATGTAGAGGAAACTAGAACACTATACGTGCCGGGCGGTAAACCCGAAACGGTTTGAGTAGTTCCTGCTGACATCCCAAAATTTGGACCTGGCGTTGTATTTGTCCATGAATACGTATAAACTCCATTGCTTCCATTTGCCTGAACAAATGCGGTTCCTGAAGCTCCGTTCGGACATGAATTTGTAGTGTTGATATTAATAATATTAACACTAGTTAAGCCTATAGTAACAGTTTGCGTTACTATACAGCCACCTTGTGACGCCATGTTAACAGTATAAGTTGTACCTGGTGTAGCAGGATTTTCAATCAATGTGTCATTAGTTGCTCCTGCTATCGTTCCAGATGGCCCAATCCATTGATAGGAAGTATATCCGGGAGGTGCAACCAAAGTTGCAAAATTAGATCCAGAACACATATTGGCATATGGTGTACCTATACTGCCGCATTGCGCATCCACATAGGCATAACCAAAGTGTCCTCCAAGTGTACAGCCGGTTACCAAAAACACAACAGTAACATTAGTGCCATTTGGTAATGATGATAGATCAACAGAATAATTGTTCCATTTTCTGTAGTACACATCAGATGCTATTGCAGATTGTTTAAGAGAATCCGCAGGGTTATTGGAATAAGGGTTAAATGTGTAGGATGTGCAGCCTGGAAGTATAGCTCCAGTAGCCTGGTTGATAACCTTTACTGAGAATATAGGGCCTGTTTGTAAGCTATGGCTAATTCCGCCATTTTGAAGAACAAGGGCATAACTGAATGATATTTGTTGAACAGTTGAAGATTTGGTAACTGTGTATTTTAGTTCA
Organism: Bacteroidia bacterium; assembly: GCA_035439445.1. Lineage (GTDB taxonomy): Bacteria > Bacteroidota > Bacteroidia > B-17B0 > Aurantibacillaceae > UBA4416. Next base: position 133,779 of record DAORKG010000006.1, read on the forward strand.
CCAGCTTCGCCAGGACTAGTTCCTCCAATTCGGGCAGATGCTCCATCAAAACTAAACGGGCTCACAAAAGGAATTTCTGAGATTAATTGTCCTCCAACATTTTTAACAGCTATCGAGTCGTATCCACCCGGATTACAGTTAGGATATATAGGATTTGTAGGGGGAATTGTTAGTATAGTGTGATAATTGTTGGTATTATTCATAAAAACATTATTTCCACTAGGATTAACTATATTAGTTGCAGTTGCATTGTATGTAACAACAGGATTGTTTTGAGTTATAGTTCCGGTTGTTCCACTCCAGTTGGTAAAATCATAATTTTCAAATCCCATATTTCCACAGCCAATAGATTGTGAATTGTTTGGAGTTAAATTAATGGTTACACTTTTCACTGGATTATTGTGAGAGTGATTGTGTGGTTTTTGATTTTGTTTAGAATTAAAAACATTTCTTAAATGCTCAACATACGCTTTTTGATCAATTGGTTGAACACCCTTCGCTTTTGCTATTTCGTAAGCTGATGTTTCATCAAAATAATTAGGATCTTTTTTCTTTTTTTCAAGATCTTTATTTTGAGCCAACACTGAGTTAGCACCCAATGATGCAATAAATAAAATAGCAAGTAATAACTGTTTTTTCATGTTTGTAGGTTTTTGAAAATCCTAAATTTGTAGTTTTTTTGGATACAGAACTTTGTTTTAAGCTTAACTTACCTAAATTCAGTATCTTATTTATCCTCAAAAATAAACTTTTTTTTAATATTTTACAATAATTTTACCTAATTCAAAACCTATTTTCATAGGTCAAAAACTTATGTTTATTGGATTTCTATTATTTTTTCTAAAATTTTAGAATCTGAGCTTTTAGATTAACTTTGCAATTCGATTTTATGGCATCAAATTCTGTATCAAAATATATTCGTCTAACGTGGCTTTTAGTTTGGTCGCCATTTATTATTCTTTTTCTTCTTGTAAGTTTGATTTCGCTTGAGGTATTTGTTGATTTACCCAGTGTAGCAGAATTACAAAATCCTAAAAGCAATTTAGCTACTGTAATTTATAGTAGTGACATGAAAACTCTAGGAAAGTATTATGCCGAAAATAGAGTTAGTGTTAAATATTATGAGTTAGATAAAGACTTAGTTGATGCTTTAATAGCTACTGAGGACGCTCGTTTTCATGAACATAGTGGTGTAGATTTAAAAGCTTTAGGAAGAGCTGTGGTTGGCGCTGCAAC
>DAORKG010000007.1:0-112942 GCA_035439445.1 Bacteroidia bacterium
GCTCATTATTATCAAAATTAAATATAAATTTGTCTAAACTTTTGGGTGCAGTCTAGTTTGAGGGCGGCTTTTTTATATGCTATTGTCAATACACTTAAAACGGTAAATGCATATAACCATTTTTCCATAGTATATATAATAAGATACCAACCAGAATGGAAATAAAAAGAATAGCCGGTAAAATTGGTCGCTTCTTTTTAGTAAATGGATCATTTAAATTTATTTTAGCTCCTGCTGGTAATTCTGCTAAATGAGTTAACGTGTTCCCAAATTGAATATTAACAACAGCACTTGCGTTAATTGCCCAACCATTAGCATCTAAAATTGGAGCTAAATTACGTTTGCGTAATTTTAAGTAAGCAATAATCATGGATGGCCCTGAAATTAGTAGTAATAATCCAATAAATGCTATTGGCATTTTCCACCAGGTTAAACCTAAGAATCCAGCAACTAATGAACCAATTGCAGTTCCAATAGCACCAATAGCTAATCCAATCGCTGCAAAAATCCCTACAAATTTACCTACATCAAATGGCGCAGGTGGATCTTTTTTAGCTTTGGCTTCTTCTGCTTTTACAGGAACACTTTCAATACCCTTCGTCATATCTCCTGTAACCTTATCATCTTGTGCCGTTGCAAATTTGTTGATTTGTGTTTCAATAAAACGAGATACTTTACGATATGGAGAAAAGAAAGCTTGACGAATACTGATTGGATTATCTACAATTTTAATAACAGTTGCATCCCAATCTAATCCATTGCGGTCATAGAATAACGCATTTTTCCCAACTACTAAATTATCAATATCACCATTGGTTAATGCGGCAACAATGGTCATTTTTTCGTTAGTCGTTCTTGATGTACAATCACAGTACATTAAAAACATACCGCTAAATGATACCATGGTAGCGTGTTTTGCCATGTCAGATACCTTAATACATAAATCACAACTACGTTGATCAATGTAAAGAGTGCCTGCCTGAAAGATAGCTTTTTCGCCAGGTGTATAGAAATCAAAAAACGTTACAAAGTTTTTTAGTAATGTATATAAATCTCTGTGATAGCGAACCAGCTTATCTACTAAAATAATATTGTTTGCTTCATCTTCTAAATCGATATCTTGTTCAATCAGTTTAACTAATTGGCTTTTGTAAGTGCCTGATAAAATAGTTTGTATTCTTTCTATTCCAAGAGCTTTTACCGGATGACCTTCCTCTTCGGATGTCCATTGAGCATACGCATTGAAAGTCTCAATAATTTTATTCCATTCGTTTTCAGTGATACTATCTTTGTTTTGGAAAAGAGGCGTTACAACGAGTTGTTTAAATTCTGAAATTATCTTTTCCCATGCAGGGTTAATGCCGCTGGAAATAGGAAGTGGCTTATTGCCTTCAATTTTTGCTAAAGGATAAGCTGCAATTTCATCCATACACTTTGATAAATCATTTGTGGTAATAGTTTCAACTCTGGCTACTTGAAGATTTAGTACCTCAGTTGATTGCGTATCAAAAGCAGCTAATCGGCAACGAATGAAATAATCATCAATCTTTGATTTTACTAAACAAAAATTTTGATATGCTTTTTCTGTAGAATCTCCAAAAGGTAATACGGCTTGAAGATTAGCATCTTTTTTAGCAAGCCAACTTGTATGCTTTTCACAGTTTTCGATAAAACTGTTTAATATGTCAAGTGTAATACCTTGTTTTCCGCCCCTATCTGTAACAGAACCAAGACAACTAATAATTTCTTCAATTACTTTTTTTAATTCAGCATCTGAAGTACTATCCTCTGTTATGATACCATCGCCGTTAAATCGAGTTCCTGCAAATATTTTTTCAGTATCAGAGGTTTCTTCTACTGTTAATGTTGTTGCGTTTTCTTTACCCAGATTCTTTAAAATAATTTGTGCCGACTCTAATAATGTTTTACCAAGCTCCGTTTGTTCATTAATAAATGACAATTCAAAAATCGGTTCTTCTTTTAATAATACATCAGGATTTTTTATGATACTTGTAACCCATTCGGCTGCTGCAATTAATTCAGGAACACGAATTTTGCCATCGTTATCAATATCAATAATTTGTAATGTCTTTTTATCTATTTCTAAACCATCTACAGGACAGCTAAGGGCTGTCCATAATTTTGGATCAAGACTAGATAAGTGTTTCAGGTCCTCTCCAGATTCTAAGTTTACTCGTTTTACACCTCCAACCGTTGAGAAATTCCAAACATGATTATTTTCTTTATGTTGCAATAATTGTTTTATCATAAAATTAAATTTGTTTACTTCACTGAATAGGCAAAATTATAAATTATATTGAGTCGTATGCCTTGAACAGATAATTTAACAACAATTATCATGATTTTTGATGAATATCATTTTGTACTTTTACCGAATTATTTGATTTTTATGAAATGCATCAAAGCGGAATTATTTAATTATAGCTTTATAATATTAGGAAGCTTGGTAATGGCTTTTGGTGTTGTCGGATTTTTGGCGCCCAATCATGTGGCTACAGGGGGTACTGCTGGTTTGGCAATAGTATTAAACCACATAATTAATTTACCAATTGGTATATTAATGGCTTTGGTAAATATTCCTTTATTATTAATTGGTTTAAAATATTTAGGAAAGCAGTTTGCAATTAAAACAATTATTTGTATTGGTTTTATAGTATTGTTTGTTGATGCTTTGGGTCAATGGATTCATTTACAAAGTTTGAGTAGCAATTTAATGTTGGCTACGCTTTATGGCGGAGTTACTGTTGGTACCGGTTTGGGTTTAATATTTAAAGGAGGAGCATCAGCCGGAGGAGGGACTATATTAGCAAAAATTATTTCAACTAATACCGATATGAAAACTAGTACGGTGATTTTGATATTAGATGCATTGGTTGTAGCATCAGCGGGAATAGTTTTTAAAAGTATTGAGCTTGCTTTGTGGAGTTTGATTAGTATTTACGTTGGGTCTAAATTAATTGATTTGATTTTAGTTGGAGCATCCAATCAAAAGATTGTACATATTTCTTCTTCCAAGAATTTGAAAGAGTTAAGTTTGATTATTTCCGAAAATCTAGGAATATCAGGCACTATCATTAAAGGAAATGATTTAGGTGATACCGAATACAAGGACATTATTTTTATTATGATTGACAAAAACAAATTAAGCCCTTTAAAACAGTTAGTGTTACAATACGATATAAATGTGAAAATGATTGTGATGGAAGCCACAGAAGTTTTAGGCAAGAACTCATAAAAAAGGAACCTATCAGGTTCCTTTTTTATGTAAAGATTATTTTAAATAAGTGTGTATAAACTGTGTGGTATTTTTAAATGCATCTTCTGCAAACTCTTTACTATATTTCGGATTACTAGGATTAGCAAAAGCATGATCGGCATTGTATGACTTTACTTCTAAACTCTTTTTTGCAGTTTTCATATTCGTTTCAAATTTACTTACCATTTCTTTGTTAATCCATTGATCTTGTTCAGGCCAAACAAATAAGATAGGTGCATTGAGTGTTTTTATTTTTTCTATTTTTTCTTCAGGCATACCATAATACATCACACATGCTTTACTTTGTTTTCCTGCTAATAAAGTCGCCTGCATGCTCCAGCCACCTCCAAAACACCAGCCAATAGTAGCAATGTTTGCTTTGTTACCTACATGAGATAGTACGCCTTTGATAATTGCTTCTGCCCTTTCACTTTTCACACTTTGCATGTATTTGGAAGCTGAATCTTTAACAGCAGCAACTTTTTTGTCGTATAAATCAATAGCTATTACATTCACATTTCCTAGAGTTGAAAATAACTTTTCCGACTCTTGTTTAATATAGTCGTTTAAGCCCCACCATTCGTGTATCACAAATACGTAATTGTTGGTTGGTGATGTTGCTTTAATTTCATAAGCGTAACCTTCTTTGCCATCAGGAGTTTTAAATGTAATATTTTGTCCAATTGGATTTGATAACGTAAATGGAGTTGGATCTAAATGGGTTGCTACAAATTTTTTATCATGAGTTAGCATTGCAAAAGCTTCTGTAGATTCGGGCTTTGCGCAGCAGCTTTTTTGTGCAAATGCCAGGCTACCTGATACTAATGTCATGGAAAGAATAATTATTTTTTTCATAAGTAATGTTTTTGTTTTAGAAAGATAACAACTATAAATTAATTTAGTTGAAAAAATTCCATTATACTTCCTTCTCTTTATCGTAAAGCTTTAAGTTTTTCAATAATCGGTTAATGGTTTTAGCTAAACGATCGATTTTAGTTTCCTCTTTTTTTGCAGAGTAAACCCATTGTATATAAAATTTCTGTTCGCTTTCTGAGATGGAGTTAAAAAAGGAAAAAGCTTTGGGTTCATCTTGCAAACATAGTAACATCTCTTCCGGAATGTCTAGTGGCTCATTATCAGTAAACAAAATCACATGTACTTTATCACCTTCTTTTTTCTTAGAGTGCTTTCTAATTTCTGCCTTTACTGGTAGGAATAAACCGTTGTTGTTTGGCATAGGAAAAATATGGTATTTTCTAATTTCGTAACCATCAATAGTTCCACGTACTTTTTTCCATGCTTGTTTTTCTTCTTTGTTTTTAAATGTTTTAGGAATATGAACATAGGTCCAACCACCTTTGCCAGGGTATTTTTGCAACAGAAATTCTTTATCTAAAAGCGGCTTCAATTTACTTTTTATTAAGTCTTAACTAAAGTAAAAATTATTTCTTAATTTCATGTAGTTTCATTTAAACCTAAATATATTACATTTGATGTTGTAATATGGACTCATTATCACATGTAGTTATAGGTGCCGCCATCGGCGAAATCTTTCTTGGTAAAAAGATAGGACGTTGGGGTATGCTGCTTGGAGCCATTGCTAAAAGTGTTCCTGATTTTGATTTATTTGTGACTGGCCTTAGCGACCCACGTGCCTATATGTGCGATCATAGGGCACATACGCACTCCTTATTTATTGAAGCATTGTATGCCATACCAATTGCCTGGTTATTAGTTAAATTATTTAAGCAACAGGTTTCTTTTAAACGTATGTTGGGATTCTTACTAGCTTGTTTGTGGGGACATTCGCTTTTAGATTGGTGTACGAATTTTGGCACTCAATTATTACTGCCTTTTACCAACGAAAATTATTCTTTAAACACTTTGGCTATTGTTGATTTATTATTTACGTTACCCATGTTTATCTTGGTTGTGATTGCTGTTTTTTATAAAAAAAATGCGGCAAGAAGATACAAGTTATCACGAGCGGCTTTAATCTATTGCTTTGCTTATTTGGGATTGACTTTTATTAATAAAGCACAAGCAAACGGTTTGGTTGAGGAATCAATCGCAAAAAATAATATTCCTGCTACTCATTATATGACCAATCCAACGATGTTGAATAATGTATTGTGGTATGCTGTAGGTAGTAACGATAGTACTGTTTTTATTGGAGAGTTCAGTTTGTTACACAAGCAAAATCCTATGACTTGGCACAGCTATCCGCGTAATCAGTATTTAATGCAACAATGCAAAAGCATAAAGGATGTGGGGATATTAAGATGGTTTAGCGACCCTTACACCATTGCACAAAGTAATGGCGACACTTTGAATATGTATGCTGTAAAGTTTGGGAGAACAAACATGCAAGAAAGCGAATTGCAAAAAACATTTGTGTTTCATTACAAACTCTATCAAAAAAACGGCGTCGAAACGATGGGGATGTTAGAGGCCAACCAAAAAAATATGGATGTTAAAGAAACCTTTAATGACTTGTGGGAACGGATTTGCGGAAGAAGATATTGAATTAGAAAAGCCAATAACGCTATCAGGGTTCTGCTTTTTTTGTTTCTATTCCTCCATTCAAGCAAAGCCTGATGTCGTGCTGAAAACAAAAAAAGGGTCAAAGCAAAGCTTTAACCCTTTTTCATTTATCCGTACCCTACGGATTGGATTTATCGAACTTTATGGATGACTTTCAAGCACTTAGAATATTAATGAACTGCCTCCCTCGAATACCCTAAGCGGCAAGTTTTCGAACTTTTGACTTAATACGTCTTTAAAAGTAAATGACTTTTACTGTTATTTTCTTGTCACTACTCAACTCAAAGCTTGCTTTTGAAAAGTTGGGTCGGTTTGTTAATCCAATTGATTGGTAATTCGAAAAACCAACCCCTTCAATTGGCAAAATAAACCCCTTGTCAATTTCACCATTCTCATTTTCATCGTGAAGAATATTTACAGCGTATTTTCCTACAGGTAGATTACTAAAGGTTACTTTAGAAGTGCCGTTTTGTATTTTTTCTTTCAATATTTTACAACACTTTTTATAATGTTCATCAGGAATAGTTCCGTCCTTATTGTATAAGGCAAATTGAACAACACCTTTGCAATTTTGTAACTCTTTTACTTCCACAGTTAGAGAATAGGTTTCTCCCTTTTGGTTATTAAATGAAGATAAGGTCAATAAAGATATACTGACTAGTGCGAATAAGACTAATTGTTTCATTTTAATTCGTTTTTCTATTTGCAATTTTCTCTTTTAATCGGTCTACTAAATAATAAACCATTGGCACTAAATAAACAGTTAATATCAATGATGAAAATAGTCCGCCAATAATTACCCAAGCTAATCCGTTCTTCCATTCACTAGCGGTTCCTTTACCAAGGGCAATGGGAAGCATTCCTATAATCATGGCGATAGTTGTCATTAAAATAGGACGCATACGACCTTTTCCGGCAATTATTAATGCTTCTTTGAAATGTTTCCCCTCTGCTTTCAATTGATTTGTAAAATCCACAATTAATATGGCGTTTTTTACCACTAATCCCATCAGCATAATCAATCCAAGCAATGCAAATAAACTAAGATTGTTTAGTGATAAATTCAATGCTAAAAATGCACCAATAGCAGCTACGGGAATTGAAAACAATACCACAAATGGATAAACGAAACTATCATACAAAGCTACCATGATTAAATAAATTAATAAGAATGAAATCAATAGAACAGAACCCAATGCCCCAAAACTATCATTTTGTCTTTTGATATCGCTACCCCAAGTCATTTGTATTCCATCTGGTAAAGGGTTATTCTTTAGGTAAGCAACTACATCATCAGCAACTGTTCCCGAAGGTCTACCAAGTGCGTCAGATGTAAGCGTTACCGCTGGCTGACGATCTTTTCTTTCTAATAAGGATGGAGAATTATCTCGTTCTACCGTTGCAAACTGAGACACTTCCATAGGTAATCCCATTGGATTAACAATTGAGAGACGTTGCACATCTTCATAATTTTGCCTACTGTAACCGTCAATCCAAATTCTTACAGGATATTCTGTTCCGTTTTCTGTTAATGTTGCATCGTCATTGCCGGTAAAAGCTGTTCTTAAATTCATACCAACATAAGCTGTCGTTAATCCTAATCGCTGCATTTTATCTTTATCAGGAATTATTTTGTATTCAGGACTACCTTGTTCAACAGATAAACGTACATTATCTGAACCCGGTATTTTTTCAATCACCGATTTTAAATCATTACCTGTTTTCATTACTAAATCTAAATTACTGCCGCTTAAAGTAATTTCAATTGGAGCTGAACGTGGTATCAATCCTAATGCAGCCATTGAGTAATTTATTCCGGGAAATTTCATTTTTAATTCCTCCCTAAGTTTTTTCATAAACTCTTCAGTAGGTTGCTTGTTGCGTTCTTTTGCAGATTTTAACTGAATAGTAAATTCAGTTTTATTAGCTGATCCTACACCTAAACTTCCAATACCTGTACTCGGACCACCTATGTTACTAAACACTGTAGAAACATCTGCTTGCTTGATAATATAGGCCTCTATTTCCTGAGCGATTAAATTGTTTTGTTGAATGGAAGTTGATTTGTCAAACTCTAAAGCCATACGAAATTTACCCTGATCTCCGGTAGAGATAAGCTCTTTCCCAATGATACCTTGTTTCATTATTCCCAAAGTAACCGCAAAAAGTAAAACAACTATTCCTGTGAAAACTAATTTGTGGCTGAGTATCCATTCTAATTGTTTGCCATACCAATTGGTGAATTTTTCTAATTGATGTTCAAAGCCAAGTAAAAAACGATTGAAGAAGTTGGTTGGTTGTAAATCTTCTTTCTTACCTATTCTTGATGCCAACCAAGGTGTAAGCGTAAAGCCAACTAACAAACTTGTTAGGGTTGAAGTTACAACAACTACTGAAAATTGTTTGAGCATATCTGCCACAAATACTTGTAAAAATAATATCGGTAAAAACACAACTACGTCAACCAACGTGATCGACAATGCAGAAAATCCAATCTCCATACGTCCGTCCATTGAGGCAGTCCGTTTTTCTTTTCCCATATCTAAATGCCTTTGAATGTTTTCCAATACCACAGTAGCATCATCCACCAAGATTCCAATAATTAAAGACATTGCAAGTAAGGTCATTAAATTTAGAGTATATCCTAAAAGCCACATAACTGCAAAAGCTGTAACCAAAGAGGTAGGTATTGCAATGATAACAATTAAAGAGTTTCTGAAACTTCTTAAAAATAAAAGCATTACTAAAGAAACTAAAACAACTGCTAAAACCAAGTCAAACACAACCGAGTTAACTGCTGCAATTGTATTATCAGTACTATCATCTGCAATGATGAATTTTACAGCTGAATTACTGTTTTGTGCTTCGATACTTTTAAATTTTGAACGAACCATTTTTGAAACATCAACAGCATTTGCATCGCCTTGTTTTTTTAATAGAATTCCAATGCCATCTTTTCCATTGTATCTACTGATCGATGTTGTTTCTTTTATTCCATCAACTACCTGAGCAACATCTTTTACATAGACTGGGCTGCCGAGCATTGGCAAAGCAACTTGAACATTTTTTATGTCATCAATTGTAGCAAATTTTCCTGTTAAACGAACTGAGTTATTCTCCTGATCCGTTTGTACTTTCCCGGCAGGTAAGTCTAAACCTGAACGATTAATTGCCTCAACAACCTGATACAATGAAATCTTATATAGTTTTAATTTATCTCGGTTTGCTTTAACCTGTATCTCTCTTTCTTCTCCACCTAAAATCGTAAGCTCTGCAACCCCTTTTATCTGTTGAATTTGTGGAAGATACTCGTCTTTCATTTTTTGATAAAACTCTGTTGCAGGCAAGTTACTTGTTGCACTAATTGACATGATAGGTAAATCATTAGGAGAAACCTTACTCATTACAGGACTTAAAATATCCTGCGGTAAATCTTTGCGAATATTGTCAATGTAGCGTTGAGCATCCTGCATGGTTTTATCCAAATCAGTTCCATATTTTAAATTGGCAATGATGATAGATGCATTTGGTAAAGATTTAGTTACCAAATAATCCACTCCTTCTAAGTTAGATAAAGCATCCTCTATTTTTCGTGATACCGATGTTTCTACTTCGTTGGGCTCTGCTCCGGGATACACAGTTTTAATAACCACAACAGGTTGATTAAAATCAGGCATCAATTCATAACTCAAATTTTTATATCCTATAACTCCCAATAAGGTAAGTACGCTGAAAAGAACAATTATCAGCGAAGGACGTTTTATTGATATTTCTGTAATATTCATGTGTAAGTATTTTTATTTTTTATTTGTCACATGGTTTATCCATGTTGTTTCATCTATAGTTGCGTTTTGGCAACATGGATAGTTCATAATTCAAATTTTATTTAACAGTTACATTCGCATCGTCAAATAGATTAATAAATCCATTTGTTACGATCACATCACCTTCTTCTAATCCTTTTGACACGACAGTTTTGTTTTTTATTTTTTGTGCAATAGTTATGTTATGCAAAACAGCCTTCCCATTCTTTACTTTATATACTTGTGGTTGACTTGAAGAGCCTATAATGGCAGAAGACGGTATAATAATTCCGCTTTTTTGATTGTCACTTTTCAATTTTACTTTACCAAACATTCCTGATTTGATTTTAAAATCGGAGGTGTTACTTACAATAAATTGAACAGGAAAACTACTGCCCATATTGGCTTTACTGCCTATCATTATTGCTTTACCCGACAATAGCACATCCGAATAAGCATCTGCATTAATCGAGAAGGTTTGATTTAATTGAAATGAACTCAAATCATTTTCAGAAACATTAACGGTAAATTTTAAAACTGAAATATCTGTAATTTGAAGCAATGGCACACCCGGTGCAGCAAATGCGCCCTCTTCAGTAAGTTTAGCAGTAACCACTCCATTAAACGGTGCTTTGATAGTTGTTTTACTAATTTGTTCAATTAAGGTTGCTCTTTGTACTTTTGCCGATTTCAAACCCAACTCTGCTTTTTCTAATTGCACTCCTTGTACAGCATCTGCATTTGCTAAAACAGTAAATCGTTTTACATCAGCTTCTAATCCTTCAACTTGAACCTCCGCTGATTGTAATTGCAATTTCAATAGTGAATTATCTAACTGAATTAATGATTGCCCCTTTGTTACAAAAGTTCCAACATCAACTAAAACATCATTTATCTTGCCTTGTATTTCAGCGCTAAGCTTAGTTTCTTTATTAGGTTCAAATGTTCCTGAATAAGCAAATTCAGCTCCTATTAATTCGGATTTGATTGTATCTACCTGAACGTTGATTGCTTGGTTTTTATCATATTGATAAACTTTATCTTTTACGATTTCTTTATTGCTTTTTAATTTTATGATTACAATTGCAATTAATGCCAATGGTATGATGATGTATAAAACCTTTTTCATTATCTGTTATTTTTAATTATTAATTTATTTCGTTTTTAAAATATTTCCTGATACTTTTTTTAGTTCTAGGTCTGCCTTCATCACCTCTACCAATGCCGACAAATAGTTTTGTTGTGCTTCCTTTTGGGTATTATCTGAAAGTAAAACATCTGTTAATGAGGCAACACCCTCTTTTTGCTGAATAAGTGTTTTAGAATAAATTGTTTCTGCCAATGTCAATTGTGATTTGGCATTTAATAGATTAGAACTTGCTACTTCATATTGCATTTGTGCATTTTCTATCTGAACGTTTTGTTTATCATTTAATAATTCTAATCGAGTTGTATTTTGTTTGATCTCTTCTCTCTTTTGAAAAACCTTGTGTTCTAAAGTAGTACCGGAGAATATCAACCAAGACATTTTTACCCCGGCAAATCCAATGGGGTATGTTTTAAAGAAATCATTTGTACCACTGTAGTTTCCAAATCCGGTAGTTCCATAAGTACCATAAAGTGAAAAAGAAGGTAAATGTGATAGCTTTAAAGTTTTTAATTCAGATTTTAAGAGCTGTTCTTTCGTATTAAACAATAATATATCAGAGGTTGGTTTGCTTGTATACTTTACTACTTCTGACGATGTGCTAAATGTTTCTTCAATTGTAATTGGTCGGGTTGGTGTTATGCCTAACTGAAGCTTTAATAGATTTATGATTTGTTTGTACTGTGCATTAGCCTTACTTAATTGTGTGTTTAACTGACTTTGCTGAAGTTTAATTTTATCTACATCTGTACCCTTTACCATTTGTTGTGAGTAAAGCAATTGAATATTACTAAGTAGTTTTTCACTATTACTTAAACCATTTTTGATAAACACAATCTGATTTGATACTAACTGTGCATTGTAATACAAATTAGAAACATCAAATACCACTTGCTCCTCGGTTTGTTGAAACTGTATTTGATTTAATTCTTTTGCTCTTTTTGAAACCGTAATTGCACCAATAGCTTGAGGGTTGTATAAAGGCACATCAAGAGTTAGGTTTGCATTTAAATTATGTGGGACACCAAATTGAGCCTCTTTGTAAACGCCTGCTGGTCCACCAAAAACAGATGCAGGGAGTAACTGATACGGAAGATCGGTGTAATACCGATAGTCAACATTGCCATACAATTTTGGCACTAAACCACCTTTTGCTTCCTTGTTCCTCTCATTGGCAATCTCAATATCGCCTTGTGCTATTTTCAACGTTTTATTATGCACTAATGCTGTATCAATACATTGCTTTAGTGACCAATTTTGAGCCTCAGAATTGGTTGTGAAAATTAAAATGGAGAGAACCAATACTAATTTCAATTTTAATAAGTGAGTATTTACTAACATAACTAGGCAAATTTTTTTATTTGATTAATAGTAATTGAGTGTCCTGAATTCCTTCTACCCAATGTTTTACGTTTGGCTCAATGTTAACCATATCGCCACTTGAAAGATTTTCTGTTACCCCTTTTTCATTTTTAAAAACTACATTGCCATTAATACAAATAAGTAATGCAGGAACAGTTGTTATATGTTCTTTTAATGTTCCGTTTGCTTTGATTTGTAAAGCAGTTACATTTCCTTCAGTTGTAGAAAATAATTTCTTTGCGCTGACAGGCTTTTCTTCGGTGTGGAATGATTTTATGTTCATGATTTCTTTTTTATTCAAAGTATATGCTAAATAATTTATAAGAAGCTTTTATTTCCTCAAAGGTGCGTAATGCCTCATCGCTATTTTTTGATTTATTCAATTTGTCTACCAAATCAATATAAGGCAACAACCATTTATGTAATTCATCATGGGCTTTTCCCTCCATTGTACAATTGGATGTTAACAGATCAATGTTTTTTTGCAAACTTGCTCCAAGTTGTGTGAAGTCCTTTAGTTCGGTATGTTTAGTTTCCGAAAAGCGGTTTATGTCTGATTCCATGTTTCTAATATGCTCCATCATTGCCGAAACAACCTTCCATTTAGATCCGTTATTTAATTCTATGGAATCGCCTTCATTGTTTTGATGCGTTTCGTTCGAAACTACTACGGTTTCTTTTTCAATCTTTTTATTATCACAACTAATCAAAATCAATGTAGTCGCAAGTAGAAAACCTATTTTCTTAATCATCATATTTAAACTAAGGTTCAACTATTATTTTTTGAGAAGCTTTTTCGTAACTAGTTTCAATTGTGATAAAATAGACTCCTCCGTTCGATAATTTTTTAATCCCTTTACTAAATGTGTTTTCTCCTAGTTTGGGAGTTTTAAGAATACTTTTGTCTAATAATTGTCCACTAGAATTAAAAATAGAAACGGTAACAGGTTCTGCTTTTTTGAGATTGAATTTCACAATAAAATCCCCATCATTTGGATTAGGATATACTTGCATTTGTAATGTTCCTGTGCTTTGTGAGTTAAGCTCATGTATTCCTACATTAGAATTTTTTATAACAAACACCTTAAATATTTGACTGCTTGCACTACTTTGAGTACCTGTATTTGTGAAAAATATATTTGCAGCAGTACTGCTAATTCCACCATATATATATCCAACCAATGTAGTATCGGCAGTAAAATCATCTAACTTAAATACTTCGTTATTAAATTGCGGTAATCCTTCAACAGGAATAAATTCAGACCCTGCACCTAATAAAGAAGGCATTTCTATTGGTAGTTTATATTCTGCCATTACTCCACTTGAATTTCTTGTCACTCGTGCTATTGTTTTTACAAATGGGACATTGTTATTTTGAACAAGGATTCCCAAGCTATCATAATATTGAGCAATACCTCCAAAAAACACAGTATGCATTTCATTTGCACTAACACTATATAGTGGGATATGTGCACAATGGTAGTGGTTGTAATATTGAGAAAACGCATTATTCACTACATGTGCAATACTATCAATATTTACACAATTTAAAAATGGTAAATCAACTCCAACTTGAAAAACTCCGGAAAAAGCAGTTATCCCTTCTTCGCCAGTTGGTAATATTTGAGGTACAACATTGTAATCTCTTCTATGTAAATTAGTAGCATCGATAATTGATGGGAGATGATTTACCGACAAAGTAATACCGTCATCATTGATATTAAATTTTCGAATAGCATTCGTATATATTTGAATAAAACCGGGTCCACTGGTCGGTCCCATTGGATTATACCTGCCTATAAATTTTTGCCCACCTGTAAGATAATAAGTACTATTAATTTTATTTAAATATCCTCCTGTTACTGCAAACATCGTATCTGTAATTTGTCTGCAATAAGTTGTAAAAGTAGTGCCGTTTATAACTGCATTTATAACGTCAGGAACTTTTATAGCGCTAAGATTTGGATAGGTTATATGATCTAAAGATGTGTTGCTGTATCCGTAGCCTCCTGCTAAATATAGGTAATCACCTTGTTGATGAAATTCCATATTTGTGGAACTAAATTGTTCTTGCATGCCAACAGGTAAAGTTGAAAGTGGAGCAGACCACTTTTGTTGCGCAACAGGATCTACTACAATTATCTGAGTGTTATGTCCAGCTACATCAAATGCGGCAAATGGTTGTCTGCGGTGTAATCCATCTAAACGTCCACCAACAATTAGCCACTTTCCATTATGCTGACCCCATGCGTATGCTTGTAAGCCACCCAAACCACTGATGTTTAATGGTTCAATAGCAATTTGAAATGGAGCTGTTTGCGCACTTGTTTTTAAAGTTATTACAAGAAGAAAAACTGTAATAAATTTTATTTTGAATATTGATTTCATACTATTTCTATTTATTTACGAAAGGTAGAATACGTTTAACAATTTCTCCGCAACAATTGTTACACAAGAGGTATGTTTTTAGTTGTTTTATTTTTTGAAATAAAAAACCATGAAATACCCGCAAATGCTCCTGTAATGGCAATACGAGAAAGCATGGCTTTAATAGTTTTTTGTTCATAAATTCCACCTGTATTAGCGTGAATTAACAAACCAACAAAACTCACAATAAGGATTGTTGTTGTGATTAAAAGTAATTTTGTTGCCCACGCTTTTTCTGTAAATAATCCATACGCAGCAAACAGATACATAAACCCAGCAATGAAATTTGAGATCACAACAAATAATACATAATTGCCTTCCTTCTCTCTTATCCCAAATAAATCAAATATCACAGACGTACTCATAAACAGAGTAATTAATGCAAATAAAGTAATGATTACTGCTGCTGCTTTTAAAATAATTGGTTTCATGAGTTTTTTGTTAATGATTAGTTTCTACCATTTTTAATATGCCATTCAATACTTTATTTCCATCTTTTATCAAATCAGATTTATGACCTGATAGTTTCCATTTAAGAACCGTAATTCGCATACCACCCATGATAATTGTTGTCATAATTTGAGCATTAATAAGTTTAGAAAGCTGACCATTTCGTTGCCCTTTTTCTACTATTTTTAAAATATTACCCTGCATTAATTCCATTAAAGAAGAAACAGTGTCGGATAGTTCTTTGTTAAATTGAAAGATACTTTCAGAAAAAATAACACTAACTATAGATGGTTTATTTACAAAAGTATTTAATTGAGAATGAAATATTTTCTTTAATAAATCAGGCGCAGAAAGTTCTTCGTTTGTAATTATTTCACTTAGTCTTTCTTTTGTACTAGCAATAAAGTAAGTTAAAATTCCTAGTAATATATCGTTCTTACTTTTGAAATGTCTATACAACGCTGCCTCAGAAAGCGATAGGTCGCAAGCTAAAGTTTTAATGGTTAAATCCTGAATACCATGCTCATCTATTCGTTTAGCGGCGGCTTCAATTATTTCTATTTGTCTATCTGTAAAGCTATAATTATTCATATTACAAGTCTCCTTTATCTCCATCTAACCATCTTTGCATCATAACTCTTTCTGCTGGAGTTTGTTTAAACGGAACAGCACCAGCGAGTAAATTCAAAAATCTATCCCACAGATTAGACTTAGCATTTGCTTCTTTTTCAATAGATTCCATTGCCTCTATGTATTCTTTTTCATATTTTTCAGCTTCAAGAATTGAAAAATTTCTAGGTATATTTTTAATAATATTATTTGTCAAAATATCTAACTCCTCCTTATCAAAAGTTTCCATCATCTTTAATTGTACAAATGAAGAATTACTTAAACCTTTTACGATGTATAAATTTGATTTAATTACTTTCCAAATATCTTTCCAGTCAGAATAATTACAGTTTATAAACGAAGATTCTTCAAAATTTTCCATAGAAATAAATAAAGTTTCAATATTTTCTATGTTAGTTTGAAGATCCCCCCATTTAATAGAGGTAACATCATTGCTTTTTCCTGTTATAACAAGATAAGCTTGATTTAAAATGATTTCTACTTCTGAAATATTAGAATTAATCCTATTTATTTTAGAACTATAATTTTGTTTAGCCAAATCACTTCCATATGACTCTATATAGTTTGTTGCATTATCTAACGTTTGTTGCACTCTTTTTTTAACAGATGTGGCTTGCCCCCAATTTTCAGTAATGGCATCCACTAAGTGTCTGAGTTTAATGGCATTTCTTAATTTTTGATTTATTTTTTGAGTTTCCATAATAATTATTTTATATACTTTATAAATTACTTTAAATCTATTTTTTTAAAAATGAAGAGTACATCCATACTTGTTTTTCTTGAAACCTGATATAATCACTCATTAAAGCTGACGTTCCTTCATCGTTAGCATCATTTGCCAAAACAAGAAGTTCTCTTTGTTTTATTATAATTGTTTTAAGCGCCTCTAAAATCTCATCAACAGCAATTTTACCATCAGATATTTTTTTAGTCTCCTTTAGCGAAGCTATTTTGGCGTACTGAGTATATGCGTGTTCGGGTGTATAACCTAAGGTTAAAATTCTTTCGGCAACTTCATCAATTTTCAGTAATAGATCTGTATACATCTCTTCAAATTTTAAATGCAATTCAAAAAACTTTTCTCCTTTTATATTCCAATGAAACCCTCGCGTATTCTGATAAAAAATGGAATAATTTGCCAATAACTCATTTAATTTTTTTGCTAAAACTTCCGCTTTGCTTTCATTTAAGCCTATAGAATTTATTTTTTTCATCTTTACTATAATTTTAAACATTTATACTTTCTACTTTCATTTTATAAAAAGCAATTCCTAACCAAATAACTGACACCGTCATACTAATAGCTCCAATAAGAACAAAAACTGGAGGAGCGCCAAAGTAAACTTCTAATAAAATTCCAATTGGCATTAGTAAACCAATTAACCCTAACCAAGATATTGCAGTGGTACTTTTAAGTTGATTTTTGAAATGCAAGAGCAAATACCCAATTAATATATTCAAAAATGCAAACAAATTACCATGTACATGTGCTAATCTCGACTCAAAGTGTTTACCTATAGAATAGGTGTTTACCCAGTTTTCTTTATCAGGCGCAAAGTCTCTTAAATAAATTAATAAGAAGCCATAAGCCATAAATAAGCCCATCACTAAAAAGCCTATTGCAATATTGTTTTTTCCTTTCATAATTTCAATGTAAGTTAGTATTCACTTACAAAGGTATAATTATTTTATCGCTCTCGTAAGAATTTAACAAATTTTATTTCCTGATTCTTATCATAATAAAGCCCCATGCTACTGCATTAGGCTTTGGTTAAACTAATGAATTCACGTAATAGGAAATTTCTGTTTAGTCCTCGGCTTTGGAAGTAGGAAGTGTCTTTAATCTTTCTTTTTACTGAATTGATTTTTGATAATGCTCATAAAAAAGAATTGATAAAGCTTCAAGACTGGCTATTGTTTCTTCTGTCATTATCATCGGCGTAATTTTCAAATCCTAGATATGATTTTAATTCAGAAATACTTAAACGTTTTTTTAGGTTCTGAGTACATGATTTTAAACCAGGTGTTGGGTGAGCCTAACTATTACTTGCAATTACTTCATTATCAATGCAAATAGAAATTCGGATTATTTAACCACTAAACTATCGAAATGATTTTTTATTCGAAATTCCTTGATTCTGCTGGGGATGAGAAACAAAAAAGCAGACTATTAAAAAATAGTCTGCTTTAGTACCCAGCGCCGGACTCGAACCGGCACGGTTTCCCACAGGTGTTTGAGACCAGCGCGTCTACCATTCCGCCAGCTGGGCATTTAGTTTTTGTATTGCTAACTCTGCAATTCTGGCGCGTTTACCTCCCGATATCTATCGGGACCGCCAGCTGGACATTTTGGTTACAATTTGTTGTTTTTCCAACAAATAGGGCTGCAAATGTAATCAGATTTTTAATTATACCAATATTTAAGCAAAAAATCGACCTAAAATATTGTGAAAAAGGCTAAAAACACTATATTTGCGTCCCTTAAATACAAAATGGAAACAGACGTTAGATTATTTTCAGGTGGTGCTACAAACACTTTAGCAGAAAAGATTTCGAAATCTTATGGTAAAGATTTAGGTAAAATGGCACATTATCGTTTTAGCGACGGCGAATTACAAGTGTCTTACGACGAGAGTATTCGCGGACAAAGCGTGTTTGCTATCCAGTCAACCATGCCGCCGGCTGATAACTTAATGGAATTATTGTTAATGTTGGATGCGGCTAAACGCGCATCTGCTAAAGAAATTATCGCTGTTATTCCTTATTTTGGGTATGCTCGTCAGGATAGAAAAGACCAGCCTCGTGTGGCTATTGGTGCTAAATTAGTAGCTGATATGCTTGCCTTAGCCGGTGCTACCCGTGTGATGACCATGGATTTACATGCTGATCAAATTCAAGGATTTTTTGATATTCCGGTAGATCATTTATATGCTTCTTCTATCTTTTTACCATACATCAGCGGTTTAAATTTACCAAACTTAACCATTGCAGCTCCTGATATGGGTGGTAGTAAGCGTGCTAATGCCTACGCCAAACATTTAAAATCTGAAATCGTTATTTGTTACAAGCAACGTACAAAAGCTAATGTGGTAGATCATATGACTGCTATTGGTGAGATTGAAGGAAGAAATATTGTATTAGTAGATGATTTAGTAGATACAGGTGGTACTTTATGCAAGGCAGCCGATATGATGATGGAACGCGGTGCATTAAGTGTAAGAGCAGTTTGTACACACGCTATTTTATCAGGTAAGGCTTACGAAAATATCGCTAATTCTAAATTAACCGAACTTATTGTAACCGATACAGTGCCATTAAAACAACAAAGCGACAAAATAAAAGTATTAACAGTTGCTGAGTTGTTTGCTAAAGTAATTCATAGCGTTCAAAACTATGAGTCCATTAGCAGCAATTTTATTATGTAATTACACTCGCAAACTATAAAAAATAATCGATGCGAATAAAATGAAGCGAGCATTTTAAACACATCACAAAACAAAAAAAAGACAAAATGAAGTCAGTACAATTGAGCGGTTCGCCAAGAGCGAACGTAGGGAAAGTAGATGCTAAGGCAACTAGAGAAAAAGGATTCGTACCTTGCGTTATTTACGGAGGAAAAGAGCAAATCCATTTTCAAGCAGATATCCGTGCATTTAAACCAATTATTTTTACACCAAATGCACACATCGTAGAAATTAATTTAGATGGTAAAGTTTATAAAACTGTATTACAAGAAGCACAATATCACAAAATCACTGACAGATTAATTCACGCTGATTTCTTAGAAATCCAAGATGGTAAACCAGTTACAGCTAACATTCCGGTTGTTATCGTTGGTCAATCAGAAGGTGTTAAAAAAGGTGGTAAATTAGTTTTAAAAGTGCGTAAATTAAAAGCACGTGGTATTGCTGATAAATTACCTGATACTATTGAAATCGATATTACTAAATTAGATATTGGTGGTTCAATTTCAGTTGGTGATATCCAAGTGGAAGGCGCTACTTTATTAAATGCTAAAAACGTTTCTGTTGTTTCTATTGCTACAACTCGTGCGGTTGCTGCTGAAACACAAGGCGCTCCGGCTAAAAAATAATTTTTTAGTCACATCAAACAAAAAGCCTCTATCTAAAACTGATAGAGGCTTTTTGTTTTTATCAGCTTTTATGTATCTCAATGCAGTCCCACGTGTATTAAGATGTATAAAAGGCAATTAAAGTATTTAGTTTAAAACAAACTTTGATTTTAAGTCGTTTTCGGTTTTTATTAAATGAATAAACAGTTTGATTTTAGGTTTCAAAAATTCTTCTTTGGCATTTGCATCTTTGGCGCTAAGCAATTCATATTTTTCTACAGGCGACAAATCCAATAATCTGGCAATACCATACACATTTGAGTGATCAAAGGCATCAATAGGGATAATTTGTTGCTGAGAAATCCACATGTATTCTTTGGTTATTTCCTGAAGAAAGTGCGAGGGCTTGTCTAAAATATCATCTTCGTATTGCACTACACCGGCACCATATAATTTTGGAGGCAGTATTTGTGAAAATTCAATCAGTTTAAATGCACGAATTCCTTCAATGGCAATATCCATTTCCCCATTCTCATAGTTTTTAATCACATTGCTGATTTTAACCTCAATACCATGGTTGCACATTGATTTTTGGTTAATGAAAGGAATCCCAAAATGCGCATCGTTCAATAAACAATCGTTTACCAATTGCTTATAGCGCTCTTCAAAAATATGAAGTGTTTTTGTTTCGCCTGGTAGTAATACCATGCTAAGCGGAAACATTGGAATGGTGAGTTGTTGCGTTGCCATTGTTTATGAGTTTAATGGGTTTAACTAGTTTAACTCGGGGATTCTCTACTAAGTTAACGAAAAATTACACCATTTATTTTATAGATGCGTGAAACCTTATTTTCATTTAGTAAAGCCGCCGATTTAATTAACAAGCCACTTATACTATTGTTTTATAAAAATATGTAAATGGCTTATTTATATGCGTTTTTTTACAGTATTTTTATGTATCGATAAAATCTAACTATTATTAAATGAAAAAATATATCATCATTATTTGTCTGTGTGTTGCATCTGTATTTGCATTCAATTTCTCACAGGATTATTTCGAGATATCAAAAAATCTGGATGTATTTAATACGCTTTATCGCGAATTAAACATTGCTTATGTAGATGAAACCAAGCCTGGACAGCTTATGAAAACAGGCATTGAAGCCATGCTAGCCTCTTTGGATCCTTACACAAACTACATTGCCGAAAACGATATTGAAGATTATCGAATGATGACTACCGGCGAATATGGTGGCATTGGAGCTTTAATACAAGATGTAAATAAAAAAATCACCATCACCGAGCCTTACGAAGGTTTTGCAGCGTATCGTTCCGGACTAAGAGCAGGAGATGAGATTGTGGAAGTGAATGGTGTAAATGTAGTTGGTAAAAAAACAGAAGATATTACAACAATGCTTAAAGGGCAGGCAGGCACTCCAATTAAATTAAAAATCATTCGCTTAGGGCAAACAACTGCAACCGAAGTTAATTTGAAACGCGAAGAAATTAAAGTAAAAGCTGTGCCATATTACAGCATGTTAAACGCTGAAGTGGGCTATATTAAATTAACGAGTTTCACTGATAATTGCTCAGGCGAAGTGAAAGAAGCTTTATTGAAATTAAAGGAAAAAAATTGCAAATCATTAGTACTTGATTTGAGAGGGAATCCGGGAGGCTTACTTCATGAGGCCGTAAATATTGTGAACTTATTTATTGATAAAAACAATGAAGTGGTTTCTACAAAGGGAAAGGTGAAAGAATGGAACAAACAATACTTTTCTTTGTACGCTCCTGTTGACACTCAAATTCCTTTGGTAGTATTGGTAGATAACAATTCGGCATCAGCTTCTGAGATTGTTTCGGGTGCATTACAAGATTTAGACAGAGCGGTTATTTTAGGTCAGAGATCTTATGGGAAAGGCTTAGTTCAGCAAACCAGAGATTTAACGTATAACACTAAATTAAAAGTCACTGTGGCTAAATACTACATCCCAAGTGGTCGTTGTATTCAGGCATTAGATTATACACATAAAGACGAGGATGGAAGAGTAGAAAAAGTTCCTGATTCGTTAATTACTGCTTTTAAAACTAAAAACGGACGCATTATTTATGATGGTGCCGGTATTTTGCCGGATGTAAAAACTAATGCGGTTAAATACAGTAATATTTTAGCAACTCTATTAAATAAAAACCATGTATTTACTTTTGTAAATCAGTACTTGATAAAACATCCTCAATACCAAACTACAGCAGCAGAGGTTAATTTATCGGATGCTGATTACAATGAATTTGTAAGCTATTTAAAAGATAAAGACTATAACTATAAAACACAAAGCGATTTTGCTCTGGAAGATTTGAAACTGGATGCTACCAACGAAAAATATTACGAGAGCATTAAAGCGGAGTATGAAGCGTTATTAAGTAAAATGGCTTCTAATAAAAAAGATGATTTAGTGCGTTTTAAACCTGAAATCAAACAATTTATTGAAGAAGAATTGGCTTCTCGTTTCGAATTTCAAAGAGGAAGAATTGAAACAGCTTTAAAATACGACTTAGATGTGATGGAGGCAAAAAAGCTATTGGCTGATAAACAAAAAATCACGTCGATTTTAACTACTGTAGAAAAAGTAACAAAACCATTTAATCCTAACAAGCGTTTTTAGTAGCTAAACAGATTTGTTTGATTTTATATTTGAATATTTCATTAATTAAACTATTTTTGAGAACATTAACTTAAAAAAACTGTATTATGGGAAAAGGCGATCAAAGATCTAGACGTGGAAAAATTGCAATAGGCTCTTTTGGAAGATTACGTCCTCGTAAAAAAGCTTCTGCTAAAACAACAACGGCTACTGCTAAAAAAGCAGCACCAAAAAAAGCGGCTAAAAAAGCAGCAAAATAATTTAAGAAACCGCCTTTAGGCGGTTTTTTTATTTCTGTGTGTTTCAAAAAAGCTTTACCTTTAAATCGTGACTTATTTTCAACCCGATAAAATTAAAATTGGCGTATTAGGCGGAGGACAACTCGGCCGCATGATGATACAAAGTGCCATAAATTACAATTTATACATCTGCTGTTTGGATCCTGATGCGAATGCTCCATGCAAAGCAATTGCCAACGAATTCACAAAAGGCAGTTTAACAGATTATGATACTGTTTACAAATTTGGTAAGGATAAAGATATTATCACTATTGAAATTGAAAACGTAAATGTAGAAGCGTTAAAAGATTTGCAAAAATTGGGTAAAAAAGTATATCCTCAGCCTGAAGTAATTGAAATTATCAAGGATAAAGGATTACAAAAAATGTTTTACCAACGTAACGATATTCCTAGCCCAGATTTTTTTCTAGTAGAAAACAAATCTCAAATCGAGAAGTATAAAGACTTTTTCCCTTTCTTTCAAAAAATGCGCACCGGTGGATATGATGGAAAAGGTGTTGTGAAGTTGGGACATCCCAATAAAATTGATCATGCTTTTGAAGTGCCAAGTGTCTTGGAACGTTTGGTTGATTTTGACAAAGAAATCTCGGTGATTGTTGCTCGTAATGAAAGTGGCGAAACTAAATGTTTTCCGGTAGTTGAATGTGAGTTTAATCCCGAAGCTAATTTGGTGGAGTTTTTATTTTCTCCTGCCAACGTTAAGAAAAATGTTGAAAAACAAGCTTATGATATAGCTGCAAAAGTAGCAGAAAAATTTGGTATTGTAGGAATACTAGCTGTAGAAATGTTTGTAACCAAAGATGGTAAAGTATTAGTAAACGAAGTAGCTCCTCGACCTCATAACAGTGGCCATCAAACTATTGAAGGTAATTATACTTCGCAGTTTGAACAACATTTAAGAGCTATATTAAATTTACCTTTAGGAGAAACAGCTATTACCAAACCTTCGGTAATGATTAATTTGTTAGGAGAAAAGGGGCATGAAGGCCCTGCTAAATATGAGGGATTAACAGATGCTGTTAAGTACAAAGGAGTATATGTTCATTTATATGGAAAAACAACTACTAAACCTTTTCGTAAAATGGGACATGTAACAGTGGTGGATGATGATTTGAGTTTGGCAAAAAAGAAAGCAATTACGGTAAAAGATATAATTAAGATAGTTAGTTAATAATAATTCTCAACTAAGCTTGTCGGTTCTAGCAAAGTCGAGAACAAAAAACAAAACATATGGTAGGTATTATAATGGGAAGCAGCAGTGATTTAAAAATAATGAATGATGCTGCAGATTTTTTAAAGAAGTTAGATGTTCCTTATGAAATAACAATTGTATCTGCGCACCGCACACCTGAGCGTATGTTTGATTACGCTAAAACTGCTCATAGCAGAGGCTTAAAAGTTATTATTGCAGGAGCGGGTGGAGCAGCCCATTTACCTGGAATGGTGGCTTCATTAACTGCTTTACCTGTTATAGGTGTTCCTGTAAAATCGAGTAATTCAATTGATGGTTGGGATTCCTTACTATCCATTGTTCAAATGCCTAATGGTGTTCCTGTTGCAACAGTGGCAGTTAATGCGGCACAAAATGCAGGAATCTTAGCAGCACAAATATTAGGTAGTCAAGACAAAACTATTTTCGATAAACTTGTTTTATTTAAAGAAGAGCTAAAAGAAAAAGTAATGAAGAGTTTAGAGGAAATTAAAAAGTAAGATTATTCTCACTTTATTTCTTGAAAATTTAGTTTACTCAATGCTTCCATCAACTGAAGCATACTTTTTTCAATAACAGGATATTCTAGTTCTTCATTGCTCAAACAGATAAACATCAAATCTATTTTTTGAGTTTTCAATGATTCGTATAGACTGTGTTTATTTAAACGATAAACTTCACGCATTCGGCGTTTTATATCATTTCGCTTGTTGGCTCTTTTGTGTTTCTTTTTAGGAACCACAAACATGGCACGGGCAGGAAATGGACTTTCAAACTCTGATAACTTATAAATTAATTTAAATGGAAATTGTGTTTTAGATTTACCATTTGCAAATAAATCGTCAATAGCTTTTTTGCTACACAAACGTTCTATTTTCTTAAAAGTAAAATCCATGAGACGAACCGTAAATTAATTTCGGTTTTTCAATCTCAAACCGATTATCTATTATCGTTTATTAGCTTCCTTCATATACTCATCCAAAGCTCCCGACATACTTGGGTTTTTTGGATTTGGAGCATAAATATCTAACCTATAACCGTTTTGCTTAAGCGCATTTGCAGTTGCTGCACCAAAACATGCAATACGTGTATTTCCTTGTTTAAAGTTAGGGAAATTTTGCTTCAAAGAATTTATACCGGCTGGAGTAAAAAATACTAAGCAATCAAATTCATTTAAATTTTTAATATCAGATAAATCAGCGCTTACTGTACGGTACATAATTGCCTTGGTATATTTAATATCTATAGCATCTAAAAATTCACAAATTGCTTCTTTCTGTACATCGGCAGCGGGTAATAAAAACTTTTCTTCTCTATTTTTTCTAATCACATCCACTAAATCTTGGATAGTTTGATGACCAAAGAAGATTTTACGTTTACGGTATTGAATGTATTTTTGAAGATAATAGGCTGTTGCTTCATTAATGCAAAAATATTTCATTGATTCAGGAACGGTAACGCGCATTTCGTTACACATTCTGAAATAATGATCAACTGCCATTCTACTAGTTAAGATAACGGCTTTGTGTTCTAAGATATCAATGCGTTGAGATCTGAAATCTTTAACCGGTAATCCTTCAATTTTTATAAATTGACGAAATGTTTCGATCAAATTATATTTTTTGGCTAAATCGTAATATGGATTTTTTTCATTCTCAGGTTTTGGCTGAGAAATTAAAAGTGTTTTTATTTTAGTTTTTGGGTGGTTTGACACCTCAATAACAGGTTGTGGTGTAACAGGAACTAATTGTTTTTTGGTTTTAACGCCAATTTTTACAAACTTTTCAGTACTAGCTACAGGCTCAGTCTTTGGAGTAGCTGCTGTTAATTTAGCTTTAACCTCTGGTTTAGCTTTAACAATAATCTCTTTTTTTACTGGAGCTGCTTTTTTACCTGCCTTGCCGGTAGGCAGGGGAGATGTTTTCTTTGCAACTACTTTTTTGGCAGCCACTTTTTTTACTGCTTTTTTAGGAGCTGCTTTCTTTGCGACTACTTTTTTGGTGATTTTTTTAACTGCTTTACTTGGAGCAGCTGCATCTTTTTTAACCACCTTTTTTTTGGCTACGCTTTTTTTAATAGGGGTTTTAGGTGATGCTTTTTTAGTTACTTTTTTAACTGCTTTCTTAGCAGTAGCTTTTTTTACCTTACTATTTGCTTTGGTAGATGAGGTTTTAATAGATTTTTTTTTCTTTATAGCCATATAAAAATCAACGCTTAAAAATTAACTAATAAAAATTTTATCAATACAAGTAGAGGCAAAATTTCTAAGGCACAAAGGTACAAAAAAATATATAAAATTCCTATGTTTTGTTCAGATACAGATATAATGAAGCCTCTAAACATTCTTAAAGCATAAAAACCGGCACAAATAATCAATGCAGGATATAAAAACCATTCTGTGGGATATTTGGTAAACTGAAGACATATTACAACCGGAAATAAAATAATGCCTATTGTTTGAGAAAACACAAAAACATTAAATAGGTATTCTTTCCCTAAATCACTATTAGATGAAATAAATGCTAAAACAGAATTTACAGCAAATTTTACAATGTATATTAAAGAAATAACTCCTGTAAAAAATAAATACTGATTTAATTGGGTTTGTTCTTGTAATATTAAACCGAAATATTGATTAGTTATTTGAGCTAAAAATGCCATAACTAAAATAAAGGCTAAGCCTAATAATATTGACATCCTTTTAGTAAGTTTAAATTCTTCTCTAAATAATTGTTTTGATTCTTGTAAACTAAAAACGGAAGTGAAAATTCTAATTATTTTTTTGGGTTCGGAAATTCTAATCAGGACATAAATTGAAAAAACAGTAAATAACAAAATACCCGGCCAATATGATGTGTTATAAGGATTAAAAATGGGAGTACTATGTGTTGCTTTTAAAGAATGCCCAGTAAATAAGGAAACAGTTTTGAAACCAGACTTGTCCTTATAGCTAACAGAATCGTTTTTGGTATGTAAAATAGAGTCTTGTTTGCTCACAAAATTTCTTTAAAGTTCAAAGATAAAGAAAATTGAATGGCTTTGTTTTAATAATTATACACTACTTTTTAAGTATTTATTAATGAGTTGCGGAAGTGCATAATCAATCAACTTATCACGTTTAATTTTTAAAAGAGATTTAGAGGTTATAGGAGCTTTAATTTTTACTTCATAAAACACAGCATGTAAATGTTGATGAGATAGGATATGTTTTTTAACAGGAGTGATAGAAATCACTTCTATTTCTTTAACTAGTTTTTTAAGTTGTTTGTCTTTAAGAATAGTTGTAGCTTCTGTTGGAGTACCAGTTTCAATCAAAAAAAACTGATATAAATTTTGCCATATATCTTTTGCTGTTCGTTTTTGGATGTATACGCTATCTTTATAATTAAACACAAAATAATGAAGGTATCTGTTTTTTATTTTTATTTTCTTATCCTTTACAGGAAGGCTACTTACGGTGTTTTTTTCAAAAGCTAAACATTGGCTTTGAAGTGGACACTCCTCACACTTTGGGTTTTGGGGCTTGCACCATAACGCACCAAATTCCATCATGGCACTATTGTGCAATCCTGCTTGTTTTTTATTTAATATTTCATCAGCCAATAACTGAAATTCTTTTTTACCCTGAGTTGAATTTATAGCAGTATCAACATTAAATAATCGCGCTAAAACTCTGTACACATTACCGTCAACCACTGCATGAGGTAAATTATAAGCAAATGAAGAAACTGCAGCTGCTGTATAATCTCCTACACCTTTTAACTCTTTAATGGATTCGTATGTTTTTGGAAAAACGCCTTTATGATTTAATTTAATTGCTTTGGCAGCAGCATGTAAATTTCTGGCTCTTGAATAATAACCTAGTCCCTGCCAAAGTCTCATTATTTTGTCTTCGGGAGCTTCAGCTAAATCAATTACGGTGGGAAAATTTTCAACAAACTTGATATAATAATTTAAACCCTGAACAACCTGAGTTTGTTGTAAGATAATTTCAGACAGCCAAATTTTATATGGATCTTTTGTATTTCTCCAAGGTAAGTCACGCTTGTTTTTTTTATACCAAGTAATTAAAATATCAGAAATTGGATGACTCTGAGGCATTGTTATTAATCCTCTACAGCAAAAATTTTATTAATTGCCTCTATATTTTTCTCTTTAATTACTTTTCTTTTTAGGCTCATTTTTGGAGTTAATTCGCCACCTTCAATGCTCCATTCCTTGTTCAGTATAGCTACTCGCTTTAATTGCTCGTAAGGAGCCAATGTTTTATTCATTATTTTAATATGCTCATTAATTAATTTTTTTAATTCTTCATGAGCACTCATCTCTTGATTATTTGTCCAGGTAATGTTATGATCTTTACAATATTCTTTAAAATTGGCAAATGATGGTACAATTAATGCCGATGCAAATTTTTGATTTTCGCCAACTACCATACTTTGTTCTACAAAACGACATTCTTTAATTTTATTTTCAATCATTAAAGGAGCGATGTATTTACCGGCACTTGTTTTAAAAATCTCTTTTTTTCTGTCAGTAATTTTCAGAAAACGTCCATCTACAAATGTACCTACATCACCAGTGTGAAACCATCCTTCGTTATCAATTACCTCTGCTGTTGCCTCAGGATTTTTGTAATAACCTAGCATTAAATTCGGACCTTTCACTAAGATTTCACCATCTTCTTCTGCTATTTTTACATCAACCCCACTTATAACAGGACCACATGTTCCAATCCTAATATTATCTTCTCCGTATCTATTTACGCTAACAACTACACATGTTTCAGTTAATCCATAACCCTGCAAGCAAACAATGTTAGCACATAAAAAAATTCGTTCCAGTTTTGGATTTAAGGCCGCTCCACCTGATGCAATACAAACTAAGTTCCCGCCAACTGCTTCACGCCATTTACTAAAAACTAATTTATCAGCAATTTTATGCTGTAGTTTATACCACAGTCCATTTTTATTATTTAGTTCATAAGAGTTTGCAATACGCATACTCCAGTCAAATATTTTTCGTTTTGTACCTGTTAGCTTTTCTCCGGTTGCAGTAATTTTTTCATAAACGCGCTCAATTAATCGAGGGACTGATACAAATATTTGAGGTTTAATTTCTTTTAAATTATCTCCAATTGTTTCCAGCCCTTCTGCATAATAAATAGAAATTCCTTTAAATAAATACAAGGTACTTACCATACGTTCATAAACGTGATTCAGTGGAAGAAAACTTAAAGCTTTCCAGGTGCTTTGAAAAGGGGCAAACCCCTGACAGGCTAAAACATTTGAAACTAAATTATGATGCGTAATCATTACACCTTTTGGTGTACCTGTTGTTCCGGATGTATATAAAATAGTTAAAAGGTTATTAGGTAAAATAGATTTTTTGATTGCATCTAATTTTTCAGGATTTGAATTTTTTTTACCTAATTCGATAAAATCAGAAAAAGGCATAATACCCTCAATAGGATTAAAACTAATAATATGTTTTACGTTTGGTATTTGTTTCTCAATAGCTACTAATTTGGCATATATAGATTTATCGGATATGAAGATGGCTTTTACCTCTCCATGATTTAATATAAACTCTAAATCAGTGTTGCTTATTGTTGGAAATATTGGAACAGTTACAATGTTAGCTTGTTGGCAACCGTAATCACAAAAATTCCATTCAGGACGGTTGTTGGAGATTATTGCCACTTTGTCTTTTTCTGTTAAACCAAGGGCTAGTAAACTATTACTTACATGATTAACTGTATTTATGAGTTCTTCACTGCTGTATTTTTTCCACTGTTTATTTTCTTTACCTGATAAAACATCATCTTTAATGTATTGTGTTTTATAAAGTTCTAAAATATCAAATACACGCGTTATCTCCATACTGATAAGATTTTCTGAAATTAATTATTATCAAAGATTAATAAAAATGTACAATAATACAAGTTTGATTTATTTAAAATGAAAGCAGATTGATGATTTGAGTTAAATACAATTCATCTGTTTTGTCAAACGAAGATAAAACATCGCTATCAATATCCAGCACACCTACAATCTCTTTATTAAAATTATAAATTGGCAATACAATCTCTGACTTTGATAATGAACTACACGCAATATGTCCCGGGAACTCATCCACATCATCTACAATTATAACTCGATTCTCTTGCCATGATGTGCCACAAACTCCTTTGCCTAAATTTATTCTTGTACAAGCTATAGGCCCTTGAAAAGGTCCAAGCACTAATTGATTATTTTTTATTAAATAGAAACCTACCCAAAAAAAATTTAAACCATATTTCAATGCAGCGCAAACATTTGCCATATTAGCTGTTAAATCAGATTCTCCGTCAACTAACGATTTTATTTGTGGAATGATAGATTGATATAGTTCTTCTTTTGTATTCCCTATTGCCTGTATATCTTCTGCCATGAATTGAATTAGTATTTTGTGATTAATGAAATTTGATTATTTTTATATACAAATATAAAAGTAAATTGTTTGATTACTTTTTAAATGTATTACCAGATGAAGAGCTTGCTTCTCTTAAATATTAATGTTACTTATGAGTTGGGACCTACTCAACTGATATTATTTTTGGCAGTTATTGCATTTGTAGTATTTAAGCTGCGTGACAGAAGATTAAAGAAATCAAAAGACGAACTGGAGAGAATAGTTGAAGAAAGAACAGCTGCCTTAAAACATAAAGAACAAGAAATTATAGATAGTATTAAATACGCTTTAAGGATTCAGTTATCAATTATTCCAACTCAACAACGTGTAAAATCTTTATTACCTAAAAGTATGGTTTATTATAAGCCAAAAGACATTGTAAGTGGAGATTTTTATTGGATAGAAAATATTGAAGACGAGGTTTTATTTTCTGCAGTTGATTGTACTGGACATGGAGTTCCTGGAGCTATGATGAGTGTGATAGGATTAAAATCATTAACTCAAGCAGTTCAGGATAAACAACTTTCTAAACCTTCTGAAATTCTTCAATTTCTCGACATTGCAGTGAACGACACCTTGCGTCAGTCATACGACCCGGGTGCAGTTAAAGACGGAATGGATTTAGCTTTGTGTAATATCAATTATAAAACTTTGACACTTCAGTATGCTGGAGCATTTAATCCATTAGTTCTGGTAAGAAAAAATATTGCTTCTACCTATAAGGTTACAAGTGATAGAGAAACATTTTATGGAAATGATGTATTAGAAATTAAATCAGATAAATGTCCTATTGGCAGCAATCATGATGGCATTGCAGATACATTTACAAATCATACCATACAATTACAAAAAGACGATTGTATATTTATTTATACTGATGGGTATGCAGATCAGTTTGGTGGCCCAAAAGGCAAAAAATTTAAATACAATCAATTAAAAGATGTATTGATAGCTAATGCTCATCTACCAATGGATGAGCAATATAATGCACTTGATAAAAGCTTTAATGCTTGGAAAGGTAAGCAAGAGCAAGTGGATGATGTTTTAGTGATTGGAGTGAAGATCTGATGTTAAAGAAGTGCTATTTCATAATTTTCATTTGCCTCCTTCAAATTAGGATTTCCGGTCAGTCAAATACAAATGATTCACTAAAGGTTGTATTAAATGCCGCCACTAATGATACAGTTCGTTGTAACATTTTGTTACAATTAATTGCGAATGAATATGATGATAGTGTTTGGCCATCCTACAACAGCCAATTAAAGCAAATTTCTGAAAAGAACCTCAAATCAAAACCTTCAAAATCACTAGAGTTATTATTTCAGAAATATTTGGCAGAAGCAATTAACAATGAGGGTTATTTAGCAAGTCAAAGAGGAAATGCTGAACAAGCTTTAATAAAATACTATGCGTGTCTTTCTATCCAAGAAAAGATTAATGACCAAAACGGAATTGCAACTTCATTGAATAATATTGCTTATGTTTTCCAATTTCAGGGAAATGTTGTCAATGCTCTGAAGTTTTATTCCCAAAGTTTAAAAATACACGAAAATCTTAAGGATAAAATAGGTATTGGAAGAACATTAAATAATATTGGAATTATCTATGACGACCAAGGCAATATACCAAAAGCACTTGAATATTATCATAAAAGTTTGCGTATTAGAGAAGAAATAAACGAAAAAGAAGGTATTGCAGCTTGCTTAAACAATATTGGCACTATTTATCATCATCAAGGAAGTTTAGATAAGGCATTAGAATACTATTATAAAAGCATAAAATTTCAAAAAGAAATAGATGACAATATTGGTGTTGCAATTTCTTTAGGAAATATTGGTTCTATTTACATTTCAAAAATGAATGGAATTTCTTATCAAAATTTATATCAAGTAGATACATTATTCACTAAAGCTTTAAAATTATACAATCAAAGCTTAGTGATTCAAAAAGAAAGTAATAATAAAAAAGGAGTTGCAGATACATATAGCGGAATGGCTTCAGCATATAAAGCTAGAAGTGCTATTAGTAATAATAAAAAACGCAGTGTAGTAAATGATTCGTTATTAGTTCATGCGTTATACTACTATAATTTAAGTTTGAAAATTAGAGAAGAGATTCAGGATAAAACTGGAATTGCAAATTCATTAAACAGCATTGCAAAACTAGAAGTTGATTTAAATCAGGTAGACCTTGCTAAAGAAAATGCAGAGAAAAGTTTAAAACTTTCAAGAGAGCTTGGTTACCCTGAAAATATAAAAAACTCTAGCGAAATTTTAAGTGTCATTTACGCGTTAAAAAAGGATTATAAAAAAGCATTCGAAATGCAGGTATTATTTAAGCAAATGTCGGATAGCATTTTTAATGAGTCAAGTCGAAAAGCCTCCATTTCGAAAAGCTATCAATATGCATATGAAAAGAAGGCCTCACAGGATAGTATTAAGATTAGCGAAGAAAAGAAAGTGATTACAGTGCAGTTAAAACAAGAAAAAATGCAACGATTTGCCTTATATGGTGGCATTTTTTTAGTAGGATTGTTTGGAGTATTTATGTTTAATCGTTTCAAGGTCACTAAAAAACAAAATGATTTAATTCAAATTCAAAAGGCCGAATTACAGCATCAAAAAGAATTGGTAGAAGAACATCAAAAAGAAACTTTAGACTCTATTCATTATGCTAAACGTATTCAAACGGCTTTAATTGCTAATTCTGATTTTATTACACAACATATTCCTAATAATTTTATCTACTTTAACCCAAAAGATATAGTTAGCGGCGATTTTTATTGGGCTACTAAACATAATAACAAGTTTTATCTGGCAGTTTGCGATAGCACCGGTCATGGTGTTCCTGGAGCATTTATGAGTTTATTAAACATGGGATTTCTGAGCGAAGCCATCAAGGAAAAAGGAATTGAGAAACCTAATGAAGTGTTTAATTATGTGAGAGAGAGATTAATTTCTACAATTAGTGACGACGGACAAAAAGATGGAATGGATGGAATTTTGATTTGTATTACTGAAAATAGTTCTTTAGTAGAGTATGCAGCTGCCAATAATGAACCAATATTAGTTCGGGATAATTTATTTACCGAATTATCTAAAGATAAAATGCCTGTTGGTAAAGGAGAAAAAACAGATAAATTTTCTTTGCATACAGTTGATTTAAAACAAGGGGATACACTTTATTTATATACAGATGGTTTTGCCGACCAATTTGGTGGACCGAAAGGTAAAAAATTTAAATACAAACAATTAAATGAATTGTTACTGTCAGTCAATAACCTATCACTTCAGTTACAAAAAGAAACATTAGAAACATCATTTAAAAACTGGAAGGGAAGTTTGGAACAGGTGGATGATGTTTTAATTATAGGAATACAAATTTAAAATGCTCCAAAAGTACTTTATAGCAATTATTCCTCCCGAGCCGCTTTTGGGTCAGATTCAGGAAATTAAAAAAAGCATTTTCCTAAATTATGGCACTAAAGGCGCATTACGTTCACCGGCGCACATTACATTACATATGCCTTTTAGTTGGGAAGAAAAAAAGGAAGACAGATTAGTAAGTGCTCTTCAAAACTATTCGTTTAATACTGAGTTTCAAATTAGTTTATCTAATTTCTCTTGTTTTGAACCCAGAGTTATTTTTATTGATGTTCCTGAAAATAAGACATTACTCCAACTTCAAAGCGATTTGGTACAATATGTAAAAAAACATCTTCAACTGTTCAATCAATCTGATGATATGCGTGGGTTTCATCCACATGTTACCATTGCATTTCGAGATTTAAAGAAACCTATATTTTATAAAATTTGGGAAGATTATATTAATAAGTCGTATAGTGCTAGTTTTAATTGCTATCAAATTTGTCTCTTAAAACATATTGATGATAAATGGGAGACATATCAAACCTTTGAATTTATCAAATAAAAAAGCCTAAGTATATTTACTTAGGCTTTTCTTATAAATCTGATAGATTATTTTTTTATTAATACTTCATCAATCATACCATATTCTTTTGCTTCTTGTGCAATCATCCAGTAATCACGATCACTGTCAGCCCAAACTTTCTCGTAAGTTTGACCACTGTGTAGTGCAATGATTTCGTATAATTCTTTCTTTAACTTTTGAATTTCACGAGCAGTAATTTCGATGTCAGAAGCTTGTCCTTCTGCACCTCCTAATGGTTGGTGAATCATAATACGCGCATGTTTTAAAGCTGTACGTTTTCCTTTAGCACCTGCACATTGTAATACAGCTCCCATACTAGCTGCCATACCCGTACAAATAGTAGCTACATCTGGTTTAATAATTTGCATAGTGTCATAAATACCTAAACCGGCATAAACAGATCCACCTGGTGAGTTTAAGTAAATTTGAATGTCTTTCTTAGAATCAACAGACTCTAAAAATAATAATTGAGCTTGAACGATATTAGCAACTTGGTCGTTGATACCAGTTCCTAAAAAGATAATACGATCCATCATCAAACGAGAGAAA
Source organism: Bacteroidia bacterium (assembly GCA_035439445.1). Classification (GTDB taxonomy): domain Bacteria; phylum Bacteroidota; class Bacteroidia; order B-17B0; family Aurantibacillaceae; genus UBA4416. Next base: position 34,817 of record DAORKG010000007.1, read on the forward strand.
ACGTCTAATACCGAAACGTTTAATTGTCTTTCTTCAATAATATTTGGAGTTAAGTTTCTAATTCCAGGAGTGATTGCAGAAACATAACTATCGTAAGTTAAACTGCTGATGCCAACATGTTTTGTGGCGTATTTTTTAAATTCATTTTGGTCAAACATAATCTGAGGTTTTAAGTTGTTAAACAAATATACTTGTTGCAATGTGTAAAGCCAAATGAATGCCAAAAAGTTTTTAACGTCATTTCGTCAGTAAAGAGACTTATCAAAATTGTAAAAAATGTTACATATTATATATATGTATAACCATTTCCAAAAAATCACTTTCTTTGTATAAAAAATTGCAAAGAGTAATCATATATGTATGTTTAGCGTTATTTAGTGTTCGTTGTGCACAAATAACACCACTAACAGGTGGTAAAAAGGATGTTTCGCCTCCAATACCAGTTTCATATACACCTCAAAACGCTTCTCTTAATTTTAATTCAAAAACCATTGAAATTAATTTTAATGAATATATTACACTGAAAGATGTGGCTAATCAGTTTATTATTACTCCACAATGCAAGGAAAATCCTGAAATTATAGCACAAGGAAAGAGTCTTAAGATTTCATTTAGCGAACCACTGTTGCCAAATACGACTTATAAACTTGCTTTTGGGAATGCTATATGTGATTTAAACGAATCTAATGTTTTACAAAATTTTGAGTACGTTTTTAGTACTGGAGCTATTTTGGATAGCTTTAAGTTATCAGGAAAAATCATTGATGCAGTCAGCAAACAACCGTCATCAAACATTTTAGTAGGATTATACAATTCAGAATCTGCAGATAGCATCATATATAAAGAAAAGCCACTCTACATTTCCAGAACAAATAGTATAGGTGAATTTAGGTTTAACTATTTACCAAACATTGCTTTTAAAATAATAGGCATAGAGGATAAAAATAAAAATTTGCTGTATGATGGTTCGGATGAAAAAATTGCATTTACTAAAGACAAGGTAATTCCGGCTGATACATCAAGTAAAATTTCTTTATTATTATTTAACGAAACTCCTTTTAAGAGTTTTATCAAAAAATCATTTTCAGGAGAATATGGTAAAGCACTTATTATTTATAATAAACCACAGCCAAAAATTAAAAATCTAAGTGCAAATGGATTAGTGGGCTATAAGCAAAATTCTATTAGAGATAGTGTGACTATTTATTATACAGATATTAATGATACATTAAGGACAATTATTGAGTTTGAGTCTAAAAAATCGGATACACTCAATATTAATATACTATCAGAAGAAGCTTTTAATAAACAAATTAAAAATGCCGGTATCAAATATAACCTACAACCAAATTTCGGTTCAATTCTACCTTATTTCTCCTCTCCAGTATTTGGATTGAATTTTCCTGTGAACCAAAATAATATTTTAGACGATAAAATTACACTTATCGAAAAATCTGATTCAATTAGTAGAATCATCCCGTTTAAGGTTTTAAAGGATAGCTCTTGGTTAACTTCAATAAAGATTCAAGCAGACTTTAAACCAGAAACAAATTATGTATTAACATTAAACAAAGGTTTTATTTATAATAATTCATATCGTAAAAATGATTCAGTAACATTTCAAATTAAAACAACTGCGCTGGACGATTATGCTCAACTAAAGATGAAATTATTGTTTCCAAAAAAAGAAAATTATATCGTGAGATTATTTAATGATAAAGATCAGTTAATTAACGAAAGAAGCGTTGAGTTCTCTTTAACATCTTCAGCTGAAAAAACAATGGAGTATAATAATTTAGTTCCTGGAAATTATTTTATCAAAGTAGTTGAAGATGCCAATAAAAATGGGCTTTTCGACATGGGTGATTATTTTCTAGGAATACAACCTGAGGTAATTTTTATAAATTCATCTCCAATAAAATTATTATCAGGTTGGGAAATTGAAAACGAATGGATTGTGAAATAAACGTTCCATTAATCTTTTTGTGAAAAATATTTTTCTTTTTTTCTCTTTCAATTTTTCTTTTTCGTTTCAAATTTCTCTGTTTATTTTTTCTTTTTCGATTTACTTAGTAATCAGCGTGCTTGCTATTGCCAGTAAAATCAATGCTTTTAGAGCACGTGTGTTATTTTATTTTTTTTAATTTTTCATATTGCTATTTTCGTTCGCTGAAACTAAAAACGGTATTAACAATTTCAACATTTTTATGTTAATAAATTAACTGCTTGGAAATTAGTTAGCGTTAATAATTTTATTTACTTCGTAGTAACAAAAATCTTAAAAACAAAAAACCATGGCAACAACAAAAAAAGCAGCTCCTAAGAAAGCAGCAAAAAAAGCGGTAAAAAAAGCAGCTCCTAAAAAAGCAGCTAAAAAAGCAGTAAAAAAAGCAGCTCCTAAAAAAGCAGCTAAAAAAGCAGCTCCTAAAAAAGCAGCTAAAAAAGCAGCTCCTAAAAAAGCAGCAGCTAAGAAGAAGTAATAAAAGCCCCGCATTAGCGGGGTTTTTTGTTTAATGCCACTACTAAAATAGTGGCATTATTATTTTTGTAACACGTGTGTTTACATTATATTTGTTCAACAAACAAAAAACAATTATGAAAAAACTAATTACACTTTTATCATTAATTACCTTAACAGTTACACTTCCTTCTTGCGGAGGTAAAGACACAAAACAAAATATTGAAGCACCTGCCGGAATGGTTGCTTTAGATTTAAGTAAATATGGAAAACAGTTTTCTATTTTTGTTCCAGATACAACTGCTGCAAAATTAGAAATCACAGAACAAAGCTGGGGAGCATTAGAAATTAAAGTTGGAAAAAATTTCCATATATCTGTAACAGAGGATCCGGGAGATATGGAATTAAGAAAAAGCGACATCAAATCTAATGATGTTAATATTTTCAAATCTTTCATTGTTGATGAACCATTAACAATCATGTGGGAAAGTGCTATTACTCAACCTGAGTATCACTTTTATTCTATTCAGAAAGTTGGGAAAAATACTTACGTGTTTGAAGATGTAGTTCCAGCTGATGGTCAGCCATTAGGAAAAGATGCAATTCAAAAAATGTTAGATTCTGCTAAGCAAATTATTGCAAAAGAAAATGCAGAAGCTTAGTTCTTAATATTTTTAAATATTAAGCCCTCATCTGAATTACAGATGAGGGCTTTTTTATTGAGATAAATTATTTTAATTTAAATGAAACAGGCATATTAAATCTAACTTTAACTGGATGTCCTGCATTTCTTCCGGCTTTTTTCCAACGAGGCATTTTATTAATTACTCTTACAACTTCTTCATCACACCCATAACCAATTCCTTTAACCACTTTTACATTTTCTACATTCCCCACTTCGTTTACCACAAATGAAACATACACAATGCCTTCTTTACCAATTTCTCTTGCTACTGATGGATAAACTACATTTTGCCCTATGAATCTCATTAGACCTTGAGTGCCACCTTCAAACTCTGGCATTTCTTCTGCAAAAACTAAAATATCTACAGGAGTTGTTGCAGGTGGTGTATTATTTTCAACATGTATTGTTGTTACAGTTCCGGGATCTGTACTTTTTGGATCTGTTCCGGTAGATGTTTCGTCTCCAACTCCACTTACAGGATTTTCCAAATTTACTGAATTAGTTTCAACAGCATGATCATTAATCACAGTTCCGATAGTCCCTTTGGGAGCAGCAGCAGCTTCTGTAGTTTTTTGCTCTGGCTCAGTGATTGGAGTCAAATCAACTTTTGTGGTGTATTCCATAGGAGTTAATTTTGGGTCTTCAAAAGCAATTGGCTTTTCTGCTTCAGAGTGGCTGTTCATTCTGTTATTAATCACCACTGATCCAAATAATAATGTAAGAGCAGAAGTTAAAAATAGTAACGATTTTTTTAAAGTATCGTTGTAACTTGTTCTGATAACATAAGCACCATAATTTTTGTTTCTGTTCTCAAAAATTACATCATTAAGCTTATTTGTGTTATTTCCTAAAATATTCATAACATTAGTTTTTAGAGGGTTTATACTTTTTTAGTTTCAAACTTCTCTTTGTCGCGATTAAGATGTGTTTGCTGATGTAAAATTATTTCCAATTAAAATAAAAAACCACATCCTTTTGGGATGTGGTGAGTTTGAATTGGTAAGTGGTAAGTTTTTACCTAAAAATGGAATTATTGCTTTGTATAAATTGCACTACATGGATCTGCAGGACTTGCACCTATGGTATTTGTATAATTAAGGGAGATATTTGTTGCGCTGGTAAGTGTGCCAGTACCTTGAGTAAATCCAACTGTACCTAGTTGTTGATATGGAATAGTAATAATGTTGTTATTCACAACAGCTCTTGCTGCAAACGATAAACCGGAGAAATTATTTATTTGTATTTCGTTGGAATTTGTTTGTGATTTAAGAATGTTTACTGTATGTGTATTTGTTCCTGCCACTGAGCTATTTTCACTTACACTCCAGTATGCAATAAATTTATCTCTGGCATCAGTAGATGGTGCAGGAGCGGTTGGGTCATCTTTTTTATCTGAAGCACAGGATCCCAAAAATAAAGCTAAAAAAGCAACAGTAAGAATTATTATTTTTTTCATAATCATGTTTTTTCAAAATTAAGACAAAAAATGTTCCGCTTTTTAAAAAGACTAATCTCTTAACGAATTTTGAGAATAATATTTAATCTCTTTATCGAATTTCTTTTTTGCAATAACAGGAATTAGTCTGGACAAAATAGTGATTATTGGTGATGCTAAAAGAATAACTGTAGGTAATACAATTCCGAAAATTCGAACCCTGGTTTTTCTTTGTTCGCTACCTTGAGTTCCTTTTTTGGATATATAATTTGCATACAACGGGAATAACGCCCTTCCCCTTCCTTCCATAAGTAATAAATTTCCTCTTATATCTAATGCACCTTCCTGATTCAACTGAGGTTGTATGTTTTGAAGATGATTATTCTCTAAATTATTTTTTATAATGGTTCCAAATAGGGGTGCTTTTTCTAAATCTTTATCATTTACGCCATATTTAGGAAATATACCCATGAAATTTTCTTTAGTGCCTTTTAACACAAAAGCTAAAACGGTAACTAAGCTTGTTAGGTTAGATGACCGATCAACAAAAGTGATATTACCAACCAGATTTGCTTTTACATTTAATAATCGTTGTTTCATTTTTTCCTGGGCTCCCAACCACATGTTTCTACAGTTAATTATAGTAACAACTGGCTTATTATTTAATAGTAATTTGGCCTCAGGTGTTTGTAAAAAACTACTTACAGGAACACAAATACTTAAAAACCATGGTTGATATGCAATAACCACTAAATCATAATTTACAGAAGTGTCAATTTGAATTGGTTCCAATTCACAGGGGATTCCATGAACGGTTTCAGGGAAAGCATCAAAAAATTCAGTATAACTCCAAGGGTATGGAAAAGATTTTTTTGGTTTGATTAATAAATAATCCAATTGGTAGTTGCTATTTTCTGTAAATGGTTTTAAAGTAGCATCTAATGCTAATTTAGCTTGACCGGTTTGCGTATAGTAAACAACGAGTATTTTTTTCATAAGTTCTGTTATTCAAATATAACTTTTATCAATTAATCAATTCTTTTTTATGACATTTTATTTATTGTACTTTTGTGGTATGATAGCAATTAATCACACCCTTATTTCAGAAGATGTATTTGATAAAAAATTTGTTTGCGATTTAAATGCCTGCAAGGGCGAATGTTGTGTTTCGGGAGATAGTGGAGCCCCTCTAGATAAAAAAGAGTTGAAAATACTTGATAAAGTGTATCCCTTCGTGAAACCATATATGAATGAAAAGGGAATGGCTGCAGTTGAAAAAAACGGTACTTATCTACTAGATAGCGATGGAGATTACACAACAACTTTGGTGAGTGAGGGTGAAGAGTGTGCCTTTGTTTTTTTTGATGAAAAAAACATTGCTAAGTGTGCTATCGAACAAGCGTATTTAGATGGAAAAATTGACTGGAAAAAACCAATCTCTTGTCATTTATATCCAATTAGAATAAAAGAGTATAAAGAATATGATGCGGTTAATTATCATTCTTGGCATATTTGTAAACCTGCTTGTGAGTGCGGGCAACATCTTAATGTTCCCGTATTTAAATTTTTAAAAGAGCCTTTGATTAGAAAATATGGGGAAGATTGGTATAATGAATTGGATGCTGTTTATCAAGCTTATAGGCCCAAGAAAAATAACAAACTACCACCCGGTTACTAATAAATTTCTCGCACCCTTTATTCCACATTTTAGATATTTATTGTAGGCTTGAGCAGCTCTTTCTCTTATTTGTTCTGATGATTCTTTTTCAATCCAACCTGAAATAGCGGCATGTGTTGTATAGGCTTCCGGGCTCATTAAATGTGTACTCCATAGTAAAGGATTAGCTCCTGTTTGTTTTATGTAATTTTTAAAATACGATTTACTGTAACAAGCCAAGATAATTACCTCTCGTTTGAGATTATCTTTTTTAATGTAACTTTCTTTTATTGTAAAATCCATTAAACCATCATGTCCTGTATAACAAATAAGTTGGGAAGAACCTTGGATTGGAATAATATCTGTTCCTATTTTTAATGTGTCTTTTTGATCGCCCGAAGAAAAGCTTAATAGATCCTTTGTGGTTTGTTCAATATGTCTTCCATCGTATGCGTCCGCTACCAAATAAATTGGTTTTGATACATGTTTAAAAACTACCCTCTCTAATATAAACGTAGAAACATTTTTGTACTCTTTTATCAATTTCCATTCCGGTTGTTTCTTAAAAAAACTTTTGACTCCGTATCCACATCCCCAATATAAATTGTTTTTAGGATCTTGTCCATTCCCAATTTTCTCAGGAACTGGTACAATGCCTTGATATTTATTATCGCATAGAGCGACTAAAATATGAATGGTTTTTGTTTGTGAAAATCCAAGTATTGAAACTATAGAAAAAAGAAAAATAATTATTGATTTCATCTTTAGATTTAACGAAAATTATTTTTAAAGGTTACTGCATAAAAAAACCTCCTTATGGAGGTTTTTAATTTTATTACTCTACAGTAACACTCTTAGCTAAATTTCTTGGTTGATCCACATTACAACCACGCATCACAGCAATATGATATGACAATAATTGCCAAGGAATAACAGACACTAAAGGCACTAGTGACTCGTCTGTTTCAGGAATTTCAATCACATGTTCTGCCATTTTCTTCACATCTTCATCACCTGCAGTTACAATCGCAATAATTCTTCCTTTACGTGCTTTTACTTCTTGTATGTTACTTACTACTTTTTCATAGTTAGGGCCCTTTGTCGCTATAACAAATACAGGCATAGCTTCGTCAATTAAAGCAATAGGTCCGTGTTTCATTTCTGCAGCCGGATAACCTTCTGCATGTATATATGAAATCTCTTTTAATTTTAAAGCACCTTCTAATGCAACCGGGAAAGAGTAGCCTCTTCCTAAGTAAAGAGCATTAGCAGCATCTTTATATTCAGCAGCTATTAATTTAATCGCATCATTCATTTTTAAAACTTCTTCTACTTTAGCAGGAATAGATTCCATTTCGTATAGTAACTGACGGTATCTGCTTTCTGCAATGGCGCCTTTTACCTTAGCAACATGCAATGCCATTAAAGTTAAAACTGTTACTTGTGCAGTAAATGCTTTTGTTGAAGCTACTCCAATTTCCGGTCCAGCATGTGTGTATGAACCTGCATGAGTAGCACGAGCAATAGAAGAACCAACTACATTACAAACTCCAAAAATAGTAGCTCCCTTAGCTTTGGCTAATTCAATAGCTGCAAGTGTATCTGCTGTTTCTCCACTTTGAGAAATGGCGATAACGATATCATCAGGATAAATAATTGGATTACGGTATCTGAACTCTGAAGCATACTCAACTTCAACTGGGATACGTGCATATTCTTCAAATAAATATTCTGCTACCATTCCGGCATGCCATGATGTACCACAAGCAATCACCAAAATACGTTTAGCATTTTTGAATTTACCTTCATGCTCTTCAATACCACCCATTTTTAAATGGCCTGTTTCAGAATTTAAACGCCCACGCATACTATCAAAAATAGAACGAGGTTGCTCATAAATTTCTTTTAACATAAAATGGTCGTAGCCGCCTTTTTCAATAGCTTCTAATTCCATTTCAAGTTCCTGAACATAAGGCGTAATTTCTTTATCACGAATGGTTCTGATTTTTAATTCCTCACCTCTGCGAATAATTGCCACATGCTCATCTTCGATATACACTACATTTTTAGTATACTCAACAATTGGCGAAGCGTCAGATGCAATAAAATATTCGTCTTTACCAACACCAATAACCATCGGACTACCTTTTTTTGCAGCAATTAAAGTATCAGGATCATTTTTATCTAAAATAACAATTGCATAAGCTCCATTTACTTGTTTTAAGGCAGCCATCACAGCACGCCCCAATTTCATGGCAGGTTCATGTGTGCGAATATCTTCAATTAAGTGAATTAAAACTTCGGTATCTGTTTGAGACAAAAAGGTATGTCCGCGTTTTTGTAATCCTTCTTTAATAGAAGCGTAATTCTCTATGATACCATTGTGTATCATCACTAATTCTTGAGATTGAGAATAATGTGGATGAGAGTTAATATCATTAGGTTCTCCATGAGTTGCCCAACGAGTGTGCCCAATCCCGATGTTTCCGGATCTATCTTTTTCCTTACAAGAATCTAATAAATCAGATACTTTCCCTTTCTTCTTGTATACATTAAGGCTACCCTCCGGTGAAATCATTGCTACACCAGCGCTATCGTAGCCACGATATTCTAAACGTTGTAAACCTTTAATTAAAATAGGAAACGCATCACGATTCCCAATATATCCTACAATTCCACACATAATATTTCTTTAAAAAGACAAGGCTAATATAACGCTTTTTTTGCGAAAATATTGCAACATAACAACAATTAAACCTCAATTTATTTTTCAGAAACGATGGCTTTTAAAGCTTCATTTAGAGAAGGGAACTTATACTGAAATCCACTATTGATAAGCTTTTGATTATTTACTCGCGACCCTTCCAAAAGTACATTGGCCATCTCTCCGAATATTATTTTTAGAATAAATGCAGGAACATTAGGCAGAAAAAATGGTTTTGAAAGAGATTTTGCCAATTGTTTTGAAAAGGATTGATTTGTGCTTTCTTCAGAAGAAACGGCATTATAAATTCCATTATAATTTGAATTGAAAAGTGCTTCGTGAAAAACAGAAACCAAATCATCTATATGAATCCAAGGCATATATTGTTTCCCGCTACCAACTGCTGAGCCTAATCCTATATTAAATAATGGTAATAACTTTTTTAAAGCGCCTCCATCTTTACTTAATACAACTCCTATTCTGATGGTACAATTTTTATTGGATAGTGTTTGAATTTCTTGATAGGCATTTTCCCATTGAATACAAGATTGTGAGAGAAAATCATTGTGTCCTTTATCAGTTTCTGTAAATATTTTTTCGGAAGTTGTCATTCCATAAATACCGATAGCGCTTGCTCCAACAAATGATTTTAATTGAATGTTTTTCTTTTTTAAAATTGAGCTAATAAATTTTATGCTATTAACCCTTGAATCAACAATGTCTTGTTTTCTTGCATTAGTCCAACGTTTATCAGCAATACCACTTCCGGCTAAATGAACAATGTGTTCCACATCATCAAAAGCTTTTTCATCGATTTCATTTTTCTCAACATCCCAATAAAATGACTTTATATTGTTTGTTGATTTTGGATTTCTAGATAAAATTCTGACTTCATGTCCTTTTGAAAGTAATAGGTTAGATAATGCTTTTCCAACTAAACCAGTTCCTCCGGATATTAATATAACTCCCATGACGTATTAATTACAATTTAGCTGTAACTTTGTTCAAAGTTAATATAATTATGAACCCAATATTTGACATACATATTTTTGTTTGCACCAATCAACGCACTGGTTCCGAAAAACTGAGTTGCGGAGAAACCCATGGCTTAGAATTAGTTGCTGAATTTAAAAAGCAATTAAAAGATTTAAATGTTGGATTAAAAACCAGAGCTAATAAAAGTGGATGTTTGGGTATTTGTGACTTTGGACCAACCATTGCCATTTATCCTGAAGGAGTTTTTTATGTAGGAGTAAAAAAAGAAGATGTTACTGAAATTATTCAGTCACATATCATAAATAAAAAACCAGTTGACAGGTTGTTATTAAAAGAATGGAAATAGCTTTGATACAAGATTTGCAAAAGCCTGATTTATTTGAGAAATTTAAAGTTCAACTAAGTCGTGATTTTGAATTGTGCGGATTTTCAGACGTGACACCAAAGTTAATCTCTAATAATTTGGAACATGTATTTCAAGAGGTTTTGAAATCGGTAATGATTATTGAGAAAAAAGATTCCGCTTCTATTCAAAATTTATTATACAGAATAGATGTCACTGAACTTCAAATAAAAAAGGAAGCGGCAAATCATCCTGATAAAAACTTTCAGCAAATTTTAGCTGAATTAATCGTTAAACGAATCTTACAAAAAGTAATTTTAAAACAACAGTATTCTAAATAATATGGATATCGAAATAAGAAAAGGAACTCAAGCAGATATTCCATCAGCTTTGAACTTAGTAAAAGAATTAGCTGTATATGAAAAAGCTCCCACTGAAGTTGAAGTGACTATTGTAGAAATGACAGAATGGGGATTTGGTGCTGATAAACAATTTGATTTTTATGTAGCGTTATTAGATGGAGTTATTGTGGGTATGGCATTATATTACTTTAAGTACAGTACCTGGAAAGGTAAATGCTTGTTTTTAGAAGATATTATCGTAACTGAATCACAAAGAGGTAAAGGACTTGGCAAATTATTATTTGATAAAGTGGTTGAAGTAAGTAAAGACATGAAAGTGCGCCGTATGGAATGGCAAGTGTTAGATTGGAATACTCCCGCCATTGAGTTTTATAAGAAATATGATGCTATCCTTGATGGAGAATGGGTAAATTGTAAATTAACAAACCATCAGTTGGATAAATTATAGTATACCTTTTTTTAGGTATTGTTTAGAGGAATTCTAAATAACATTTTTGCAATGTCAAATTGAATTGCAATTATGGATATACGTTACTTATTATTTTTTACCTTAATTACCATTAGCAGCTTTGTGTCTGCTCAAAATAAAGATTCTATCAAACCTAAAGAATTAGATTTAAGCGAAATTATCATTGCCGAATACCGCACAGTAAATGGAGTGGGGCATTTGCCTGATGAAAAGGAGGGGATTATTTATGCAGGTAAAAAAACCGAAATTTTAATTACAGATAGTTTAGATGCTAATAAAGCTATTAATAACACACGTCAAATTTTAGGAAGAACACCCGGATTAAATATAGTAGAAACTGAATCAGGTGGTTTTACTGCTAATGGTATTGCTACACGTGGATTAAATCCTTCGCAAAGCATCGAAATGAATACGCGTCAAAACGGCTATAATATTAGTGCTGATATTTATGGTTATAATGAGGCTTATTATTTACCCCCAATGGAAGCTGTTAGCAGAGTTGAAATGGTTCGTGGAGCAGCATCTTTACAATTTGGTTCTCAGTTTGGAGGATTAGTAAATTATGTTTTAAAAGAGGCTCCTAAATACAAGAAATTTGAATTTAATACATCTCAAACAGTTGGTAGTTTTGGATTATTTAACTCTTTCAATTCAGTTGGAGGAACAATAAAAAAAGTAAACTATTATGCTTTTGTTCAATATCGTACATTGCAAGGGTATCGACCAAATAGTCAGCAATGGCAGGTTTCAGGTTTTGGAAAATTACAATATAAACCAACCGAAAAGTTAGCCTTATCTGTTGAATATTCTTTATTACGTAATGAATTGAAAATGCCTGGTGGCTTTACAGATAGTGCATTTGCAGCTAATCCTAAATCATCTACTCGTTCCCGAAATTGGTTAAAAAGTCCATGGAACATTGTCAGTGCAAACTTAAAATATACTCCATCGGAAAATACAACAGTTGATTTTAAAACTATGTTTTTATTTAGCGGACGTTCATTAGTATGGCGCAATGAAGATGGCGGACCTGAAGCATTAGATAATATTGACACTACAACTAATGAGTATGTTCCAAGAGAAGTTGGTATAGAAAAAATGCAAAACACAACTTCGGAACTTAGAATTTCTCATCGTTATCAATTAGGTAAACAAAAATCAACCATTGCGGGTGGCTTAAGATATAGTTACGCATGGTTTAACCGTAAAGGAGGTGGAGAAGGTACAACTAAAAGTGATTTTGATTTATCTATTATAGGTCCTTGGGGTTATGATTTAGATTTCTCTACAACAAATTTAGCACCATTTGTAGAAAATATCTTTAGAATAGGAGAAAAGTTTACAGTTACACCAGGTTTTAGATTTGAGTACATTAATAGCACAGCAACTGGTTATAAAACCGAAGATGAATTTAAAATTTATACAGAGCAAGTTCGTAACCGTTATTTTCCTTTGTTTGGTACCGGTTTAGAGTTTAAACCAACATATAACACGAGTTTATACGGAAATATTAGCCAGGCATACAGACCTATTGATTATGGGCAATTGGAACCATTAGGTGTGATTTCTAAAATCGACTCAAAATTAAAAGACGCAACAGGTTTTAATTCTGATATTGGCTATAGAGGCACAGTGAAAAATTATTTGAACTTTGATATTGGTGCTTTTTATATGGCTTATAACAACAGAATAGGTGTTGTATTAAAAACAAATGAACTTGGAGAAGAATATACTTATAGAACAAATATTGCTAATAGTGTTCATCAAGGTGTTGAAGCTTATGTTGAATTTAATATTATTAAATGCATTAATCCGGCATCAAAATATGGTATTAGCATTTTTGATTCTTATTCATTTATAGACGCTAAATACACCACAGGAGAATTTAAAGGGAACAGAGTAGAAGCGTCTGCAAATACAATCAATCGTATTGGTTTAATTTTAAATGGTAATCATTTCTCAATCACTTGTCAGTATAATTATGTAGGCGATGCTTTTGGTGATGCTTCAAATATAAAAGTAAGTTCTGATCCTGTTGCTGGTTATATTCCCGCATATAGTGTGATTGATTGCAGCGCTAGTTATAAATACAAAAACTACGCTATTAAATTAGGTGGTAATAACTTAGCTGATAAGGCTTATTTTACACGTCGTACAGATGAATACCCTGGTCCCGGAATAATTCCTTCAATCGGTAGAAGTTGGTATATAGGTTTAAGTGCAAAATTTTAATAATAAACTATGATTCATTTAAAAAAAATTCAAAGCTTTTTAATTCTTATTCTGTTGGTTTTTTTCACATCTTGTAAAAAAGATAAAAACATTACCATTGTTGAACAGAATGACAAAATAAAACTAGGTAAAAAAATATTTTTTGATAAAGGATTGTCAAATCCTATTGGGCAATCTTGTTCCAGTTGTCATAGCCCAGAAACTGGTTTTAGTGATTTAAATCACAACATTGTTTCTGAGGGAGCAGTTGACGGATTGTTTGGGAATAGAAATGCGCCAAATGTTTCTTATGCTATGTTCTCAATGCCTTTATATTACGATTCTGTTGATTCAACCTATGTTGGTGGATTCTTTCACGATGGAAGAGTAAACTCTTTGCAAGAGCAAGCTATTAAACCTTTCTTTAATCCATTGGAGATGAATATTGAAAATGTAAGCATGCTTATTTCTAAAGTAAAAAGCAGCAATTACTATTATTTATATAAAGAAGTTTATGGAGATATAACAGATGAAGATAAAGCTTTGAGAAATATTGCAGATGCAATTGCTGCTTACGAACAATCATCAGAAGTTAATCCTTTTACATCGAAATATGATTATTACTTAAAAGGACAGGCAGTTTTAACTGCTCAAGAAATGAGAGGAATGAAAGTTTTTACAGATACAGCTAAGGGTAAATGTGCCAACTGTCATATTATTGATGAAGATGAAGAAACAGGTAAAGTATTGTTTACTGATTTTACTTATGATAATATTGGATTGCCAAAGAATATGAATAATCCTTTTTATACTATGTCGGCTAACTATAATCCATTAGGTGCATCATATATAGATTATGGATTGGGTGCATTTTTAAATAATAGTAATTACAACGGACAATTTAAAGTGCCTACTTTACGTAATGTTGCTATTTCTGCCCCGTATTTTCATAATGGAGTTTTTAATACATTAGAAGATGCTGTTCATTTCTACAATAAAAGAGATTCGCTATTTCCAAATCCTGAAGTGTCTGCTAATGTTAATAAAACTGAATTGGGTAAACTAAAATTAAGTTCACAGGACGAGAAAGATTTAGTAGCGTTTTTAAAAACGTTAACTGATGGCTACAAGTAAAAGCTCGAATTTACTTAACAATTAATTTTTTTCTGTATATATTTTGATCAGATGATACGGTTATGAAATATACTCCTTTCGCTAACTCATGGGTTAAGTTGATAGTAAATTTCATGTCCTCATTTGATGCTATCATTTTAGAATAAGTTTCTTTCCCAGAAACATCATGAATAGAGATAATAATGATATTTTCAACCACTTCATCAAATGCAATATTAATTTCTGAACCATCGTTCGGATTTGGATATACTTCAAATGAAAAATCCTTAGTGTTATTGAATTCCACAGATTGGATTTGAGAATACTTGAAAGTACCATCAAAATCAACTTGTTTTAATCTGTAATACGATACTCCGCGATATGGTTTATAATCATTTGAATAATAACTTAAATGTGTGAGGCTATTTCCTGCTCCATCAACAATAGTAACTTTTTCAAAATTAAGCCCATCTTTGGATCTTTCTATAACATAATAATCATTATTTGATTCTGTTGCAGTTTCCCATTTTACATCAACTTGTTGATTATTTTTTATGGCTGTAAAAGAAAGTAATTCTATTGGTAATGGGTTTCCACCACCGATCGCATCGCCTAGTGTAAATCT
Organism: Bacteroidia bacterium; assembly: GCA_035439445.1. Classification (GTDB taxonomy): domain Bacteria; phylum Bacteroidota; class Bacteroidia; order B-17B0; family Aurantibacillaceae; genus UBA4416. The sequence goes on from DAORKG010000007.1 coordinate 49,875, forward strand.
ACTATAGTTTGTAAAGGCAGATGGTGATGATGTTGAAGTTATAAACCCAGCTGGTGCTCCTGAACCAGTTCCGCCAATATCAATCCATGTAGTTGGTGCGGCAGAAGTGTTTTTTACAATTCTTAAATTACTTGGATCTCTTACTTCATCACCATCTAAATAATATAAAGTAATTGACTGAGTACCAGTTAGAGATTGTGTTGGAAGTGCAGCTCCAGTGCTTGTTAAAGTTCTGTCAACATCCCAATAATTTATATCAGAAACCGTATCAACAGTTGCAGGTAATGTATATCCTAATGATCTTGCAGATGCATTAATAACCTCTGCTTTGTATGTAATAGATGTTGTAACACTATTTCTTTCTCCTAAAATTACGGGGCGCCATTTTGTACCCTTACCTACTGGAAATGTTAAACTGTTTAATGTGTTACTCGTAACATTATAGTAACATGGTCCGTTAATAAATGAATTGGCACTACCAATGTTGGAAGTTACAGTCTCATCTGTGAGTGTTATGCTATTTGTAGATGACGAGATGATGTTGCCGGATGTCATTAACAAGCTGTTTGAAATATTTAATGGAACATTTAATGTTATTGAACCACTTGATGTTGTATTCATTACTAAGTTACGGATAGTTGGGATAAATGAGTTTGAACCTAAAAATAATTGTGTCCCATTACCTTCTATTGTAACAGTTCCTGATGTTGTTCCGCCGCAAAATGTTATTGATGAATTTGTACCTATAGTAGAGATGTTTTTTGAAAATGTTCCGTTAGTTGCATAGCAAGGAACTAATGCTCCAGAAGATAATTGATTAAAAATTACATTTGCATTAAAATCATCAGCTACAGTGTTACCTAGGTACCAATAACCAGTTCCGTTATTTATAAAAGTTGTTGTCCCATTAAATACGTTTCCTCCATAACTAGATAAACTAGACGCGCCATTTGCCTGAAAATTATTCGTGCCGTTAAAGGTTCCTCCTCTTAAATTAATGTTAGGAGAAGTAAAACTTACATTTCCATTAAAAACACATCTTGTTGGAGCTGAATTATTATTTGCTACAAATATGGTTGAATTAGTTGGAGCACCACTAATTGTGCTATTTGGAAGATTATTGGTTTGATTGATACTGTTAAAGTATATATTAGTGGCACCTAAAATAGTTCCGTCAATTATCTGCCCTGATGAAGTTAAGGTAACTGATGAATAGCCTGTTGACGACCCAATGTAAATGTCACCAACAGAAGTTGCTAACGAATTTAATTGTAAAGTATTTTCAATGGTTACTGTGCTTGTGTTTGTTGAAGTTGCATCTCCGATGGTTACATTTCCGGTTAAAGAAACATTGATAATAATTGGGCCATGAAATATATGACTATTGTTCCCAGTTCCATTTTGGCGTCCTACAAAAAATCCACCTGAAGTTGTACTGATAATTGTGGTTGTGCCATAATATTCATTTCCTATAGAATTTGCACCTACAATAAAATTATTATTTGTTGCGCCAGCTATATTTGTTCCATTTGCATCAAATGTAGCATTGTAAAATATATCTGGTGTGGGATTGTTATGGCCCATTCTCCATCGAGCAGCTGTTGCTGTTGTTTTAAAGTAACAACTTGGTCCATAAAAGATATTTCCACCGGCAAAATCATCAACAGATGGCCCTGTTTTTGTGAAATTTGTTGCACCATAAAATTTTGAACCAATCCATGTGCTACTATTTGATGTCATTGTAATAGACACAGCGCCAGTTGTAGTATTGGTACCTACTGTAAAATTATTGAAATCAACAGTATAAGTATCCGTAGGGTCAGTAATTGTAATAGAAGAGCCAGGAACGGTTGTCATAATTGTGCCATTACTTAATGCAGAAGTTGCACTACCACCAGTGATAATTAAATTATTTCCGCTCAAGTTTAATGCACCTGCGGTCCAGTCAATATCATTGGTGATATTTAAATTTTTATTGATTGATAATTGGGGACTTGTGCCAAATGAGTTGTTAATAGTAGCATTATAAAACGTTTCGCCGGATGTTAATGGAGTTGATATACTTTGTGAATTCAATGTGCCTCCAAATGTTACTCTGGATGTTTGCTCAATAAATGGGTCTGCGTTTGAACTTGTAATTTGCCAATTTCCATTTATTTGTATATTGTATGGAGTACTTGTCATATCCAACTGAGTTGTTCCGGAAACGGATAGGTTACCATTCACTGTAAATGTGACAGAGGCTGTTTTTGTACCGGAATTTGATAATGACAAATTATAATAGTTTGTAATTGCTGAATTTAATGTTTGATTAGTGCCGGCGTATTCAATTGTTCCATTAGTATTTGTGTATGTCCCCCCACCAATGTAAGTTCCTGTAACACGAAGCAACCCTGTTCCTAAAAATGTAACTGAGTTTCGAAGGACTGTAGCACCGAGAGAAATATTCCCATTTACATTCAGCGTGCCGGTATTAATTGAAATTGCACAAACTCGATTATTATTACCCGAATTTGTACTATTCAATCCGTTACAATTTACAAATCCATTACCTGCATCCAATAAATTTGTATTAGCTGATGTAATTGGTGGAACAATTGTAATGGTATTACTAACTGTCAAGGTAAAACCACTATTAACTGTAAGTGTGTTAGATGTGGCAGCAGACGAACCAATTGTAATGGAATTACAAGTATAGTTTCCATCTACAGATAATGTTCGGCCTCCTGAGATAACTATGTCATCACCAGGGTTTGGTAAAATACCACCAGGCCAAGGGGCATTTGGCGTGGTTGAACTCCAATTTCCGCTTCCAGCAATAGTAATGGTAGCAGATTTTACAAGAAAACAAAGTAATAAAAGCCAAAGAGTAAAAAAAATCTTCATATAAAATAGGTTAAAATAAACTCTTGTATTTGGTAATCAATCATATACAAAGTTATAACTATTTCGAAGATTTCAAAATATATTATATAAAGTTGCTTTTGTGCTAACTGATATTTTAAATATAGTTACGCTTTTTTTACTATATGCTCTTTACACAATCAATAAAGAATTTCACTTTATTTTTATCTAAATCGGGATATAAGCCATGACCCAAGTTGGCAATATAACGTTGTTTGCCAAATGCATTTACCATTTTACGGGCTGTAGTTTCAATGGTTTTTTCATCTGCATATAACATGCATGGGTCTGCATTTCCCTGCAATGTTTTTTCGTGGCCAATAATAATACGTGCATCTTGTGGATTAATTGTCCAGTCTAAACCAATAGTGTTGCAGTTTAATTTTGCCATATCCGCTAAAGCAAAGTGTGCATCTTTTGCAAACACTGTAACCGGTACTAATGGTTCAATGGCATCACAAATTTTTGAAATATATTTTAATGAGAATTCTAAATATTGTTCAGGACCTAAAACACCAGCCCAACTGTCAAAAATTTGAACCATATCAGCACCCGCAGCAATTTGTCCTTTTAAGTAGTTAATGGTGCTTTGAGTAATTTTTTCTAATAATTGATGAGCTAAAGCAGGTTCTTGATACAAGAATTTTTTTGCCTGACTAAAGGTTTTACTACCACTTCCTTCAACCATATAAGCCATTAATGTCCATGGAGCACCTCCAAAACCAATTAATGGTACTCTGTTATTCAAATCTTTTTTAGTCAATTTGATTGCTTGAATCACATAATCTAAATCTCCCGCATCAGCAATATGTAAATCATCAATGTCTTTTTGAGATTTAATTGTTTTTTCAAAGTTAGGGCCTTTTGCTTCTATCATTTGATATGGTAAGCCCATTGCTTCAGGAATTACTAATATGTCAGAGAAAATAATGGCAGCATCAACTCCTAAAATATCAACCGGTTGTATGGTTACTTCAGCTGCTAATTCAGGATTTTTTACAAACTCAATAAAGTTTTTTGCTCGAGCTCTGGTTGCTTTATATTCTGGTAATATGCGTCCTGCCTGACGCATTAACCAAATTGGTACACGTTCAACTTTCTCTCCTCTAGCTGCCCTTAGTATAATGTCGTTTTGATACATATTAGTTTAAAATTTCGTTTAAGTTAGTTTTTATTCTTTTGCAAATATCATCAATTGGCAAATCATTGTCATCTTCACCAAATGGATCTTCGATTTCTTCTGCAATCAATTCAATACTGGCAAATACATACAATACAATAATTGAAATAGGGACTGTAATATAACCAAATTCACTCCCAAAAAATATTGGTAATGACATGATGTAAAGAAAAATCATTTTCTTCAAAAAAATGTTGTATGAATATGGAATAGGTGTATTTTTAATTCGTTCGCATGCCCCGCAATTATCTGTAAATGATTTTAGTTCTTCATTTAAGATGATTAGTTGTTCCCCAGAAATATCTTTGTTTATGTATAAGGTATTAATTTTTGCATATAACGCTTTGGCAATAAAATTTGGTTTATGATCGGAGTCTGCGAATTTAGCAAGATTGATGCTTTCTGTTTGAATAAATTCTTCTTGAATATATTTTCCTCTCAAATGGTTTTTAAATGCAAAAACATAGTTCGTAATTAAATGTTTAATCTCCTGTTTATCTTTTTCATGAATCAAAATAGATGATAATTTCATTGCCAGGTTTCTGGAGTTATTTACAGTGCTGCCCCAAATTTTCCTTCCTTCCCACCATCTGTCATATGCGGAGTTAGTTCTAAATACCAATAGCATTGATAATACAAAACCTAATATGGAGTGCATTACCGTAGGATTTTTAGTTTCTAAATGAAAAAAGTGTAGTTCACTGTAAACAATTGCCGCTGCATATATTCCAATGCTTACAAGCGACCAAAACAATCTTCTGAATGTGTCGCTTTTGTGAAATTGTATAATAAGTGTGAACCAGTCTTTTGGGTTATATGTTACCATAATAGTGTTGCAAAGTTAACAGGTTTCTTTAATCTAGCACTTTAAAACATGTCCAAATCTTGCAATAAACTGTCTATTTTTTAGTTTTTTGAACTGTTGTTTTTGTATAGAATTTTCAAATTTGTTTTTAAAAAGCTCTTCGTTACAAATAATCCCACATTTTTTACCTTTCAAAAACTTTACTATGTTAGGAACACCTTCGTCGTTTATTGCAATGAGTATATCGGCATAAAAACTCTCACAGTTTTTACAATTCAAATTTTTAATTTTAAATATTTTCTTGATTTCAGAATATTCAAAATAATTCCAGTTATTTTCAAAGGCTGTCCATTCTGCTTTTTCCTCATTTGAAAAAGTATTGTATATCTGGTACAAATGCAAAGTGTCTTTTTGTGCTTTTAGTTTACTTGTGAAGAATAAACCTACAGTATATAAAGTAAAAATCCAGAAATATTTCATAATTGAGCAAAGATTAAACAAAATTATACATAATTATTACCGTTCATATAGTTTTCGACTAAAGATATTGTGTTTAACAATTTTATGATTTAGCTTAGATACAACTAAAATTTACATACATTAAAAAGTATTTATAGTAACTAAAAAAACAACACATGAAGTACTTTATTTATCTGTCAGCTTTGGCTTTTTCTTTCTTAAAGATGAATGCACAAACCGACCACTATTGTGCAAAGCATAAAGCACAACATTTTGAAAAAAGAATGTCAGTAGCATTACCTCCGGGTTATGTTCCGCCCGAAAATAAATATGATTTAAAATTTTATCATTTGAATTTGAATGTAGAACGTAATACGTTATTTATTAGTGGAAATGTAAGAAGCATTGCAAAAGTTGTTGCTACAAGCCTCGATTCTTTTGCTTTTGTTTTACATGAAAATCATACTATTGATTCTGTCTATGTAAATGGAGCTAAACGTTCTTTTGTAAGAAGAGATAGTTTAGTTTTGGCAACTGCCGGTACTCCAATAGCACAAAATCAATTATTTGATGCTGTGGTTTATTATAAAGGAACTTGTACTACTGCCGGAGGAGCTGCAATTGGGAATGGTTACAATATGGGAACTTCAGGCTCTTGGGGAAATCAGGTTACGTGGAGTTTAAGTGAAAGTATTGTGGCATATCATTGGTTTCCGTGTAAACAAGATTTGAGAGATAAGATAGACTCTTCATGGGTTTATGCTACCACAGATTCCAGCAATATGGTTGGTTCAAATGGTTTATTAAAAAATATAGTTACTATAGGTAACAAAAAAAGATATGAATGGAAATCGAATTACCCGATTGATTATTATTTAATTTCGGTTGCTACTGCAAAGTATAAACCTTATATATTGTACGCTAAACCGCAATACCTAGTTAACGATTCTATTTATGTCCAAAACTTTATTTATGATAATGCTATAAATAACACAGCATGGGCAACTCAAAAGGCCGCATTAAATAGAATAACTGAAACAATCGAAAAGCAATCTGACCTTTATGGAATGTATCCGTTTTATAAAGAAAAATATGGACACTGTATGGCTCCTTTTGGAGGAGGAATGGAGCATCAAACTATGACAAGTTTAGGTTTTTTCGATTTTGAATTAGATGCACATGAGTTGGGACATCAATGGTGGGGAGATAATGTTACTTGCGCTGCTTGGAAAGATATTTTCATCAATGAAGGATGGGCTAGTTATACAGAATATTTATGCCATCAATATATGACAGGCACCGGAACAACTGCCACTCAAAAGATGTTGGATGTTCATAATAGTGTAATGTCTCAACCAGGTGGAAGTTGTTATTTTACTAATGCTGATACAATGAACGCTAACGTGATTTTTAGCTCAAGATTAACCTATGATAAGGGAAGCGCTGTAATTCACAGTTTACGTTACGAAATTAATAACGATTCTGTATTTTTCCCTGCTATCAGAGCATTTCAAAACACTTATGCTAAAAGCACTGCTAGTGTTATTGATTTCAAAAACTTTATGGAAGCCCAAAGTGGACTTAATTTCACACAGTTTTTTAATCAATGGTATTATGGGCAAGGTTATCCAACATTTAGCGTTTCCTGGAATCAATCAAACAATGTTTTTTATTTAAAATCTACTCAGGCTCAATCTGTCCCTAGTTCTGTTCCTTTATTTATGACACATGTGGATTATAGAATTTCCCGAACGGCTAAGCCTGATACGATTGTGAGACTATATCACGGACAAACGGTAGAGAACTATACATTAGCTTTAACAGGAACTGTTACAAGTATTGGGATTGACCCAAATAACTGGATTCTAAATAAGGTAGGAACTAATACGAAAGATATTACTTTAGGCGGACTTGAGTTAGATGCTTCTGAAGCGTCAATTTTCATAGGACCAAATCCAACTTCTGATGTTTTAAATATCTATATGAGTAATAATGATAAAGCACTTGTAGAAGTTTTTGATGTAACAGGAAAATTGATGTTAAATCAAAATTTTGATACACATGTGGAATTTGATATTTCAAAATTTGCAAATGGAATTTATACAATAAATATTAAAAATAAATCAGGAGATTTAATTAAAACAACTAAAGTTGTAAAAAATTAAACGCTTTAAAAGTATAAAAGCCCTAAGAATTACTTAGGGCTTTTTTTATTTCATTTTGCCAACCCAATGAGGAAATTGCATAAGGTGTTTAATGTCGGGTTCTTTTTCAAATAAACCAAACACAGCGCTGCCACTGCCACTCATGCATGCATATTGAGCGCCTAATTCATATAAGTCTTTTTTTGTTTTTTCAACGATTGGGTATAAACTAAAAATCGATTTTTCGAAATCATTGATTAAATCTGTTTTCCAAGTTGAGATAGGTTGTTGTATGATTTCCAATAAAGATTTAATTGGTTGTTGTGGTTTCACTAAACTGTATGCTTCTTTTGTATTGCTATGCACGTTTGGATAAACAATAGCAATGAATAGATGACTCAAGTCTAATTTAATATCTGTAAAAATATCTCCCTTTTGTGTAGCATAGACCGGAGTGTTTTTAATAAAAAATGCACAATCACTTCCTAATTGACGAGCAATATCAATGCGTTCAGCTTCCGTAAAGTTTAATGAAAACTGTTCGTTTAGTAAATTAATAAAAAATGCAGCATCTGCACTTCCACCTCCTAAGCCAGCTCCCATTGGTAGTGTCTTATGCAAATAAACATTAATATGAGGAAGAGTTTTGGTTTGTTTGATAATCTGATATGCTTTATATAATAAGTTATCTTCGATGTTGCCAGCAATTGCCAAACCACTTAAATGTAAATTGAATTCTTTTTGTGACTCTTTGTTTACAATCACTTCTAGAGCATCATTCCAAGCTATTGGGTAAAATATAGTTTCGATGTTATGATAACCATCCGAACGTTTTTCGGTAATATTTAGACCTAAGTTTATTTTAGCGTTTGGGAAGCAAATCATGCAGCAAAGCTATTAAATTTAATGAAACTGGTTTTTATATCAATTTTAATATTGATTATCAATAAGTTACAAGTGTTGTTTTTTCAATTTTTTAGTATCTTTGCCCCCTAACTAATTACCACTATACTATGATTTATCTTGATTTTGAAAAGCCAATTCAGGAGTTAGAAGAAGAATTAGAAAAATTGAAAGGCGTTGCTGAAAAAAGCAAGGTTGATATGAGTAAAGGCATTAAAGAACTTGAGGCCAAAATTCAATCAAAACGTGAAGAGATTTTTTCTAACCTAACTGCTTGGCAACGTGTTCAAGTTAGCCGTCACCCCGAGAGACCATATACATTAGCATATATAGATGCAGTTTCTAATAGTTCATTTATTGAATTACATGGAGACAGAACTGTTGGTGATGATAAAGCTATGGTTGGCGGATTTGGGGATATTGATGGACAAACAGTAATGTTTATTGGTCAGCAAAAAGGGATTAATACAAAGATGCGTCAAATACGTCGTTTTGGTATGGCAAATCCTGAAGGTTACCGTAAGGCGTTACGTTTAATGAAAATGGCTGAAAAGTTCAATAAACCTATTGTTACTTTTATTGATACTCCAGGTGCATACCCTGGATTAGAAGCTGAAGAGCGTGGACAAGGAGAAGCAATTGCCAGAAATTTATTAGAGATGACTCAATTAAAAGTTCCGGTAATTTGTATCATCATTGGCGAAGGTGCTAGTGGTGGGGCATTAGGAATTGGTATCGGAGACAAAGTATTAATGTTGGAAAACACATGGTACTCAGTTATTTCTCCTGAGTCTTGTTCATCCATTTTATGGCGTAGCTGGAGTTTTAAAGAAACTGCTGCAGAAGCTTTAAAATTAACAGCGGATGACATGAGCAAAAATGGACTAATTGATGGTATTATTAAAGAACCATTAGGAGGCGCTCATAATAATCAACAAGAAATGTTTGCTACAGTAAAAGCTGAGATTTTGAAGCACCTTGCAACATTAAAAAAACAAACACCGGAAGAGCGCATCAATGCTCGTATTGAAAAATTCAGTCACATGGGTGTAGTTCACGAATTAGAAAACTAAAAAGAAAATATATAACACAATAAAATTTAGAACAAATGGCAGATACAGGCGATATTAACGTAGGATCGATTATCAGATTTAACAACGAATTAGTAGTAATTACTGAATGGCAACACCGTACTCCCGGTAACTTACGTGCATTTTATCAAGCTAAAATGCGTAACTTATTAAATGGTAAGCAAACTGAAAACCGTTTTAGAAGTGGTGAAACAGTTGATGTCGTACGTGTTGATTTTAAACAAATGCAATTTATTTATGTTGAAGGAGATTTTGCAGTAGTGATGGACAATGAAACATTTGAACAAGTTCATGTTCCGATGGTTTTATTTGGAGACGCAGCTCAATTCTTAAAAGAAGGAATGGAAGTAAAAGTTTCTTTTGAAGGTGATAATGTTATTTTAGCAGAAGCTCCAACTTTTGTAGTTTGTGAAATTACTTATACTGAACCTGGTGTTAAAGGAGATACAGCAACTAATACATTAAAACCGGCAACTTTAGATAGTGGTGCTAAAGTAAATGTACCTTTATTCTGTAACGAAGGTGATTTAGTAAAAGTTGATACTCGTACAGCTTCTTATGTAGAGCGTGTAAAGAAATAAGATTATACATTCATAAACTAAAAAAGTCCAATCGATTTCGGTTGGACTTTTTTAGTTTATTTCGAGTAAATTATTCTCTTTCATTGTTACTGATTTATTAATATATGTTTTCATCAACTCTAAATCATGCGAAGAAACAATGATGAGTTTTTGTTGTTCAACGCACAATTGTTTGAGGGTTGAAAATAAGTGATGTTTTGAAGTGTGATCTAAAAATGCTGTTGGTTCATCTAAAACAATAATTGGTGTTTGTTGCGTTAAAGATTTTGCAATCATTACCTTTTGTCGTTGTCCATCGCTCAATTCATCAATCAATTTATCTTTTAATGGTAATAAGTTTAATTGCTCTAATGCTTTAGTAACAATACTTTCATCTTCACTAGTTAGCTTTCCGAAAATGTTAATGTAAGGAGTACGCCCAGTTGCTACAACATCCCAAACGGTTAAATTAAAGCCGCCAATTTTTTCGGTTATTACTATAGATAAAATCTGTGCTAATTCCTGAGCATTGAATTGTGTAATGTGTTTCCCGTTTATTTTTATCTCTCCAGATAATGGAACTAATGTGCCTGTTATTGTTTTTAGAAATGTAGATTTTCCAACACCATTATCTCCCATTAAGCCAACCAAATCTCCCGCATTAAAACTCATGTTCATGTCTTTAAATACAGAATTTTTCTGACGTTTGTTCTGATAACCTATTTCTAAATTCTTGATATCTATCATCCTATACTTAATTTTGATTTGAATAATAAATAAATCACTACCGGAGAACCAATAATGGTTGTTACAGTATTTATTGGTAACATAAATTGACTGCTTAAAACTTGACAAACAACATCGGCAGTTAATACAACGCATGCGCCGAGTAGTAAACAAAATGTCATTTGGTGTAAATGGTGTGAGGTTTTAAAAAACAGACGTGACGCTATCGGAACAGATATTCCTACAAAGGCAATTGGTCCACAAAAGGCGGTAATAACTCCCACTAAAACAGCAGTAATAACAATAATTGATAGACGCAAAGCATTTACATTGACTCCTAAATTTTGAGCGTATTGCTCGTTTAATAAAATAGCATTGAGTGGTTTTATAAAAAAGAAACTTGCAAAGATTGCAACAATATAAATTGGTATCACAAAATATAAATCCTGAATGGTTGTACTTCCAACACTTCCCATTCCCCACATCACAAATGTTTTTAAATTATCAGCATTGCTCATGTATTCTATTAATCCTTGTAAGGCACTTAGGATTTGACCTAACATTAAACCTACCAACAAAACAGTAACATTACTTCTATTTTTTCTGGAAACTAATAAAATGATAAGCGTTACAAAAAACGCTCCCAATATGGAGAATAAAGTCACAATACTTTTTCCCATAATAAAAAAACCGGATACGTGAATGGATGAAATCATCATAGTAGCAATTGCCACAAATAAACTTGAGCCACTGCTAACTCCCAATACATAGGGTCCTGCTAAAGGATTACGAAACAAACTCTGCATCAATAAACCACACAAGGCTAAACCTGAACCGGCAATAATAGAGGTTAATGTTTTAGGTAATCTAATATCATATAAAATAGACGAGAACATCGGGTTTGATGATTCCAAGCTAAATAAATTGGTACTTCCAAAGTATAAGTCACATACAGAAAGAACCGCTAAAACAAGAAGTAGTAATATGGTTGTGAATATGAATTTTGATTTAGGCACAATTTAAAATTACTCTAATTTTTTATAATAATTAAATTCATGATTTGGCATTAGAGTAGGTGAGAAGATAGCTATTAAGTCTGACAATACATCTTCGGGATGAGTGATCCCTGTTTCCCAATAATTACTATAACCTAAAGAGTTTTGTGTTTTATTGTTATTATATAATTGGTTGTTTTGACATGCTTTAAATAAACCGTAACGCTCGTCATAACTCAGTAATTCTTTTTTAGAATTTAGATTATACAAGTTAATCCAAATATCACAGTCTTTTGCTTTGGCATATACTGTCTCAAAAGATTGAGCAGAGCTTCCGGTTTTTGTATCTTCTTTCCAAAAATAATCTCCTCCGGCATCTTCAATCAAATGAGCAATAAAGCTTTTTCCGGCAGGTATATACCAAGCATCGCCATATTTAATTTCAGTTAACACACTTGGTTTTTTTGTTGTTTTTAAAGCAATGTTTTTTAGGTCATTATATTTTTGTTCAGTGATTTTAAATAAAGAGTCTGCCAATGTTTCTTTATTAAAAAAGTAGGCATAAAACTTTATCCATTCTGCTCTTGCTAACGGTGTTTCCTCCAAATGATCAATACTAACGGCAATAGGAATTGTAGATTGAACTAGTTTTTTATCGACATCATCTTTAGGACTTCCCATCCCAAAGGTTAAGAACAAATCAGGGTTTAAAGCGATTGTTTTTTCAATATCTAATTGTGGACCTTTTGATAATTCGATAATAGAACCTTTTTTTGCCTGTTCTTGAATAAGTGAGTTATTGTAATAATCCACATTGTCAATGGCTACAATTTTGTCTGCGCAATTTAGTTGAGCAATCATAGTGGTATATATCGAACTCATTGACGCTACTCTTGTAACAGGAGTTTTTATATAATAAGCATCTTTTGAATAATTTGGTTTTTGCTTTTTATATAAAACAAATGTGGCAGTTACATCACTGTCATTTTTGTTTCCATGAAGTTCCAGTACATTGTAATCTGAACAAGTTTTGACAGTAAATCGTTTAGCGTATGAAAGAGATACAGTATGAAAAGAATTGTCTTTTTTAGTTTCTGCATCAGGTGAGCAACTATAAAAAATGGTGACACTTAGAATTAGAACTAGTTTCTTAAACATGCTGCGTAATTAAAATTGAATTTGGAAAATACTTCCTGTTGGTTGATTATTCAAAATCTTAATTTGTATTTGATGTAAATCACAAATGCTTTTTACAATAAACAAGCCTATGCCTGTTCCTTTTGTTTTACGAGTATTTTCGCTCCCGCTTCTAAAGAATTTCTGAAAAACGGTTTCTTTTTCTTTATCTGGTATTCCGCAGCCTTGATCTCTTATTTCTAAAAAAACATTGTTATTGATGTTTTTTAAAACAACATCAATTGCTATTGTATCAAACGAATATTTAATGGCATTTTCAATAAGGTTGATAAAGATAGAGGGAAGTAATTCCTTATCTCCTGAGAAGACGATGTTAGGCTCAATATTTAGAGTAATGTTTTTCTTTTCGATTTGTTCAGTGAAATAACGTTTAACGGTGGTTTCTATTAACTCACTTAAGTTTAGATGTTCTTTTTGAATGTTTAAATTATTATTCTCAATTTGATTAGCCATCAAAACATTGTCTACTAACTTGTGCAATCGATTGTTTTCGTTTAACGCATTGTTGAGTAGTTCTTTCTGTTTTTCTCTTTCTAAATCATGTTTCAAGAGAGTTTGTAATTGAAGTTTTGTAGCAGCTATTGGTGTTTTAAGCTCGTGTGAGACACTTAAAATAAAATTACTTTTTTGATTCGCTAGTTCACTTTCGCGTTTAATAGATTTTCGGACTTGATAAATGCCATATAGAAGAATTAAAAGAAAAACGGTTCCTTCACCTACAATCATGTAAACTCTAGCATTTTTCTTTTTCTGTAGTTCAGCAATATCACGTAAAATAATTGTATCATCACTAGATGATAGCGCCGCAATGTTTTGTTTTAAAGAAATGATAGCATCAGATTGTCTTACCAATAATATTTCCCACCATAAAAACTGGAGAACAATATAACTCACTAAAACAGAAAATATGAGTGTAGTTCGTTTTGACACTTTATGCTTCTGAATTATTTATGGAATATTTGTATGAAACCTTTTAAATCTCTGGAAACTATTCCCTTTACCCTTATTTCATTGACCTGACAGACGTAAAAATAGGTTCCTTCCGTGCACGGTAATTTGCTTTGAATAACTTTTCCATCCCACATAATGGCAGGGTCTGTTGTTTCAAAAACCAAATTTCCCCAACGGTTATAAACTTTTAAATCGATATCTTTAATAAATTTATTTTTGATTGGTTTAAAGAAGTCATTTACACCATCATCATTCACTGTGATAACATTTGGTAATTCGTATTCAGGGCAATTATCAACACAAATTTTTTCACTTTGTGCACTTTCATTTCCAAACGAGTCAACAGCAGTTACTGCATAACAACCGGCTATTGATGTTAAATTATCAAATGCCAGCAATGTATCGCTTAGTATTTTAACTGAGTCCTGTAGCATTAAATCTGCATCTTCTGTTTCTGCAAAATAAATATTGTATTTTACCACATCATCACTACAAGTGTGATTTGGGTTATTCCACATTAACGATAAACTTGGTATTTTACAATCTGATTCGATTTCTAATTTGGGTGCGCAAGGCGGAGTTGTATCCTTTGGTTTTTCGCATACCTCTTGAGAAAAATTTAAAAGAGGTTTAAAAATACTTGGATCTGAGTACTCTCCTTTCGATTGAACTTTATAGCAATATAATGCGCCGTTTACTAATGCTGTATCTGTGTAAGTTAACAAATTGGTACTATCTTTTAAACTAAAAATCAACTCCCCAGGTGCTTTTCTGTAAATGTAATATTTGTTATTTATCCAAGGAGTTTGGTGTAGCCACGTTAACTTTAATTTATTATCACTTGGAGTTAATGATAAAAATACTGAGGATGATTTTTGACCGTTTCCTATGAATTGCCCATTGGCATAAAATTCAATTTTATATGTATGGGCAATGGTTTGTGTATTTAGAGGAGAACCTGAGCTTCCAATGTGAGTAAATGTGGTATCAGTAAGTTGGTTTAGAGCAAGGAAATATGGTTTTGTTACAGAATACACCGTGCTAAATGTGCCTGAGAAACCATCATGATGAACAAGTCTGAACTCGTAAGGGCCAGTTATAGCTGCAGTATCAAGTGCATTTGATCCCAAAAGTGGTTTAATCCATCTCACAAATATACTACCCGTTGTTAAATCAGTTGTTTGCACATCGATGTTAACTAAGATAGGAATGTCTCTTTTCAACTGAACACAAATTTGATTGGAGGCGTAACTAAGAGCCCCATCTGTGTATACAGCTTCTACTATATAACTATAATTGGTGCCTTGTGATAAACCGTTTCCATTATTAGTATCTAAAAACGTAGTATCGTTTAGTGATGAGGTACAGGCAATTTTCACATATCCTGTATAAGCTGGCACTCCAACTTCACAATTTGATGGCGTCCATGGTAAACAATTACTTTTTCGGTAAATACAATATTTCTCAATTTTATTACCTGTAGTTAAATGACAAATAGGTTTTTGCCATTTTAGCAAAATGCTTGTACCTTGAGGAACTCCTGTTAAATTTAATGGTGGTGGTGGAACAACTGTGATGTTAAATGTTTTAAAGTCAACTAAGCTTACAGTTGGATCATTGTCTTTCACTTTCATTGTAACCTGATATGGAGCTTTACGAATGTGAACACAAGAGGTATTCCAATTAAAAATACCAGATACAGGTGTAAGTCCTGATGGTGACGAAAAAGTTGCGATAGGAGAGGAAACTACAAATGGTCCTCCATTTGCCTCAAGAGTTAAAATATCAGAGTCAGGGTCTGTTGCAGTGATAGTCTTTGTAATAACGCTGCCAGCAATTACACAGGTATCAGAAACTGGAACTATATGTGGTTGATTATTATTACAGCTACCTACGTCAACTTGTAAATCTCGAAGGATATAACCCACCAAAAAATAGTTCCCGTCAGCGTCTTTTCTCCATTCTTTAACTATCATTGCTAGGTTATATTCTCCTTGCATCTGAGGAGTACACCAAGTTAAAGTTCCCGTGATAGCGTCTACGTTATAAGTTCCTCCTCCGGTTGCCGGATAGGTATATCCAGTACAAGTAACACCAAAACTTCCTCTGCATGTTGTAAGTTCGTATGATATACTATCTCCATCCAAATCTACAGCCCCTGGATTATGTAAGAAACATTTCCCTACACATCCATTGTCAATAGGTGGAAAAGTAAGAATAGGAGAGTCATTTTTTCCGGTTCCAAAAACCGGAATTACTAAAAAGGATTCAATATAAAATACTTGGTTAACAGAATTTGGGATATTAATTACACCTGCATTTCTGTTTGGGTCTTCCATACTTATTTTATAATTACCTGGTCCGGGATAAGTATGCGTTGTAACATACTCGTTTAATTTTATGGTACCGCCTGGTAGTGGCTGTCCCTCGCATGCAGGAGAGCATGAGCCATTGCAAACACCATTGCTTCTTAAAACAACAGCCCTGGTACCATCACCAAAGTATACAGTATCTTCACATCTATCTGCTAAATTTGTGCCTCCAATATTTGTATAAGTGGTTACTTTAATTTGGTAGGTATAACCAAATAACCATTTGTAGGTTATCTCGCCTGCTCTGTTATGAGTTGCTTTAGTCCTCAGGAAAATCCCAAAGACAAAAAACAGGAATAAATGGTATTTTAACTTGAACATGATAATATTTTATTGTTTAATAATCTTTTTAGTGACACTATTATTGGTCCCAATAATTTTAAGAAAGTAAATACCTTGAGTAATGTTTTCTAAATTTAAATAGTAGTTGTCTGTATTTGAACTTTTTTCATTTAGGAGAATTTTTCCAGTTACATCATAAAGTTGGATTATATAATTTTCTTTTCCATTTAGTTGAATAGTTGTAAAGGTATTAGCAGGGTTAGGAAAAACAATAAGATCATCGAACAATTTTTTTTCTTCATTAATTCCTGTACAATTTGAAATATTGAACTGAGTATCTCTAATTACATAACCAACTATAAATGGCGTTCCTGCATCATCTTTTCTCCATTCTGTGATTTTTATCCTAATATTATAATCTCCGGTAATCTGCGGATTGCACCAAGATAGTAATCCTGATATCGGATTAATACTAAATGTCCCACTTACTCCTGAATAAGGAATTGATGAGCCTGGGTTTAAACAAGTAAAAACCTCATAAGATAAACTGTCCCCGTCTGCATCACTAGCTAATGGGTTATATGTAAAGCAATTATTATTTAAACATCCATAAGCTAAAGGTAAGTTTGCAAAGACAGAAGAAGTGTTTTTTCCAGCACCAAAAGTTGGAATTACTAAAAAACTTTCTAGAGAAAAAACTTGATTAACGGAATTTGGAATATTATTGACTCCTGCATTTCTATTTGGTTCATTAAAACAAATTAAATAATTACCGGGGCCAGGATATGAATGAGTAGTTACATATTCATTCATTTTTACAGTTGCGCCCGGAAGAACTACTCCATCACATGCAGGCGAGCAGAATCCTCCGCATGGACCATTGCTTCTTAATACAACTACTCCTGTTCCATCACCAAAACACAAAGTGTCTTGGCAAGGGTCATATAAACTTGTCCCATTTATTCCTGTGAATGTTGTTAGTTTGATTTGATAGGTATATCCATACAACCAACTATACGTAATATTCCCTGCATGATATCCTGCTTTTGTTTTTAAAAAACTAAACGCTAGTATTAAAACAAATATGAGTTTGTTGAATTGCAATTTTATGGTTTATAAATGTTATAAAACAGTAAATAAAGATAGGGAAAATATTCGAAAAATTGGCTTAAAGTTTGGTTTTTGCAAGTAAACAGAATTTGAGTCAAAAAGTCAAATTTTTAACCGTCTTTATTTTAAAATTATTATTGTAAAAACCGTTTTAGCATTTGGAATAGTAGTAATTTTACATTCTCTAAACAACCTATTTAAATGAGCTCTCATAATCATGGCCATGCTAGTAAAGTTACACTTGCAGGCTTAATCGTAACTCTTGGAATTATTTATGGCGATATCGGTACCTCTCCTCTTTATGTAATGAGCGCCATTGTTGGTAAAGGCGCTATTAATGCAGATATTGTAAAAGGAGGTATTTCTTGTATTTTCTGGACATTAACCTTACAAACGACTATTAAGTATGTAATTTTAACACTAAGGGCAGATAATAAAGGTGAAGGTGGGATTTTCTCTTTATACACCTTAGTTAAACGTACCAAGTTTAAATGGTTAATTGTTCCTGCAATAATAGGAGGTAGCGCATTATTGGCTGATGGAATTATTACGCCGCCAATCTCTGTTTCTTCTGCTATAGAGGGATTAAAAGTGTATAATCCTGAATTAAATACAGTACCAATTGTAATTGGAATTTTATTTATCTTATTTTTTATACAACAATTCGGTACTAGTTTTATTGGTAAGTTTTTCGGACCATTAATGATGCTTTGGTTTTTAATGCTTGGTATATTAGGTGTTTATCAAATGACGAGTGATTGGAGTGTTTTGACCTCATTAAATCCTTACTATGCGTATAATTTATTGCAAACTCACCCATCAGGATATTTGATATTAGGAGCTGTGTTTCTTTGTACAACAGGAGCAGAGGCCTTGTATTCAGATTTAGGACATTGTGGTAAACAAAACATTAGAATTTCGTGGCTTTTTGTTAAAACGACCTTAGTACTAAATTATTTCGGACAAGGTGCTTGGTTAATTGCTCATCAAGGACAGACCTTAGATTCGTTTAAGTCAAGTAATCCCTTTTATGCTATTATGCCGGAAGGCTTTTTACCATACGGAATTGTTATTGCAACAATAGCAGCAGTTATTGCTTCTCAAGCTTTAATTAGTGGTTCATTCAGTTTAATAAACGAAGCGATGCGATTAAATCTTTGGCCAAAAGCTAGGGTAAAATATCCATCCGAGATGAAAGGTCAATTGTATATCCCTTCTATAAATTGGCTTTTATTAGCAGGATGTATAGGTGTTGTTTTATATTTCAAAGAATCTATTAATATGGAGGCAGCATATGGTTTAGCAATTGTACTATGTATGTTAATGACAACTACTTTGTTAAACTTCTATATGCACATGAAGCGTTATAATCAGTTTTTCATATATTTTATTATAACTGTTTATGTGATAATTGAATTATCTTTTATGGCTGCTAACCTAAGTAAATTTACTCATGGAGGTTGGATTACTTTATTGATTGCTTCCGCTTTAATGTCGGTAATGGCTGTTTGGTTTTTGGCTAAAAAAATCAGAAATCGATACACTGACTTAGTGAAATTAGCCGACCATCAACAAAAGTTAGTTGATTTAAGTGGTGATGAATCTATACCTAAATATGCAACTCACTTGGTTTACATGACAGGAGCAAATAATCCGGAGGAAATAGAATCTAAGGTAATTTATTCGATTCTGCAAAAACGACCAAAACGTGCAGATATTTATTGGTTTGTGCATGTGGATGTTATGGACGAACCTTACCGTATGGATTACAAAGTTACGCATGTAGCTGCTGATGATATAATCCGTGTGGATTTTAGATTAGGATTTAGAGTAGCCCCTCGTGTAAATCTTATGTTTAGAAAAGTTGTAGAGGATTTAGTGAAGAACAAAGAGGTAGATATCACAAGTCGTTATGAATCTCTAAACAAGAACAATATTATTGGCGATTTTAAATTTGTGGTAATTGAAAAATTCCTATCATATGAAAACGAGTTACCTTTATTTGAGAAAATTATATTAAATGCCTACTTCATTTTAAAACGCTTCAGTTTAAGTGAAGCAAAGGCTTTTGGATTAGATAGTAGCTCTGTTAAGATTGAAAAATTCCCTATGATTATTAATCCTCCTAAGGACATTAATCTTCATAGAATTCAATAATTTTAAAAAAAGTTTACCGCTAGGGTAATACTGTGTGTTACCTTTCGGTTATTATTAATTTCATTTTGAGATGTTGAACTAATGTTGTAACATATCTCAGGGGCAAAGTTTTTACCCTGAAATATATAGTTTATACCATAACCAAAAAAGAATCCAAAAGATAACTCATTTTCAAATCCCTTTTGAATATATCCTTTATCGTATTTTTTTAAATTTATTTTTGGACCAATTAATAAGTATGGCTGCTTACTGGTTAAATAACAAGTCATGTTTCTGGCCATATAAATAATTCCATTTTCATTTGGTTTTGTCAGTGAAACAATAAACCCGTGAGATATATTGAAATCAAATGATGTTGCAAATACACATGGAGATTGTTTTATACAGGAATTTGAAAACACGCCTTCAATTTTCGGTTTAAAAATGATAGCATCGTTTAATGGCATCCACATAAACATACCGATTCCAAAACCATATTGGGTTTCAGTGATTTTATGTTTTTTGTTTACGAAATTAAAATTGGAATTATAGTCTGATGATGATGTGGAGTTGAAACACATGCCTGAGTAGGTAGAATGTGTAAATCCAAAGCTTGGCTCCGGATACAAATCCGAATCATCCTGAGCAAATAGTTTGCCCGTTATACAAACAGGAATAATATATTTTTGAAGCTTCATCTACGTCCATAACGTAGATGTTAAAAAAAGTTACAGAATAATTATTGTTTAATTAGTTCTTCCCAGAACTCTGCGCCACGACGCGTGTGAGGAATAACAATGGTTCCACCTACAATATTTGCTACAGCAAAAATTTCGTAAATCTCTTCGGTAGTGCAACCTTGTTGGTAACATTTTTCTAAATGGTATTTAATACAGTCATCACAACGCAAAACCATGCTAGCTACTAAGCCAAGCATTTCTTTTGTTTTAACATTTAATGCGCCATCTGAATACGTTTGTGTATCTAAGTTAAATAAACGTTTAATTACTAAGTTGTCTTTTCCTAAAATGACTTCATTCATTTTAGCACGATAGTCGTTGAATTCTTTAACTTGATTTGACATATTAAGCTATTTGATTTTTCTTAACAACATAAGCACTCACAAAAATACTTACTTCGTATAATAAATACATAGGAATTGCCACTACCATTTGTGAAGTAACATCAGGAGATGGAGTAATAATTGCCGCAGCAATTAATATAATAACCACTGCGTACTTGCGGTAATTACGCATAAATGTTGGCGTTAAAAGCCCTAATTTGGATAAGAAATAAACTAAAATAGGAAGCTCAAACACTAATCCTGAAACCAATACCATTGTCGAGATAAGTGAGATGTAATCATCTAATGTATTATTGGTTTGAACGATGCCGCTATCAGATAATTGATAATTGATTAAGAAATTGTAAGACATTGGGAATAGTAGAAAGTACCCAAAGAAAATTCCGATTAAAAATAAAATAGAAGCAACTATCACAAACCATTTTGCCGGCTTAGACTCTGTAGATTTTAATGCTGGTTTAATGAATTTCCATAACTCATATAATACATAAGGGAATGCGCAAATAATACCTCCCAGCAAAGCAATCCACATATGTGTGAAAAATTGTTCGGATGCGGATAATGTTTGAAGATGAGGATTTTTAACGGTCATACACATTACATCGCCAGCCCCAATTTTATAACCCAATGAACATAAAGCCCTGTATGAAATAAAGTCTTGCTTTAATGGACCAAAAATAACTGTGTCAAATAAAAAATTATTGAAACAAAACAATGTCACTGCAAAAAGGAAAATTGCAATTGCACTTCTCACTAAATGCCATCTTAATGCATCTAAGTGTTGCATAAACGACATTTGTGCCGACATTTCTTCTGGTTGATTATCTGCCATAATAGGTGGCAAATTTAAGCATTATTATTGATGAGTTTTTAAAAAATTATAGCTGCTAAAAAGGCTGGTTTATCCTTAAATTCTGATACCAACTATCAAAATATCATCTACCTGATCTAAATTACCTTGCCAATCTGAAATGGTTTTATCAAGAATTGATAATTGCTCATCGACAGCTAGTTTAGCTATAGAACTTAACAGTTCTTGCAGTTGTTTGTATTTGAATTTTTTACCTTTTGGTCCCCCAAACTGGTCAGCATAACCATCAGAGAATAGATAAATCATTTCACCTTTTTCTACGCTTACTGTTTTTAGTGTAAAGGGAGCTACTTCTTCTTTAAATTTGCCTATGGGTTGTTTGTCTGCACTTATTTGCGATAGTTTCCAGGGTTCTTCCCATAAATCTGTCTTAATTGTTGGCGGACTTACAATCCATATTGGATTATTAGCAGCTGCAATATGCAATTTCATAGAGTCTTTATCAAAAATGCATAAAACACCATCCATACCATCATTCACTTCGTAATCACTTTTCGAAAAGGTTTCTTGCATTAACTCATTAACTTTATCAAAAATTAATGCAGGATCAACTAATTTAAACTCTTTAATGGCTCTGCTTAAGGCATTGCAAGCAACAATGCTAACCATAGCCCCAGGAACACCATGGCCTGTACAATCGCAAACCGCTAAAACCGGTTTATTGTTAATGTTTTATGTCCAGTAAAAATCGCCTGCAACTACGTCTTTAGGTTTATATAGAACAAAATTTTCAGGAAATAACTGATTCATTGATTTTGCAGAAGGCAACATACTTCCCTGAATATATTTAGCGTAATGAATGGAATCCATGACGTCTTTATTTTTTTATTTCAATAATTTCTTTTTGAGCCTCAACCTCTATTTTTTGTTTTTGAATGAGGGCAAATAGTTTTTTTGTTTTACTGTTGTAGTAGAACAGAAATATGAATGCTATAACTACAATTATTAAACCTGCAATTAACATTAAGGCTAAAATAGTCATTTATTTGATAATTGTTGCCTTAGTGTCTGCTTTTTAAAACATGAATAATGTCGCTTAATGTAAAGTTTTTTGCTTGTAACAGGATTAGGTAATGAAATAGTAAGTCCGCAGCTTCTCCTTTAAATAAATCGTCATTGTTATCTTTAGCTTCAATAACTACTTCTACAGCTTCTTCACCTACTTTTTGAGCTATTTTATTAATGCCCTTAACAAATAGAGATGCGGTGTATGATTTATCTGTTGGATTGTTTTTTCTGTCTCGGATGATAGTTTCTAATTCTGTTAAGAAATTAGTAGACACATTTTTTTCGTTAAAACAAGTATCAGCCCCAGTATGACAGGTTGGTCCCAAAGGTGTTGCTTTAATCAATATGGTATCATTATCACAGTCTATGAGTAAAGAATTTACATTCAGAAAATTCCCACTTTCTTCACCCTTAGTCCATAATCTGTTTTTTGAGCGAGAAAAAAATGTAACGTGTTTTTCTTGTTGTGTTTTATCAAAGGCTTCTTGATTCATATAGCCAAGCATTAATACCACATTGGTAATATTATCTTGAACAATAACCGGAATTAATCCGTCTGATGATTTTGTAAAGTCTGGATTCATAATCTAATTTCTATATTATTTTCTTTTAAATATGTTTTTAGTTGAGGTATACCTATTTCTTTATAGTGAAATACACTGGCAGCTAATGCTGCATCTGCTTTACCATTTTTAAATACGTCTTTAAAGTGTTCCATCGAGCCTGCACCACCACTTGCAATAACCGGCACATTAACTGCTTCAGAAATTTGTTTGGTAATATCTAAGGCAAAGCCATCTTTGGTTCCATCATTATTCATAGAGGTTAGCAATATTTCCCCTGCACCTAGTTCAACAGCTTGCTTTGCCCAATCAATTGTTTTTAAATCTGTTTTTACTCTACCTCCATTTAAATAAACATACCAATCATTGTTTTCAAATTTTGTGTCAATGGCTAAAACAACACACTGGCTTCCAAATTGATTGGCTAGTTCTTTTATTAGTTGAGGGTTTTTTACAGCTGAGGTATTGACTGAAATTTTGTCTGCGCCTGAGTTTAATAAGATTGATACGTCTTCAACGGAACTGATTCCTCCACCAACTGTAAATGGAATATTGATATGTTTAGCAATTCTGCTTACCAATTCTGAAAGAGTTTTACGTTTTTCGTTTGTTGCTGTAATGTCTAAAAATACTAATTCATCGGCACCTTGTTTTGCATATTCAATAGCTAATTCCACGGGGTCACCAGCATCTTTGATATTCTCAAAGTTGATGCCTTTTACGGTTCGCCCGTCTTTGATATCTAAGCAAGGAATAATTCTCTTTGTTATCATACTTATTTTGGATTTGCGAGTGACGAATTACGATTTTTGATTTGCATTGTTTCGAGCGGTTTTTAATGATGCGACAATTATTGAAAGAATTTCATTCGCTTCTTTATGAATAACTTCTAATTCAGTTTTATGTTCAGGAAGTAACTCCATGAAAATTTCTAAGAAATACATAGTTTCATCACATTCCTCTTCAACAATTTTTAGTTTATTTATGAAGTCAGGTGTTGATTTTGCTCTAGATACCGCTCTATAATTTGCCCCCACAGACGCACTACATCTACTTATTTGATTGACTAATGCAAAGTAAGGTTGTTTATTGGGAGTTTTCTCAATAAATTTTAGTACAGTAATAGCAAATTCCTTTGTCCTTATTTTCAAGTCTTGTGGTTTCATTTTAATTTTTTTATAACCCAAATCTAATTAAGCATTTGATGTTCTTAAATCGTATTTCCTAGTTCGTCAATCCTACTTCGTAACTCGTTCATTGTAATTCTTCCTTCATATATTGCTTTTCCAACAATTGCTCCTGCACAACCAATTTTCTTTAACTCCTCTAAATCACTTAATTGAGAGACACCACCACTGGCCGTTAAATTTAGTTGAGGAAATTTAGCAAGCATGTTTTTATATAAATCAATGGATGGTCCTTGCAACAAACCATCTTTCGAAATATCTGTACAAAATACCTCTTTAATTCCTTCTTTTAAATTTTTCTCAATGAAATCATAGATTGAAACATTGGTTGTTTCTAGCCAACCACCAATGGCTATTTTTTCATTTTTGACATCGGCACCTAAAAATATTTTTTCAGCGCCATATTTTTTTATCCAGAAAAAAAATAGTTCTTTATTTTTAACTGCTATACTTCCAATGGTTGCTAAATCAGCGCCATAATTAAATACTGTTTCAATGTCGTCATCTGTTTTAATGCCGCCACCAAAGTCAATGGATAGTTTTGTTTTGCTGGCGATTTTTTCTAGTACTTTGTAGTTTACTACTTTACCAAGTTTAGCTCCATCTAAATCAACCAAGTGTAAACGAGTAATCCCAATGCTTTCAAACTCTTGCGCAATTTCTAATGGATTTTCATTATAAATTGTTTTTTGAGAATAATCACCTTGCGTTAATCGCACACATTTGCCATCTATGATATCTATTGCTGGAATAATTTCAAATTGACGATTTTCGAGTGACGATTTTCGATTTTCGAGTTCAGAATTATCCATATTTTTAATACTCATATTTTTTTAATTTATTTATCTGCTTTTTGTAATTAGTTCAGCTCTGTTAAATCTTTGTTCTCGAATCGTGTTTCGTAACTCTTACTTCGCACTTCGGATAAAGTTTTCTAATAACTGTTGTCCTGCATCACTTGATTTTTCTGGATGAAATTGAGCAGCATAAAAATTGTCTTTTTGTAATGATGAGCTGTATTCTATTCCGTAATTTGTTTTAGCGATAGTGTATTCACTTAGTTCTGCATAATAGCTGTTTACAAAATACATGTATTCATTTTCCTTAATGCCTTTATATAGATTTGTTTTTAAATCATAAATAGTATTCCAGCCTATTTGAGGAACTTTTACATCCCCCGCCCTTTGGGCACCCCCTTCAAAGGGGGAAAGGAACCGCTTTACCTTATTATCAAAAATCCCTAAGCAGTTCGTATTTCCTTCCTCTGAATATTGACACATTAGTTGCATGCCCAAACAAATCCCTAATACAGGTTGTTTTAAATTAACAATTACTTCATCTAATTTTTTCTCGTTTAAATATTTCATTGCTGAACTTGCCTCTCCCACACCAGGAAAAATAACTTTATCAGATGATGTTAAAACTTCTTTATCATCTGTTACAGTAGCGCTAATTCCTATTCGCTCTAAAGCAAATAAAACAGATTGTACATTTCCTGCGTTATATTTTATGATTGATACTTTCATTTAGTTTGTTCTCGACTTCGCTCGAACTGACACGTTTTTTGTTATTATAAAACTCCTTTGGTGCTTGGTAAGTTCATGTTATTACTGTCTCTTTTTATTGCTTGTTTAATTGCTTTAGCAAAAGCTTTAAAAATAGATTCTATTTTGTGGTGCTCATTTTGTCCTTCAACTTTAATATTTAAATTGCATTTTGCCGCATCACTAAACGATTTAAAAAAGTGAAAAAATAGTTCTGTTGGCATATCTCCAATTTTTTCGCGTTTAAAATCTGCTTGCCATTCAATCCAGTTTCTGCCACCAAAATCAAGTGCTACCTGAGCTAAACAATCGTCCATAGGTAAGCAGAAACCATATCTTTCAATGCCTCTTTTATCTCCTAATGCTTTGGCGAATGCTTCTCCTAATGTAATAGCTGTGTCTTCAATAGTGTGATGTTCGTCAATATGTAAATCACCTTTAGCATTAATAGATAAATCAATATTGCCGTGTTTAGCAATTTGCTCTAACATGTGATCAAAAAATGAAAGACCTGTTTTAATATCTGCTTTTCCACTTCCATCTAAATTAATTTCTACTGAAATGTCAGTTTCTTTTGTGGTTCTTATATGTGTGATTTTTCTTTCAGGTAGTTTGAGGTAATTATAAATTTCCTCCCATGTCTCCACAATCTTATCAATTTCATTTTCATCCCGATAGCTATCGGGACTAGTTTCTTTATCATAGTTTTTAATGAAGATGAATTTACTACCCAAGTTCTTAGCTAGTTTTACATCAGTAATTCTATCGCCAATAACAAACGAATTTGCCAAATCGTAATCTCCGTTTAAGTATTTAGTTAGCATACCAGTATTTGGTTTGCGTGTTGACTGATTATCCTTTTCAAATGTTCTATCAATGCATTGATCTTCGAATATGATTCCTTCATTTGCTAATGTATCAACCATTAAATTATGCACCGGCCAAAACGTATTTTCAGGAAACGATTCAGTGCCTAGTCCATCTTGATTAGTTACCATTACTAATTCATAATCTAATTCACGTGCAATTTTTCCAAGCCAAGTAATAACACCGGGTAAAAATTTAAATTTCTCAAAACTATCAATTTGAAAATCTGTTGGTGGTTCCCAAATCAAAGTCCCGTCTCTATCTATAAATAATACTTTTTGCATCTTAGTTATATTGTTTTAGTAAGGTGATTAATTGCTTGTTTTCTTTTTCTGTTCCGACACTAATTCTGATGCGATTTTCACAATTTAGTAAGCTTGAGCGGTTGCTTATTAAAATATTCTTTTCTAATAGATAATTAAATATTTTATTGGCATCAGTTACTTCAATTAATAAAAAATTGGCATCGCTTTCAGTAATGTTTTTTACAAATGGCAATTGCTGCAATTCGTTTTCTAAATATGTTTTTTGTTTTAAAATGTTTTCTACTAATGTATCTTTAATAGACGATTTTTTCAAGGCATTTAATATCAATTCTTGTGAATTGCTATTAATATTGAACGGCGGTCTAACCTTATTTAAAATTTCAATAATCGAAGTGTCTGAGTAAGCTACCCCAACACGCAGTGCTGCTAAACCCCAAGCTTTTGAAAAAGTTTGTAATACAATGATGTTTGGATAGTCACTGATCAGTCCAATAGCAGATTGTTTTTCTGAAAAATCAATATAAGCTTCATCTACTATAACAATACCATTAAAATTTGATGCTATGGTTTTTAGTTGTTCAATTGAAATGCTTGTCCCCGTTGGATTATTTGGCGAACATATAAAAATTAGTTTAGTATTTACTGTAATGGTTTTTAAAATTAATTTTTCATCAAATAAAAAAGTTTCTTTTATTAAAGGAGCATTTAATACTTCTACATTATTTAGTTGTGCATATACTTTAAACATTCCAAATGTTGGTTCGCATACTAAGATGTTATCTTGTTTAGGCTCACAAAAGCATCTTATTAATAAATCAATGAGTTCATCACTTCCATTTCCAACAGCAACCTGATTTGATTTTAAATTTTTGTAAGTTGCAATAGCTTCTTTTAATTTACTTTGGGAAGATGACGGATACCGCTCATAACCTAGGCCAAGAGGAGAACCAAAATTATTTTCGCAGTTGTCTAAAAAGATAGCTTCGTTGTTATCTAAATAATCATCTCTCCAAACTTTATAAGATTGTAGCGATTTGATATTTTCTCTAACTATTGAATTTAAATTAAACATGATTTATAAATTATTTTTTAATCTTACACTTACCGCATTTTTGTGAGCTTGCAAGCCTTCTGCCTCTGCCATTAATTCAATAGACGGACCGATATTATTTATTCCTTCTTTACTTAGTTTTTGATAAGTAATTTTCTTCACGAAACTATCTAACGAAACACCACTGTATGCTTTTGCGTAACCATTGGTTGGTAATGTGTGATTGGTCCCAGAAGCATAGTCACCGGCACTTTCGCATGAATAATTTCCTAAAAATACAGACCCAGCATTTACAACTTGTTCAGCTAAAGTTTCATCATTTGCACAGGCAATAATTAAGTGCTCTGGCGCATACTCATTTAATAAGTCGATAGCTTCATCATTTGATTTTACTAAAATTGCCTTGCTGTTTTCTAATGCTTTTGAGGCTAAATCTTTTCTTGGTAAAACAGCTAATTGCTTTTCTAATTCTGTTTGAATACTTTGTATTGCATTTTCGTTTGTAGAAACTAAAATCACTTGTGAGTCTGACCCATGCTCTGCTTGTGATAATAAATCAGCCGCTACAAATTCAGGAACACATGTTTCATCAACTAATACTGCCACTTCAGATGGCCCCGCAGGCATATCAATGGCAACCCCTTGTTTATTGATGAGTTGTTTGGCACATGTTACATATTGATTACCCGGTCCGAATATCTTACATACTTGTGGAATAACTTCTGTGCCATATGCCATGGCACCAATTGCTTGCACACCGCCAACTTTATACATCTTCGAAATACCAATTAATTTTGCTGTATATAAAATAGCAGGGTTGATATTTCCATTTTTATCAGGAGGTGTGCATAAAACAATTTCTTCGCAGCCTGCTAATTTAGCCGGCACACCTAACATTAATATAGTTGAAAATAACGGTGCTGTTCCACCAGGAATATACAACCCCACTTTTTGTATGGCAATTGATTTTCTCCAGCATTTTACACCAGGCATTGTTTCTATGACTTGTGTGTTTTCTTTTTGAACTGAGTGAAATGTTTCAATGTTTTTTTTAGCTAATTGAATAGCTTTTTTCAATTCATCTGAAATCAGTTTTTCAGCTTCCGAAAATTCCGAATCACTCACAAAAACATTTTCAATGTTTACTTTATCAAACTGTAAAGTGTACTTTTTTAATGCTGATTGGCCATTAGATTTAATATCAATTAAAACAGATTGTACAGTAGCTTCTAAAGAGGTATTGTCGATTGCTGGTCGTTGTAGAATGTTTTTCCAGATGTCTTTTGCTGGGTATTTTATGGTTTCCATTGTTTATTTTTTATGTTCGTCATTGCGAGGGACGAAGCAATCTCAAACAATTCTGCCGGTGAGATTACTTCACTTCGTTCGTAATGACGAGAGTTACAATATCATTTTTTCAATTGGTACAACTAATATTCCTTGTGCGCCTTCGGCTTTCAGTTTTTCTATAATTTCCCAAAACTGATTTTCTTCTACCACAGAGTGTACGGAGCTCCAACCTTTATTTGCTAAAGGCAAAATAGTTGGGCTTTTCATGCCTGGTAATATTTTGCAGATGGCTTCTAATTTATTGTTAGGGGCATTTAGTAAAATGTATTTGGTGTTTTTCGCCTTTCTAACAGCATTCACTCTAAACAACAATTTATCTAAAATTGTTTGTTGTTCTTTTCCTAATTTTTTGTTTGCTACTAATATTGCCTCCGATTTTAAAACGACTTCAACTTCTTTTAATCCGTTAGTAAATAAGGTGCTTCCCGAACTTACTAAATCGCAAATAGCATCAGCCAGTCCAATACTCGGAGCAATTTCCACCGAACCACTAATTTCGTGAATCTCTGCTTTTACTTTTTGTGATTTTAAGTATTTAGATAAAATTGTAGAATAGGTAGTAGCAATGCGCTTCCCATTTAAGTCTTTGATGGATTTGTAATTTTGTTCTTTTGGAATAGCTAAGGATAAACGACATTTTCCAAAACCTAACTTGTCTACTAGTTTTAAACTTTTGTTTTTTTCTAATAGAACGTTTTCTCCTACGATACCTATATCAGCAACACCATCTTCAACGTATTGAGGAATATCATCATCTCTTAAAAAGAAAACTTCAATTGGGAAGTTGGAAGCTTCTGTTTTTAATTTATTTAATCCGTTATCGATATCGATCCCGCATTCTTTTAAAAGCTTTAATGAGTTCTCACTTAATCGTCCTGATTTTTGAATGGCTATTTTTAATTTTGTTTTCATTTTTTGTATTTTAATATTATTTATTTTTTTGTAAACAAAAAAGGCTTACCGATTTGGTAAGCCTTTAGTTGCAATTAATGCATATATCTGAATCAAATCATAGCATCAACACTCCCACTTACCAGTGCGGCATAAGAATGATGATGATGTATTTGATTAAAATTTTTCATTTTGGTGTGACAAATGTAAATCAAAAAAATTATACAAAGCAACTATTTTTGAAATTATTTTCAGTTCCCATTATTTTAAAGGCTTTTCAGAGCATTATAATAATCGGTTTAAGATTTCTCCAAATCTGTAAATATCTTCAAACGAATTATACATTGGAACCGGAGCACAACGAATCACATTTGGTTCTCTCCAATCAGGAATAACACCATTTTCAATTAATTTATTGTATAATGCTTTCCCTTGTCCGTGAGCTACGATGCTTATTTGACAGCCTCTGTTTTCTTTAGGAGTGATGATTTCTAAGCAATTATTTTTTTGCTTATTAATTTCTCCAACAATAAACTCTAAGTAGGCAGTTAATACTTTACTCTTTTCAATTAATTTATCCATTCCAACTTCATCAAATATATCTAGCGATGCTTTGTACGCAGCCATTGATAGAATAGGTGCGTTACTCAATTGCCAACGTTCAACCGTTTGAATAGGAACAAATTCTCTATCCATTTTAAAGCGCGTAGCTTTATCATGTCCCCACCAACCTGCAAACAAAGGTAAGTCAGTATTTTTATGATGTTTTTCATGAACAAAAGCACCTGCTACGCATCCTGGACCACCATTTAAATATTTATAAGAACACCAAGCAGCAAAATCAACATTCCAATCATGTAACTGTAATTTTAAGTTACCTGCACCATGTGCTAAATCAAAACCAACTACAGCACCAACTTTATGACCTGCTTCTACAATGGCTTTCATATCAAATACTTGTCCGCTAAAGTAATTTACGCCACCAATCATAATCAGAGCTAATGAATCTTTATTGTCTTCTATGGCTTTATAAATATCTTCATGTCGTACTTCATATTCACCTTCACGCGGTGCAATTTCAATTAATGCATCATCAATAGAATAACCATGAAATTTAACTTGTGATTGCAATGCATATTGGTCGCTAGGGAATGCTTTAGCTTCGCATAAAATTTTATAACGTTGTTTAGTTGGGCGGTAAAATGACACCATTAATAAGTGTAAGTTCACTGTCAACTGGTTCATCATTACAACCTCAGTTGGCAAAGCTCCCACAATTTTAGCTGTTTTATCAGTTAAAATTTCATGATAGCTCATCCAAGGATTCTTAGCCAAAAAATGACCTTCAACTCCATATGTTGCCCAATCATTAAGTTCTTGTTGCAAATAATCTTTAGTAGTTTTTGGTTGTAGTCCTAGTGAGTTTCCTGTAAAATAAACCATATCATGCCCTTCGTGTTGAGGGATATGGAATTTACTTCTATATGAATGTAAAGTATCCTGAGAATCTTGTTGTCTTGCAAAATCAAGTGTATTCGAAAAAGTTGTCATAATGGGGGTGTGATAAAAACAGGCTAAATTTAATAATAAATTATAATCTTTATCTTTGAAATAGTGTCTTTGTCTAATAACATACAATTACTTAAAAAACTCACATTTAAAAAGCTTATAAATGCTTTTAAAGTTTGGGGAAGTTACCATGTTTCAAAAAACACTAAAAAAGTGAGTTCATTAGGTTTCCCTATAAGTATGGCTATTGAACCAACTACGAGTTGTAATTTACGCTGTCCAGAATGTCCGAGTGGATTGCGGCAATTTACAAGACCAATAGGAATGTTAGAACCTGTTTTCTTTAAAAAAACAATTGATGAAGTTTATAAAGAGTTGATTTATCTAACGTTTTACTTTCAAGGTGAACCGTATTTGAATCCTAATTTTTTGGATATGGTAAAATATGCTTCAAATAAGAGGATTTACACCTCCACCTCTACTAATGCTCATTATCTGACAAAAGAGCAAGCCCGAAAAACAGTTGAGAGTAAATTGGATCGTTTAATTATATCTATTGATGGTACTACTCAAGATACCTATGAACAATATCGTATTGGTGGGCAATTACAAAAGGTAATTGATGGGGCAAAAAATATCATCGAAGCGAAAAAAGAATTAAAGTCCAATACACCACATGTTGTGTTTCAATTTTTAGTCGTAAAGCCGAATGAACATCAGTTGGAAGATGTTAAAAAATTAGCTCATGAATTAGGTGTTGATGAAGTTGTTTTTAAAACTGCTCAGTTGTATGATTTTGAAAACGGAAATCCTTTAATTCCTGAAAACATTAAATATAGTCGATACAAAAAAAACAACGACGGAACATATTCTATCAAAAATAAACTCTTAAATCAATGTTGGCGTATGTGGAGCAGTTGTGTGGTAACTTGGGATGGAATTGTTGTACCATGTTGTTTTGATAAAGATGCCAAACATCAATTAGGAGATTTGAAAAATCAGAATTTTAATGAGCTTTGGAAATCCTTTAAATATCAAAATTTCAGAAAATCTATTTTAAAATCCCGCAAAGAAATTGATATCTGCAAAAATTGTAGCGAGGGGACTAAAGTTTGGACCTAAAAATTTAGATATACTGATTTTCAATCAAAATTAAAAGGTTTTACATTAATTATAGTTCTTTTGTTTTTTATTGAGAATAAATTAATATATTTATTTTCTTATTTAAAAGATTCAAACATGAAAAAAATTTTATTATCTATTTTTTTACTGGCTTTTGTTTTTAATATTACAAAAGCCCAGATGTTAAGTGCCTATAATTTTAGTCAAGATTCACTAGCTGGATTTAACGAAACTAGCTTTATAAATAGCCAGGTTAGCCAGGGGATTTCTGGAAACAAATTAAAAAGAAACATCTTTATAGCAAAAAAAGAGTTTATTTATGAAAAGTATTTTCATAACCATAACAATGATAATATGATTTGGAAAACGACTCAAACTAATTCTGTTAACCCAGGTTGTACAAATGTGGATTTTGAAAGTGGTAACTTATCAGGGTGGACTGTTTCAAGTGGTTCAAACAGTAATTCAACTACTATGGCGGGATGTTGTTTAACTCCTGGCGGGTTAACTTCAGTTATTAATGGGGTTGGAACTGATCCAAATGTATCTGCCATATCCTTAGTTTCTCCTTTTGGTGGCAATAAGATTGTTAAATTAAACGATCAAACTGCCGGAGCAAAGGCTCAACGTATTGCTCAAACGTTTCAAGTAACTTCATCAAATGCTGTGTTTCAATTTGCATATTGTGGTGTTTTAGAGGATGCTTCGCATACATGTGTTGATCAACCATATATTAATATATCTATAAAAGACAGTACCGGCGCTACAATTAGTTGTCCAAAAATTGACATTGCTGCTCCCAGTTCTTCCTGCTCCCAGCCTATAACTACTACTGCGGGGTGGACACCTTTTACATTTGGTTTTACTAGCGTTTATTATCACACTTGGGATGTGCGAACTATTGATTTATCTACATATATAGGTTCAAGTATTACTATTCAAGTTACTGTTGGAGATTGTGCTCAAACTGGTCATTTTGGTTATGCTTACTTTGATTTTAGATGTTTACCTTTAGAAATTGTTTTAAACGGAACAGTGTTTGATGCAACTCCCCAAACACCTATTGATGTTTCAACATGCGGTGCAATATCTGCTAATATTACTGCCCCTACTGGTTTAGGGCCATATAATTGGGATGGGCCTGCTGGTTCGGGAGTAACTGCTGTAACTACTCAAACTTTTTCTACTGCAACACCCGGCACTTACACACTGACTATGACCCCTCCAGGAAGTTGTTATGGTCCAACAGTTAAATATGTAATATTACATTCGTCCCCTAATCCTACAGTTGCAAATGTTTCTGCTCAGGCAACTTGTACAAATGCTACAGGTTCAGGCACTATTAACGTTTCTAGCGGTACATCACCATTTACCTATAATTGGGTTCCGTCTGCTACTACTGGTTCTGTTGCAACAGGGTTGTCTCCTGGAACTGATTATACAGTTAATGTGGTTGATACCTTTGGTTGTCAAGGGGTCACTGTTGTTTCTATTGCTAGTTTTACAGATGCTCCAACATACACAATTACTCCTTTGAGTGCTAATTTAACATGTTTAAATGCCTCACTTACAGTTACAGCAAATACAGCAACTAATACTACTGCAGTTTGGACTCATACTAATACAAGTAATTTTGACGTTAATGCAGCTGGTTCTTATTCATGTGTTGTTACCAATACAGTTAGTTCATGTACAGCTACAGTGCCTATTACAATTACTTCCAATACTGTTGCACCCGTTGCAACTCCTAGTTTGACCTGTAACGGTTCTACAATCACATTAAACGCATCTTCTTCTAGTGGAATAGCGCTAGGTTGGTTAGCACCAACTAATCCTCCTACTCCAATTGGCAGTCAAGGAACCTCTACAGCAACCGGAGTATATACATTAACAGCTACTAATTTAACAACTGGATGCAAAACCACATATACAGTTGCTTCTTTGGTTCCTAGTATTAGCGTTACTACAAACCCATCCAATAATATTTTAACATGTACAAATCAAACAATTCAGGCTACTACTGTATCTAGCCCTAGTACAAATGTAATTTACACTTGGAATAATGGTGTTACAACCTCTACGGTAAACTCTTTGCCAATTACATCTAGCGGATCTTATACGGCTGAAGTGCAAGTTATTGGGGGATGTTCAAGTAAAACGGTTATTACTGTTTCTACAAATACCGCGGTTGGTGTTAACATTACTTCTCCTTCTACTATTATTTCATGTGCAACAAATAGTTTAGCTTTAACTGCTAATCAAACAACATTAGGCAATTACACTTACACATGGATGCCTAGTGCTGTTACGCAAACAAATAGTACCTACAATGTTTCTGATGCCGGAACGTATACTGTTATTGCCATGAACTCTGCAAATGGTTGTACAACTTCAGCTGTTCAGTCGGTAACTCATGAAACTGTAACTGCTTCATTTGTGGCAGACCCTTATTCAGGTTTAATGCCTCTAGCTGTTTCGTTTACTAATACAAGTACTGGTAATTCTGCAGGTACTTCATATGATTGGAATTTAGGAAATGGAATGACATATACTACTACAAATGCATCAACTGTATATAATACTCAAGGTAATTATTTAGTTATCTTAACTGCAACAGATGGTTTTTGTGTAGACACGGCAGCTAGAATTATCAAAGTGGATTTAGTGTCATTCTTTACAGTTCCTAATGTCTTTACTCCTAATGGAGATGGAAAAAATGATGTGTTTACTTTTAATGCTATTAACATGGGCGATATTACTCTTACTGTTTTTGATCGTTGGGGTCTTAAAATGTTTGAGACTACAGCAAGCGGAAATATAAAGTGGGATGGTAAAAATAAGAGTGGGAATACAGTTAATGATGGAACTTATTTCTATATCATAAAAGCAACCGGATTAGATGGAGTTCAATATGATAAACAAGGAACAATAAATGTTTTCCAATAAAGGGAAAAGGAATTAAACAAAAAAGCCATCCACTAGTTAGTGAATGGCTTTTTTATAAATGAAAATATTTAAAGAATATCAGCTACAGTAAAAGTACTTCCGCCTACAAATATCAAATCATTTGATTTTGCTTGCTTTTTGGCTTTTTCTAGGGCTTCAGCAACACTTTTAAAAGTTTTACCATTTAATCCAACTTTATTAGCCTGAATCGATAATTCTTTTTCGTCTAGTGCTCTTGGAATAGTTGCTTTGCAAAAATAATATGTTGCATCTTTAGGTAAGAGTTTTAAAATTTTAGAAATATCTTTATCATTTACAACCCCTAAAACAAAATGCAGAGTTTTGTAATTATAACGTTTTAAATTTTTTAACACCTCTTTAATCCCGTCTTCGTTATGCCCGGTATCAGCAATAACTAATGGATTTTCTTGTATTGTTTGCCATCTACCTTGTAGTCCGGTTAATTTCTGAACTTGTTTAAGAGCTTCATAAACCATATCATCCTCAATCAAAAACCCTTTTTGCTTTAAATTTTCTATAGTATTTAAAACGCCCATCAAGTTTTTTATTTGATAGTTACCTTGAAGGTCTAGTTTATAGAGATGATTTGTGTTAGTTTTTTTATTCAATAGATTTATCTCTAATAAATTATCCTTATGAACTGATGAAATTACTTTGTAGTTTTTATCAGCAAATTCTATTGGTGCTTTTAAATCTTTTGCTTTGGTATTAAATACAGAAATTACATCTAGCTGTGTTTGACTAATTGTAACCGGTATTTTCGATTTAATAATTCCCGCTTTCTCTTCAGCTATTTTAGGAAGAGTATCTCCTAGCAAATTCATATGATCAAAACCAATATTGGTAATTAAACATGCTACCGGATTAACTACATTAGTAGAATCTAATCTGCCACCTAAACCAACCTCCAAAACAACAACATCTACTTCTTGAGTTGCAAAATAATGAAAAGCTAATCCTACTGTCCACTCAAAAAACGAAGGCTCAATTTTTTCAAAGATATCTTTGAAATCTTCAACAAATTTTACCACATCTGTTTTTGAAATCATTTTCCCATTGATTTTGATTCGCTCCCTAAAATCAACTAAATGAGGAGAAGTATATAATCCTGTTTTGTATCCTGCTTGTTGCAAAACAGCCGCTAACATGTGCGAGGAAGATCCTTTGCCATTTGTGCCCGCAACGTGCACACACTTTAATTTTTTTTCCGGATTACCTAAAGCATTACAAATAGCAATCGTGTTGTCTAAGTTAGCTTTATAAGCAGCTGCACCAACACGTTGATACATGGGTAATTTTGAGAATAAATAATCTAGCGTTTTGGGATAAGTCATGCCTTGAGGTATTTTAAAGGTTTATGACTTTTGCTATGAGACATAAGTTAGAAACTAAAAATAATTGTAATAGTACCTTTTTGTTCTTCAAATTCGCCACTCACATTAAATATTGTAGCTAATGCCGCCTGACGAGCTTTAGCTTTTAATATTGGGCTACTTGTAGTAGTACCTCGACCGTTAGGATCGGCTTTTATAACTTTACCGTTTTTATCTACCGTAATTTCAACTACAACTTTTCCTTCTTCTTTAGTGTCTTTTGATAACGGAGGAGGAGAAATTACAGCACGACCAGCCAAACTAAAACCCCAAGGTCCATTTCCTATTCCTTTGCCTGGTCCTTTTCCTGGACCATCACCTGTTCCATCTCCACCACCTGTACCACCACCTGTACCACCGGTTCCATTTGTGTTTGGATTTCCATCCGGCCTGCCATCATTACCTTCATGTCCGCTATTACCATCTCCACCACCATTTTGGCCTTTATTTTTATTAAACTTTTCAGCTAATAACTCGGCAGCTGTTTTAACTTTAGGTTTTACTGGAATAACAACTGTTTGATTTGTTTTAGGTGTAGTTTCAGTATTGTTAGTTTCAGTTTTGGTAATATTTATATCTTCTCCTTGTTCGGATGTTACTAAATTTTCTGAACTATTGTTCTGATTGGTTGGAGGAGTTGTTTCTGTACTTTCTACCACTTGAACAGCTTCTCCAATACCATTATTCTCTACATTACCAGTTCCTTCAATCAGATTACCGATATTAAATTCAATACCTCCGCCACCGCCACCTTCTGCAACAGGGAATGGAGGATTAGGAACTGTTATGACATAAAAAATTAAAAACAATAATAAAATCGTGAAAATCAATAATGAGATTCCTAATGAAATGATTCTGTTTTTATTTTCTTCGGCACGAGTTAAAATCATAACTATTTTCCATTAGACGGTTTTGTCGCCCAAACCATTTTACATTTTAGTTTATCAACTATAATCATTACGTCTACAGCATCCTGAATAGTTAAATCCTTATCCATTTGCAAAACAACAGTTGGCTCCGGATTTCCGTTTATTTGCGCTACCAGAGTTGATTCAAGAACAGAATAATCTACCTCATTGCCTTCTACAAAATAATGTCTGTTATTAGATACATCTAAGTGAATTGGTTTTTTGTTATTTTCAACCGGTTTGGTTGGCTTAGAGCTTGGTAAGTTTACTTTAATAGCATTAGGACTTACCATGGTAGATAAAATAAGAAAGAATAGGAGTAAGAAAAACATGATATCATTCAATGCCTCTGTACTTACCTCTGCTTCTTTATGTGCTTTTTTACGTAATCCCATTCTTAATAGTTTTTTAGTGTTGAATTTTTAGTGTTGAGTTATGTGAGTTTTATTAAAAACTGATAACTAAACATTAATAACTACTTGCTTGGTTCGTTTAAAATATCTAAAAATGCTATTTGTGCCTCTTCCATTCGGTGTGCTAATCTGTCGATTTTATTATTTAACCAATGGTAGCCAACAAATGCAATAACCCCAACTATTAAGCCACCACAAGATGAAATCATTTTAACATATAAGCCGGAAGAAATAACTTCTATTTCTACGGTTTTAGCCACAGATATTTTATAAAATATTTCAATCA
Organism: Bacteroidia bacterium; assembly: GCA_035439445.1. GTDB lineage: Bacteria > Bacteroidota > Bacteroidia > B-17B0 > Aurantibacillaceae > UBA4416. Next base: position 88,950 of record DAORKG010000007.1, read on the forward strand.
CACCAATAATGGTTCCAATGAAACCAAACATTGGAGCAATACGCCCAGTAATATTTAAAACACTCATGTTTTTTTCAAGACTTGATAATTCTACAGAGCCTGCTTTATCCATCGCCTCGCGAATTTCATTCATCGGTTGGCCAATACGTGAAATCCCCTGCTCCAGCATTAATGCTTCTGGAGTATTTACACTCTTACAAAGACTGCGGGCATTTGATAAATTGCCATTATTAATCATTTCCTTAATACTAGCTAACAATGTTGCATTCTTTTTTGCTGCTTTAGAGATGGTTAAAAAACGCTCTACCATTACGTAAATTGCTACTAAAAGCAGTAATGACAAAGGAATCATAATAACCCATGCTTGGGCAATAATATCAAATACATGTATTTCGTTTGGAGGAAGTTCAGGTGTTGTTTGAATTCCGGTAACTGCCGGTTGAACTGCCGCTGCTGAGTCAGTTACAGCAGATGCTACTGTATTAGTTATTTGCAAAATGAAAGATAACATAGCTTAAGTGTTTTAATTTTACGAAGTTACTTTAGAAAGGGCCGAGTAAATTAAATCATAAGCTATGTTTTAAACAGATTTATGTTAGTATAACGATTCCCATTTAAAAAGTAACAAATAAAAAACCGATAATTTCACTTAAGAAATTATCGGATGTATCCAGGAGGAGACTCGAACTCCCACGCCTTACGGCATACGCACCTCAAGCGTACTTGTATACCATTCCAACACCTGGACAGGATACTTTTCAGCAACAGCTGAAACAAACACTAGAGTGATTAGGACACAAAAATGCCAATTATTTTTTATAAACCAATATTAAATCCAACTTGAATGATTGGATTTTGATATGGAGAAAGAGGAGTTTGATTGACATTGTAAAAAATAGCTGCTACAAAGCTTCCTCTGTCTGAAAAAGCTTGCCTGTATCCACCGCCAACTAATATATTATCCACCCAAACTCTGCTGTTTGGAATTGGTGATCTGTAGTCTGATACGCTTAACCTATCCCAACCCACCTGAGCAAATACGTTTTCTAAAACTAGATAACGGGCAAAGGCATTGCCTCCATAAATGGTAGAGGTGTATTTTTGATTTCCATAATTTATACTATAATAGTTATATATTACACCACCTCCAAGCGAAAATTGTTTTGAGATTTTGCAGCCAATCAGAGGGGATATGTTAATATAGGTTGATGCTCCAAATCCTGCACCAACGTTGCCTCCAATATATAATCGATCTTTAAAACTATTAAAGTCTTTTTGGGTTGGTAGTGTGTTTGGATTTTGAATAGGTGGCGCAGGTGGTGAACTTGTTTTTTCTTGTGAAAAAACAATGGAGGAAATTATTACATAAAAAAATATCCAAATTTTTTTCATTTTATTTCTTCGATGTCAACATATTCCGCATCTTTTGGATTGAAGTGGGCTCTAGTATTATTGTTTGTATAAACTTTAACTTCCCCTTCTTTTTTATGATTACTATTTGCCTTAGATTGAGTTTTTACTGATGTAAATAATGTATAGATTTTCCATACTAACCAGATGACAATAATTGTCCAAATTAAATCGCGCACTTTTTGTTTGTTATTTTTTCATTACAAAATTACGTTATTTCATACTGAAAATCATCAATTAACAATTTTTGCAATAAAAAAGCCCATTCGGTTTGAATGGGCTTTTTTAAAAATATGTTTAACTCTTATTTTGACTCAGGAGCATCATCTATGCTTTCAGAGTTTTCTTCACCTTTTACTTGTGGCTTATAGATTGGCTTATCAGATTTTGGAGCATTTGGATCTACATAATCCCAACTTACAATACGGAATACTGTACGACGGTTTTTCTGATGTAATGCTTCTTTTTCTTCTTTAGTTTTTGCTTTATTAATTACAGCATCTGTAACAAGTAATTTCTTCTCACCCCATCCTTTGAACTTTAAACGTTCAACAGGAACTTTTTTCTCATTGATTAGGTAATCAACACAGGATTTAGCACGGGCTTCAGATAAAATTTGGTTTTTCGCATCTGAACCACGGCTATCAGTGTGAGACTGTAACTCTACAACAATAGTTGGGTTATCCATTAAAGTTTGATATAAGAAATTTAATGAATCTTTAGAGTTTAATGGTTTATGAGTGTCATTATCTTTTGCTGTTCCTTCTGGATCAACTAATAAGTCTGCTTTACCTAATGCATATAATACAGCAGGGAAACGAATCTCGGCTTTAACAGGAGTCAATGCGAAGTCTTTTACGAAATCTTTAGATTCATTTTCATCAACAGTTGTTAACTTACCCATATCCTTATTAGCTAAGAAACCTAATTTGAATGTTTGAGAAACAGTAGATTTATCTGTAGCAACAGTCACTTCATAAGAAACATTTTCTTTTAATTTGAAGTTGTATTTTCCATCAGTAGCTGTTTTGAATTCGAACATGTCGCCATTAGATCCTTTTAAGTGAATTAAAGCGTTGGTAATAGGTTCGTTTCCTTCTTCACTAACAACAGTTCCAGTTAAATTAAAGTTTAACGGAGGTAAGATGAAAGAGTAGATATCATCACTTCCTTTACCACCTTCGCGGTTAGAAGTAAAGTAACCTTTGATTTTTTTACCTTCGAAGATGATACCAAAATCATCACCAGCTGAGTTCATTGGATATTTTAAGTTTTCTGGAGCTTTTGTAAACTTACCATCAGCACCTTTTTCTGCTTTGAAAATATCTAAACCACCCATTCCTAAATGGTAGTTTGATGAGAAATATAAAGTTTTATCATCATCAGCAATGTATGGATACATCTCGTCACCTTGAGTGTTAACTGTAGGACCTAAGTTAACTGGTTGTCCCCATGCTTTATCTTTTTTGTTAAAAGTACTCATCCAGATATCTTTTCCACCATAACCACCAGCTAATTTCGCTGTAAAGTATAAAACATCTCCTGTGGCATTAATTGATGGATGCCCAAATGCGATTGAATCTACACAAAAAGGTAATAATTCTGGTTCTGCCCAAGATGGACCTTGTTTTTTACAAACGTATAACTGACATTTTAGTTGTTTGTTTTTTGCTTCAGGACAACGAGTCATAAACATCACATCACCCTTTTTAGATACTGAAACTGAAGCCTCATTCATTTTAGAAACGATAGTACTAGCTAAAGGAGCAGGAGTACTCCACTTGCCGTTTTTATCTAATTTTGCTTCATACAAATCTGAGTGGTTTTGTCCTGTTGTAACGTCAATAGAACCTGTTGCTCCCTGACGAGTAGATGTAAATATCAAGGTAGTGTATTTTTTATCAGCGTAAGCCGGACTAAAATCAGACTCTTTAGAGTTTAATAAAGCCATATTTTCAACTTTTAAACGAGTTTCAGGAGTATTTTTAGCGTCTTTCCATTGTTTAGCTAATTCACAAGATTTTACTCCGTTTTCGCCACGAGTATCAGATGGCATTTCTTTTTTGTAGTTATTGTATTCTACAATAGCCTCTTCATATTTTTGTTGAGTCTTTAAAACATCTGCTAGATTTAAAATAGCAATTGGATCAGGGTATTTTGCTTTAATTGCTTTGTTATAGTAGGTTTCAGCACCTTTTAAATCATTTATTTCTTGGTATGATTGAGCGGTTCTGAATAAAATTCTTGCTTTTGCATCCGCTTTTTTAACTTTTGTATAAGCTTGTTTGTAAAGCTCTATTGCATTGAAATACTGGTGATTTTCATAAGCTACATCAGCATCTTTTAAATAATTTTTCTGAGCGCTTACAGAAAATACAAACGCCATGATAGCGATAGTGGTTAGTGCTAGTTTTTTTAAGTTTTTCATAATTAATTTAAACTTTATAAGGTGCTAATATATAGATTATTTTAAAACTGCAAAAATTTATTAACAAAAAATCCCCGAGTTCGTCGGGGATTTTTTGGTTTTTATCTTAGGTAAAGCATTTCTCGGTATTTTGGTAATGGCCATGTCGCATCATCTACAATTCCTTCCAATTTGTCCACATTATAGCGAATAGAGTCAAAATACGGCTTAACCTTTTCGCAATAAGCATGGGCTTGCTTTTTAGCAGAATCTAAATTATTAGCTTTTTTACGCTCTTCAGTCATCAAATAAGCTTCATTTTTAATTAAGGTTACTCTTTCAGAAATTTCTTTAATCAATTCCAATTGGGTTTTAGCTACTGTTTTAAATTCAGCCGGAGTCATGATATCTTTCATTCCTTTCACAGACTCAACTAAACCTTTTTGGTAGTTTAAAGCTGCCGGAATGATTTGGTTATTTACCATATCTGCAATAATACGAGACTCAATTTGAATTTTCTTAGTGTAAGTTTCTAAACTGATTTCATAGCGAGCTTCTTGTTCTCTGTGACTTAAAATTCCTAAATTTTCAAATAACCCTAATGTCTTCTTAGAAACCATTGCGTCTAATGCACCCGGTGTAGTAGGAATGTTGTTTAAACCACGTTTTTTAGCTTCAGCTTTCCAAGCATCACCGTATCCATTACCTTCAAAACGGATTTTTTTAGATTCACCAATATATTTTTTCAATACCTGGAAAATAGCCTCATCTTTCTCAACTTTTTTAGCAATTAAAGCATCAACATCTTTTTTGAAAGTAATCAATTGCTCTGCCATGATAGAGTTTAATACGGTCATTGGCCAACCACAGTTAGCAGAAGAACCAACTGCGCGGAACTCAAATTTATTTCCGGTAAATGCAAATGGAGATGTTCTGTTTCTATCTGTGTTATCTAATAAGATATCCGGAATTTTGCCGATGTTTAGTTTTAAAGCTGTTTTTTCTTCAGGGCTCATTTTTCCCGTATGCACTGCTTTTTCTAATTCATCTAAAACTTTGGATAATTGTTCTCCTAAGAATACAGACATGATTGCCGGAGGCGCTTCGTTGGCACCTAAACGGTGATCGTTATTAGCAGAGGCAATAGATGCACGCATTAAATCGGCATGTTCATATACTGCTTTTACGGTGTTTACAAAGAATGATAAGAACTGTAAGTTCGTTTTAGGAGTTTTACCAGGGGATAATAAGTTTTTACCGGTGTTAGTTGCTAAACTCCAGTTGTTATGTTTACCGCTTCCGTTAACACCAGCGTATGGTTTTTCGTGTAATAATACACGGAAATTGTGACGCATTGCCACTTTTTCCATCACATCCATTAATAATAAGTTATGGTCAACTGCTAAGTTCGTTTCCTCAAAAACAGGAGCGCACTCAAACTGAGCAGGCGCAACCTCGTTATGTCGTGTACGAACCGGAATCCCTAATAAGTGAGATTCATATTCAAAATCACGCATAAATGCTGCCACTCTCTCAGGAATAGAACCCCAGTAGTGATCTTCTAACTGCTGACCTTTTGCAGGAGCGTGACCAAACAATGTACGACCTGTTTGTTGTAAATCGTAACGGATATTATATAAAGCAGAGTCAATTAAGAAATACTCTTGCTCCCATCCTAAAGTAGCAATTACTTTAGTTACGTTTTTATCAAAGTAGCTTTGACAAACCTCTGTTGCAGCCTTATCTAAGGCATGTAATGATTTTAATAAAGGAGTTTTAAAATCTAATGACTCTCCTGTGTAAGAGATAAAGATTGTAGGAATACATAATGTTTCGCCCCAGATAAATGCAGGAGATGTAGGATCCCATGCAGAGTAACCGCGAGCTTCAAACGTATTACGAATACCACCGTTAGGGAAAGAAGAAGCATCAGGCTCTTGCTGAACTAAAGCATTTCCACTGAAACGTTCTATAGCACGACCACCTTCAATTGGTTCAAAGAAACCATCATGTTTTTCGGCTGTAGCACCACTTAATGGTTGAAACCAGTGAGTGTAGTGTGTAACACCATGGCTTTGAGCCCAAGCTTTCATGCAAGCAGCAACTTGATCAGCGATTTTACGATCAACGGTTGTGCCTTGGTTCATAGATTGTTGAATGCTGTTAAATGCCTCTTCAGAAAGGAATTCGCGCATAGCGTCTAATCCAAATACTTTTGAACCGTAGTATTGAGATACTTGTTGGTTGTTTCTTTTAATTTCAACAGGAGTACGTTTTACTACTTCCTGCATGGCTAAAACTCGTCTTGTGCTCATGATTTTTGGTTTTTATAGGGGGTGTAAATGAAAAATTCTAATTTTTTGTCAAAAGTATATCAAAAAAAGGGGGGGTGCAAGAAAAAAAGTTACTTTTTTTGAAAATAGTTTCAAAAAATAGGGGGGTATAGGCTATTCTAAAATATTTTTTAAAATTTAATCTGAAATTAGGTGACAGTATTCATAATATATCTTCTAAACAGAAGAATTTCTTATTTTTACGTTCGATGAATTTTTTGTTTCCTACATTTTTAATTGGTTTAGCAGCAATAGCCATTCCTATTATTATTCATCTTTTCAATTTCAGGAAATACAAAAAAGTGTATTTCACTAATGTTCAGTTTCTAAAAGAATTAAAACAAGAAAGCGATAGTAAATCCAAACTCAAAGAATGGTTGATTTTAGCGATGCGCATTTTAGCTATTGCATGTTTGGTATTTGCTTTTGCTCAACCATTTATTCCGGGAAAAACAAAAGCAGTGCAAGGCGAAAAAGCGATTAGTATTTATATTGATAATAGCTTTAGTATGGAAAGCACCAATAAAAAAGGAACGCTTTTAGAAAATGCTAAAGAAAATGCTACAGAGATTGTCAATACATTTAATGCAAGCGATAAATTTCAATTACTAACTAATGATTTTGAAGGCAAACATCAACGCTTTGTCTCTAAAGAAGATTTTATAGAGCAATTAAATGAAGTGAAAATTTCTTCGGCTACAAAATCTTTAAATGATGTCGTAAAACGTCAACAAGATTTTTTACAGAACAGTTCTTCAAAAAATAAACGTATTTTTTTATTAAGTGATTTCCAAAAGAATACATCTGTATTTAATAAGTCAGATATTGATACTTCAATTGTTGTGAGTTGTATTCCCATTGCATCATCCGAAGTAAGTAATGTGTATATTGATAGTGTATGGTTTGAAACACCGGTTCAGCAATTTGGCACACAACAAATTATTCATGCTGTCATTATTAATAAAAGCACAAAAGATATTGAGAATGGAACACTGAAATTATTTATCAATAATGCACAAGTATCTTTAAGTTCCTTTAATGTAAGTGCCGAAGGCAAAAAAGATGCTAGTATTTCGTTTACTGTAAAAGCAAAAGGAATTAATAAAGGTGTTTTAAAAATAGAAGATTATCCAATTACCTATGATGACAATTTTTATTTTAGTTTCAATGCACAAACTACCATTAATGCTTTAGTGATTAATGGAAAAGAAACTAAGACTTCAGGAAACTTTAAATCTTTAATGCAAAATGATAGTTTGTTTGTGTATAAAGATAACAACGAAACTTCTATCGATTATAGTGTATTTGCAAAGACAAATATTATTGTATTAAACGAGCTAAATACATTAACATCAGGCTTAACATCAGAATTGCAAAAGTTTGTGAGTAATGGTGGAAGTTTGGTAATTTTTCCAAACAAAAAAGCAGATTTAGAATCATATAATACTGCTTTTCAAAATTTGCAATTACCTCAAATCACAAAATTAGATACGGTTAACACCAAAACACAAAGTATCAATTTTGAACAAGGTTTGTATGAAGGTGTGTTTGATAAAATTGATCAACGCATGGATTTACCAAAAGTGTTTGAGCATTTTGAATTTACCAAAACAACCAATAGTAATTATCAAGGCTTAGTGTTATTGCAAAATGGACAATTCTTAATTTCTTTAAATCCATTAGGTAGCGGAAAAATTTATTTGTTTTCTATTCCATCTGATGAAAGCTGTTCTAATTTATTGAAACATGCGTTGTTTGTGCCCACATTAATTAAAATGTCGATTTTAAGTTTAAAACCTTCTCCTATTTATTATAAAACTGCTGTTAACGAAGCAGTAGTTTTAAATACTAATTCAAATTTTTCTGATAAACCTTTACATATCATAAAAGATGATGCTTCGACAGGCTCAGCAGCAAATAAACTCGATATAATCCCTGAGCATCGTTTAGTGAATAATGCCACAACTATTTTTACTCAAAATCAAATTTTAGAGGCTGGGCATTATGAAGTTTTTGAAAACGCGAGTTCAATTAAAGATTTAGCCTTCAATTTTGACAGAAAAGAATCGGATATGAATTTTATGACGGCAGATGATTTACAGAAACAATTTGACGAAAAAGGATTGAAAAACTTCTCTATTATTCAGCCAAATGAAAAAACATTAACAAATGCCCTACAAGAAGTTAACGATGGCAAAAAATTATGGAAATTGTTTTTAATTTTAGCCCTGATCTTTTTAGCCGCCGAAATATTAATTATACGATTATATAAAAATTAGTGAATACGAATCAATACGAATATACAAATCTGAGCTGTTTAGATTTTGCATACACAGATTTGTATATTAGTAATTATTTCGTAATCAGCAAGTATAGAACCACTACAATAAGATGAATATATTAATTAAACAAGCTACGATAATAGATTCTAACAATAGCCATAATGGTAAGGTTGTAGACATCTTAATTGAAAAAGGAGTAATTACACAAATTAAAAAAAGTATTACACCCGAAAAAGGCATTAAAACAATTGAAGGGGATAATTTACATGTGTCTGCCGGTTGGTTAGATATGCAAGTAAATTTTTGTGACCCGGGCAATGAGCACAAAGAAACATTAGAAAAAGGTTTAAAAGCAGCGGCAAAAGGAGGTTTCACAGGCGTTGCAGTTATGAGCGGAACAAACCCACCATTACATAATAAAGCACAAATTGATTATGTGGTTAATAAAGCAAAATCAAATGCAGTAGATGTTTATCCTGTTGGAACGTTAAGCTATAATCAAGAGGGTAAAGATTTATCTGAAATGTACGACATGCAATTGTCTGGTGCTGTTGCTTTTAGTGATTATAAAAAACCTATTAAAGATGCTGGCTTAATTTTAAGAGCACTTCAATATTCAAACAATATTAATAGTTTTATTATCACACATTGCGATGATAAAACGATTTCTCACGGAGGTTTAATGAATGAGGGAGTGGCCTCTACGCGCCTTGGTTTAAAGGGAATACCTGCTTTGGCAGAAGAAATTATGTTGCAACGTAACATTCAAATTTTAGAATATACAGGTGGTAAAATGCACATTCCGACTATTAGTACAAAAGGAAGTGTTGACCTTATCAAAAAAGCAAAAGCAAAAAAATTAAATATTACTTGCGGTGTTGCAGCTTACAATTTATTGTTAGACGAAACAGAAGTAGAAGGCTTTGATACTAACTTTAAAGTGAATCCTCCATTAAGAACCAAAGAAGATGTGGAAGCTTTGAAAAAGGCAGTTGCTGATGGTATTATTGATGTGATTGTGAGTGACCATAATCCTCAAGATATTGAAAGTAAAGATTTAGAATTTGATTTAGCAGATAATGGAATGGTTGGTTTAGAAAGTTGCTTTGGCGTGGCTAATGCAGCTCTTTCTTCAAAAGCTTCTTTAGAAAGCTTAGTTGATACATTAACTAAAAATCCTCGTTCTATATTAGGTTTAAATGAAGTTGTAGTTAAAGAAGGTGAAGAGGCTAATCTCACAATATTTAATCCTGGTAAAAAGTTTGTTTTTGAAAAGTCACATATTGTTTCTTCTAACAAAAATTCTGGCTTTATCGGTAAAGAATTAAAAGGAGAAGTGATTGCGGTGATTAATAAGGATAAGTTTTTAAACTAAAAACTCACACCGAGACTTATCCCTCCCCAAAATTGAAAATAACCTGAATGAAAGCCTTCGGCATCGTCGCTCATGATAGCTGGCGTTAGCCCTGCTCTAAAAAAGAAACCGTCATCCTGGCGCTGAAACCTATATCCACATCTCCATACACTAAATAAGATATTTTCCCAAAAATAATTATCAGGTTCATTTGGCCTTTCGTTATACCTACGCTGCAGAGTGGCACCGATACCTAGTTCCAGATGATGAGGATTCTTAAATATGATAAAATTGTTTTCCACAACATATTCTTGTTCTATGTAAAATCCATTAAAATGTGGAGCAAAACCAACTCTACCGCTTAGCTTGAGTTTTTCCTTGTAGTAATATATTCTGTCAATATTTAAAGAATAAAGCCCTGCATTCCCACCTAACTCAATAAATCCTGCTGTTTTCGCAGGTTTTTTACTATAATCCCTAGGTGCCGGGCCCGTATAATCATCTTGTGCTTTAGCACAAAAATTAATTAATAAGAATAATATAAAAGGTAAATTTTTCAATTAAGCATAAAATTAACATAATCTCAGCTTAAGAAAAAATAAATCAAATAAAAGCTGGCTTATTTTGTAATCAATACACAGGTACTGGTTGTATCTACCTTGTTTACCATTTCATCACAGGCAATTTGGGCTGATTTTTTCTGAAGAGGTCCTCGGAATGTGTCACCATAACTTTTCTCGCCGGTTCTGTGATCAGTGCATTCGCAAACATAAGATTTGCCACATGAAACCAATAACACAGATGTTGCTATAACTAAAATTGTTTTCATAATGAATATTTATATGTCAAAATTATATAATAAAAAATTTATGTCTATACCCTCATTTGGGTATATTTTAATTAAATGTTAAAATCTTAATAGGGTAAAAGTCTATCAAAGCGCTATCTTTACCAAGTTTGTTTTTTTGTTTCCTATTGTTTGAAAACAACCAAACAAACTCACTACATAAATATGAAAGATACATCTATAAAATCCGTTTTAATTATTGGTTCTGGTCCTATTATTATTGGACAAGCGTGTGAGTTTGATTATTCAGGTTCTCAGTCGGCAAAAAGTTTAAGAGAAGAAGGAATTGAGGTAACATTGATTAACTCAAACCCAGCTACTATTATGACTGATAAAGTAACTGCTGATAATGTTTATTTATTGCCATTAGAGGTTAAGTCAATTATTAAAATATTAGAAGAGCGTAAAATTGATGCTGTATTGCCTACAATGGGAGGACAAACAGCATTAAACTTAGCATTAAAATGCGATGATTTAGGTATCTGGGAAAAGTATGGAGTAAAAATGATTGGCGTTGATATTGATGCTATCAAAGTTACAGAAGACAGAGATTTGTTCCGTGCTCGTATGGAAGAAATAGGAGTTGCAATGGCTCCATCAAAAATCGCGAAATCATTTTTAGAAGGTAAATCTATTGCACAAGAGTTTGGTTTTCCTTTAGTAATTCGTCCTTCGTTTACACTTGGTGGCAGTGGCGGCTCGGTAGTTTATAAAAAAGAAGATTACGATCATTTATTAAATAGAGGTTTACAAACATCTCCTATACACGAAGTACTAATTGATAAAGCGGTTTTAGGTTGGAAAGAATATGAATTAGAATTATTGCGCGATAAAAACGATAACGTAGCGATTATTTGTTCTATCGAAAACTTTGACCCAATGGGTGTGCACACAGGTGATAGTATTACTGTGGCACCTGCGCAAACATTAAGCGATAGTACGTATCAAAAAATGCGAACAATGGCCATCAAGATGATGCGCAGTATTGGAAATTTTGCGGGAGGTTGTAATGTGCAGTTTGCCGTGAGTGATGATGAAAAAGAAGAAATCATTGCTATTGAAATCAATCCGCGCGTATCTCGTTCATCTGCATTAGCTAGTAAAGCAACAGGTTATCCAATCGCTCGTATTGCTAGTAAGTTGGCTATTGGTTATACATTAGATGAATTACAAAATCAAATTACTAAACAAACGTCAGCATACTTTGAGCCAACATTAGATTATGTGATTGTAAAAATTCCTCGTTGGAATTTCGACAAGTTTAAAGGCTGTAACCGTGAGTTAGGTTTTCAAATGAAATCGGTTGGTGAGGTAATGGCAATTGGTCGTTCGTTCCAAGAAGCATTACAAAAAGCTTGTCAAAGTTTAGAAATTAAACGTAATGGTTTGGGTGCTGATGGAAAAGAGAATACCAATCAAGCTGAATTGTTAGCTGGTTTAGAACGTCCAAGTTGGAATCGTTTGTTTATGATTTATGATGCCATGAAATTAGGTATCTCTATCAAAACCATTCAAAAGTTAACTCGTATTGATATGTGGTTCTTAGAGCAAATCGAACAAATGATTGCTTTAGAGAATGAAGTTTCTAAATACAGATTATCAGATATTCCGAAAGACTTGTTATATGAAGCAAAACAAATGGGTTATGCTGATAGACAAGTAGCTCACTTATTACGTTGCTTAGAAAGTGAAGTGTATAACAAGCGTAATGAATTAGGAATTAAGCGTGTTTACAAATTAGTTGATACTTGTGCGGCTGAGTTCGAAGCTAAAACGCCTTATTACTATTCAACATTTGAAGACGAAAATGAAAGTATTCGTTCTGAGAAAAAGAAAGTTATTATTTTAGGTTCAGGTCCAAATCGTATTGGTCAAGGTATTGAGTTTGATTACAGCTGTGTGCATGGTGTGTTAGCGGCAAAAGAATGTGGTTATGAAACTATTATGATTAATTGTAACCCCGAGACCGTTAGTACAGATTTTAGTACTGCTGATAAATTATATTTTGAGCCGGTGTTCTGGGAGCATATTTACGATATCATCTTACACGAAAAGCCTGAAGGGGTTATCGTTCAGTTAGGTGGACAAACAGCTTTAAAACTTGCTGAGAAATTAGAGCGTTACGGAATTAAAATTATTGGTACAGATTTCAAATCGCTTGATTTAGCTGAAGATAGAGGTGCTTTCTCGAACTTGTTGAAAGAAAACAATATTCCTTATCCTAAGTTTGGAGTAATTGAAGATGCTGAAGAAGCAATTTCATTATCAAAAGAATTAGGTTTCCCATTATTAGTTCGCCCTAGCTATGTGTTAGGTGGTCAATCAATGAAGATTGTAATTAATGAAGAAGAATTAGAGCAACACGTAGTTAAATTATTAAACGATTTGCCGGATAATAAAGTATTGTTAGATCATTTCTTAGCAGGAGCCATCGAAGCGGAAGCAGATGCTATTTGTGATGGGAAAGATGTTTACATTATTGGTATGATGGAACACATTGAACCTGCCGGTATTCATAGTGGAGATAGTTACGCTGTATTACCAACATTTGATTTATCGGATGATGTGATTCGTCAAATGGAAGAACATACTAAGAAAATTGCGGTTGCATTAAATACAGTTGGTTTATTAAATATCCAATTCGCTATTAAAGATGGTATTGTATATATCATTGAGGCAAATCCTCGTGCATCTCGTACAGTACCTTTCATTGCAAAGGCTTACGATGAGCCTTATGTGAACTATGCAACAAAAGTAATGTTAGGAGCTAAAGTGAAAGATTTTGATTTTAAACCTAAGAAGAAAGGTTACGCTATTAAAATCCCAGTATTTAGTTACGAGAAATTCCCTGAGATTCAAAAAGAATTAGGTCCTGAAATGAAATCAACCGGTGAAGCAATTTACTTTATTGATACATTACAGGATGAATATTTCCAAAATATTTATAGCGAAAGGAACTTGTATTTAAGTAAATAAGTTCTTCATTTTATTAAAAACGCGCTTTAAGCGCGTTTTTTGTTTTATGTATAAAACTTTAAGGACACAAAAAAAGGGTAAGCTACTTTCATCGCACCGCTCAACCATCTACCCTTGCTATGTTCCCATCCTGGGGGATTTGACAGGAGCTGGTCGTGAAAGACTTACCCGCCGCAAAAGTATATAAATTATTCCATTATTTACATAATTTTGATAAAAATTATATGTTAGCTATATTTATGCTTTCATTAACCACACTCTATGAACATCTCAGTTGTTATTCCTTTATTTAACGAAGAAGAATCTTTGCCAGAACTTCACGACTGGATTAAGCGTGTGATGGATGAACATAAATTTACCTACGAAATCATTTTTGTAGATGATGGCAGTAAAGACAAATCATGGCAAGTGATTGAGTCTATTGCTGCTACCAATCATTGTGTAAAAGCTATTAAGTTTCGTCGTAATTATGGAAAATCTCCCGGATTACACGTTGGTTTTGAAGCTGCACAGGGTGATGTAGTTATCACTATGGATGCTGATTTGCAAGATTCCCCGGATGAAATACCTGAGTTATATAATATGATTAAGTCAGGTAATTATGATTTAGTGAGTGGTTGGAAACAAAAACGTTTTGATAATACATTTACTAAAAATATCCCTTCAAAATTATATAACTGGACTAATCGTAAAATATCAGGCATTAAATTGCATGATATGAATTGCGGATTAAAAGCTTACCGTAAGGAAGTTGTAAAGAGCATTGAGGTATATGGAGAAATGCATCGTTTTATTCCGGTTTTAGCTAAAAACGCAGGGTTTTATAATATCGGTGAGAAAGTAGTTCAACACCAAGCTCGTAAATATGGTGTGAGTAAATTTGGTTGGGATCGTTTTATTAATGGGTTCTTAGATTTATTAACTATTACTTTTTTATCAAAATTCGGAAAACGACCAATGCACTTTTTCGGGTTGATAGGTACATTAATGTTTGTGGTTGGATTTTGCGCAACAGTTTATTTAGGATTAGATAAATTATACCACGCCTTTGTTATTCATGTTCCTGCTCGCTTATTAACTCAACGTCCATCTTTCTACATTGCTTTAACTTCTATGGTTTTAGGTACTATGTTGTTTTTAGCAGGTTTTATCGGTGAGTTGATCTTAAGAAACTCGCCAGATAGAAATAACTATTTGTTGGAGCGAAAAATCAACATTTAATTTTTAGTTTTCATGCAAGAAGAACAACCTAAGAGAAAGCCCCGGATTCCTCTCTCTAAAGAAGAGTTGTTTTACGTCAAAGAAATTAAAAAATTAAAAGAGCTTAAACGGATAGCGGATTTTAAAGCCACTAAATTTTACAAAGTATTAAACCGTGTAAATATAGTTTTAGCTGGTTTTTTATCATATTGTGTATTAAGTGTATTGATTTGTTGTTATTGGGAAACTAATACGATTTCCAAAGTGCATTGCTCTTATGGAGATTTTGACCATATTATCAATAAAAGAACAATTGATGAAATAGAAATCACTGCAAAATCAGGAGAATTCGTAACTGTTAAAACTGATGAACTTTTTGAAATGCCTCAAGAGAATGAAGTTTTTTATATTGGCAGAGATTTTATTTTCAGAAAAATTATAAAAGTAAAATTAGCTTTTGACGATAGATCATTTTGGCAAATATATACTTACCCTGCTTTTACAGTAACCATATTTTCGTTGTGTATGGGTTTTTTTGTGTATAAAGTCAACAAACACTTAAGTATTAATGGACTATTAACGGTGTTTGGTTTATTTGCTTTGGCAAGTTTATATTTTATATTGATATAGAAGACTTCAATCGAATTAAATTTCTAATTCGAATAGATAAAGCTATTGCTACAAATCCAAGTCCAATACTTAAAGCCAACCATACACCATAAACTTTGTATCCCAAGGTAAATGCAAATACATAACATAAAGGCAAGGCTATAATCCAGTAACCAATAAATGCAATGTAGGTTGGGTATTTGTAATCTTCTAATCCTCTTAATGCGCCAATAGCAACTACCTGTGTGCCATCAAATAACTGAAATAAAGCAGCAAATAAAAGTAGCTTGGCTGCAATAGAGATGATTTCTGAATCACTACTAAAAACGGCAGGTAAAATAGAGTTGAAACTAATGAACAGTAATGCCATACATCCCATAGTGACTAATACTGATTTGTAAGAAGTTTTAATGGCTAGTTTTAAATTACCTAAATCATCTTTTGCATAAAAATTTCCTACCCTAATGGTAGTAGCACTCCCAATACCGCTGGCAAACATATATGTAAATGCGGCTAAACTTAAGGCTATTCCGTGAGCATCAAGAGATTCTTTGCTAATCACTCCAGCTAATATGCCAGCAATGGCAAAGGCCGCTACTTCAAATGTAAACTGAAGCGCAGAGGCTAAACCATCTTTTAACATTGGCCAAAAATGTTGTGCGTTTATTTTCGCTTCGTTATAATATTTCGCAAATGAGTTAACTGAAGGATGTTTAAATACAAAAATTAAAAAACTTATCCCCATGAATACACGTGCTATAAAAGTTGCCCAACATGAGCCCATGTAACCTAATTCCGGCAAACCGCATTTACCATATATCAACATGTAATTTAAAATGATGTTCAATAAATTTCCTCCAACGCTGATATACATAGCAGCTTTGGTGTTACTCAATCCCTCCGTGTATTGTTTGCAAACAAAAAATAATGCTACCGGAATGATAGAAAAAATCAACACATCAAAAAATGGAATAGCTAATTTCACCACATCCTCAGGTTGTTGCATGTAGCCTAGTAATGGCGATGAGAAAAATAAAATAATAAACAACACAATGGCTGTCATCATATTGATGAATAATGAATTTTTAAATAATGAGGCTTTTTCTTTTTCGTTTTGATTCACATGTGCATCAGTAATTGCAGGAGTTAATACATAACTCATACCTATACTAAACACCAATAAAATCACATATAAATTATTAGATAAAATACCAGCGCCCTGTTCAGTTGTCCCTAATTGTCCTAAAAAAGCATTATCTACAATTCCAGTAATAACATGCCCAATTTGGGTTAAAATCAAAGGAATAGATAAAGAAATGGTTTCTTTAAGATGAGTATTTTTTGGTGAACTGTTCACGGCTTGCAAATCTACTGATTTAATTGAGATGAGATAAGAGCTGTTTGATTCAATATGTTTAAATTTGATTCATAATTCAAATAAACATGGAAGAAAACTATAAGTCTGTTAGATACTCTCAAACTTCACTTACCGAATTAATGATACCATCTTATGCCAATTTTGGCGGAAAAATACATGGTGGTATTTTATTGTCTTTAATGGATAAGGTAGCTTATGCTTGTGCCTCAAAGCATGCCGGAAGCTACTGTGTAACCGTTTCTGTAGATAATGTCGAGTTTTTGCAGCCGGTTGAGGTTGGCGAAATGGTTTCTATGTTTGCCTCAGTTAATTATGTGGGCAATTCCTCTTTAGTAGTCGGTATTAAAGTGATAGCTGAAAATTTTAAAATAGGTTCGGTAAAGCATACAAATACTTCCTATTTTACCATGGTAGCCAAAAACGACGAAGGGCAGGTTATTCAGGTTCCGGGTCTAATTCTAGAGTCTAAAGAAGATGCTAGACGTTTTTTAGAATCTATCAAACGCAAAGAATTGAAAAATACATACAAAAAGGAGCTCAATAACGCAAAAACACTGCTTGAGGTAGATTCAAATAAACACCTTTTTTCAAAAGAACGTTGTAAAATAGCGTTTTAATACCCTTTTATTAGGCTTAATTTATTGGGTGATATTTTAGCATTGCCCTATTTTCCTCGTAAAATTGTTATTATATTTGTGACCTTACAAAACCCCTGTGATGCAACGTGTTACTTTAAAAGATAAAACTTTTGTTCCATATATTACCACCGATAAAATTTCGGCAAGCGTTAAACAATTGGCACAAAAAATTAATGCCGATTTGGTAAATGATATGCCCTTATTTTTAGTGGTGTTAAATGGTTCATTTATGTTTGCAGCTGATTTATTAAAAGAAGTAACTATTCCTTGCGAAATATCTTTTATTAAATTAGCATCTTATCACGGTACAAGTAGTACAGGAACTGTAACGGAGATGATTGGATTAACAGAAGAAATTAAAGGTAGAACCGTAGTTGTAGTTGAAGATATTGTAGATACTGGTGTTACCTTAGAGAAGCTTGTAACTCTTTTAACCAAAAAAGAAGTAAAACAAATTAAAGTAGCTTCGTTTTTATTAAAGCCTGATGCCTATAAAAAAGATATTCCGGTGGATTATGTGGGAATGGAAATTCCTAACGATTTTGTTGTTGGATACGGATTGGATTATGATGGGCTAGGAAGAAACATGAAAGAAATTTTTGTATTAGATAAATAGAATTAGATTCAAAAAAATAATAAACACTAAAAACATCAACTATGAGCAACATGTTAAACATCGTTTTATTTGGACCTCCGGGTGCAGGAAAAGGTACTCAATCTGAGAAGTTAATTGCAAAATATGGCTTAGTGCATTTATCTACTGGTGATATTTTACGTAGTGAAATTGCAAGAGGAACTGCTCTTGGAATGGAAGCTAAACAAATCATGGATCGTGGAGATTTAGTAAGTGATGAAATAGTGATTGGAATGATTGAATCTAAATTAGATGCAAATCCAAACGCTAATGGATTTATTTTTGATGGGTTTCCTCGTACACAAGCTCAAGCAGTTGCATTAGATGATCTGTTGCAAAAGAAAGGAACTGCTATCAGTGCGATGTTAGCTTTAGAGGTTGATAATGAAGAGCTAGTTAAACGTTTATTATTACGCGGTAAAGAATCTGGCAGACCTGATGATGCGAATGAAGATATTATCAGAAATCGTGTAAACGAGTACAATAATAAAACATTACCTCTGAAAAAATATTACTCAGAGCAAGCTAAGTTCCATTCAATAAATGGAATTGGTTCTATTGATTCTATTTTCAATCAATTATGTGAGCGTATCACTTTTGTGATGGCTGAAATTGAATTGACAATGTTAGAGAATGATATTGAGCATTTAGATTTAACCATCAATGATTTTGAAGTAGCTACTGAAATTTCTGATGAATTAAAGAAAGATATTGAGGAAGTGAGAAATGTAGAACCTGCTAAAAAAGTAGAAGCTCCAAAATCAAAACCGGCAGCTAAGAAGGTTACAAAGCCAGTCCCTAAAAAAACAACTTCTAAATCGGCAGCGAAGAAAGCTTCAAAAAAAGTAGCTTCTAAGCCTGCAAAAAAATCTGCTCCAAAAAAACCTGTAAAGAAAGCAGCTAAAAAAGTTACTCCTAAAAAGGTTGTGAAAAAAGCAACTCCAAAGAAGGTTGCAAAAAAAGTAGCGCCAAAGAAAACTGTAAAAAAAGCTGTTGCTAAAAAACCTATAGCTAAAAAGGCAGTAAAAAAAGCAGTTAAGAAAATTGCTAAAAAAGTAGCTCCTAAGAAAGCAGTTAAAAAGGTTACTAAAAAAGTAGTAGTTAAAAAACTTATAAAAAAATCTGCTCCTAAAAAAGTAGTTAATAAAGTTGCCCCTAAAAAGGCTGCTAAAAAAGTAGTTAAGAAGAAAAAATAATATAAACGTTATGAGTTATGGTTAAATTCATAACTCATAACTCATAACTAAAAAGAGTGGATACTAATTTTGTTGATTACGTAAGAATTTGTTGCCGAAGTGGCAAAGGTGGTAAAGGCTCAACGCATTTGCATCGCGATAAGCTAACTGCCTTTGGAGGACCAGATGGAGGAGATGGAGGCAGAGGAGGACATATCATCTTACGTGGCAACAAACAATTTTGGACACTTATCCATTTAAAATATCGTAAACACGTTATTGCAAAACCAGGTGGTGATGGTGGTTCATCTCATCGTTCAGGTGCCGAAGGTGAAGATGAAATCTTAGATGTGCCATTAGGAACTATTGCTCGTGATTTAGAAACGGGTGAACAGATTTGCGAAATTACAGAAGACGGACAAGAGTTTGTTTTATTAGCAGGAGGAAGAGGAGGAAGAGGAAATGCTCATTTCAAATCTCCTACTAATCAAGTGCCACGTTATTCTCAGCCTGGAGAAGAAGGTAAAGAAGAGTGGAAAATTTTAGAATTAAAAGTATTGGCAGATGTTGGTTTAGTTGGATTCCCAAATGCAGGAAAATCCACTTTGCTTTCTGTTGTATCTGCTGCTAAACCTGAAATAGCCAATTATCCATTTACTACCTTAGTTCCTAATTTGGGAATTGTGCCTTATCGTGATTACAAAAGTTTTGTAATGGCCGATATTCCCGGAATTATTGAAGGGGCTAGTGAAGGTAAAGGTTTAGGAACTCGTTTCTTGCGCCATATCGAACGTAACTCTACCTTATTATTTATGGTGAGTTGCCAAAGCGATAATATTTACGAAGAGTATAAAATTCTTTTAAATGAATTAAAAGAATATAATCCTGAGTTGTTAGATAAAAACCGCATTTTAGCGATTACCAAATGCGATACAATTGACGATGAGTTAATTGAAGAATTGGAAAAGGATTTGAAAAAACGAATGAAAGGTAAATTTAAAATCCCTTATTTGTTTATCTCTGCTCAATCAGGTTACCACATTCAAGAATTAAAAGATATGTTGTGGGATCAGTTGAATTAAGAAATTGAAAAAACAATTACACATATTTTTCTCTTTTATCCTTTTAATTAGTTTCAGTTGGCAGGGTGCTGCAAAGTCAATCATTTACATAAGTTTTAAAAACAATCAAAAACAATTAGCCGAAACTGTTTGTGAAAACAAAAGCAAGCCTAATAGTTGTTGTGCTGCTAAATGTTATTTAGATAAGGAAATCAAAAAAGAAGAAAAACGTCAGTCAGATTCCTCTCCTTCTATTAAAGATAAAGCAGAGAAATCTGAATTAAGATCAGGCATTATTACTTTTTTGTTTATACCGTTTGTTTTATCTAATGATTACATAATGATTTCTGCGGAAAGTTTACCTAATAATTTTCTGACTTCGGTTTTTCATCCACCAGCATTATAAATATGTATTGAGTTGTAATGCACTTTATATTAAATGATATAAGGTGTTCATTATGGTATTAAGTCATTCTTAATCATCTTAATTTTTTTAATTCTTAAATTATTAAACATTTACTATTTATGAAGAAACATAAATTAGTAATGGCATGTGTTTTATTGATGTCATTACATTCTTTTGCCTGCGATATATGTGGCAACTATATGGGAATAACCCCTTATGATAACAAAAATAGTATTTCTTTTTTACATCGTTACCGTGTATTTAATGGATATAGAGATTATCAATCTCATAGCCAATTTTTTCCAAAATCAGCTTATCGTGTAATGCATGCTGATGAACCCATTGATTCAACTGTTACGAAAAATTATTCAAGTAAAGATTTTGAATCATATAAAATATTTGAATTGCGTTTTAAATATTTTGTTTTTAATCGATTAGAACTAAACGTGTTTATCCCTTTACTTAACAATAAATCTAAAACAGATGACGAGTATACTTCGCACACAGGTTTAGGAGATATATCTTTTAATGCGGGATATCATTTGATTACACCAAAAGATAAACGAGTAAGACATAAATTAATTTTAGGAGCTGGCATTAAATTACCGAGCGGTAATTATTATGCACACGATGAACATAGCGATAGATTGCCTTTTGAAATGCAATCCGGTACGGGGAGTTGCGATGGATTTGCTTACATTAATTATGTAGTGATGACTAAAAAAGTTGGGGCAAGTGCAAGCTTAAATTACAAAGCAAACGGATATAATAAACTTCACGAAAAATTATGCAATAGTCATAACGATTTTGTTTCCGTGTTTTATAAAATTCCAATTAAAAATATCATATTATATCCATCAGTACAGGCAAACTATGAATACACAGATGGATTAAAAGTGAAAGACGAATTACAAAAAAATACAGATGTCAATTCTTTATTACTTGGCCCCGGTTTGGATATATATTATAAATCGTTTTCAGTTAACCTAGCTTGGCAATTTACCACTTATGAAAATGTAAATGAGGGCAGTTTAAAAAGTGCCGGCAGACTGAGTTTTGGATTGAATTATAGTTTCGGAAAGAAGGATAAATAGTTTTAAAACTGCTAAGTAGCATATATGTAAAAGCAGTAGTTTAGTAATCACTTATCACCTGTAGTCCAAATAAATGGCTACCAAAAAATATGAGCTCATGAAAACACAATCTACTGCTTTGATACCAAAGTTATACATTGGTATCGATGTTCACAAAAAAAGTTGGACATTTCATTATCAAACAGATTTGTTTGATGGAAAGACAATCACGCAACCCGCAAACCCAAATACATTAGTTGAGTGGGTTCAAAAACATTATCCCTCTCATGAGGTAACTTGTGCCTATGAAGCTGGTTTTAGTGGATATTCTGCTGCACGCTTATTTCAAAAACAAAATTGGAATGTTTTAGTTTTAAATGCTGCTGATATACCTAGATCACAAAAACAAAGCGTAGTTAAAACAGACAAAATTGATTGTAGAAATATTTGCAAGCAATTGAAAAATGGAGCGCTTGAATCCATAACTATACCAGAAGAACAAAGAGAAAGTTTTAGAAGTTTATTTAGAGAACGTAATAATCTAGTAGAGGGTTTACGCCACGTTAAACTTCAAATAAAAAGTCATTTGATGTATTATGGAATAGTAATACCAGAAGAATTTGAAAACCCAAATTGGAGTAAGAATTTTTTAGAGTGGATAAAATCACGAACAATGCCATATGAAACAGGTACAGACAAAATTAATTTTTTATTAAAGAGATTTGATTTTATGCATTATGAACTTTTAAAAATATCGAATCAACTGAGGGCTTACGCACGTAAACATTATAAAAAAGATTACTACTTGTTGATGAGTGTGCCAGGCATAGGTGGTATAGTGGCAGTTTCTATTTTAGCAGAATTAGGGGATTTAAGAAAGTTCAATAGATTTGATAAATTAGCGAGCATCGTAGGATTAGTCCCAGGCATGTATTCGAGTGGAGACACAACAATCGTATCAGGAATAACACCCAGATCCAAAGGATTGTTAAGAAGTTACTTAATAGAAGCGAGTTGGCAAGCTGTGCGATATGATCCAGTTCTACAAGAATATTATCGAAACCATTATGGGAAGAAACCAAATAAAATAATAGTAAAGGTAGCGAGGAAATTATTGAGTAGAATACATGCCGTAATAAAAACAGAAACCCCTTACCAAATAGGAGTAGTGAAATAGTAAGAATATAAATATATAATTATCAATTTTACTTTTTAGCACAAAACAATAAAACGACTGTAAAACAGCAGTAGTAGCAAGAATGACTACACATGGTAGCAGACAGCGTTTAATTTCTTATTGAAAAATATATGCTAGTGGCTAATCAAAAATAAATTAGACTACAAATAGGAGCTAGAGCAAAAAGAAAAAATTGAAATAAATATTGGTTGGTAATTCCCATAAATATCGGAACTGCTTTCAAGAATTTACTCTTTTAAACAATGAGAAACGCGCGAGTCTTCACTTGTCCGAATTTCTCATCATTTAAAAGAGTTGTGAAGTTGCTTCTTAGAAACTTGTTAATAATTTATTGCTGCTTTACATAGGAGCTGCTGTTAGCGGACGTTACATTATACAAGTCGCCCAGCTGTATGGATTTTGTAAAAATAAATACCTTCACATTCTGCTTTTTTTATTTCTTTTCGCACTATGTCATGAACACATAATGAAACTGATTCAGCAGAAGAGTATATTAGTCGTCCGCCAATTTTATGTAAGTCATATCTTGTTTTAATAGGCAGGTTTGTGTTTGGAACAAATGTCGAGTTTTCGATGTCAAGAAGATTTTGTCTATTGAAGAAATGCAGAATGGAATAATTATGCGCTTTGTTGTCTAGGTCTATTACTTGAGCAGGATACCATTTTGGTAAGTCAATATTACTCAAATGTTTTTCGAAAATAGCTCGAAGTCTATTTGATAATAATAGAAACCCACAGCTATTAAACTGATAGTCGCCAATTGTCCCTGAAAACTTACCTTCATTAATTCTAAACGTCAATGGTTTTTCCAGTTCAAAACTGCTGCCCTTTTTGTCGAAGTAGTCGAAGCTAACAGAATTGTCAATTGGGTCTGCATTACCAACTTTGGATTTTTCGTCCCCTGTCAAGTAATAATATTTTTCAAGAGTCTTTTGAGTTTCCATGTAATGACCACTAACGGATTGCCTTTAGTTTGTATTTACGTAAAAATACACTAAATTAAATAAAAAGG
>DAORKG010000008.1:0-102059 GCA_035439445.1 Bacteroidia bacterium
CAAGCAGAAACAGTAGTGTTTCAAACCGCTACTAAGCCTGCACGCAATCCGTTAGAGTTAATGCTAGAAAGAACACTATACATAATTCTAATTTTTAGTTTCAAATTATCGTTTGGGCAATTTTCCGACTCCTTAATTTTGCAATGTTATAACCAAGAAGTCTACGACTTTAATTTTTTTCAAAAAAATAAAATACAGCAGGTAGACCACTATGTTCAAAACGGTGCCAACGCCAAAGACAAATATTTAGAATATTCATTGATATACAACAAAGAAAACAACACAATAACAAAACGACTAAGAACAGGATCTGAAGACTTATACAAAGAAGGCGTGTATGGACACCCAATAATTTGTTTAGACCGAAACGACGATTCTAGTTGCATAGACAACCAGAAATACAATTCCAAAGGAAAAATAGTTATAGACGGAAATCATACAATTAAATATGACTCATTAGATAGAATGACTTATATTATTGACACAACACAGAATAAATCAAATTACTACAGAGAAATATTATTTAATTACAACTCAGATAAATTAGCTAGTAGAATTGAATTAATGTATTACAAAACGGCGCTTAAAGACAAATTAATCTATAATTATTATTATAAATCCTCGACAAATTTTGGCTATAACATTACATACCCAGACAATTGGGTAAAATCAATCACTAAAAAAGAGTATATAATTAATGAGCATCAGCTAGAAATAATAAGCTACCTTAATGACAACATTGTATCAAAGGAAATTGACATAATTGTAAAAAAGCACTAGGCACTAACAAGTACAAACAAACTATGAGGCACATATTTTATCTAACAATACTATTAGTATTATCCGCTTGTGACACAAAAACAAATACTCAATATTATAATCTTGCGTGCGACGAGGAAGAAAAGGGAAATTTAGCACAAGCAATTAAATTTCTTGACAAAGCTCTTGAGAAAAAACCATCCGATATTGAAGCATTAAACAACCGTGGTTTTGATTACCTGTTACTAAAACAATACGATAAAGCAAAAGCAAATTTCGGCAGAATGATAGAACTTGATAGAAATTGTCCAGGTGCTTATTATGCTTTAGGTTACTTAAATTATGAATTAGAAAATTACAAAGCTGCATTAGGATGTTTTGAGAAAGCAATACAAATTAAAGGCGGTGGTCCACTATTTGTAGAATATGTACCTAACAGTTTTACTGACCCACCATTTTCAAAAGACGCACCGGCTAAACTTCTTGTTCAATATAAAGAGCTAGCCATGGAGAAAATAAAATCTAAAAATAAACAATAAATAGCCACATGAGCAGTTTTTAATTTTGTGGCAATTAGAACCTATATTAGAAATTACAAGTAATAAATGTATAATTAAAACAAAAACATTGATAAAATACATCTATCTAATATTTATCATTCTAAAATTTTCTTCAACATCTATTGCTTGTAGATGTTTAAATGTTAAATCTTTTTTTCAACTCACAGACCAAAGCGATCTTGTAGCATTAGTAAAAGTCAAAAACTTTTCCAACCTTGATAAAGACAATCTTAAAAGTAATTACTAAAAACAATCATCCATAAGAATAAAGATAAATGGACAAAAAATTAATTTTCACCTGCCTGATAACTGGAATTATTACCACGGTAGTATCAGGGTTACTTTTTCTTTCAGGTGTTTTTTTATTTTCATTGCTGGGTACGTTTTTTATTCCTGGGCTTTTATTTGGGCTTGTAGTATCAACGTATTTTAATGATGGAGAAAGTACGCATAGATTCATATTCACAATTATATGCTCTATTATTTATCTTTTTTCAGCATTTATTACTTTTTATTTAAACGCTGCAACAAATTATATTGTATTAGCATTTTATAGTACGCTAACGTTGCCCTTAATTACTTTGTTATTTGATAGTTTAATCAAAAAATTAGAAAACAAAAAAAAATCCTTAACCATTGCTTTAATAGGTGGCTTCTTCTCTGGAATAATCATATATGCTTTATTACACTTCATTAGATTAAGCAACATTATTAATTTTCAAGGAGAAAATGGCGCCTTTGCTGAGACTATTACTCAATTACTCATATTTCCTTTTTGGCAAACATTTTTCGCATTCACCATAAAACTTAAAAACAAAGGGTAAAACCCAAAACCGCAAAAAAGTGGCGCTAAAATTAAACAATAAAGACTATGAAAATAACAATTATAGGTTTTTTAATTCTGATCTCTCTTTACAGTTGTACTAACAACTCTGAAGCATCCAAGCAGATTAATTTGCATTATGATGATTCAATCAATAAGGCTATAGAGAAACAAATGGAAGAAGAAAAAATTGCTTGTGAAAAATTATTGAAAGACACAACCTATAAAAATTTATTTAGTGCATTTTGCCCTGGCGACACAATGTCTACACCTATGCTCTGTTCGTTTAAGAAACTACCCTTTGATACAGTTATTACAAAAACGAGAGACACAATGATCTATTCATTTAAAGTTTCAAATATATGCTGTAGTAAATATTATGCTAATTATAAAATAAATGCTGACACACTAATATTATTCTACAATTACTGCGGCAACGAATGTGACTGTGATTGCGATTACCATTTAAAATTTAAGGTGCCTACTAAAAAATACAACTATAAATATGTTGTTTTTAGAACAGACCAAGAACCTAAGGGCTTTACACAATAATATAATCACACCACCTAAGCATCAACTTCACCTTCTATTAAAATTACGATAGTCAAAGCATTTGCAAATGCCAACAAACATTTTATCTTTGTTTTAGCGTTTCGGTAGCAAAAGTTTCATCCAGATAACTATCGGGATAATCTGTAAACAAATGATAATTTGACAAATAATCAATTTTTAATATTGTATCTCTATAGAATTAAACTAAAATCAATTTAATTAGCATACCTATTTTTTGTTACCATAAAAAAATCCCCTTACGCACAACGTAAGGGGATTTTTCAACTTTAAAGGAACTCTATTTTTTGTACTCAACTTTCATTTCAACACGTCTATTTTTCTGACGTCCTTCAGGTGTGTTATTATCCGCAATTGGCACTGTTTGTCCAAACCACTCTGCAATAATCTTATCAGCAGCTACCCCTTTAGATACTAAGTACTTCTTAACAGCTTTAGCACGTTTTTCTGACAATAACATGTTTTTAGCTGCGTCACCTTGGTTATCTGTGTGACCAGATAATTTTAAAGTCCAATCAGCAGCATGTTCTTTCATTAACCTAGCTAAATCATTTAATGAAGGTAATGATACAGACTTAATGATATCTTTTCCAGTAGCGAATTCTAAACTAGAGAAAGCGCGCTCCAGAATTTTTTGCTCTTCCACTTTTAACACCGGAGCCGGAGGACATCCTTTTAATTCTTTCAATCCAGGAGTAGTTACACAATCATCCTCTCTATCCACTACCCCATCTTTATCTGTATCAGGCCATGGACATCCTTTATTTTCAACTGCACCAGCAACATCAGGACAATTATCATCTTTATCCAAAACTGTATCACCATCCTTGTCTGGGCATCCTTTAAATTCTTTTGGTCCGTCAACATCAGGACAAGCGTCATATTTATCCGGCGTTTTATCTCCGTCTCTATCAGGACATCCGAAAAATTCTGCTAAACCAGCCTCATCCGGACATTCATCTTCCTTATCAGTAATCTTATCTCCATCTCTATCGGGACAACCTTTAAATTCAACTAATCCTTTTTCATCCGGACAGCTATCTTCTAAATCCGTAATACCATCACCATCTTTGTCTGGACATCCTTGTAATTCTTTTGTTCCTGCTACATCTGGACACTTATCATCTTTATCCTGAATATGATCACCATCTTTATCAGGACAGCCCATAAATTCCCAAACACCCGGCACATCTTTACATTGATCTTTTTTGTTTGAAATACCATCTTTGTCTTTATCTTTTGGTCGACCATAAGGCACCGGTATTTTCAACATCGCGTAAATATCAGCGCCATAAACTGTTTTTTGACCTACTAACGGAGCTAAATTTGTAGACCCAACAATAATTGGCCCTAAGCGCACAGCGGCACCGGTTCTAAATCCGTCCAAGAAATTATATTGAACAGGAATAAAAACACCAAACCATTTGTGATCCCAACGCGGTGTTAAAGTAATACTACTTATATCATGCACCTTGGTATCGTTCTTTTTAAATTGCATAGCAATAAATGGTGTAAGGTTCACGTAAACGTCTTTCCAAATTTGATAATCAATTTGAGCACTAAATGCAGTAGGTAAATTCATTTTATAAGATTGCCCTGCACCAAAATTACCATTAAAACGAGCTTTTAATGTATCATCAAACTCACCAACTGATTTAGGGCTAATTGGACGTAAGTTCCATAAAGTAACATTTGCTGTGAAATCACCACTTGTAGCTCCTTTTTTAAATTTAATAGAACCTATGTCTGTTACAGATACTCCAACTTTTAATTTGTACTTGTTTTTGTCTTTTCTCCATAGATCTTTTTCCCCATCCATATCGTATTTATATTTCATATAGCTAGGACGCCATTCATACACAACTCCAAAATCAAAACCAACACCAGGGTAAGATTGACTGTAATCAAAAACCTTTGTTCCGGTATTTGCCTCCCCTAATTTAATATCTTTAAAAGCTAAATTATCTGAGTGGCCATAATTAACATCAGACTGAAAAATGGTTAAAGTATCCTTAGTTAAAAAGTTGTAATCCAAGTTCTTAACAAACATATAAGCCGATTGAATACCTTGTAATAATTTAACGGTCACTCCCGCTTTTAGATAATGTTCGTTATCTTCTTTAATAACTCGCGCATATGTTAAACCGTATTCTGCCCAAGTCATTTCTTGGATACTTAAGTTTTTGTTGTTTAGGTTAGTAACCCATAATGACGGGTATTTAAATTCTTCATAAGCCAACTTCGCTAAATCCGGAGAAATCCCATCAATATTGATATAGTTTCTTACTGATGATGTAAAAGCTATAGCATTTTTTCGGTTGATTGGGATCATAAATGATGGTCCCATAATACGATTAGAGAAATAAATGCTTTTATTTCTATTGCTCATTTTTTCACTTAAATACTTATCTGCAAACAATGTGTCATCAAACGCCGGAAAATTAGTTTTACCGTTGGCATCTTTACTTCTTTTAAAGGCATCTCTACTTACACCAATATAGTTGTTGTATGCTCCGATATTGATTCCAATTAAGTTCATATCAAATTTCATACGACCATCTACAATACTTGCAGGTTGTTGGTAAACTCCGGTTACACCAGCATAGTTACTCTGATTAAAACCTACAAAATCCTGAGAATGAGCAAAGTAAGAACAGGTAATTAAAGTAATTAATAAAAGTCTTTTCATAAAGCACAGATTTGGTTAGAGGTCAAAAATAATCTATTTTATCTTATGGCATGTCTTTTACAAAATTTATCCAGTAAATTTAACAAAAGTGTCGGCGAAAAATATGCAATACCATTACATTTAGTATCTTCGCGCTTTGTTTACAAAAATATGTTAGAGAAACTAGAAGAAATTAAAAGAAGGTATACTGATGTGGAGGCAAAATTGGGAGACCCAAGTGTAATTGCCGATATGCGCTTATTTAAAAAATTAAATATAGAATACAAAGGTCTACAACCAATTGTGGAGGCTTACTACAAATACAAACAAATTACCGATAATATTAATGGAGCCAAAGAGGTTTTAGCAACAGAAAAAGATAAAGACTTTTTGGATATGGCTAAAGCAGAACTGGAAGAAAACCGAGCTGCTGAAGAAAAATTAGCAGAAGAAATCAGAATGCTGTTAATTCCTAAAGACCCGGAAGATGCTAAAAACTGCACCATGGAAATTAGAGGAGGAACAGGTGGTGATGAAGCTGCAATTTTTGCCGGAGATTTATTTGACATGTATCGCCGTTATTGCGAAATCAAAGGCTTTCAATTAGAGGTAGTAGACGAAAGTCCGGGTTCGATGGGTGGCTACAAAGAAATTGTATTTAATGTAAAAGGCGAAAATGCCTTTGGAACCATGAAGTTTGAAAGTGGTGTTCACCGTGTGCAACGTGTGCCGGCTACTGAAGCTGCAGGTCGTGTGCATACATCTGCTGCTACCGTAGCTGTTTTACCGGAAGCCGAAGAATGGGATATTGAAATTAAACCACAGGATATTGAAATGGCAACTGCACGTTCTGGTGGTGCCGGTGGACAAAATGTAAATAAGGTTGAATCGAAAGTAATTTTAACTCACAAACCATCGGGAATTGTGGTTACGTGTCAAACACAACGTAACCAGTTAGGAAACAGAGAGAAAGCGATGGAAATGTTACGTGCTAAATTATACGATTTAGAATATCAGAAACGATTAGCTGAAACTACAAGCCGTAGAAAAAGTATGGTGAGTAGCGGTGACCGTTCAGAAAAAATCAGAACATATAACTATCCTCAAAACCGCATTACCGATCATAGAATTGGCTTAACTTTATACAATCTTACTGATTTCACAAACGGCTATATCCAACAAATGATTGATGCCTTACAGTTTGCTGAAAACGCAGAGCGATTGAAAGAAGGAGGACTATAATGTGGCAATAAGACAATTAGTTAATGAGTCAATTAATTGTCACATTGTCGAATTGACTAATTAACAAATTAAATTATGACACGAGCTGAATTAATAAAAGAAATACAAACCAAAAAAACATTTTTGTGTGTTGGTTTAGACCCTGATATTGATAAACTTCCAAAGTTTTTATTAGAAGAAGACGATCCTATTTTTGAATTTAATCGTCAGATTATAGACTCAACTGCAGAGTATTGTGTTGCATTTAAGCCAAATACAGCTTTTTACGAAGCTTATGGTTTAAGTGGATTAACCAGCTTAGAAAAAACTATAAAGTATATTAAACAAAATTACCCATCGCATTTTTTGATTGCCGATGCTAAACGTGGAGATATTGGGAACACATCCACTATGTACGCTAAAGCTTTTTTTAACCGTTTGCATGCAGATGCCATTACTGTTGCTCCATACATGGGTAGTGATTCGGTAAAACCATTTTTAGGATTTGATGGAAAATGGGCCATTGTTTTAGGATTAACGTCAAACGAAGGTGCAAAAGATTTTCAATTAGATGAAGGTAAAAATGAACCTTTGTATAAACACGTATTAAGAACCTCAAGTCAATGGGGAAACGCTGATAATATGATGTATGTTATTGGTGCAACCAAAGCTGATATGTTTGATGATGTGAGAGTTATTATTCCAAATCATTTTCTATTGGTGCCAGGAGTTGGAGCTCAAGGAGGAAGTTTAGCAGATGTGTGCAAACATGGATTAATTAAAAATGACATTGGTTTATTAATAAACTCATCACGAGCAATTATTTTTGCATCAAATGGCGAAGATTTTGCTGAGGCTGCAGCCAGAGAAGCAAAAAAAGTAGCTAATGAAATGTCTACCTATTTTTAAACCTACTTAGTTAATGCGATTTATCATAATTATAACCGCTTTATCTTTTATAGGTTGTAATTCATGGAAGCATGGTAAGAATTTTAACTATTCAGATCTTACTTTTTCCGATTTTAATAAAGCTCTAAAGTCAGATAGTAATTATATTATTTTGGATGTGCGAACTCCTAAAGAATATCGCCATGGACATATGAAAAATGCTGTAAATGTGAGTTATTTTGGTAGTGTTTTTACCGACAGTATTAAAAAATTAGACAGAAACAAAACAGTCTACATGTACTGCCAAACTCAACATCGCAGCCCTTTAGCCTCTAAAAAAATGAAGAAACTGGGATTCAGAAAGATCATAGACTTAAAAGGAGGCTTTATGAAGTGGGAAAATAATCAAATGCCTATTGAGAAATAAATAAGCTTACACTTATCGCCCAAAAACCTCCAGTTATCAATTAAAGTTCACCAGATAATAAGTAAGTATCATATCCAGCTTTATTAATAGTAAGTTTGTCATATAAAACCACTAAAACATTTTATGAAACGTCACATCTACTTTTTATTATTTGCATCGTTATTTTTAGCTAATACTTTTGCTCAAACATGCTCAAGTTCATTTATTTTCTCTTACACAGGAATAAACAATTCTGTTTGGTTTCAAGATCATTCAACAGCACCATCAAACTTCACAAGAGAATATACTCACTGGAATTTCAAGGATGGAAGTACTATTGACACAGGCAAAGCATTAGTTCATACGTTCCCTCAAGCTATAAACTATAATGTAGTTAAAGAAACTAAATTCTCAGAAATTGGTAATCCTTCTAATTTTTGTATTGCTAAAGATTCATTAACTATTAATGCGGCATTATCAACATCAACTAATGTTTGTGTGCCGTGGGTTCATTTCAAGGTAAAATGGTTAACCGGTTTAACTTTTGGTGTTTCAAATTACATTTCTAATGGTTGTCCTTATAACTTCAGAGAAATCGTTGGAGACACAGGATCTACATTTATGCCTGCTGGAAATTTGCCAATGCCCGGTATTTTTACAACACAACAATACTATTTTACTTATACGATTACTTTACCTCAATTTAGTAACACTATTACTCATCATATTAATTATCCTAACCCTAATAATTTTGATGGCTCTGAAGATTACCACTATATTGTTTCATTAAGTTCCTCACATCAAACCCCTACAGATTGTCACGCTTCTTTTTTCATGCTACCTTCAGATTCAAGCATGCATAACTGGACCATTCAGGATTTTTCATCAGGGGCTGATAGCTTATCTTATTTTTGGGATTTTGGAGATGGTAATACTTCTACTTTGAGCGCTCCAAGCCACACCTATTCTGCCATCGGCATGTATAGTGTTTGTTTAACAGTTTCAAGCGGCACCTGCTCTGACACTTATTGTGAAACAGCCTATGTAGACACAACTATTAATGGGCAAGGCATACAATCCATAAACGTTCAAAAAATGATTTTCACTAATATTTCAAATATTGCCAAAAATTTAAAAACTGTGAAAGTATTCCCTAATCCCGCAAAAAACAATTTAACTGTTACTTATCCTTTTAAAAGTGAAAACAACACCATTATTATAAGCAATGTATTAGGAGAAATAGTTTATACCCAATTTGTTAATGGTTCATTAAATGATGAAATAAGTATTAATATTGATGGGCTTACTAGTGGCTGCTATTTATTACAAATCAAATCAAGTAGCGGCGATGTATCAGCACAAAGTAAATTCATTAAAGAATAATAAAAACAAAAAAAGTAGCTAATAGCTACTTTTTTTGTTTAGTTTTTGTAGGCTCATCATCATCTTTGTATTTATCATAATCCAAGGTGTTGCCCCAAAAATTCATTTGTTGTTTTATCCACGCCTTTCTTTGTGAAATATAAGTGCTTGCAGGATTAGCTCTATAACGTATTGGATTAGGAAGAATAGCAGCAATTGCAGCAGCCTCGTCTTTTGTTAACTTTTTAGCCGATTTATGAAACCAGTGTTGAGATGCTGCCTCTGCACCATAAATTCCATTACCCATTTCAATACTATTTAAGTAAACTTCCATAATACGTTCTTTACTCCAAAACATCTCTATTAATAGCGTAAACCAAAGTTCCAATCCTTTTCTTATATAACTTCTTCCTTGCCATAAAAATACATTCTTAGCAGTTTGTTGAGTAATGGTACTTCCTCCTCTAATTCGCTTTCCTTTTTCATTTTCTATCATGGCTTTTTGTATTGCTCCCCAATCTACTCCAAAATGTTTTAAGTAGTTTTGATCTTCACTACACACCACTGCAAGCTGTAGTTTAGGAGATATCTCTTCTAAAGATACCCAATCATGCTCCATCACTAAACCTTTCCCATCTCCTATCTGTTCAATATTTCTGATAACCATTAATGGTGTTAATGGAACTGGAACCCATCTAAAAATGATAACTGAAACAATAGACAAAATAAAAAAGCCAACACAAACCTTCCATAATAGTGCCCAAATTCTTCCTAATATTTTTCTCATAAAACAGTAAAACTATTGTATTATTTACCTTAAGTTTGCAGACTCACAAAAAATTAACAACATCTCAATTTTAATAACATGTCAAAAAAAACAACATACATTATTCTGGTAATAGCAATACTAGGGGTTGTAGGTTTATATTTCTACAACAAATATAATGTCGCACCTACCATTAATATTGCAAAATTAGATGTAGTTGATCAGGATACTAACAAATACGATATAGCATCATTAAAAGGCAAAAAAGTGATTGTAAGTTTTTACGCTTCCTGGTGTCCGGGATGTTTAGAAGAATTGAAAACACTTAATGCTATTAAAAACCAAAAATTAGCAGACACTGAAGTATTGGCTATTACTGATGAAAGTATTGAAAAACTTGTTGCATTTAAAAATAAAACACAGTATCCATTTACATTTTTAACTATCACTGGACAGTTTCCTGAAATAGGAATAAATTCGATTCCGGTTACATACTTATTAAATACAAAAGGAGAAATTGTATACAACAATGTTGGTTTTATTGACTGGAGTGATGATTCTACATTAGAACATTTGACAAGTTTAATGAATGAGTAATTTTCTTGCCCAACACCTTTTATTTCAATATATTTAAACCCTATTATATTAGAAGATTTATGACAAAAATAAAATTTGGAACCGACGGATGGAGAGCTATTATTGCTCAGGAATTTACCGTAGAAAACGTTGCTCGTGTTACAGAAGCTACTGCCACTTGGTTAAAGAAAAATTTTGATAACCCTAGTGTAGTTTTGGGTCACGACTGCCGTTTTGCAGGAGAATTATTTGCAGAAACAACTGCTAAGGTTTTAGTAGCAAATGGCATTAAAGTTTTCATGTCAAAAGGTTTTGTAAGCACTCCAATGGTTTCTTTAGGAACTGTTCGTCACAAAGCAAGTTTAGGAATTATTTTAACTGCCTCTCATAATCCACCATCATACAATGGCTATAAATTAAAAGGATATTATGGTGGTCCACTTGGACCTGAAAAAGTTCAAGAGATTGAAGATATCATTCCTGAAAAAAGTGCTACAAATTTAAATGCTATTGATTTAAAAACAGCCGAACAAAAAGGTCTTTTAGAGATAACGGCTTTAGAAGACATGTATGTAAAACATGTAGAAGCTAATTTTGATTTAGCGGCTATCAAAAAATCAGGATTAAAATTTGCCTATGATAGTATGTATGGAGCCGGACAACGAGTAATGTTCCGATTATTTCCTGAAATTGTTCATTTGCATAACGAACACAATCCAAGTTTTTATGGACAAGCGCCTGAGCCAATTCATAAAAATTTAACGGAGTTTTCAAACCTAATTAAAAACAGAAAAGATATTGATTGTGGTTTAGTAACGGACGGGGATGCAGATAGAATTGGCTTGTACGATAAAAACGGTGACTTTGTAGATTCGCATCATATTATTTTATTACTAATTCATTACCTTAAAAAATACAAAGGAATGGATGGTAAAGTGGCAACAGCTTTTAGTTCTACTGTTAAAATCAAAAACATGTGTGAACACTACAATTTACCTTTAGATGTTGTAAAAATTGGATTCAAATACATTTGCAATATTATGATTACTGAAGATGTATTGGTTGGTGGTGAAGAAAGTGGAGGTATTGCCATTAAAGGACATATTCCTGAGCGCGACGGAATTTGGATGGGATTAACTCTTTGGGAATTTATGGCAAAATCAGGAAAAAGCCTAAACGATCTAATACAAGAAGTGTATGCTATTACCGGAACATTTTCGTTTGAGAGAAATGATTTAACGATTACGGAAGAACTAAAAAATCAAATTATTGCAAATTGTAAGAATGGTGTGTACAAAGAATTTGGTAAATATAAAGTTCAGCGATTAGATGATTTGGATGGATTTAAATTTTTCTTTGATGATAATACATGGACAATGATTCGCGCATCAGGTACTGAACCGGTATTAAGAACTTATGCAGAAGCTGCGACAAA
Source organism: Bacteroidia bacterium (assembly GCA_035439445.1). GTDB lineage: Bacteria > Bacteroidota > Bacteroidia > B-17B0 > Aurantibacillaceae > UBA4416. The sequence continues at coordinate 12,035 of DAORKG010000008.1, forward strand.
AGATAAAGCATTTGACATTTTAGCAGATGTAAAAAAAGTATTACTTGGATAATACTAAATTGCTAAATCTTATCAAGCCCATAAATCTTAAGATTTATGGGCTTTTTTTCTACTCAAAAAAATAAAAAACAAGACTGTTAATTTATTATAAATACATTCTTTTCAGTAAAATTTCATTAAGTTTGTAATCCTAACAACATGTCATTAGAAATTAACATAAAAGCTGCGATTAGAGACGTTCCTGATTTCCCTAAACCCGGAATTATGTTTAAGGATATCACACCAATTTTTGAGAATCAAGCACTTTGTAACGATATTGTAGACGGTTTTATTGACCGCATTTCTGTTAAACCAGATGCAATTGTTGGGATTGAAAGCAGAGGTTTTTTATTTGGTATTTTATTGGCAAACAAAATGAACATTCCGTTTGTTTTAGTTAGAAAAGCAGGTAAATTACCCTATAAAACAATAAGCTACGAATATGCTCTAGAATATGGAACAGCAAAAATCGAAATGCATACTGATAGCCTAAAAAAAGGATGGAATGTTATGATTCACGATGATTTGCTTGCAACAGGAGGAACTGCCGAAGCAGCAGCACATTTGGTAAAACAACAAGGAGCAAATGTAAGCGGTTTTAGTTTCGTAGTAGGATTAGAATTTTTAAACGGAAAACAAAAATTAAATATACACTCAAATAATATCACATGTCTAGCACAGTATTAGAAAACACAGTTGGAATGAACTTCCAATTAAATGAAAATCAAATCGCCATAGCGGATATGATCCGTAAGTTTGGTAAAGAAAACATCTATCCTAAAATGATGGAATGGGACGAAGCTCAAATTTTCCCTGTAGATGTTTTTAAAAAATTAGGAGAACTAGGATTAATGGGGGTTTTGGTTCCTGAAGAATATGGTGGATCAGGATTAACTTACACAGAATATGTAACTGCTATTATCGAATTAGGTAAAATTTGTGGTTCAATTGCTTTATCTATGGCTGCTCATAACTCTTTATGTACAGGTCATATTTTAGCTTTTGGTAACGAAGAACAAAAGAAAAAATATTTACCAAAATTAGCTACTGCTGAGTGGATTGGTGCTTGGGGTTTAACTGAAACAGGAACAGGATCGGATGCCGGAGGAATGGCTACTACAGCTGTTAAGGATGGAGACTATTATGTATTGAATGGTTCAAAGAATTTTATTACACATGCAATTACCGGAAATGTGGCTGTTGTAATTGCTCGCACAGGAAATAAAGGAGATAGCCATGGTATGTCAGCTTTCATTATCGAAAAAGGAACTCCTGGATTTAAATCAGGTAAAAAAGAAAATAAATTAGGAATGCGTGCCAGCGAAACTGCTGAATTGATTTTTGAAAACTGCAGAGTACACAAAGATCAACTATTAGGTAAAGAAGGAGATGGCTTTATTCAAGCTATGAAAGTATTGGATGGAGGTCGTATTTCTATTGCCGCTTTAAGTTGCGGTATTGCGCGTGGAGCCTATGAGTGTGCTTTAAAATATGCTAAAGAGCGTGAACAATTTGGAAAACCAATTGCAGCATTCCAAGCAATTAGCTTCAAATTAGCTGATATGGCAACTGAATGTGAAGCTGCTGAATTATTAACATTTAAAGCTGCTGACTTAAAAAATCGTCACCAAAAAATGACTAAAGAAGGAGCATTTGCCAAATATTATGCATCTGAAGTTTGCGTTAAAAACAGTACTGAAGCAGTACAAATTTTTGGAGGTTATGGTTTCACAAAAGATTTCCCTGCTGAGAAATTTTACCGTGATAGTAAATTATGTACTATCGGTGAGGGAACAAGTGAAATTCAAAAATTAGTAATCAGTAGAGAATTATTAAAAGAATAAAAATTAAAAGGCTTCGATAAAAGAAGCCTTTTTAATTTAATCAACGACATACGTGAAAGAAAAAAATAAAAAGCTTTATAAATTTACTCATTTTTGGAAATTACTTGGCCCTGGCCTTGTTACCGGAGCAAGTGATGACGACCCTTCTGGAATAGCAACTTATTCTCAAGCTGGGGCTGCCTACGGGCTTTCTACTCTTTGGACTGCAATTCTAGCCTTTCCACTTATGGCTGCAATCCAAAAGATGTGCGCACGTATTGGACTTGTTACATCTCAAGGATTAACCGGGACATTAAAGAAACACTATCCAAAACCTATTTTATATATCATGCTGTTATTCAGCTTTCCCGCTATCGTCATGAATATAGGTGCTGACATAGCAGGAATGGGAGCTGTAGGCAACCTTCTATTTCCGTCGATTGATGCCTCTTTTTTCAGTGTTTTCTTTACCATATTACTCTTAGGTTTGATTATTTATCTTCCCTATCGAAAAATAGCAGCAGTATTGAAATATTTATGCATTGTAATGTTGGTTTACTTTATTGTTCCATTTTTATACAAACAAGATTTTAAAGCCATTCTCTCAGCAACTTTTATTCCTACTATAAAATTCGATGAAAATTTCATAGCTATTTTAGTTGGCATACTAGGAACTACCATTTCTCCATATTTGTTTTTTTGGCAAGCATCTGTAGAAGTTGAGGAAATGAAAAACAAAAAGAAACATCTAGTCGTTAACAAAAAAATTATATCTGACATGAAACAAGATGTTGATTTTGGGATGACTTTTTCAGGTTTTGTAATGTATTTTATTATCTTAACAACAGGCACAGTTCTTTTCAATTCAAATATCCATCAAATTGACACTGTAGAACAGGCTGCGATGGCATTAAAACCTTTAGCTGGAAATTTAGCCTACTTATTATTTGCTGTTGGTGTTATTGGTACCGGTTTAATAGCTATTCCTGTTCTGAGTGGCTCTTTATCTTATATATTTACAGAAACTTTTGGATGGGAACAGGGTTTAGATAAAAAATTTCATGAAGCAAAAGGTTTTTATGTAATTATAGCTATCTCACTTTTATTAGGCCTTTCACTTAATTATGTAGGCATCTCTCCCATTAAAGCTTTAATTTATACGGCTATACTTTACGGGATAACAGCACCAGTACTAATTGCAATAATACTTCACATATCAAATAACAAAACCATAATGGGAGAATTTGTAAATGACAAGTTAACCAATATTTTAGGCTTTGCTGCCTTAATAATTATGACATTAGCTGCCGGTCTCTTAATATATTTCCTTTTTTAAAGGTATTGGAATAAAAAACCTCTAGAAAATCTAGAGGTTTTTTATTAGGTATTTACTATTGAATGATTAATTTTCTGGTAATTTTTTCGTTTTTATAACTCAGATTCACAAAATAGACACCACTCTGAAGTTTAATATCATTCACAACAACATTATTAAATCCATTTATAACTTCAACCTCTTTATCATATACATTTCTTCCGGTTAAATCTATGATACCTAATCTAAATTTTTCTGCGACTTTAGCGTCAATCATTAAATTAAATTCACCAGATGATGGGTTTGGCGCTAATACATATTCAAAATTTGTGGCATAATTTTCTTTTATCCCAACTGCAACCGGGCATCCATAAGCCTTACTAGGATTAGCAATATAAGTCATATTACTAAAATCAATATAACATGCATAATTAACACTATCCACAAATGGGTTACGATTACCCTGTAATGAATCTAAAAAGTCATTACGAGAACGATCATAAGAATCAGGTGGATCTTGAAAATGCCATTTTTTTAATATGTTTTGATCTTGCCCGTATAAAATAATATTTGGTGCTGTTGTAGAAATAGGATTTTTCAATTTCCAATTATTACCACTAATTCCATTATAAGCAGTAGCCACATACATAATAGCTCGAGCAGCATTACCTTTGTGTGATGCTCTTGGCTCAAAAACTTGTTGATTAGCAGTATTAGAACCAGAAGTACAAGCTAAATATGAATTAGTAATTTTGGAAGGGTCAACTTCACCTAATGGATAATTACTTCTTTCAGAATTTACATTAACTTGTTTAGTAGGATATAAATGATGTTGGTCATTATACTCTGGCTTTTCTGGATTATCTGCAGGATTAGTTGGCATCCAGTTATGACAATAAGTATGTTCTCTACTAAAATCTAAACCTGTCCAGTCAAATGGATCGTTATATGGTCTATTTAATCCGCTATATGCACAAGTAATTACTTTTGTAAATAGGACAGGAGATGTTATTAAAGTATCTCTTGTTTCAAATTTATCAATCATAGTTGGTGCATAATTACTATAAAAAGTAGAAGTATGAGGGTTAATTAAAGCACTTAAATCTGTTAAAAAAGTAGGGCTTGATGTACTTATAGTTGAGTACTCATTTGCAGGTTGCATTGAGAAAGGTGTGGTAACAGACCCCGTTAATGGAGATATAGTATTATAATTAATTACTGAACCACTACCATTATAAGCAAATATGGCAAAACCATAAGTTTTACTTGCTCTTATGTAAGCTGGACTAAAAGCACCCGTTGAAGTGGTAATTGGCCCTGAATAAACTACTTGGCTCGTTCCAATATATTCACCTCTTTGATAAGTAGTTCCATCCACTGGAACTTCAGATACCATACCATTATTATTACGTAAAATTAAATACCCCCCCAAAGCATCTACCGCAGGCGAAGCCGTAGTAAATTGCCCTTTTATCCTATATGTTTTAATAACTGGAAATGTTAAACCTGTTGCTTGTGCTGTAGGTTGAGTTGCTAAGCCATTACCAACACCATATAAATTTACAACAAATGAAGAATTGTTTGGGTCATTTGTTGTATAAGTTAAAGTAGCCGTTCGTGTGCCAGCTGCTGTAGGTGTAAAATCAATATTAAAGATCGAACTAGAACCTGAATTAACTGAAAAAGGTGTTGTAGACGTAGTTACAAATTCAGATGCATTAGCACCCGTAATAACTGCTGAAGTAACTGATAAAGTTGTGCTCGTACCAATATTTTGAACAGTTAATGGTAAAGTAGTTGGTGTAGATACTGCCGAGCTAATAGGCGTAATAAAACCACCATTAGCAACTTGTAATGAACCTTGCAATACTTTAATACCAATAGGTAAAACAGGAGTTGCAATATTTACATTATCAATACACACATTACCTGTAGTTTTAGCAACATAAATAAAACGAATGTATCTGGATGCAGGATTTGTAGGTGTTACCGTTTGAGTAACGCAAGGCGCTGGGTCAACATCTATTCCAGTTCCAGCAAATCCAGTTGTTCCTGAATAAGTTCTAATCGCCGTCCATGTTGTACCGTTTGTAGATTCTTGAACTTGATAATTTCCATTCCATGGCGAAGTACTTCCTGTATTTGCTTTCATTCCAAATGTTATAGCACCTGGTTGAGAACTCAAGAAAATCACTAAACTTTCGTTTGGTTGGTCAAATTTTAAACCAAAAGCCCCTCCGTTTGCACATGTAAATGAAGATGTGTAATATTGAGATCCAGTACCTACTGGATTTAATGTCCAACCAGTTGGGTATGTGCTTTCAAAATCATAAGAAGTTGGAACAGGTGCTTGCGCCATAGCACTTACTGTAAGTGTTATGGCAGAAATTAATGAATAAATCTTTTTCATTTTTTATTTATTTGGTTGCTTTTATATATAAATCAGTACTATCTACTCTGGTAAATTTAATATTGCTGGTTTTATAGCCTTCTATTTTAAAACGACGTTTCAACAAACTTGGCGTTATATTTGGGTATGCGTTATTAATTTTTTTGTTCTGAACATATGTAATTTCAATCACATCTTTTTTTAATTGAAACTGAAATGTGTCTACTAAATCTGTTTTTGTAATATCAGCATAATCAACTCTAAAAACACCTTTCATTGTTGAAGTATAGGCTCGTTTATGACTGAAAAACTGTAAAGAATAAGCATCCGTAAAATCTGTTTTCGTATAATCACCGGCTCTTTTAATTTCTTTAAAGTTCCAAGTACCAATTAATTTCTTTAAGATCTGATCTTCCTTTTTACAATTTTGAAAAGCCAAAAGACAAACTGCAAAAAATAAAATAATATATATTTTCATCTTCATATTATTAAAAAGTTGCTACTAATGATAATTGCCATCTACGTCCCATACCCACATTTACTGTTGCACCCGCAGCATTAAAATCAGTATTCAATTGATTATTCTGAGCATCAGAAATATAAAATTTATTTAAGGCATTAATTACAGAAGCTCTTAAATCTAATTTCACTTTCCAAACCTGCATACTATATCCAGCATTAACATCTAATAAAAAGTAATCTGGCATTCTCCACGCTTGTCTTCCTACATTTTTATTAGGAGTTTCCACTCCATTTTTATATGAAGCAGCATAATCATTTAAATTAAGATTAGCATAGTTTTTACCGAAATAATTAAACTGAGGTTTTACATACAAATGTTTAATTGGCTCATACCTAACAGCTGCACCAAAAGTATTTTGAGCCGCATCTGAAACTTTAACACCTCTTGGGTCAACACGTTGTTGATTATATAAAGAGCCATCACTATTGTATGTTGCCGCAGTCGCTTCAGATATCCATTCCCAATCTGCAATATTTACCATTCCTTCTAATTGAACTTGTCTAATAATTTTATAAATACCATCAAATTCAATTCCCATATGTCTTGCGCTCATTCCAATAGCTGTAGTATTAAATGTATTAGATGGGTCATTAGGATCAATTAAAGAAACAGATGTTGGTCTGTTATTCCAAATAGTGTAATATCCATTTACATTAAAAGAAAGTGACTGAGAAGAATAACTATATCCTAACTCAGCAGATTTTATTTTCTCATTATTTACTTGATCGTATTCCTTGTTACTATTATCATATACAAATGTGATAAAAGGTACTCTATTCAAATAACCAATGTTGGCAAATATATTCATATGTTCCGTTAAATTATAATTAGCTCCGCATTTGGCTGTATAACCAGCTAACTGTTTCCATCCAGTTTGATTATATTGTAATTCAGCAGAATTATTATCATACGCAACTCCATTATACACAACTTCTGTTCCATATGGCACATCTATGACATTTCCATCTTTCTTTAACTGCTTTGCTAAAAAATAATTGTATTGCTTATACATACTAATAGCATAACTAACATTTACAAAACCAGACCATTTGTTTTTTTTGTATTCTGCCATTGCAAATGCTCCAGCCCACCTTACTCTTCTATCAATATTCTGTACATATTTGTCACCTCTACTTTTAGTAACATTATCTGTTCCCCAATTTGGATTATTTAAATCTCCATTTATTCCTTTTACAACTTCACCACCAATCAAATCACCAATTGTACTATAAACTAATCCTTTATATAAACGACCATCCAATCCTCCTGAAAGATTTATTGCAGAATGTACTTTATAATTAGCTGTGATTAATGCACCGTACCAATTATGATCGTTATGATTTTCTCGAATCCAAGATGATGAAAATCTCTTTCCTGCAGAAGGTCCTGAAGTTACATAATGACCTGTAACCGGATCTGTATCCGTGTTTCCGTTATAAATTCCTTGAATATCCTGTTGACCAGTTGAATAAACTAAATTATTACCAGCGCTTCCTCCATCTAACTGCGTACCATAGCCTCTTCCATAAGACGCATAGATAATAGTTGATACATTTAATTTTTCGTTTACTGTTATAAAATCTTTAACTGAGAAAACTGGCTTATGAAATTTATTAATACTTGTATTAAAAACTTCTGGAGCACTTTTCCCATCAGCAGATTTACTTAAAAAATTCCAACTCGGATTATATCTCCAGCCTCTTTCTCTTTTCCCTGTTGTATCAATACCTAATTCATAAGCATATTCTTTGTTGTATCCAGCAACACCATAAGTTACTCTAAAATCACGTTGAGCTGAAGTTTGTGGAGCTCCTAATACTTGTAGTCCTATTAAGTGACTACCTATTTTTTTCTCAACTTTTCCATAGTAGAACCACATTTTACTATACATATGATCAAACCATCCATCATTACGTTTATAAGATCCAGCAAAGTTAAAAGCCCAACCATTTTTCAATCTCCCTGATGAATAACTTAAACCTATTCTATAATTATTGTTATTTCCATATTCATTCTTCACAACAATAGATCGTTTTGCATCAATGCTTGCTGTTAATATGTTCATAGTTCCTCCTATTGCTGGTATTGCCAATTTTGTAGCACCTAAACCTCTTTGAACCTGAACTCCTCTAGTTAAGTTATCCAAGCCAAACCAATTAGTCCAAAATACTCTACCATTTACCATGTCATTCATCGGAATTCCATCTAGTAAAACCAATACATTCTGCGCATTAAACCCTCTAATACTAACACGTGCATCTCCATCTCCACCACCCTGTGAAGTAGCATAAACTCCTGGTGTTGAATTTAAAATTAATGGAAGATCTCTTGCACCTAATTCTTCCTGAATTTTTTTACTATCTACGTTTGAAAAAGCTACTGGTGTTTCTCGTTGAATTGCAATATCAGCTACAACTTCAATTTCAGAAAGTTCGTTTGTGGTCATAGGAAAATCAAGAGTAATCGTTTTTCCTGTGGCAGTAATTTTTTTTTCAATTAACTTATAACCTACGTAAGAAACCTTCAACGTATATTCTCCATTATCAAGAGCTATATCAAAATCACCTTCAATACCTGTTGCTACACCCTTTCCTTCAGCATATACAATAGTAGCTCCAATAATAGCCTCACCTGTTATTGCGTCCTTCACAATACCATGAACCTTAGTTTTTTGAGATAAAGCAACAAAACTAAATGATAATAACACAAATAAAAAAAGGGATCTCATAAGATAGTTTTCGAAAAAAATCCCTCAATTTCTTGAGGGATTTTAATATTTATTATAATAAAATTATTCAATAATTAATTTTTTAATTGATTGATTATTTTTGTCATCTGTAACAATAACTGTATAAACACCTTTTGCTAAATTTGCAATACTAATAGTGTTTCCTGAAAGATTTTTTTCTGATATTACCGATTTCACTTCTTGTCCTACAACGTTAAAAACAGAAAACTTATTAATTGAATTACCAGATGCAATAGTTACAGCATCTGTTGCTGGATTTGGGAAAAGAGAAAACAAAAATGATTTATTAATTTCTTTTACACCAACTTGACTGCAATCGCATGTATGAGAACCCAAACCCGCAAAATTATCGACTGAGGGCAAGCCATTTACAGATGTAGAATCCCATTCAACAGAAGGGTTAAATGAATTAAAAGCTGGATTAACAGAAACTCCTACCTTTACAGATGATTTTCTTCTTAATGTTTTATCTTGAGTCCAATATTGCTTAAAATATGGTCCTTGTGTAGATGAGTTATAACCAGCTGGCATACTTGCATAAGGAGGTATGCTTGTCCATCCCGCTGTAGGATTTGCTGTACCAGCAGAATTAGTAGGCTGCTCTCCTCTACAACCGAAAATATCAATATTAGTCCATGTACCACCAATATTTTTTTGCAATGCAAGCGCGTCATCTCCATTAAAACATAATACGCGACTATTTCCTGTACCTGTTGCACATCCTGGGCATAAAAGTGTGTCAGCAGCGGCTTCTAATACGGTTGAAATAGGTGCTGTTTGTCCTGTTCCTGAAGGATCAGTTAAGTTTAATGCCATCACATAAGTAGAATATGGTTGAAGAATAATATTTGTTGGCAATTGTAATTCACCTTCTATTGCAGTAAAAGAGGTATTACCGTTATCATGTCTCAAAATTCTATAATTAGCTAAACTAATAGGATTAGGAGAGGAATTATAAATTTCTATAGCTTTATTATTTCCAGTTCCTTCAACGTACTCAGAAATGAATAATTCAGAACAGTTTTGTGCTTTACCTAACAAAGCAACGGTAATTAATGATAAACTTAGTAAAGTTTTTTTCATGTGTTATAATTTTTAGATGTTTTTTACTTTTTCACTTGCTAAAAGCGGTTTAAGGCGGATTCCAGAATAGTTCTCCTCTTATAGGGTGGTCACTTAATTAGTGAAACAAAAATAAGACAATTTGAGCTACCCACAAACAATTGTGGATAAAAATGATAATTATGTAAGAAACATTTAACATTTAGTTAATAAGCCAAGAGTTTTTGAAAAGAATCAGAATATTTTACCTAAGCTTGTCAATCTAAAATTTTCATTTTTTAACGAATTGCTATTCCCCACTCCCACAATAAAACCTACATTTGTTTGTTAAACAAAAAAACAATGACAAAACTTTTTATCATAGGCTTTTCAGTTGTAAAATTGATGGCAATTGCTCAAACTAACTCTGCTTTTACTATAAATGGCTCCCTGAGAAATACCAGCGAAAACTCTTACGCCTATATTCATCATAAATGGAATAATAAAGACATTACAGATAGTGCAAAAATCAAAAACGGCCAATTTTCCTTCTCAGGTAAAACAGCCGAACCAAACATGTACTGGCTTACAAAATCCAGAAATATAAGCGAACAACCTAATCTTATTTTCTTTGTAGATGGCGGAAAAACAACTATCTCAGCTAATATCGACAGTTTACCTCAAGCAAAAGTTTCCGGGGGGCAAACTCAAAAAGATTATGCAGACTATAACTCCATGATGATTGGCTTTGGCACAAAACAACAAAGTTTAGTTAATACTTATAACGAGGCTAAATCCAGAGGAGATGCCGCTACTATGAATGCTAAAGTGGCAGAATACCAAACTCTGGACAAAGAAGTAAAGGCTTCTATCGAAAATTTCATTAAAACTCACCCAAAATCAGCAGTTAGCGGTTATGCTATTTATTTCAATAACCAAAACTCAAATGCCTCTATTGAAGAGTTGGAGAGAATTGTTGGACTTTTAGACAAAAGCATTTTAAATACAAAATACGGAAAATTAGCTCAAGAAAAGCTTAACCAACTAAGAGGAACTACTATTGGGTACCCTGCTGTTAACTTTGCTCAAGCCGACCCAAATGGCAAAATGGTAAACCTAACCGATTTTAAAGGAAAATATGTATTGGTGGATTTTTGGGCTAGCTGGTGTGGACCATGTCGTGCCGAAAATCCTAATGTAGTTGCTGCTTATAACAAATACAAAGACAAAGGATTCACTATTCTTGGTGTTTCATTTGATCAGGCAAAAGACAGATGGTTACAAGCTGTGGAAAAAGATAATTTAACCTGGACTCAAGTGAGCGATTTAAAAGGTTGGGGTAACGAAGCCGGAAAACTTTATGGAATTACCAGTATCCCTGCTAACCTATTATTAGATAAAGAGGGGAAAATTGTTGCTAAAAACCTTAGAGGAGCTGAATTGGAATCTAAATTAGAAGAGCTAATTAAATAACATATTCTACTGCTTAAAATTAAAAACAAATTATAAATTTGCTAGCCTTAAAATTTAAAACACTTATGAAAAAACGCACCCTTGGATTATTGACATTATCATCTATCGGATTAACCACTTTTGCTCAAATCTCGGAACCGGTAATTATGACTATTAATGACAAACCTGTTTATAAAAGTGAATTTGAAAACGTTTATAAAAAGAATAGTGGAAAAGAAGTAAACAAAGAACAAAAATCGGTTAAGGAATATGTGGATTTATTTTCAACTTTTAAAATGAAAGTATTTGAAGCTGAAGCTAACGGATTAGATACAAACAGTTCTTTTAAAACAGAATTAGCAGGATACCGCAAACAATTAGCTGCTCCTTATTTAACAGATAAAAATGTAAATGAAGCTTTGATTCAGGAAGCATACGATCGTATGAAAACTGAAGTGAAAGCATCTCATATTTTAATTCGTGTTGCTGAAGATGCTTTGCCAAAAGATACAATTGAAGCTTATACTCGTTTGATGATAATCAGAGATGCTGTGATGGGTAAAAATCCTACTCCTGCAAAAATTGCTGAATATGAAGCCCTTCTGAAAAAAAGCTCATCTGCTCTTACTAAATCATCAACCAAACAAGACACCGTAAATTACAACACCAAATTAAATGCAGTAAAAGGTATTTCTTTAGCATTAAATGCCGGAGGTGATAAATTTGCTTCAGCAGCCAAAAAAACGTCTGAAGATCCTTCGGCGGTTGATAATGGTGGGGATTTGGGTTATTTCACTTCGCTTCAAATGGTATATCCTTTTGAAACAGTTGCTTATAAAGCTAATGTTGGAGATATCACAATGCCGGTAAGAACTCGTTTTGGATACCATATTGTAAAAGTAGCAGATAAACGTCCTAGCCAAGGTGAAATTTTAACAGCTCACATCATGGTTAAGTTTTCTAAAGACATGGGCGAAAAAGAAAAAGCAAACTTAAAATCTAAGATTGATGAAATTTATGCCAAATTAAAAGCAGGTGAAAAATTTGAAGATTTAGCTCGTCAGTTTTCAGATGATAAACCTAGTGCTGAAAAAGGAGGCCAATTACAATGGTTTGGCAGTAGCCGAATGCCAATAGAGTTTGAAAAAGCTGCTTTTGCTTTAAACAACAATGGCGATTACAGCGAACCTTTTACTACAAATTATGGATGGCACATTGTTAAACGAATTGATAAAAAAGGTTTAGCATCTTTCTCTGATATGAAAGGTGATTTAAAACAACGTATTGGAAAAGACAGCAGAACTCAAGCAGGAAGAACCTCTTTAATTGAAAAAATTAAGAAAGACAATAATTTTAAAGAAAACCCTGCAAACTTGAAAGAGTTTTTAAAAGTATTGGATTCTACTGTTTACCAAGGGAAATGGGATCCTAAAAAAGCTGAAAAGTTGAGTAAAAAAGAATTATTCAGAATATCTAATAACAATAAAGCCGTTAAAACAGAAACAGTAATTGTTTATTTAGGTAGCGATTTTAGCAAGTATATTGAATCTCATCAAACTGCCAGACCTAAAATGGATAACAATATGTTTCTTCAACAATCTTATAAAGAGTTTGTAAATGAAACTTTAATCAATTATGAAGATGAAAGCTTAGAATCTAAATATCCTGAATTCCGTAATTTATTAAAAGAATACAGAGATGGAATTTTATTATTTGATTTAACAGACCAAAAAGTATGGAGTAAAGCTGTAAAAGATACTGCAGGATTAAAAGCATTCTATGAGAAAAATAAAAACAATTACTTATGGGATGAAAGATCTGAAGTTACTACCTATAAATGTGCTAACGATAAAGTAGCTAAAGAAGTGAGAAGTATGTTAAAGAAAAACAAAACTGAAAAAGACATCATTGATGCTGTTAATAAATCTTCTCAGTTAAATGTTTCAGTTGAAAACATTACTTACTTAAAAGGTGAAAATAAAGATGTTGATGCTAACTGGAAACAAGGTGTTGTTACTACTGACATTAAAGATACTAAAGAAAATAAAGTAACAGTTTTGGTTGTAAACAAATTATTAGACAAAACACCTAAAACAATTGCAGAAGCAAAAGGTATGATTACTGCTGATTACCAAAATTATTTAGAAAAAGAATGGTTATCTTATTTGAAAAATAAGTATACAGTTAAAGTAAACGAAGAGGTTTTAAACACAGTTAAGTAATAAAAAATCAATTAACGATAAAGGCTGTAGCTAATTGATACAGCCTTTTCGTTTTATAAAAAGCACTTGTCATCATCATCATTCATAAAACCATTACTTTCAATAGGGCTTTTAGTTCTGTTCTTTTCATCTTGTGATAAAACATCTAACAAAAATGAAAATACCGGCAAGGTGCTTGCAAAAGTAAACTCCACAACATTATTTGAAGATGATTTAAAAAATAGTGTTCCAAAAGGATTATCAAAGGCTGATAGTTCAGCATTTATTCAAAACATTATCAATAAATGGGCTTACAATGAAATTTTTTATCAGCAAGCCACTAATTACTTATCTGACGAAGAACTCAATATTGATAAGGAACTTGAAGAATACAAAAAAGAATTACTAACGTATAAATTTCAAACCAAATTAATTAATGAGAAATTAGATACGAATGTAACGTCTGCTCAAATTGAAGACTATTACAATGCTAATCCTCAAAATTTCTTATTAAAAAACAATATCGTTAAAGTTTTATATGTTAAAACCCCCCTTAATATCCCTAATCTTGAAAAATTAAAAAAACTATGTTATTCTTCTAATCCAAAAGATGCAGAGCAATTAAAAAGTTTATGTATTCAGTATGCAAATAATTTTTTCATGAACGATAATACGTGGTTAATGTTTGAAGATTTGAGGAAGGAGATTAATCAATTAAAAGAAGTTCCGGAGTATAATATACAAAATGGAAAAACATTTGAATTTACTGACGCAACAAGCTTTTATTTTTTAAAAATAATCGAAGTAAAATCTAAAAACACATTATCTCCTTTAAATTTTGAGGTAAATAACATTAAAAACATGTTGATTAATCAAAGGAAACAAAAATTAATCACAAGCATTAAAAAGGACTTTTTTGAAAAAGCCAAAACCAATAAAGAATTAGAAATTTATAACTAACTTAGTACAATGAACTTAAAACTCATAATTTCCTTCCTATTATTAGCAACTCTTAGTAATGCTCAGCCTCAAATACTTGACAAGGTTGTTGCTATAGTTGGAAAAAATCCCCTACTCTTATCAGAAGTAGAAACAAATTTACTTCAACAAAAGGAGAGAAAAGAATTGACAGATGGAGACAGATGTAAAGTTTTTGAGGATTTATTGTTTCAAAAATTATTATTAGCACAAGCAGATAGAGATAGTATTGTTGTTTCCGATGCAGAGGTTGATAATGAATTGACTCGTCGTATACAATATTATGTTGGAATGCTTGGTAGCGAAGAAAAATTTGAAGCCTTTTATGGCAAACGTATCAGCGTATTTAAAGATGAATTAAGAGATGATGTAAAAGACCAGCTACTTGCTCAAAAAATGCAACAAAAAGTAACAGGCGACACAAAATTAACTCCAAGCGAAGTAAGAGCTTTTTATAATACATTACCTTTGGATAGTTTACCATTAGTAAACTCCGAACTAGAAATTGGTCATATTGTTAGAAGACCTCCAATTTCTGACGAAGCAAAAAAAGCAGTTCGTGATCAACTTGAAATTTACAGACAACGTGTCATCAATGGTGAAAGCATGAGCGTGATAGCTGCATTATACAGTGAAGACCCTGGTTCTGCAAAAAACGGTGGCCGTTATGAATCTGTGATGCGCGGGCAAATGGTTCCTGAATTTGAAGCTGTTGCTTTTAGATTAAAGCAAGGAGAAATATCTGAAATTTTTGAAACATCTTACGGATACCACTTCATACAGTTGGTAGCAAGAAAAGGAGAATCAGTTGATGTGAGACATATTTTAATGGCTCCAAAAATTTCTCAAATTGAGTTTTTAAAAGCAAAAGAAGAACTGGATAGTATCAGACAATTAATTGTATCAGGACAAATTAAATTTGCGGATGCGGCTCTTAAATTTAGTACAGATAAAGACACCAAACAAAATGGTGGTATTTTAATTAATCCTGCAGCTAATAGCACGAAATGGGAACTAGATGAAATTGGTCAAATGGATCAGAACCTAGTATTTATGCTCGAAAACCAAATGAAGGTAGGAGATGTTAGTCCTATTATTCAATACGTTGGTTCAGATGCGAAACAAGCTTGGAGAATTGTCTATTTGAAATCAAGAACAGAGCCTCACAAAGCAAATATGCAAGACGATTATACTAAGCTTTTAAATATGGCGTCATTTGAACGTCAGAAAAAATCTATTAAAGATTGGATTGCAAAAAAATCAAAAACTACTTATATTAAAATTGACAGTGAATTCAATAGTTGCAAACTAGAGTATAACTGGACAATTACTCCTTAATTCAATAATTTTTAAAGTATGAATTATAAAAATGATGTAGAAGCTATTGATGCCTTTGTTGTAAAATACAAAGAATTAAATGCTGAAATTGGAAAAGTTATTGTTGGTCAAAACGACACTGTAAAAAACGTTTTAATATCTATTTTTTGTAAAGGACATTGCTTATTAGTTGGTGTTCCCGGATTAGCAAAAACGTTATTGGTAAATACCATTGCTGATGTATTGGGTCTTTCTTTTAACCGTATACAGTTTACTCCTGATTTAATGCCAAGTGATATTGTGGGTTCAGAAATTTTAGATGAACAACGTAATTTCAAATTCATTAAAGGACCTTTATTTGCTAATATTGTTTTGGCAGATGAGATTAACCGTACTCCGCCAAAAACGCAAGCTGCTCTATTAGAAGCGATGCAGGAAAGAAGCGTAACGGCTGCAGGTAAAAAATACGAATTAGGAAATCCTTTCTTTGTATTGGCAACACAAAACCCTATTGAACAAGAAGGGACTTACCCCCTACCTGAAGCTCAATTAGACCGTTTTATGTTTAACGTATGGTTAGATTACCCAAGTTTTCAGGAAGAATTACAAGTAGTTAAATTAACGACTACTGATACTAAAGTTCAGTTAAATAAAATCATTTCGGCTGAAGAAATAATTTATTTCCAAAATGTGATTCGTAAAATACCGGTAGCTGATAATGTATTAGAATACGCCGTGAAACTGGTAAACAAAACTCGTTTAAACTCTGAGTTCAGTTCTGAGGTTACCAAAAAATATTTAGCATGGGGTGCAGGTCCGCGTGCTTCACAGTTCTTAGTTCTTGGTGCTAAATGTCATGCTGCAATTAATGGCAAGTATAGTCCGGATATTGAAGATGTAAAAGCAGTTGCAAACGCTATATTAAGACACCGTATCATCCGAAACTACAAAGCTGAAGCTGATGGAATGAGTATTGAAAATATTATAGAACAATTAAAATAGCCTTCGATTCCGCTCAGGTTGACAAATACACTTAAATTATAATAAAAATCTTCTATCCCCCTCTGGAGGGGGCAGGGGGAGGAAATACTAAAACAAAATATTAGAAAAAACACTATGAGTAAATTAATTTTAGCCAATGATGGCATTGATGCAGTAGGCAAAAGTTTATTAGAAAAAGCCGGGTATACTGTTATAACTGAAAAAGTAGCTCAGGAAAATTTAGCTTCAGAAATTAACGCGAAAAATTATGTAGCGCTTACTGTTCGTAGTGCAACTAAAGTGCGTAAGGATGTGATTGATGCCTGCCCTAATTTAAAAGTAATTGGACGTGGTGGTGTTGGGATGGATAATATTGATGTGGATTATGCTCGCTCAAAAGGTTTACAAGTTATCAATACGCCTGCTGCTTCAAGTAACTCGGTAGCTGAATTAGTGTTTGCTCATTTATTTAACGCTGTGCGTTTTGTTTATGATAGTAACAGAAACATGCCTAATGTTGGTAATACAAAATTTGACGAACTGAAAAAGAACTATGCAAAAGGTATTGAGTTAAGAGACAAAACGATAGGTATTATTGGTTTTGGTCGTATTGGACAATACACCGCAAAAATTGCATTAGGTTGTGGTATGAAGGTATTAGCTTATGATCCGTTTGTGAAAGAAGCAGTTTTAAAATTAGATATACATGGAACTAATGGTGTTGATGTAAAAATAAACACTGTAAGCATGGATGAATTAATTGCTAATTCAGATATGATTTCTTTACATGTTCCGGGTGGTAAGGTAATTACTGCTAAAGAAATAGAAAAAATGAAAAACGGTGTGATATTAGTGAATGCAGCTCGTGGAGGTGTTATCGATGAAACCGATTTAATTAACGGATTAAACTCAGGCAAAATTGCACATGCTTGTTTAGATGTATTTGAAAATGAACCTACACCTAACGAAGCGTTATTAAAACATTCTAAAATTTCATTAACTCCGCATATTGGAGCGGCTACCAACGAAGCTCAAGAACGTATTGGAGTTGAGTTAGCAGAAAAAATAATTGACGCATTGAAATAATATTACACCTGTCAGGCTTATAACGATATGACTATAAACCTGACAGGTGTCTATCAAACTATGAGATTTAGCTATTACATATTATTTTTTATATCACTTTCAGCATCAGCACAATATTCTATTAAAGTAAAAAGAGAAGACAATCGTTTTCTCTTTTTTCAGTTAGGGCAAAAATCAGATACCATCATTAAAAACAAAACTGATTTATTTTTAATAAAATTACCGGATAGTTTAAAAACTAATATTCAGATATATCTTAATAACGGGCAATTCTTAAAAACGGAAAAAGACTCAATTTATCAGTTAAAGTCTATTCCCGGCATGAAATACTCTCACTCAAAGCCCGACACTGTATTTAATACTTTATTGGAAGGACATTGTAATCCCTCAAAAACAATTTCTATTGAATTCATCAATTCAAAAAATCAAAAACCTTTCTTGAAAAACATTTTTATTGTCAAGTAAAAGCTTTTCTACTATATTTATAAAAAACATTTTTATATGTCATCAAACTCTAAGCACCCTAAAGGACTTTTATTTTTAGCATTTACCGAATTCTGGGAAAGATTTGGTTACTATCTAATGATTGGTATTTTCTTTTTATATATGACTACCGACATGAAAGATGGTGGCTTTGGCTGGGAAAATGCAAAAGCAGCAGATGTTTTTGGAACTTTTATTGCTTGTGTATACCTAACTCCATTTATAGGCGGTTTAATGGCCGACATGAAACTTGGCTACAGATTATCAATTACGATAGGAGGTATTTTAATGGGTATCGGCTATTGCTTATTATCCATCAGAGAAGAATGGGCATTTTTCACATCTCTAGGGATTATGATTATTGGAAATGGTTTTTTTAAACCAAACATCTCTACCCTACTTGGTAATTTATACAACGACCCAAAATACAAAGACAATAAAGATACAGGCTACAACTTGTTTTACATGAGTATCAATATTGGCGCGTTCTTTTGCAACTTCATCGCGGCCTTTATGCGTATTAAGTACGGTTGGGATTGGGCATTTATAGCCGCCGGTATTGGTATGTTTATCGGTGTGATTACATTTTGGGTAGGTATGCCTCACTACAAACATGTAGATGTAAGAAAAGAGCCTAAACCGGAAGACAAACCTGTTATTATGCGTTTCTTAAAAGTATTAGCAGTTGCATTAGGTTTTGGAGCATTAGGCTGGTTTATACCCGATACCATTTTTGGAAGTGATAGTACGGATGGATTTTTATTTGCTTGTATCCCTGTAGTTTATTTTTATTCTACTATTTACAAAAGCTGTAATGAGGAAGAAAAAAAATCGGTTGGTACGATGTACACAATTTTCGGAATCGTGATTATTTTTTGGGCAATTTTTAAATTAAATGGAACGGCCTTAACCACTTATGCAAATTCTTATACAGATAGAGAAATGCCAACCGAATGGGTGGCAACCACAAAATACTTATATCAATGTGATAACTCTGTAGTGGCAAAAAACGATTCTGTATTTCAACTAGATGAGCATTTCAGAAAAATAAAAGATGCTAATGGTAATCCGGTAAAATGCGTTGACTATCCTCCTTACTTTAAAAACTTAGCTCCCGAAAAATATCCAGAACCTGGTAAAGAATTAAATCTAATTCCTACAGAGTTATTTCAATCTATCAATCCATTCTTCGTTATTTTCCTCACACCATTAGTCGTGATGTTTTTTGGTTTCTTAAGAAAAAGAAAAAAAGAACCTACTACTGCTACTAAAATCTCATATGGCTTATTAATCAGCGCCTTATCTACTTTAGTAATGGTTGCAGCTGTGTACTACACTAATAATGGAAATACCAAAGCCAGCGCTTGGTGGTTAGTGGGTTGTTATGGAGTTATTACGGTTGGCGAATTATGTTTAAGTCCGATGGGATTGTCAATGGTTTCAAAACTATCACCAGCGAGATACACTGCACTAATGATGGGAGGATGGAGTTTAGCAACTTCTATTGGAAATAAATTAAGCGGCGTTTTAGCAAAAAACTGGGATAAATTTGATGATAAGGCTAATTTCTTTTGGTTAAATTTTGCTTTACTAATGGTTGCATTTACAGTAATGATGCTCTTGTTAAAACGCTTAAATAAAGTGTTTAATCAATAGTTTACTTTTTATTTAATTGATTTAATTTGTTTTCAATATACTTTTCAGAAGTAATAAGTGCTCTTTGAATTTTTTGAGCATAATGAATACTATCAATGACTTCTTTATTCTTTTCATGAAGAGATTTGTAAGCACTATCAACTAGTAATTTTTGCTCTTCTATTATAAGTTTTTGTCTATTAGTTATTCTAAAGCGCTTGTAAATAAAAACAGAAAAAACTAAGACTACAAAAAATAACCCAACAACAAAATACATTATCATTTGCTGTTTTTTCTTTTCCTCTTCATTAATAGCATTTAATTTATCTTGTTCTAATTTTGATGCAATTTCTTTTTTATCAAACTCATATTGCATAGACGCTTGTAGTGTATTTCGCTGTGTAATTTCATTTAATAAACTATCTTTATATAACACATAGAGTTGAAAATTCTTCATAGCATTTTTATAATCAGATTTTAAAGTATCCAATTGGAAAAGCCCGTAGTAAGATTCTTTTATAGCTTCCTTATATCCTGTCTCTAAACTAAGAAGTAATGCTTTTTTGAAAAAATAATCAGCATCCTTCAATTTATGAATATCAAGATACAACTGCCCAATATTAATATAATTAATCACCAAGCTCTCTTTATTTCCTGATTGTTCATCTATTTTTAATGTAGCTATTCGTAATTTTAAAGCTTCAGTATAGTTCTTTAAATTTCTATAAACATTGGCGATGTTACCATTTACATTCCTTATTCCTATTGTATAATCTATATCCTCGTATATTTTTAACGCAATAAAATAATTTGTTAAAGCATTGTTATTTTTATTTAACTCATAATATACATTACCTAAACACATATAAGCATCAGCCATTCTTAATTTATCATTAATCGTTTTATAGATTTTTAATGATTCTGAATAACTTTCTAAAGCTTTATTATAGTTATGAATTGACCTATATATATTCCCTATGTTTAGATATGATGCTGCTATACCTGATTGATCATTTAATTTTTCACGAATTTTCAAAGCTGTAAAATGACTTTTTAAGGCTTCAGAATAATTCCCTTGATTCATGAATATAAGACCTAAACTTCCAGATGTTTTAGATATGCCTCTATCAAAATCAATTTTTTCTGCTAATTCTAATCCTCGCTTAGCATATGGTAATCCTTTATAATATTCGCCTTGTAAAATATATTCGAAACAAATAGCATTTAGATTTAACACCTTGGTTGAATCTTCCTTCGCTAAGCTTATGACATACAACAACGAATCTAATTTACTGCTTTGTGGTAGCAAAATATATGACAGAAATATAAAAGTAAATGTTATGGATTTTCTCATTATACGGAAATTCAATATTTCATTTTAATAGTTCCATAGGATGTAATTTTGCAAATAATTAACTCTCCATGATTGATTAGCCGAGGCATTTAATGATTCAAAAACAGGCTTATCATCAGAATTAAGTGTTTCTAAATTTGAAAATATAAGAGGATACAATTCATTATTTAGAGTTACATCTAATGATCTTGCCGTTGCAACAAGTAACAGATTTCTAAAGTCTTCGTTTTCACTAAACGTGCATATTTTAATATTAAATCCGGCATTTTTTAATGTAGCCAACATACATTGTGTTCCTCTTCCCTTTTCTCCCGTTAAATAACCATGAGTATTAATTAACACAAATCCATTGGTATCTAACATGGTTTTAAGCTTAATTAAACTTTCTTTAGTGATAACATGTGATGGTTGTTCTTCTGCTTTAAAAACATCAAACAAAACTAAATTAAATTTTTCTGAAGAATTATTAATATAATACCTTGCATCTTCGCAAATTGTCTTAACAGAATCATTTAAAAAGAAAAAACGTTTCGACATAGTTATGATTCTCTCATCAAACTCAACAGCTGTTACATCGTAAGCGTGCGATTGAAACATATTAGCTACAACTCCTCCTCCGAGTCCTAAAATCAATACTTTTCCTTTTGGAAAATACAACAGATTTTTCTCAATCAAACGAACATACTCTGAAGTTGACAGATGAGTTTCTAAATTCATCTCTGTTTGAATTGTATTATTAATTAAGAGTTTTCTTACCGTTATATCAGGATTATTATAAGCTGGCTCATCCCTAATTTCTAATTTACCTAAAATACCATCCGATTTATAAATAGCAAATCTGTTTGGTTTTTTATTTATAAATCCATAAAACGCAAATGAAACTATTAGTAATAATATTATTGCTTCAGTTTTACTTTTTTTTTTAAATATCAAAAATAAACAAGCTAACAATAATAATACGGCAAATACTATTACACTAAATTGTACTCCAAAATTTGGTATTAAATAAAAGCCACATAAAAAAGTAGCTATAATCCCGCCAACTGTAGAAACTGCATAAATTCGACCACTATTTTCACCACTTTGAGAAGCATTTTGTGTTAGAATAGATATAATTAAAGGTGAAGTTGCACCCATACAAAGCATTGTAGGAAATAATAAAAATAAAACACTAATAATAACTGCGGGAATTAATGATAAATGTGATGCAGACAGTAAAAAAACTGTTGTCATAAATGGCATTAAACATAAACAACATACCGCAGCAAATAAAACATACAATAAACTCTGTATCTTATTCTCTTTTTTACTTAACTGTCCTCCAAAAAAATAGCCACTTGCTAATCCTCCCAAGGTTATGGCCATCACTGCACTCCAAACATATAGGCTACTTCCAAAAAATGGAGCCAACAATTTTGCGCCACAAATTTCCGCAGCCATTACAGACGCTCCTTCAACAAAAGAAATAGTGTATAGTTTATTTTTATGAAGCATTAGCTAGATATACATATTATTATCTTCATCGTATGAAGCACTCGTTCCGTATCCTAAACGCTTACCGGTTCTTAAATTGATACTACTAACTTTTTCTTGTATCTCGTTAACCGACACTTCTCTTACTTGTTCAATTGGAGGAGTAAATAAATCAAAAGTAATAGCGTAAATAATTAAATCATTTATAATTTCATACAACTGCTCTTTATTTAATGGAGCGTCAGAAAATGAAGAGTATTTGACGCCTATGGGCCCTTTAGCCTCAATAAAAAATTTCATTTCTCTATTGATAAAAATTCTGCAAACTA
Source organism: Bacteroidia bacterium (assembly GCA_035439445.1). GTDB lineage: Bacteria > Bacteroidota > Bacteroidia > B-17B0 > Aurantibacillaceae > UBA4416. The sequence goes on from DAORKG010000008.1 coordinate 35,203, forward strand.
AATACCCTAAATCATTAAGCCGATTAAATTTAAACGAATCAGCTAAGAAATTATATACATTTATAATCCCACAGTATGAATTATACTCATTTTGTTTAACATAGCCGGTTCTGAACATTGCATGTGTTTTTTCAAATTCAAACACGTTTGTATGCATAAAAAACTCCAGCATATCACCTGCAACTTTCAATTGGGTTGAATATGATGTTGTTTCTAAGGTAGAAACAACAATTCGTTTATCAATTGCTTGAGTTTCTGCATTTAGTTCTTTTGCAATTTCATCAACGCACTTTTTAAGAAGTTCAAAAGAAGCTATTGTATTTCTAAAAACATCCTGTTTCATTACTGATTTTTCTTTCAGTAATTTTAATATATGTTCTTTCTGAGTATTAAGAGTATCGCTCATATAATATGTATAATCAAATACTAAAAGTAAGGAATTAAAATTTAATTTAAAAGTTGAGGAGATGGCTTAACTGCCTCATATAAAATGCGATGAATTTTACCTCTAACTCCCAATTTTGCTAACTTATTTTCGTCGGCACTTGGATAAACTCTGTTTGATAAAAATACAAATATCAAATCGTTTTCAGGATCAGCCCAGGCAAATGTCCCAGTAAATCCACTATGCCCAAAACTTTTTAAGCTGCATTCTTTAGTCACCGGACTATCCTTCTTTTCATTAGGTTCTGGTTTATCGAAACATAACCCTCTCCTATTATCAGAAAAATGTGAACTAGTATATTGTTTAATTACCGAACTATCTAATAATCTTTGTCCTCCATATTCACCTTTATTTAATAACATTTGCATTAAAACTCCTACATCGTTTGCGTTTCCAAACAGACCTGCATGTCCTGCAACTCCCCCCATTAATGCAGCACCTTGATCATGAACATAACCTCGCACTAATTGCTTTCTAAATTTTAAATCATTTTCTGTAGGTGCAATTTGGGATTCAGGATAAACAGATAAGGGCAAATAAGTTAAACCTAAATTCATAGGTTTATAAAATTGAGTTTGGACATAAGTATTTAATTTTGTTTTAGTTAATTTTTCAATTAAAATTTTGGAGAAATAATAGCCAATATCACTATACACATACTTACATGTTTCCTCCATCTTACAACTCATAATCTGATTATAAATAGAATCATTAAAATCTTTCACAACATATAAGCCCTTTGCTACTTGAACAGGGTACTCTTCGGAATAAGTGTCGCTATAATATCCACTTTTATATCCACTTTTTTTATCTACTGTTTTTTGCCAAAAGGGCAACCAGGCAGGTAAACCTGATTGATGAGTCAACATATCTTTATAATGAATTGTTGATTTATCAGTACCTGCCAACTCAGGAAAATAAAAGTCCAAATGTTGTTCATAATCAAATTGTTTTTGCTCACTTAATTTCATGAGAGCCAATGAAGAAGATAATATTTTTGTGAGTGACGCTAAATCATAAACGGTTTGGTCGTTTACTTTATCTGAACTAGCTTCATAGGTTTGTTTACCAAAGTTTTTTTGATAAAATACTTTTCCGGATTTAATCGCTACAATCTGACATCCGGGATAAGCGTGTTCTTTAATCCCCATTTGAGCAATAGAGTCAACTTGCAATAATTTTTTACTATCAACTCCTATTTGTTCTGGAGTAACATATTGAACTCTAATTTTTTTTTTTACTTCTAAGCCTGTTCCTGCAACAAATAGTTTAGTGGTAACCGGTAGTGTTCCATTTACTTCAATAGCTCCCATTATTGCATCAGCGGCAGCTTTTTGACTGAACTGACTGTATTCGTATACATTTAAAATTGACTTTGCCTGATTTAAATTTTCCAATTTATTCATCAAGTAAGGGTTGGAATAAAAGCAGGCAATAGTATTTTTTTGGCTGAAAATTTTTGAAATCAACTCAAAACTAACTGCACTGCACCCAAAATCTTTTTCTGGCTTATAGGATGTTTTATTAACTTGAAGAATCACCCAATTGTAGTTTTTTAACTTAGCAAACAAGGTGTCTCTTTCTTTCTTGCTGGCATCATGGCTAATTCCTAAATGACTAATTTTAGAATACTTGTTAATTGTTTCAGAAAACGTATTTGCCTTATCATCTCCAATTGACACTTCTATAATTTTCATTGTATCCAAACGTTGTAATGGAAGTAAAGCATTGTCATTTTTTAAAAGAGTTACTGATGCTTCCGCTAATTTGGTATTCATCACAAAAGATTCTTTTGTATTTAAATCTTCATATAAATTCTTAGGGCTTACATATTGATTTTTATCTAGTCCGCACCAGAATTTAGCTTTTAATATTTTTTTACAGCGAGCATCTATTTCTTCTTGAGTAATTTGTCCTTTACTGATTGCTAACTTAATTTGCTCCATTGCTTTAGGAACATTTTCGGCAAACAACAATACATCATTACCTGCCAATAAAGCTTTTACATCTACCATTCCGGGTTCATAAAAACTAGCCACACCTTTCATGTTTAATGCATCCGTAAAAATTAAACCTTGAAAACCTAATTGCTTTTTCAATAAATCCTGAATGATATATGGCGACAAAGTTGATGCTGTGTTTTTTGTTGTATCATAACATGGTACAAACAAATGAGCCACCATAATACTTGATAACCCATTATCAAACAATTGTTGAAATGGATATAACTCTAAAGTATCTAAACGTTCTTTACATGCGCTTATAATTGGTAATGTTTTATGCGAATCGCTATCTGTATCGCCATGTCCAGGAAAATGTTTTCCATTTGCCATCACACCTTCTGCTTGCAAGCCTTTCATATACATAATAGCTTTAGTAGCGACTTTATATTTATTCTCACCAAAACTACGCATGCCTATTACCGGATTTAAAGGATTATTGTTAACGTCTGCTACAGGTGCAAAGTTTACATGAATCCCCATTCGCTTGCACTCACGTGCAATTTGTTTTCCCATGTAATAAATCAAGGAATCATTTTTAATAGCTCCCAATGTCATTTGGCGAGGATATTTTGGAGTACTATCTAATCGCATAGCTAAGCCCCACTCTCCATCAATCGAAATTAAAAGAGGTGTTTTTGCTTTACTTTGGTAATAGTTATTTAGTTTTGCTTCTCTCAAAGGACCACCTTGCATAAAGATTAATCCTCCAATATTATATTTCTCAACTAATTCTCTGATTTCAGCAACATGCTTCATATCCTTGTTACTATAGGCCGCCACCATAAACAATTGAGCCAAACGTTGGTCTGGATTCAATGAATTAAAAACAGAATCTACCCAATGAGATTGAGCATTTAAAAAAGGTGGGGTAATAGGATTAGAAGATGGTATTTGTTTTTTGGTAACAAATGCCATAAATGCCAGAATTGAAAAGGCAAATAACGCTTTAAAAAGAAATTTAATCATGTTGTTAAGTTACAATGATTAGACTCTTTTAAATTTACGAAAACGGATTGTTTTTAACAGATTGGTTTTGATAGTATAGCGTTAAAGATTGCTAATTATTTTACCCTACCTGAGCTTACATACGTTTGTTTAAAGTAGGGCTCATTCATATCACTAATCATCACTCCTTTTTTGGTAGAAGCATGAACAAACTTATGATTTTGAAGATAAACACCAACGTGTGAAATGCTTTTACCATTGGTATTAAAAAAAACCAGATCTCCTTCTCGTAAATCCGATTCCTTAATCTTCTTTACTTCGTTAACTAAATCTTTGATGTTACTTGAAATTGTTTTTTTATAAACTGCCAAATAAAGAGCTGCTGTTAAACCCGAACAGTCAATACCTCCTTTATCTTTTCCTCCATATTTATATTTTACGCCATACCAATCATCAATAAATTGATATAATTTTTCGTTCTTAATGTCAGATTCGGAAACAGCTAATTTTTCGGCATACTTTTTTTTAATGGAACTGGAAGTTTTATTTGAAGGCTCGGATGTTTTAGTGGTTGATTGATGGTGTTTACATGAAAATAAGTAAAATAAACAAATACTAAACAATGAATATTTTAAAACAGTTTTCACTGTAATAAAAATACTGTTAAACGATTTTTAAAATTAGCTGATCAGAGAATGTTATATACAACAGTTTGTTTAAAGCTCTTGGTGCACTTCGCTATAATAATGCTTTGAAAACTTAGTTATAACACGGTATGCTATATATGCAAAAATAGGAGCTGCTAATACATCATAACTATAATGAACATGTTGAACAACAACTCCTATAGAAACAGCAATGGCTGAAAGCAAAAACAAAACCTTCATAACCTTATTATTGGCAAAAAAGAAAAACAAGAATAAAGTAGCTGCATGTCCACTAAAAAATAAATCTTTTAAATTCTCGTTACCTGCATAAAAAGTATGAGTTAAAAAAGCATCCCTCAAAGGAATTATTGCAGTTGGGGGGTCTAAAGGGACAAAAAACAGCGTAATCACTCTTAATAAAGTGAGTGAACCATACATCTGAATCAAATGTAAAAAACGATAAGGAGATACAATAGAATAAATTACCCCCACTAAAGCAGTAAGATAGGTAACAAAAAATATAAAATCAGAAACGTCTCTAGGTTTAATGAAATTTAAAATTGGGTCATAAAACTTATGACCTTGTCGTGTTTCGATGTAAGCTAACAAAGATGCAAAACCAGTTAAAATAATGCTTACTACGAAAACTGAAATCAAAAAACGATTTCTAAAATGTTTGTCTGTAAAAGCTATTTTCCAATTATACAACATAGCACAATATTACTAAATATTTTAGCTTTATATTCTTTAAAAAATATTAAAAAACAATCGTTTATTAACAAAAAAGGCCGAAAAATAATATTTCCGACCTTTTACAACTTTAAAAACTTTAATATCTATGGCAAGGTAATAGCGTATGTGTTACCATTAATTGTAACCGTAGCCTTGTTATCACATACACCATTTCCATAATCTATATATCTTGTTGCTTTTCCGGCAGGAGTATGTTCTAAAACTCCTTGGGTAAAATGACGACGACAACCAGGAGCCATATTTCTAATTAACGGAGAAGTAATAACAGATGTAAAAGTATTTCCGCTTGCATTTGTTCCATTAGCATTTCCGGTTATAGAATAAACATCATCAGACCAAGACGGAGTACTTTCTCCTGTGATCCATTCTCTTTGGCGATTGCTTTGCCATGAAATTGTACCTCCACCATTTGCCTTAATAATTTGAATATTTGCACTAATGTCATAAACTAAATGATGAGCTGCATTATGTCCTTTATTGGTGATTGTTTTAGTACCAATTACTTGGTTATCATCTACAAAATAACTTTGCGGTGTCACAGTAACAACTGTTAAAGAATCTCTATATCTTCCTGTGAAAGACATAATTAAAGATCCTCTTCTTTCTCTGCCGTCTAAACATGTACAGTTAGTAGAGCCAAAATTAACCGTAATTGTTCTAACTGCTGAAAGCGTATCCACCGTTACCGAAGCACAAGGAGCATTTAACAAACCATCTGTATTCTCGGTTCTAAAACTTGAAACAGCATATGATTTCCCTGCTTCATCCGAAATGCTAGTCATATCATTTACGGTAGTTGAAGCCAATGATTGATCAGAGGCAGAAGATGTATCTTTGTCAACCTCTTCTTTGTCTCTTTTTCTACATGAGGAAAAAATTACTGAACCTACTATAGCTACTAAAGCAAGTCCTAATGTTAATTGTCTCGTTTTCATAAGTTATATTTTTTTGGTTAATTTTTTGCTTATTTGTATCTAAGACTTATCAAAAAACAAAAGGTTTAATACCATTAAAAATTATTTTATAAAACTTCCACAACCATTATAGGTTTTCCCTTTATATGTAACTACGACCTTTCTATCTTTACTATCTCCACTTCCAGCATCAACACAGAGTTTATTAATAATATTTATTTCTATAGTTTTATCTCCCTGAGTTTTAAAAATAAATCCTTTCTCATCATCCAATCCCTCAAATTTTTGATTTTCGAGAATTAAACTATCTTTTCCATAATCTAACACTAAGCGTAATTTATTGGAATAAAATTCCGCAAACCATCCGGGTTCAATTCCGCTAGCCTTAAATACTAATTTTGTTTCTTCTCCATCAGATATTTCTGATAATGTATTGAGTGCATCTACTTTAGAGGTTGATATTTCAACGGAAGTAACCGTATCTTCTCCGTTTGTTATAGTTTTCTCTCCGTTTGAATTTACCTGCGTACAAGCATATAAACACAAAACTGTGATTCCTGATAGCAATATTCGTTTATTCATAGTATAAACTTACAAAATATTTTAGTTGAACTCATTAATAATTTAGCTTAATCATCTAACTTTGCCCAAAAAACAAATAATATGGATTTAAGATTTGATATTATAGAAATATTAAAAGTTACAATGGTACTATTTGCGGTAATTGATGTGATTGGTTCAATCCCAGTTATTATTAGTTTGAAGCAGAAAACAGGAGGAATTCAAGCCTCAAAGGCCTCATTTGTTTCGTTGGGTATTATGATTATGTTTTTGTTTTTGGGTCAAACTATCCTGGATATTATAGGTATTTCAATAGGGGATTTTGCTATTGCCGGTTCTATTTTATTATTTATAGTAGCCTTTGAAATGATTTTAGGCGTTCAAATAGCTAAAGATGCCATGCCTGCCACCGCATCGGTTGTTCCTTTGGCATTTCCATTAATCGCAGGAACAGGAACTTTAACCACTCTTTTATCAATCAGAGCTGAGTATAATATCGTATCTATTATTACAGCCATCATTTTTAATGTCATTATTGTATACATTGTGCTCAGAAATTTAGATAAAATAGAGAGAGTATTAGGTAGCGGTGGTATTGCGATTATAAAAAAGGTATTCGGTATTATTCTTTTAGCTTTAGCAATTAAATTATTTAGAAAATATACTGGGTTGTAATTCTATGAATATTCTTTTTGTTTGTAGAAAAAATCAATGGAAAAGTCCAACTGCGGAGGTTATTTTTAAAAACATAGATGGTATTTCTGCTAATTCAGCATACACAGGTTTTGAAATGCCTATGGTAACAGAGGAAGTGAAAGGTTCTCGACTTCGCTCGAACTGACAAAATAAAATATTACTAAAAGCAGCAGAGCAAAATTAGGCAAGCGGGTTTTAAAAACAATTCACGAAAGCAAAAGTTTTAATAATTAACAGTTCTTTTCATAATGTCACTTCGAGTAGTTTTGCCTGTTGTATGCGAACTCCTATCGAGAAGTAGAAATTTATAAAACAAGATCGTGTCCGTTCTCGATAAGGCTTTCGGACCTCAAGTCTCTCGAACTGACTTTAAGTTTCCATCATGACTTGTCACTTCGAGTAGCATTTGTGGTTCCTTTGCAAATACGTATCGAGAATTGATGAGTTTGATAGTAACAAAACCTTACCTCAAGTAAAAAACTATTGCGCCAACTTCTTCGCCTCGTTAATATCCATACGGGCGTCATCTTTAAACGCCGCAACAAAACAATCTTTGTAACCCAATTCTTTTAATTTTAATTGGTGTTTGGTTGCTTCATCAAACGAAGTAAAATTACCTGATGTATATTTTACCACAGCTCCGGCTTTATAAAACCAAACATCGGTTACGTTAGGGAACTTTGTTTTAGTGTCTACTTCTTTATCCATACCAGAAAATTGCACTCTAAACACAATACCTGTTTTTGTAGTTTCTGTTTTTGGTTTCTCTACTTCTTTTACTTCTGCAACCGTGTTTGTTTTTACGGAAGCTGAGCTTGTCGAAGCTTCAATCTCTTTTATTTTTTTTGCAGCATAGGCATCTTTGTTATCCTTTAGGGCATTTGCTTTTTGGTATAAATCACTTGCCTCACTGTAATTCTTATTCTTAAAATTCATATCAGCCATGGCAATCAGTTGCTTGTACTTATTTTCTGTTTTGGCAATTTCTGCCTGCTGTTGTTGTTTTACCAGAGCAATAGAATCGGCAATGGCTTTTTTCCTTACATCCTCTTTTGCTTTTTGTTCGGCTGCTGCTAATGCTTTGTCTTTTGCAGCTTTTATTTCTGCTGCTTTCACATTTGCTATCGAATCGGCAATGACTTTTTTACGAGCATCCTCTTTTGCTTTTTGTTCGGCAGCTGCATTGGTTTTTTCGGCAGCTTCGCTTATCTCTTTATCATCAGCTTTAGCCTCATCATCTTTTTTAGTACCTACCTCTGTTGCTTCATCTTTGTCATCCTCCTCTTTATCTTCCGAACTAGTTTTCGAAATCGTGTAGGTTTCTTTGGCTAAAGGCACTTGATTTTCTATTTCATCGTCATAGTTTTTCTTAATCCCCTCTTGTTCATCTTTATATTTCCTAAATGCTCTAAACAAACATGCTGCTAAATAACTTTGCCCTTTTTCAGAGCCTAAAAATTTTTCTTCTTGTGGGTTGGTTAAGTAACCTATCTCTGTTAACACACTTGGCATCGATGTACGCCACAATACCCAAATACTTTGGCGATGCACTCCTTTATCTACCCTACCCGCTTTGTTTAAATATTGGTCCTGAATCTTAAGCGCCAAACTCGCACTTTGTATTACATAGCTTGATGTGTAATTACTCATAATAATGTAACTCTCTTCGCTATTAGGGTCAAATCCCTGATACTTGGTTTCGTAATTGTCTTCCAATAACATGGCTGAGTTTTCTCGTTGTGCCACTTTCATCTTTCCTTCTTCATTTTTCAACCCCATCACATAAGTTTCTGAGCCATAAGGTTCTGGATTGGTGGTTTCTACCACTACTATTTTTCCGCGCGAGTTTTTAAATGTTTTTGGGCGCATTTTGCCGGTTTTCTTATCCTTAACCATCACGGGCTTTCCAGCAGCATTGCAATGAATGGAAATAAATAAATCGGCATTATTATCGTTGGCAATTTTGGCTCTATCCTCCAACTCCACAAATACATCAGTTTTTCTGGTAAAAATCACTTTCACATCTTTCATGTGATCCTCGATCAGTTTCCCAAATTTTAAGGCTACAGCTAAGGCAACTTCCTTTTCTTTACAGCTAACTCCGTTACAGCCTGGATCTTTACCGCCATGCCCCGGGTCAATCACAATTACTTTTACCTTTCGCTTAGGATCGTCTTTAGGCGTGTAAAAAGAACAAAAAACGGAAACTACAAGAGCTTGTAAAAGCACTAATCCAATAAAAATATTAAGTTTTTTTATCATCTTATCTGCAAAAAATAACTACCAATTACACGAGTAATTGTTAGCTTTGTAAGTTTAGGTAAATTTAGTTCCGACTCGTTATCAATACTGTTAAACATATCTTTTTTTTACTCTTATTAATGTTAATAAGTACCGGTAGTGTTTGGGCTCAGGGAGATCTAAAACAAAAGCCTATTCCGGTTAATTCACCTACATCCTCGGTTACACCTTTGGCGGGAGATACCATCAAAAAAGTAACCGTTGACTCTTTAAACACCGAAGAAGAAGTAGAACCCCTTGAGCACCGTATTGTATATAACGCCCGCGACTCTATTAGATACGAAACCAAGGGAAATAAAATCTATTTATTTGGGGATGGTTTTGTGGAGTATGAAGATATGAACCTGAAATCTGAATTTATTGAGATTGATAACGAGAAAAATACCATTACTGCTTATGGCAAAACCGATAGTTTGGGTAATAACCTGGGAACCCCGGTTTTTAAAGACGGACAGCAGGAAATTGTGTGTCGGAAAATGATTTATAACCTCAAAACCAAAAAGGGGAAAATTTACGACATTATGACCAAAGAAGGTGATCTGGTTTTAAAAGGCGCCGAGGTTAAGAAAGATAGCAATGATGTGGTTTACATGAAAAACTTACAGTGTATACCTTGCGAGTTTGAAGATTCCAGAACTATTTTTAAAGCTAAGAAAGCTAAAATAATCCCCAACGATAAAATTGTAACCGGCCCAATGTACCTCGAAATTGGAGGTGTGCCTACTCCATTAGGTTTACCATTTGGTTTTTTTCCAAACACAAAAAAAAGACATTCGGGGATTTTAATTCCGTTTTACGGAAACAGCGACGCCTTAGGTTTTTACCTAAAAGATGGTGGTTTTTACTGGGGCATAAACGACCAAACCGACATGACCATCAGAGGCGATATTTATAGTAACGGCAGCTGGGGTTTAAGAACCTTAAATAATTACAACGTTAATTATAAATATAGTGGTTATTTATCATTGGGCTACTCCGAATTTAGAAATGGAGAAATTGAGGTACCAAGTTCTTACTCCAAACAAAAAGATATTGCCATTAACTGGCGACACTCGCAAGATCAAAAAAATAATCCTACCATTCGTTTTAGCAGCGATGTAAACATCCGAACCTCCAAATACAACAAATACAATGCTCAAAACACAGGACAGTATTTATCCAATACTTTCCAATCAAACATCAATTTTTCAAAAACATTTAAGATAGGAACCTTAGGTATCAATGCCCGCCACGACCAAAATACACAAACCAAAAAAATGAACATCTCCTTTCCGGAGTTAACGTTTAACGTAAACCGTTTTTATCCGTTTAAAAACGAAAACCGTGTAAAACAAAATCCAATTGATAAAATAGGTATTAGTTATTTATTGGAAGCAAGAAACACATTAACCGGAGCTGATACGTCTATTTTTAAAGGAAATATTGGCGATAGCTTAAAATACGGTTTCAGACATTCTGTTCCTATCTCTACAAACATTACCTTATTAAAATATTTCACATTAACACCAGCCTTAAATTTAAGTGCAGTGATGTACACCAAAACAACCTTAAAAGAATTAAATGCAGACTCCAATAGAGTGTATACTTCCTACAACAGAAATTTTAAAACAGGTTATGATGCAAACTTTAATACAGCCTTAACAACAAAGTTGTTTATGGACTATATGTTTAAAAGTAAACGTATTAAGCAAATCAGGCATTTATTAATTCCAAGCCTAGCCTACACCTACCGACCTGATTTTGGTGAAGAACAATACGGTTTTTGGAAAGATGTGATAAGTGATACCACAAACAAAATCAAAACCAAATATTCTATTTTCGAAAATACATTATTTGGAGGTCCGGCCCAAGGCACTCAAAATAGTTTAAGTGTTAATTTAAATAACAATTTAGAGGCAAAGATACGTCACAAAACAGATACCGGTTTTGTTTATAATAAAGTTACTTTATTACAAAACCTGAGCGTGAACGGTAACTACAATTTTGCAGCAGATAGCTTTAAAATGAGTAACATATCGATAACCGGCAGGACCAAAATATGGAAATATTTTGATTTGGTGTTTGGCTCAACCTTCGACCCTTACTACACAACCGTATTAACCAATACATTAAGCAACACAGAATATTCATACAGAACAAGCAGATTTTTGATAAATGAAAATGGCAGAGTTATGGATTTCAAATCAGGAAACATTGCCATTAATGCATCATTTAGTTCGAACTCTGTACAATCTAAAGCCAGAAAACCTGACTTGACAAACGGAGACGAAAGAGGCGCTGCTCCCACAAGCACTGCACAGGCTCAGGAAAGACTTCCGTGGAATTTAAACATTTACTACAATGTTAATTACACAAAAGTGCTTGAAAAAGTAAAGGATATACAAACGCTTAACTTCAGCGGTGATATTGGTATTACTAAATTTTGGAAAATTGGGGTTACAAGTGGTTATGATTTTACAAACCGAAATTTAAGCTATACAAGTATTAATGTGTACAGAGATTTAAAATGTTGGGAAGCTCGAATAGACTGGGTGCCTTTTGGATTTAGAAAGAGTTACAGTTTAACCATTAATTTAAAAACCAGCATGCTAAGCGATGTGAAAATTCCGCGTCAAAGACAGTGGTATGATAATTTCTAGTTTAGCTTAATGCTATGTATTTCTCTTAATTGCTTTTTTAAAATCTGATATAACTCCGGTGCTTTTTGTGTGCCAATACGATACGTAAAACCACTACTGTCTTTCAATTCTACAAACTCATTGCCACTGGTAAAAAAACGAATCACACCTTTACTGTGTAAATTATAAACTGCTCTTCTGAAAATGTGTTTTTTGTAACGGCTCTTTCTGATATGAGTTATAGTATCTAAGTTAATTTTAACTCTGCGGGCTGTCCAAAAACCATCAATGATAATATATTTTGAATACACCTGTGTGTGCGTATGCAAAATGTAAGTTAGCATCGCCGAAAACATCATGATTAGTAAACCCAGTAAGAAAAATATTTTACCTGAATTGGGAATATCAACCGCAGGATAAGAACCAATTCTGAAAATAGCAATCTGCACAGGCTTGGGATTTTCACTCCAATAGTAACCTACAAAACAAAACAGAGCAATAATGGTTCGCCAAATAATACTCAAGCGGTTATGCCCCATGTATTGTTTTTCTTCAAATATGCGTTTATCAGTGTGCATGAATAAATCTTATATCAAATTTACAAAAAAACTCATTCACTTATGCAGTCTTGTTTTGCATCATCACAAACAACTCCCTGCCCTCTCTGGGTTTAATAGAATTGTAGCAAGGTTCCATCTTTTTAATTTCCAATTTATCGAAAAATAGTTTTTGATATTCTCCAGTATTTCCACCAAACGGAGGATGATTATCATTTAAAGGGTCATTAAACAATAAGCCTACCAACTTACCATTTGGTGCCAACAATTCTTTCATGTGCTGCACATATTTTTCTCGTAAATTAGGATTGATGGCACAAAAAAATGTTTGCTCAATTATCAAATCATATTGACCTTGATGCTTAAAAAAATCCTGCTGAATTAATTGTTTATCCGGGAAATCAGGTAATCGCTTTTTTATATTTTGCAAGGGCGCTTCTGCAAAGTCCAGTACATATACATTTTTAAATCCCAAATTAAATAATAATTCAGCCTCATACGCATTTCCTGCTCCTGGTATCAAAATCATTAAATCTTTATTATCTAATTGTTCAATATAATGCTTTAATGGAGTGGAGGCTTCTCCTAAATCCCATCCAAAATCATTGTTTTGATATCTATTGTTCCAGTATGTATCAGATAAATTTTCCATAAATTATTTTTTTATAAAATTAAGATTTAATTAGTAACTTTCTATCATAATAGTCATGCTCAAAAACCCCATCATAGCTTTTTTTAAATTGATTCGAATAGAGAATCTGTTTATTATTGCCGTTACACAATGGTGTATCAAGTATTTGGTGTTTGCTCCTATTAATGAATATTCAAACTTCACTCCGAGTTTATTTATCATTTCATTATTAAGTACCCTATTAATTGCGGCAGCAGGATATATTATTAATGATTACTTTGACGTGAAAACTGATAAAATAAATCGCCCGGAAACAGTTGTCATTGATGTTATCATAAAACGACGCTGGGCAATGATATTGCATATTGTATTTAATGGAATTGGTTTAATACTTGGCTTTTATTTAGCCTTAAAATGTCATAGTTTAAAATTACTATTGTTTCAAATTCTAAGTATTTTGTTGCTTTGGTTTTATTCAACACACTTTAAAAAACAGTTGTTGGTAGGTAATATTGTTGTATCTGTTCTTACGGCAAGCATACCATTAATGCCAATGGTATATGATTATTATTTAATTGGAGGCCTAGGTCCTTTTACAACTTTATTGATTGGCGACTTTCTGAAAACATTGGTGACAATTGTTATTGGTTACAGTGCTTTTGCATTCTTAACATCATTTGCGCGTGAAGTCATAAAAGATATGGAAGATTACAAAGGCGATATACAAACCGGATGTAAAACCATGCCTATTGTATGGGGTATTATTACCAGTAAAGTAGTTACATTTTTTGTGATGGTAATAACTATTGGATTATTACTATTTGCTGCTTTTAAATTTTATAAGTATCAACAAATGATAGCTGTTTATTACATTGTAGGATTAGTGATTATTCCACTATGTATTTTATTAATACAAACCCTAAGAGCGCAGAGTAGTAAGGATTTTAAAATGGCAAGCTTATTGCTTAAATTTACCATGTTGTTTGGAATAGCATTCACTTTTATTATCAAACATTTGTACCAATAATGTGTTTCTTATTTCAATTACAAAATTATACCATAAGATTATTAAAACCGATTTATGAACAGCGTAGAACAACATATTAAAGAATTTCCATATCAAATTATTTTAGGTTCAAATTCACCTCGACGTCAAGAACTATTAAAAAGCCTTGGCTTTACTTTTTTAAATAAACCCATTAATGCCGACGAATCTTTTCCTGCTGATTTACAAGCAGAGGAAATTTGTTTATACTTAGCCGAAAAAAAGGCAGATGCGTATGCAGAAGATTTACAAGATGATGAAATTTTAATTACAGCAGATACGATTGTTTGGTGCGAAGGAAAAGTATTTAATAAACCGGCAAACTTTGTAGAAGGAAAAAAAATGCTCGAATCATTAAGCGGTAAAATGCACGAAGTATTTACCGGCGTTTGCTTAAAAAGTGGTAATAAACAAACTACCTTTTATGATGTAAGCAAAGTGTATTTTAAAAAATTAAAACCCGAAGAAATAGAATACTATTTAACCAATTACAGTCCTTACGACAAAGCAGGCGGATATGGTGTTCAGGATTGGTTAGGTTATATTGGCATTGATAAAATAGAAGGAAGTTTTTATAACGTGATGGGGCTACCGGTAAAAGAACTATACGAAGAATTAGTGAAATTTTAAAATAAAAACGCCAAACCCCGCTGATTGCGGGGTTTGGCGTTTTTATGCGGTGAAGGCGGGATTCGAACCCGCGGTACGGTTACCCGTACGACAGTTTAGCAAACTGTTCCTTTCGGCCTCTCAGGCACCTCACCATCTATTTTCTTTAAATAGAGTTGGCAAATGTAGTTATTTTTTTAAATTATTAAAACATAAACAAAAAATAATTTTCATGCACCAATTTTCGTATTTTTAGTACCATGAAGCTGTACTATTTTACTTTACTCTTAATTCTATCAATTGCATTTACAAGCAGTTGCAAAAAAACACAAAACAATACATTGGTTGTTCATTTATTGAGTGAGCCTGAGGATATGCACCCTACAAATGGCGCATCTGCAGTTAGAGCTGAAATAAATTTATACACACATCTTAGTTTACTGCGCGTAAATTATAAAACCGGAGAATTGCTCCCATGCTTGGCAAAGTCTCTTCCCAAAGTATCAGCAGATGGTCTAAACTACACTTATGAACTAAAAGATGGCATGACCTGGGACGACAATTCCCCTATCACAGCAAACGATATCGCTTTTACAACAAAAGCCAGTAAGTGTTTATACACGAACAATATTGGCTTAAAACCTTATTGGGAAAACATCGACGATATTGTTGTTGATGAAGAAAATAACAAAAAATTTACCATTAAAATGAAACGTCCTTATATTTTAAACACCTGGTTTTGGACAGATTTTCCAGTAATTCAGGCTGCCTTTTACGACAAACAAAATACTCTTGCTAAATACAACAATTCACAGCTAACAGATTCGAATTTTATAAAAACTAAACCTGATATTAAACAATGGGCAGATGAGTTTAACAGCCCTAAATATTCAACAGACCCTAAATTTATAAGCGGTGCAGGACCCTATAAAATTACTAAATGGGATAAAGGCATCAGTATTACGTTAGAGAAGAAGAAAAATCATTGGTCGGAAAACTGTCAGGATAATTGGTACTGTCAGGCTAATCCCGATAAAATTATTTTTAAGTTAAACAGTAATAATGCATCGGCAGTTCTAGAATTAAAAAACGGTTTAATAGATGTATCAACAATGATTGATTACGCATCCTTTACAGAATTATCAAAAGATGAAGCATTTAAAAAGAATTACACCTTAAAGCTGGCAGATACCTACAACTATTCATATGTTGCCATGAACATGAAACCTGATGGTAAAACCCATAAAAAATTATTTACAGATATTGCCGTTAGAAAAGCAATGGCATTGTTAACTCCATACGATCAAATCAACAAAACTTTATTTGAAAACAACAACAAACAAGTAGTAGGACCTATTTCTCCTAATAAAATTGATTTTAACAGCTCTTTAAAACCATTGAAATACAATGTAGAAAAAGCTAAAGAACTTTTAAAACAGGCTGGCTGGGCAGATACCGATAATGATCAAATATTGGACAAAGTAATTGATGGCGAAAAAGTAAAGCTTGAATTTAACATCAATTTTATGGCAGGTTCAAAAGTCTGGGATGATTTAGCAAAACAATTAGCTGAAAGTTTTGCAAAAGCAGATATATACGCGTTACTCAATCCTCTTGATTATAACGGTTTTTTTAATGCTGTAACCAGTCATAATTTCGACATGAGCATCAGTGCCTGGCAAAGTGTGGCTGCTCCTGAGGACTTTTCTCAGTTATGGTCTTCTGCCTCATGGGAAAATAATGGATTAAATTTTACTGGATTTGGAACCCCTCAGTCTGACGCCTTAATTGATAGTATTAATACCTGTATGAACGAAGCAAAAAGGATTGAATTATCAAAACGATTTCAAAAATTAGTGTATGATGAACAACCTTATATTTTTATGTTCACTCAAACTCGCCGTGCTATAATTAGTAATAAATGGGAAACACCTGAAGTGTATACAGAATATCCTGGAGTGCTATTAAATACTTTGAAACTGAAAGACTAAATAAATGTTACAATATGTGTTGAAACGAATTTTATGGTTTATACCAACACTCTTTGCGGTAACACTCATTGGATTTATTTTATTGGCAAATGCTCCCGGAGATGCAGTTGACACTCTGGTAATGTCCTCCAATTCAGGAGGTGGTGTTAAAACTTCTCAAGATATTGAACAACAAAAAACATATTGGCGAAAACAATTAGGATTGGATTTACCTGTCTTTTATTTTTCTGTTTGCAGATTATCTGAACCGGATACTTTATATAAAATTCACGATAGCAATTTACTTAAAAAAACAAAAGAAGAAATACATAAAGCCGGCGGTTACAAAAACTTCATTCCTAAAATAGTTTGGTATGGAACACATAATCAATACCATTGTTGGTTATTTGGAGGTGTTAATTCAAAAGGAATTATAAGAGGTGATTTTGGTTTATCTATTTCAAAAAAAGAACCCGTTATGGATATCATAAAGGATAAATTAATCTGGTCTTTATTTTTCTCGATACTATCAATCATTCTTGCCTATATTATTAGTATTCCAATTGGAGTAAAAATAACACTGCGACCCGATAGTAAATTTAGTAAGCGTTCTCAGTTCATCTTATTTTTAATATACTCTATGCCTTCGTTTTTTGTAGGTGTTTTGTTATTGATGCTATTGGCTAATCCTGATGTAATTTCAATTTTTCCTCCATCTGGCATCAAACCAATTGGAGGCTATGATGACAACTCTTCATTAATAGAGAAATTTTTAGTTTCTGTTCCATACATGATACTACCTTTAATCTGCTACACCTACTCTTCTCTGGCATTCATTTCTAAACTAACGGCAAGTTCACTTCAAGAACAATTACAGTTGGATTACATTAAGACTGCAAAAGCCAAAGGCTTAAATGCAAAACAAATTATTTGGAATCATGCTCTTAAAAATTCAGCCTTACCTTTAATTACGGTATTCTCTTCAGTATTCCCAACAATCATTGGTGGTTCTATAATCATCGAAAGCATTTTCACAATTCCCGGCATGGGATTAGAAACAGTTAAAGCAATTATTGCTCAGGATTATCCTGTTGTCATTGCTATTATTACTTTGTCTTCTATACTCACCATTTTTAGCTATTTAATGGCAGACATTCTTTATGCAATTATAGACCCAAGAATCAGAGTAACAAAATAGATGAATGTAAAACAGATTTACATATCCTTAAAACTTCTACTCTCTTCGAACAGGGTATTAAAAAGATGCGTTTTTGTTTTTATGTTTTTTGTATCGATAGCTATACTAGCTCCATTTATAGCTAATGACAAACCTCTACTAGTAACCTACAAGGGACAATGGATGTTTCCGGCTTTCTCATTTAAACATCAGGTAATTATTGAAAATGAATTTATCAATTACAACATGGGTAAAGAGTGGAAAACGTTCGAGTATGACTTTGCAATTTTCCCTCCTTGTTCGTACTCCCCCAATTCAATTGATGCAGATAATGCCCCCAGAAAAAGTCCATTTGATAAACAATTTATCACTCTAAAAAATGGACAAACAAACTCACTACCGTTAAAATTCAGACATTGGCTTGGCACAACTCAAAACGGCAATGATGTTTTAGCATGCCTTATTCATGGCACCAGAATTTCTTTAAGCGTAGGTATTTTTAGTATGTTGATAGCAGGATTGATAGGTTTGACTCTAGGTGCATTTGCCGGTTATTTTCAAAACAACACTCTAAAAATTGGATATATTCAAGTATTATTTTTGTTTCTTAGTTTATTCATTAGTTACTTTTATTGCTTTATCATCAGATCAGATAAATTATCAGAAGCATTTTATATAAGTGGATTACAATTATTTTTTCAGCTTCTATTTACAATTTATATTTTCATTCAAAATGCATTTATCTTACTAAAAATCGGAGAATGGATTGATAATAAATTAAATACTCTCACAAAAATAGATCTCCCGATTGATAGTATAATTTCAAGAGTCATTGAAGTTTTAAATTCAATACCATCTCTATTATTTATTATTGCATTATCTGCTATTGCAAAACCATCTTTCAGTTTATTAATAATCATTATTGGTTTCTTAAGCTGGACAAGCATTGCTAGATTAACTAGAGGAGAATATTTAAAAGCTAAACAATTAGACTATGTTACTTCTTGCCGAGCAATAGGAATGAGTGATTATCGAATAATCGTAAAGCACATTTTACCAAATGTATTTCCGATATTGTTAGTTCAAATTATCTTTGGTTTAGCAGGTGCCGTTTTAATTGAAGCCTCATTATCTTTTATTGGCGTTGGTGTTCCGTTAAACACAATAACCTGGGGCAGCCTATTAAATGAAGCCAGAGACCATTTTTCGGCTTGGTGGCTAGTCGTTTTTCCGGGACTATGTGTATTTACCCTAATATTTATTTATAACAAAATAGCTACCGAAATTTCAAAGTTGAACTAGTCTACTGAACAATTATTTTCTTTGTAATCTTTTGTTTCGACTGTTTGTTTTGTAACTCTACAAAATAAATTCCTTTACTAAAAGAGGAAACATCAATTTGAATTATTTTATTAAAAGTTTCTATTACCAAAATCTCATTTCCTAAAACATCAAAACATCTTATCGTTTTTTCCGAATAAGAATTATCTTTTAAAGAGATAATTAATTTACCTGATGTTGGGTTTGGAAAAATCAACACATCATCTTCTTTTAGTAATTCTTCAACGCCAACTCCATTCACATTGGTTGAATTAAAAAAAGCAAGGCCTCCAGCATAATTACCTAAAAATAAATCTCTTTTCCCATCGTTGGTAATATCCTCATAATAGGGGGCACAACGTGTACCTTCATTAATATGAAACAATGTGGTATCTACTCTGTTAAAAGTTCCAGTTAAATTCCCATCAATATTATTATACAGATATATATTACCTATTTCACTTCCTACAATCATTTTAGTTACTCCCGACTCTGTAAATACAAAAGGCATACTATAACCTGTTGTCCAGCCATATTGTCGCACATCTATACTTCCTAAAAAAGGAGTTTGCAAAACAAAATTGGGACTAAATACAGTACCTGTGTTTGAATAGTAACTTATTTTCCCATTTAACGATCCGATTACTAAATCTAAGGTTCCATTTTTATTTATATCAAACAACTGAGGATAAGCAAAATTTCCCACATCTATTCCTTGATAAGAAGCCACATGATTAGCAAATTGAGCCGGTGAACCAACAGACGCAGTATTTTCAAAATAATGTAACTGCCCATTATTATCACCAATTATCAAATCTTTATCACCGTCATTATCCAAATCGCCAAATGTTGGTGCCATTGAATATATATTATAAGTTGATAAAGATTGATAGTCTCTTGTAATTAAAGAAAATGAAGGTGATGATGAAGTTCCTATATTTTTATAAAATGCTAACCTGGATTTGTTAGTATTGCCCATATAGTACCCCAAATTGCCAACAATTAAATCTTTTTTACCATCAGCATCCGCATCAAATAAAACAGGGTAAGCACCTTCTCCCAACTCTATCATTTCATCTTGTAAAAACGTTTTTTTCTGAAAAACAAAATTCACAGTTGGAGTTGTAGATGCATTTTTATAATACCAAACACTTTGATAATTTTCAGAACCGGCAATGGCATTGGGGCTGGCAATTAAATCTTTAAAACCATCATTATCAACATCTATATGAAATGTACAAGGAAAAGAGTTTAGTTTTATGATATTAGTACTTGCTTTGTTAGGATAATTAGGATATAACATAGTTGTATCTCCAATGTGAGCATTAGATGTACTTCCTTGATTATCTACATAAAAAACATTCGTACAAGAGATATCCCCCATAATTAATTCCTGATCCCCATCTCCATCTCTGTCAAAACACATGATACAAGAACCAGAATGCATGACTTTATTAGCGTGGTCATTTGTTGTTTGCTCATACATTTTCATAAAAGGGCATTGATTCATATCAACCTGACAGTTGTTTTCTTTGATATCTCCCCAACAATCATCCACCATATCATACACTAAACTATCTGCATGACCATATAACTCCTGACTCATATTTTTATGAAACTCCACTTTAACTCCAAAAACCGAAAAACTTAATATGTCTAAATCTCCATCTCCATCTATATCTGCAATTCCTGGCAATGCAACCGAATTACAGTATAGGTTATATAAACTTGGAGCGCCAAAAGGATTGTAATCACTCATCAGTAAAGGTTTAGCCAATACAAAACTTAAATTCTGTCCAACCGAAGTGTTTTTATAAACTTTAATACCGCCAGTAGTATAAGTAAAAATATCAGCCTTTCCATCGTTATTATAATCAAAAAACAATGCCCAATCAGTAACCGAAGGGAACTTATCTTGGTAATCAAATGCATGTAAATAGGTGGTTTCTCCTGTACTTCCTGCATTTAAAAAAGCTCTTAACTTACCACCTGACCCACAAATTTTATCAAAAGCTACGATATCTTTTTTTCCGTCAGCATTTAAATCTATCTGTGTAAATGAACTAAAATTTATTCCACCTGCCCAAGGCATTTTTAGTTTATTACCAGATTCAAATACAGAAATCGTATCTCTGTAGACATTATTTTGGGCATCTAATAGCCTGAAAATCAAAAGAAAAAATGTCAATAATTTAAGACGAAGCATAGTAAGAGCAAAAATACGAATTAATTCATAAAAAAAATGCTAACTACTTAATTTTCAGCACCAAATTAATTTGCATTATATAAGTGATAAAACTATATTTGCACCCTTAATTTATTTAGAAATAATACCGATTTATGCAAAACAAAGGTGCCATTAAAATTTTCGCTATACTTTTAGCGCTTGCCTGTATTTTTTACCTATCATTTACTTGGGTAACTCGTGGGGTTGAATCTGATGCTAAAGAATATGCTGAAAGTATTGCCAGCTCTGCAGGAGTTCAATCTACAGCTAAAAAATATGCTAACGGAGACGCTACAAAAGAGTTGTTTTATGTAGATTCTTTAAAAGAAAAGTTAGTTGACAGATACCTAGATTCTGTTAAAACTACACCAGTTTACGATTTATTTGTAGCAAGCTATACATACGAAGATTGTAAAAAACGTGAAATCAACTTAGGTTTGGATTTACGTGGAGGTATGAACGTAACTTTAGAGATTTCTGTTAAAGATATCATCAAGAATTTATCTAACGATAATCAAGATCCTGCTTTCAAAAAATCTTTAGAAGACGCTCAAGCTAGCTTAGGTGTTGGAAACAACGATGATTTCTTAACCTTATTTGAGAAAAAATACAAAGCTAATGCTCCTACAGGTCAATTAGCTCCTTTGTTTCAAACGATTGAGTTAAAAGGAAAAATCGCATACAACGCAACTAATGATGAAGTAATAAAATTCATTCGTACTAAAGTTGAAGAGTCAATTTCTAATTCAGAAAAAACATTCCGTTCTCGTATCGACCGTTTTGGTGTTGCACAACCAAATATTCAAAAATTAGGAAACAGCGGACGTATCTTAGTTGAATTACCAGGTGTAAAAGACAAAGAGCGTGTTCGTGAATTATTACAAGGAACTGCAAACTTAGAGTTCTGGGAAACTTATGATAATACTGAATTAGGTAATTTATTGATTGGTGCCAACGATAAATTATCTAAAGCATTATATCCAAATTTTGATGTAAAAAAAGATACTACTTCAAAATCTTCTGATACAACTAAAGTAGCAGCTACAACTCCTACAAAAGTTGATACTGCAAAAGGAGCAATAGATACTGCTGCTGTTGCAGCAGTTAAAACATCTACTGCTATCCCTACAGCTTTAGATTCATTTAATATGCGTTTCCCATTAATTTATGTTGGAAATGTACCTTGTCCGTTAAAAGCAAATGTATCATTCAATCAACAAACACAACAACCTGAGCAATTTTTACCAGGACCTGTAATTGCCCGTGCTTATAGCAAAGAAGATACTGCAAAGGCAAATGCATTATTGAAAAACCCTGCATTAAAATCTTACTTACCTAACAAATTAAAATTCATGTGGGGTGCGAAACCTGAAGAAGTGAAAAACGAATCAGGTGAAATTGTTGGTGTTTACTATGAATTATATGCTATTAAAGTAACAGACAGAAGCGGTAAAGCTGCTATGTATGGAGATATCATTACTGATGCTCGTCCTGATTTTGATGCTCAAAGCGGTGGTCACCCATATATTAGTATGACCATGACGGGTGAGGCAGCTACAAAATGGGCTAAATTAACTAGAGATAATGCACCTCAAGGAGATAAAAAAGGTCGTTCAATTGCAGTTGTAATGGATAACATGGTTTATTCTGCGCCAACAGTTAACGGAGAAATTAAAGGTGGTAAATCTCAAATTACCGGTAACTTTACTGTTGAAGAAGCTAATACCTTAGCTGCTGTATTAAGCGCTGGTAAATTACCTGCTCCTGCTCGTATTGTTGAAGAAAGTGTTGTTGGTCCTACTTTAGGTCAGGAAGCAATTGATTCTGGTTTAATGAGTACAGTGATTGCATTATTAGTAATCTTATTATTCATGTACATGTACTATAATAAAGCAGGTATGGTTGCTAACATTGCGCTAATTGCCAACATGTTCTTTATTATGGGAATTCTAGCATCAATGAATGCTGTTTTAACGTTACCTGGTATTGCCGGTATCGTATTAACCATTGGTTTAGCGGTGGATGCAAACATCTTAATCTTTGAGCGTATTCGAGAGGAATTAGCTCATGGCAAAAATTCTGCTCATGCTATTAAAGAAGGTTTCAAACATGCTATGAGTTCAATTATTGACTCTAACGTTACCTTAGCAATTTTAGCGATTATCTTAATGGTATTTGGTTCAGGACCTGTTCAAGGTTTTGCAACTACATTATTAATTGGTATTGGAGCGTCTTTATTCTCTGCTATCTTAATTACTCGTGTAATTTTTGAATGGATGATGGCTAAGAAAATGGAAATTCCATTTGACAATACAGCTACTAGAAATGCTTTCAAAAATGTGGCATTCAACTTCGTAGGCCGTCGTAAAATTTACTACACAATTTCATCTATTATTATAGTGTTAGGTGTAGTAATGTATTTTGCTCATGGTGGATTAAAATTAGGCGTTGATTTCAAAGGAGGCCGTACATACCAAGTTCGTTTTGAAAAAGAAATGAATACAGAAGATGTAAAAGGAGCTTTAAGAAATGTATTTAAAGATGCTTCTTTAGAAGTTAAAACAGTAGGTAGTGCAAATCAAATGAAGGTAACTACATCTTACCGTGTTTCTGATAACTCTCCTACTGTAGACACAGAAGTTGAAAAAGCATTAAATGATGGTTTAGATGCATTAAAAGTGAAACACGAATTAGTAAGTCAACAAAAAGTTGGACCTACTATTGCAACAGATATTTTATATGGTGCATATGCAGCAATTTTATTCTCTTGTTTAGTAATGTTTATCTACATTGTTGTTCGATTCAAAAAATGGCAATATGGTTTAGGTGCAGTTGTGGCTTTATTCCATGACGTATTAATGGTATTATCATTCTACACAATCTTAGATGGTATTGTTCCTTTCTCATTAGAAATCGGACAAGATTTCATCGCAGCTATCTTAACCGTTATGGGTTATACTATGACAGAAACAGTGGTTGTGTTTGACCGTATCCGTGAGCGTTTAGCTGAGCATGTAAATGCAGATGCAACAAATGAAGAACGTAATACATTAATCAACTATGCGTTAAACAGTACATTAAGTCGTACTATCTTAACGTCTTTAACTGTATTCTTCGTATTATTAGTAATCTTCATCTTTGGTGGAGAAAGTATTCGTGGATTCATCTTCGCTTTATTAATTGGTCGTATCATTGGTACATACTCATCATTATGTATCTCTACACCAATAGTTGTGGATTTCGATAAAAAGAAATAATATAAAAATATTCGAATTAAAAAACGCCTCAAAGAAATTTGGGGCGTTTTTGTTTAATACTATTTTAATAACAGCCTATCTAAAATCAGGATTTCATTCGTACCTTTAAGGTGAAATGATTTTAGAACGATTATCCCTCATAAATTTTAAGAATTATGATGAAGCTCAAATAGAGTTTTGTAAAAAATTCAATTGTTTTGTTGGTAATAACGGAATGGGTAAAACAAATTTGTTAGATGCCATTCATTATGTTTCTTTTTGCAAGAGCTTTTTCAACTCTATTGACACTCAAAACATCAAACATGATTTACCATTCTTTGCAATTCAAGCATGGATAAATAAAAACGGTGAAACTCATGAGATTTTTTGTGGAGTAAAACGTGGGCATAAAAAGCAATTTAAACACAACAAAAAAGAATACGAACGTTTATCGGAACACATTGGTTTATATCCATTAGTAATGATTTCACCTTCGGATATTGAATTAATTTGGGACGGTAGTGAAGTAAGACGTAAATTTATGGATAGCATCATTTCTCAATACGATAAAGTGTATTTAGAAAAGCTAATTTCATATAATCATGTTCTGCAGCAACGTAATGCTTTATTAAAACAGTTTCATGAAAGCAGATCATTTGACAGTGCCAGTTTAGAAATTTGGGATGAACAATTAATGATTCATGGTCAGGAAATCATAAAAACCAGAACTCATTTCTTGGAAGAGTTTATTCCATTATTTACAAAAAACTATCAATTTATTAGTGGTAGTAATGAGCAAGTAAGTTTGGATTACGAATCATCTATAAAGGATTTATCATACAAAACTGTTTTATTAGCTGCATTATCAAGAGATAGAGCTGTCCATTACACAACTATTGGTCCACATCGAGATGATTTGGATTTCAAATTAATGGGGAACAGTCTTAAAAAATTTGCTTCTCAGGGTCAACAAAAATCATATCTGTTAGCATTAAAATTGGCGCAATTTGAGTTCATTAAAGAAAAAAAGCATACAAAACCTTTATTGTTACTAGACGATATTTATGATAAATTGGATGAAACTCGTTTCAAAAAATTAATAGAACTGGTAAGCGGAGATGAATTTGGACAGGTATTTATTACAGACACTCATCCAGAACGCATTAAAGATTTATTTGAACAAAGTAATACAGAACATTTGATATATATTGTAAACGATGGTTCGATAGTAAAACATGGCTAAAAATAACAATCTCATAAAATTAGGAGATGCTATTTCTCAGATTTTTAAAGAAGAAAAATTAGATGAGAAATACAGCATTTTTGCTATTAGAAATGGTTGGGAAGGTATTGTGGGAAAAACAGTTGCTAAACATACCACACAAATAAACTATGCCCAAGGTATTTTGTTTGTATCTATAGATTCACCTATTGTTAGAAACGAAACGGCTTATGCAAAAGAATCTATTATTGAAAAGGTAAATAAATTTGTAGGAAAAAGGTTAATTAAAGAATTAGTATTAAAATAAAAGACTAAAGTGAATAAAGAGACATTTTTGTCAGTTCGAGCGAAGTCGAGAACAAATTATAAAAACAATGAAAACATTTAACGTACCGGAGTTTTATAGAAGCCCAATCATCAGCAAAATAAAACAATACCGTAAAATACAAGATCCACGTAAAAAAGACAACTCACCTACTCTATTAGATTTTGGTCCGGTTCAATTTTTAATTGCGCGTCATTTTGGTTTTTGTTACGGTGTTGAAAATGCCATAGAAATCTCTTTTAAAGCTTTAGATGAAAACCCAGGGAAACGTATTTTTCTATTAAGTCAAATGATACACAACCCTGATGTTAATAATGATTTAACCGACAGAGGTGTTCAGTTTTTACAAGACACATCAGGAAAACAATTAATCCCTTTTGAAACATTAACACCGGATGACGTGGTTATTATTCCTGCATTTGGAGCACCATTAGATATTATTGCGTTATTGGAATCAAAAAACATTAAAACAGAAAAATACAATACTACCTGCCCTTTTGTTGAACGTGTATGGAAAAAATCAGAAAGCATTGGAAAGGAAAACTACACCATTATCATTCATGGTAAGTATAATCACGAGGAAACCAAAGCGACCTTTTCAAGAAGTGATAAGCACAATAAAGCTATTATTGTAAGAGATATTACTGAATCTAAATTACTGGGAGAATATATTTTAGGTAATAAATCAAAAGATGAATTTGCAATTGATTTTAAAGGTCGTTATTCTACTGATTTAGACATAGAAAAAGATTTGCAACGCGTTGGGGTTATTAATCAAACTACCATGCTAGCAAGCGAAACGCAAGAAATTGCAGATTATTTTAAATCAATCATGCAAGAAAAATATGGTGATATAAATCTTGCTAATCACTTTGCTGACACTCGTGATACATTGTGTTATGCTACTAATGAAAATCAAGATGCCACATACGGATTATTAGAAACAGAAGCTGATTTAGCTATCGTTGTTGGAGGATATAATAGCAGTAACACTTCGCATTTAGTAGAATTATGTGAACGAAAATTCCACACCTATTTCATTTCATCCGAAAAAGAAATAGCAGACAAAAACACAATCAACCATTTTGATTACCCAAATAAAAAACATTTAACTACTAATAACTTCTTACCAACTAAAACTCCAGTAAAAATTATTTTAACCAGTGGAGCATCATGCCCAGATTCTATTATTGAAGGGGTGATTCATAAAATTAATAGTTTTTATAAGGATATTAAATCTGTAGAAGAAGTCATAAAACATTTATCAAACTAAAATGAAAATCAATCTAACAAAACCTCTTGCTTTTTTTGACTTAGAAACTACCGGTATTAGTGTTGGAGGCGATCGAATTGTAGAGATATCGATTGTGAGAGTAAATATTGATAATACAACAGATATACTAACTAAAAGAGTCAATCCGGGTATTCCAATCCCTGAATTTTCATCAAAAATTCATGGGATCTATGATAAAGATGTGGTAGATTGTCCAAGTTTTAAAGAGTTAGCACCACAACTAGCACAGTTTTTAAATAATTGCGATTTAGCAGGATTTAACTCCAATAAATTTGATGTACCATTTTTAGTAGAGGAATTTTTACGTGCAGATATTGATTTTGATTTGAAAAATCGCAAATTAATTGATGTGCAAAATATCTTTCATTTAATGGAACCTCGAAATTTATCGGCTGCCTATAAATTTTACTGTAATAAACCTCTTGAAAATGCTCATTCTGCAGAAGCAGACACATTAGCTACTTATGAGATTTTTAAAGCACAATTAGAACGTTATCAGGACACTGAACTAATAGATGAAAAAGGGAATTCTTACAAACCTGTTAAAAACGACATGAGTATCTTAAGTACCTTAACTGCTCGAACTCGCAATGTTGATTTAGCTGGCAGAATTGTATATAATGAAAATAATGTCGAAGTCTTTAATTTTGGTAAACATAAAGATAAATCGGTAAAAGAAGTTCTGGAAAAAGAGCCTTCCTACTACAGTTGGATGATGCAAGGTGATTTTCCTCTATACACCAAAAAAGTATTGACTCAGATTCGTTTGAGTATGAAAAGCTAAATAAAAATGCACGAACTGGAACCTTTTTATAATTGGCAGCATTTATACATCGCATCGGAGGATGAGGATTCGCCGTTTTATGGAGCAGAATACAGTGAATTTACATTTAGCAATACAGTTTATAATTACTATATACATCCTCAATGGGATGATATGGGTAGTGAAACTTTGTATCTGAAAATTTTATTTGTTGATTACGACGAGCATTATGCCATTATTGAGTTAATTGGAGAATGGAACGATGCTATTAATAATGATGTCATGCTTTTAAAACGAGATATTATTGATGAATTGGCATTTCATGGCATCAATAAATATATTATCATTGGTGAAAATGTTTTAAATTTTCATCACTCGGATGACTCTTACTACGAAGAGTGGTTCGAAGATGTTCAGGATAATGATGGATGGATAACTTTTCTTAATTTCAGAGACCATGTTTTAAAGGAGTTTAAACAGGCTAATTTAGACTACTACTTTAATACCGGGGGAGAATTAAACGATTTTGAATGGCGAAAATTTTCTCCTGGACAAGTATTTGGAAATATTTCAAAGATAATTTCTAAACGACTAGCGTAATTTTTAAACCAAAAAGATATTTTCTTGTTAATAGTTAAATGATTTTTTCATTGTTCTAACTATTATATTTATACTGTTTTTTACACTCATATTTTGGCTACTCAAAAAGATATTACCACTCTCAATCCTAAAGAATATATTATTATAAAAGGAGCTCGCATGCATAACCTTAAAGGTATTGATGTGGCATTACCTCGTAATAAATTTATTGTGATTACAGGATTATCAGGATCTGGGAAATCATCTTTAGCTTTTGATACTTTGTATGCTGAGGGGCAACGCCGTTATGTGGAAAGTTTGTCCGCATACGCTCGTCAGTTTTTAGGTCGTTTAGAAAAACCAAAAGTAGATTATATCAAAGGTATTTCTCCGGCAATTGCTATTGAACAAAAAGTAATTTCACGAAATCCACGAAGTACTGTGGGAACTATTACAGAAATTTACGATTACTTAAAACTACTTTATGCTCGTGTTGGAAAAACGTACAGTCCTATTTCTGGTAAAATTGTAAAGAGAGATTCGGTTACTGATGTGGTTGATTTTGTAAACACATTAAGTAACGACACTAAATGTTTAATCGTTTCTAGATTAATTTTACCAAAAGACAGAACTTTAGAGAAACATTTAGAATTACTAAATCAGCAAGGTTTTGCCCGAATTTTAGTAAATAACCAAATCACTAAAATTTCTGACTTTGATGCTAAAAAATCAAAAAAAACAGATTCTATATTTTTATTAATTGACAGGATTGTGGTTGATATTACGGATGAGGATTTTCAAAACCGAGTAGCAGATAGCGTTCAAACAGCATTTTTTGAAGGTAACGGAGAGTGTGATGTATTAATTGAGAAAGAAGACAAATCATATAATACACATCACTTCTCTAATTTATTTGAAGCAGATGGAATGTCGTTTGAAGAACCTGATATGAATTTCTTCAGCTTCAATAATCCAATTGGGGCTTGTAAAACCTGTGAAGGTTTTGGAAGCATTATTGGCATTGATCCTGATTTAGCTATTCCTAACAAAAGTATTTCGGTTTACGACAATGCGGTTGCTTGCTGGAATGGAGAAACTATGTCATATTACAAAAATCAGTTAGTAAAAAGTGCGCATAAATTTGATTTTCCAATTCATAAACCAATTGCTCAATTAACCAAAGCCCAATACAATTTACTATGGAGTGGTAACGAACATTTTGAAGGCATCACCGCTTTCTTTAAAATGCTGGAAAAAGAGAGCTACAAAATTCAGTATAGAGTAATGTTAGCGCGTTACCGTGGAAAAACAACTTGCCCTGATTGCAATGGCACTCGTTTACGTAAAGACGCTAATTATGTGAAGGTTGGTGATATGGGTATTTCTGAGTTGGTATTAATGCCTGTTTCAGAAGTTCGAGAATTTTTTAAGAAATTGAAATTAAATGAACATGATACCTCTATTGCCAAACGTTTATTAATTGAAATTAATAGTCGTTTACAATTTTTATCTGATGTTGGTTTAGGATATTTAAGTTTAAATCGTGTGGCGAATACTTTAAGTGGTGGAGAAAGCCAACGTATCAACTTAGCTACATCTTTAGGAAGTAGTTTAGTGGGCAGTTTATATATTTTAGATGAACCAAGCATTGGCTTACACTCAAGAGATACTGAACGCTTAACAGGTGTTTTAAAATCATTAAAAGCGCAAGGCAATACCGTTATTGTTGTTGAACATGATGAGGACATAATGAATGCAGCAGATGAAATTATTGACATTGGTCCTGAAGCCGGAACAAATGGTGGCACTCTTGTTTTTCAAGGAAATCAAAAAGATTTATTAAAAGATTCAAATAGTTTTACGGCGAAATATTTAACCAATAAGTTAAAAATAGAAGTTCCACAAACTCGTCGTAAATGGAAAGAGTTTATTGAAGTTCATAATGCAACTGAACATAATCTTAAAAATGTTTCTGTCAAATTCCCATTAAATACTTTATGTTGTGTAACGGGCGTGAGTGGTTCAGGAAAATCGACATTAATTAAAAAAGTATTATATCCAAACGTCAAAAAACATTTAGAAGGCTATTTTGCAAACGTAAAAAGTGATAAAATTTCGGGTAGCTTAAAACAAATACAGCACGTTGAGTTTATTGATCAAAATCCAATTGGCAAATCATCTCGTAGTAACCCTGTAACTTACACCAAAGCTTACGATGAAATCCGTAATTTATTTTCAGAACAATCATTAGCGAAAGTTCGAAATTACAAACCTTCACATTTTTCTTTTAACGTAGATGGTGGACGATGCGAAGTATGTGAAGGAGAAGGTACTATTACCGTTGAAATGCAATTCATGGCAGATATCTCATTGCCATGTGAGGCTTGTAATAGCAAACGCTTTAAGGCAGAAACATTAGAAATTTTGTTTAAAGGTAAATCCATTGCTGATGTCTTAGAAATGACCATTGATGATGCTGTAGAATTTTTCACTCAGGATAAAGACAATCGTACCTGCAAAAAGATCATCGAACGCTTAAAACCCTTACAAGAGGTTGGCTTAGGATATGTGCAATTGGGACAATCATCCAGTACTTTGAGCGGTGGCGAAGCTCAACGTATTAAACTGGCTACTTTTTTAATTGGTGGCAGCACAACTACCCAAACACTTTTTATTTTTGATGAACCAACAACCGGTTTACATTTTCATGATGTGGCTAAATTATTAAAATCATTTAATGCTCTTATTGACAGAGGCCATTCAATTATTGTCATTGAGCATAATTTAGACGTGATTAAATGTGCCGACTGGATTATTGATATTGGTCCAGAAGGAGGTGAAGAAGGTGGAAATATAGTTGCTCAAGGAACTCCGGAAGATGTAGCTAAAAACAAAGAAAGCTATACAGCTAAGTATCTAAAGGAAAAATTATAAAAGCATTACTATTTAATCAGGATTTTTTAGGCGAACAAGATTTTAAAAACGAAGTATACATAACGTATATGAGGCTTTTAAAATTGAAGTTCAACGACAAAAAGACTATTTAATAGTGATGCTTACAAGTTTTTAAAAACCTATTAACAACCCTTTCTCATTCCTTAAATAATTCGCACCTTTGACTTTTAGAAAAATCTTTCTAAAAATCTATGCAACTTAAATATCAAACTAAGCCTAAAGCCATTCTTTTACTAGAAGATGGTAAAGTTTTTGAAGGCAAAGCCGCAGGAAAAATCGGCACTACTACCGGAGAAATTTGTTTTAACACAGGAATGACCGGTTATCAGGAAATTTACACAGATCCTTCTTATTTTGGACAAATTATCGTCATGAATAATGTTCATGTTGGTAACTATGGTATTGAAGCTAGTGAGATAGAAAGCGACAGTATCAAAATTTCGGGCATGATTTGTAAAAAGTTCAATAATGGTTTTTCTCGTAAACGTGCTCAACAATCTTTACAAGAGTATTTCGAAAAAGACGGAGTTGTTGCCATCAGTGACGTAGATACACGTGCTATTGTTCGTTATATCAGAGATAAAGGGGCTATGAACTGTATTATCTCTTCTGACAATTCTGATATCGAAACTTTAAAAGCGCAGTTAGCAAAAGTTCCTAAAATGGAAGGTTTAGAGTTGTCCTCTAAAGTTGCGACTACTACTGCTTATAATTTTGGAGAACCAACATCACCGTACAAAGTTGCCGTTTTAGATTTTGGTGTTAAGAAAAACATCCTTCGTTCATTAGCAGAAAGAGGTTGTTACTTAAAGGTTTTCCCTATGAAATCTACAGTAAAGGATATTTTAGATTTCAATCCGGATGGTATCATGTTAAGTAACGGACCTGGAGATCCGGGTGTTATGAAAGATGAAATCGCCTTAATTAAAGAATTAGTTGCGACCGGAAAGCCTGTTTTTGGAATCTGCCTAGGTCACCAATTATTAGCTCAATCTCAAGGTATTTCAACTTATAAAATGCATGCAGGACACCGTGGAATCAATCACCCTGTAAAAAATATCATTACCGGTAAATCTGAAATTACTTCTCAAAATCACGGCTTTACAGTAAATGCTGATGATATTGCAAAAAATCCAAATATCGAGATTACTCATATTAACTTAAATGACAATACCATTGAAGGTATCCGCATAAAGAATAAACCAGTATTCTCAGTACAATACCACCCTGAGGCTTGCCCAGGTCCATTAGATGCGCGTTACTTATTTGATGATTTCGTAAGTTATATCAAAGCTTCTAAAAAGTAATTGGGTAATATACCTTTTTAATGATTCTTAAACTTAAAAGCCTAATTTTTAGGCTTTTTTGTTACCTTTGCGGCATTATGCCAAATTTAGTAGCCATTGTTGGTCGTCCTAACGTAGGAAAATCGACCCTTTTTAATAGATTAACCGAAACCCGTGAAGCCATTGTTGACGATGAGCCGGGGGTTACTCGTGATAGACACTATGGTAAATCAAGCTGGAACGGCGTTGAATTTTCTGTAGTTGACACAGGTGGATACATCAAAGGAAGTGATGATATTTTTGAAGAAGAAATCAGAAAACAAGTTCAAATTGCTGTAAATGAATGCACTAGCATTTTATTTATGACAGATGTAACAGATGGAGTTACTGATTTTGATAAGGATGTTGCCAACATTGTAAGAAGAAGTAAAAAGCCTGTTTTATTAGTTGTCAATAAAGTAGATAACAGTGACCGAAATTCTTATGCCGGCGAATTTTACGAGCTAGGCTTGGGTGATCCATTTTGTATTTCATCAAACAGTGGTGCTGGCACCGGTGATTTATTAGATGCGTTAGTGAAAACGTTTCCTGAAGATTTAGGAGCTATAGAAGATAGTCACTTACCTAAAATTGCTATTGTTGGTCGTCCAAACGTTGGTAAATCTTCTTTAACTAATGCTTTATTAGGAGAAGACAGAAATATTGTAACATCTGTTGCAGGCACTACAAGAGATACGATACATACACGATATAATAAATTCGGATATGATTTCTTACTAATAGATACCGCAGGTATGCGTAAGAAAGCAAAAGTACATGAGGATATTGAGTTTTATAGTGTGATGCGCACTATCAATGCTATAGAAAACTCTGATGTATGTGTATTAATGATTGATGCTACTTTAGGTCTAGAATCTCAAGATTTAAATATCATTCACTTAATTGTGAAAAATCATAAAGGAATTGTTGTTGTGGTGAATAAATGGGATTTAGTTGAAGATAAAAATACCATGACAACCAAAATGTTTGAAGAGAAAATCAGAGAAAGTATGGCGCCTTTCAGAGATGTACCTATCATCTTCACTTCTGTTACCGAAAAACAACGTATCATGAAAGTGATTGAAGTTGCCATGGAAGTTTACGAAAACAAATCCGCTAAAATTCCTACAAGTAAATTAAACGAATACTTCTTACCATTAATTGAACACTTCCCGCCACCAGCCGTGAAAGGGAAACTTGTGAAGATTAAATATGTAACTCAAATTAAAGACACTTGTGCATTTGTATTTTTCTGTAATTCACCTCAATATTTAACAGATGCTTACAAACGTTTCTTAGAAAATAAATTTCGTGAAAGCTTTAATTTCCACGGTGTTCCTTTATCATTTTATTTCAGAGCTAAAAGTTAAGTAGCATCATGATT
This sequence comes from Bacteroidia bacterium, assembly GCA_035439445.1. GTDB lineage: Bacteria > Bacteroidota > Bacteroidia > B-17B0 > Aurantibacillaceae > UBA4416. The sequence goes on from DAORKG010000008.1 coordinate 69,705, forward strand.
AAGTCAATTAATATTTGTTTAGGATTGATGTGTGTATTAGTAAATACACTTTTTTCTCAAGAATTAAATGGCTTTGTAAAAGATAAAAATCAAAAAGGAATTCCTTATGTTAACATAGGTATTCCAGCTAAAGCATTTGGAATTATTACCGATGAAAATGGCTCTTTTAAATTTAAAATCACTACCGAAAAAGATAATGATACATTACAAATAACTTCAATTGGTTATTTTCCGGCAGTAATTAGTATTGCAGATTTTAAAAAGTCATGTTCTCAAAATACTCCCATAATTTTAAGTGAAGAAGTTTATCAGTTAGAAACTACAACCGTAAGACCAGACGAATACGAAACCAAAGTATTAGGTACAACTACTGTTGCTAATTTGGAATGCGTTAATTTAAGCGGATTAAGACAAAAAGATACCGCATCCATTCGAAGATACAAAGAAAAAGGTTTAAGCGAGAAGTCTGCAGGAATTGAAATTGGAAATAAAATTTCAATCAAAAAGGGGCAACAAACTTTCATTGACAAAATACAATTTAAAGCTTGTTTAGGAGAAAATGACACTGCCATATTCCGTATCAATATTTACTCAGAAGGAAAAACAACTAAACGGGTATTAACTCCTATTGGAATGGTAAAAGTGATTAATTCTAACAATGAATTAAAAGAACCAATTATTATAAAATCTATAGGCAAAACTCAAGTGCACGAAATCGATGTGTCAAAACAAAACATTGAAGTTACTGATGACTTCATCATAGCATTAGAATGTATCTACGCGTCTAATTCACAAATGAATATAGGTGCTAAGCCTGCCATGTTTGGTTCTACTGATTTATTAATCAGAGAAAGTATTATGGATGAATGGGTAAAAGTTCCAATGATTAACCTAACATTTATTGCGGCTACTGTTACTTACAAAAAGAAAAGTAAAAAGTAGGTTTGTAATTCTCCCGTATCTTTTTAAACCGTCATGAGTTATAGTTTTAAACCACTAAACTTATGAATCATGAAAACTTACACCTTACTTATCTTTGCTATATGTTTTATGAGCAAAGGATTAGCATCATTTCCAGGAGACACAATTAAACCAAAGCCCATAAATCCTTCAAACCCCTGCGATGTTTATGACAAACAAAACATTGGAAATAGACGCCCAATAAGTTATACTAGCTTACGAGAAAGTGATGTTGCCTGGCAAAAAAGAGTATGGAGAGATATTGATATGAGAGAAAAACAAAATCAGCCTTTGTATTATCCACTCGAATACAATGCTTGTCGTTCTTCTTTATTTCAAACGATTACACGACAAATTTTGACAGGTAACATCATTGCTTTTAAAGATGAAGATTTTCTTATCCCCTACAATGATGTTGAAATAAGAAATAAACTCGTGAAAAGAGATACGGTACCTCAAATAACTTACAATGAATTAGGAGAAGAACTCCCTCCTATTATGGTTCCTACGGTTGATTCCACAAGTATTTATGAACGTGTCATTAAATTTAGAGTAAAAGAAGACTGGTATTTTGACAGACAAAAATCAAGTTTAGAAGTTCGCATCGTTGGCTTAGCAGCTATTGAATATAATGCCGAACGAGACTATTACCGGGAATTGTATTGGGTGTATTTCCCTTCTTGCCGCCCCTACTTCGCACGTAATGATGTATATAATTTCAAAAATGATGCAGAACGAAGAAGCTTAGATGACATTTTTTGGAAGCGACAATTTTCAAGCACAATAGTTAAAGAATCAAATGTACAAGACCGTTACATTGACCAATACTTACACGGTATTGATGCTTTAGTTGAATCTGATAAAATTAAAATGGATATTTTTGAATGGGAACATGACTTATGGCATCATTAAATTTTAATAAAAAATCCCCAACAAATTTGTTGGGGATTTTTGTTATATATTCTATCTTCGATTAATATATAATACATCATGAATCCAAACGTTGATTTATATTTACTGGAAGGCTGCGGACGATGTAAGCTTCACGCTACACCGCAATGTAAAGTACACACCTGGGCCAAAGAATTAGTAGAACTTCGCCGAATCGTAAACAGTTGTGGTTTAACCGAAGAGCTCAAATGGAGTATGCCTTGCTATACTTATGGCAAAGCTAATATATTGATGATAACAGCCTTTAAAGAAAATTGTGTAATTAGCTTTTTTAAAGGTGCACTTTTAAAAGATCCTAAAAAAATACTGCAAGCACTTGGAGAAAACTCACAATCTACAAGAGTAATCAAGTTTACAGATGTAAAAACAGTTTTAAAACTAGAACCTCTTATTAAGGCTTACATTTTTGAAGCACTCGAAATTGAAAAAGCAGGCTTAAAAGTTGAAAGTAAAAAAGTATCAGAGTATAATGTACCTGAAGAACTTACTGCTAAGTTTAAAAAAATGCCTGAGTTTAAAAAAGCTTTTAACGCTCTTACACCAGGAAGACAAAAAGGTTACCTACTTCACTTCTCTCAAGCTAAACAATCAGCCACGCGCGAAGCACGAATACAAAAATACATTCCTTTAATCATGAAAGGAAAAGGTATTAATGATTAATCTTTTTCTATCCCCCTCTGGAGGGGGCAGGGGGAGGATTTAAGAAATAACAAACTTTATATTAAATATGATTAGTAAACTATATTCCTGCTTATGGTATAACGGTAATGCTAAAGAAGCTGCAGCATTGTATTGTTCTATTTATAAAAATGCTAAAATACTTTCCGAAAATCAATTAGTAACAATGATTGATATTGATGGTTCAAAAATAAAATTATTAAATGGAGGTCCTCATTATAAACACACACCTGCTATTTCTCAATTTGTAACCAGTGAAGACGATGCTGAAATAGAACATTTGTTCAATAACCTTAGCAAAGATGGGAAAGTATTGATGGCCTTAGGTAAATATGATTGGAGCGACTATTACGGTTGGTGCGAAGATAAATTTGGTATAAGCTGGCAAATTTATAAAGGTAAAATGAGCGATGTAAAACAAAAAGTTGTGCCTTGTTTTTTATTTGTAGGAGATAGTTTTGGAAAAGCCGAAGAAGCACAAAATTATTATATGAGTGTTATTACTAACTCAAATAGTGAAGGTATTTTAAAATATCAAAATACATATACACCAATTGATGGCGCGGTGATGCATTCGCAATTCAGATTAAACGATGCAGTGTTTATGGCAATGGATGGACCAGGCGAACATCATTATACTTTTAGTCCTGCAAGTTCATTTGTAATTGAATGCGAAACACAAGACGAAATCGATTATTATTGGGAGAAATTGGGAGAAGGCGGAAAATACAATAAATGCGGCTGGCTGGATGATAAATTTGGTATTACATGGCAGGTGGTTCCAAAAGTATTAGGACAATTAATGAGTAACCCAGAGAAAGCGCCAAAGGTAGTTGAAACGTTTATGAAAATGAGTAAGTTTGATATTGAAGCTTTACTTAAGGCTTGATTGGATTCAACATTCTTTTTTCAGCCACTGTTGGTCTTATGACCAACAACTAAAATAAATATATGTTGGTGAGAACACCAACATTGGCAAAAAGAACAAACATCCCCAACAAAAAAGCCCCGATAAGGGGCTTTTATTTTATTTCTTATTATTAATCCACTTACGAGCATTAACAAAGGCTTCCAACCAAGGAGAAACCTCATCTTTTCTATCTGCATAATGAGCCCAGTTCCAAGGGAATATAGAACGCTCAATGTGAGGCATCATCACTAAGTGACGACCAGTTTTATCACACATCATGGCTGTGTTGAAATCAGAACCATTAGGATTTGCAGGATAAGTATCATAAGCATACTTCGCCACGATATTGTATTCATTTTCTGCTTTTGGTAATTTAAATTTGCCTTCACCATGAGAAATCCAAACACCTAATGTGGCACCTTCTAAGGTTGATAACATCACTGAATTATTCTTTTGAACTTTAACTGATGTAAATCCACTCTCGTGTTTTTGAGATGTGTTATGATGCATTTTCCCGTGAATATCATGTTCAGGATTTATTAATTCTAATTCCATTAATAATTGACATCCATTACAAATACCAACTGATAATGTATCTTCACGTTTAAAGAAATTCTTTAAAGCAGTATTCGCTTTTTCATTATACAAGAAGGCTCCTGCCCAACCTTTAGCAGAACCTAATACATCTGAATTTGAGAATCCACCAACAGCGCCAATAAATTGAATATCTTCTAATGTTTCTCTTCCTGAAATTAAATCCGTCATGTGAACATCCTTCACATCAAAACCTGCCAGATACATGGCATTAGCCATCTCTCGTTCTGAGTTACTTCCTTTCTCGCGAATGATGGCTGCCTTTGGTCTCTTCTCGACTCCGCTCGAAGTGACATCAGCTAATTTTCCTGTAAAGTGTTTAGGGAACGTAAATTGTAAAGGTTGATTTTTGTAATTGTTATAACGCTCTTGCGCCATTCCATTTTTAGTTTGTTTTGAATCTAACAAGAAAGACGTTTTATACCAAGTATCACGAGTTGCGATCACGTCAAACGTAAATGCATCTGCATGGTTTTTAATCGTTACATTGTTACCTTCAACTACAGAACCAATTTTAAACACCTCAACATTATGTTTAGCAAACTCTGCTTCAACAGAAGCATCTGCCTGGAATACAACAGCAATATTTTCATTAAACAATGCTTTAACTGAATCACTTTCTTTTAAAGAAGACAAATCGTAATTAGCTCCTAAGTTCACATCGGCAAAACACAACTCTAATAAAGTTGTAATTAAACCACCGCTACCAACATCATGTCCCGCTTTAATTTTACCGACTTTAATTAAATCTTGTAATACGTTAAATGCTTTTTTAAAGTAAGCAGCATCTTTAATAGTTGGTACCTCTACCCCTACTTTATTTAACACTTGCGCTAACGACGAACCTCCTAACTTAAATGAATCCTGAGATAAATTTAAGTAGAAGATATCTCCTCCATTACGTTTTAAAACAGGCTCTACAATTTTAGTAATATCCGAACAATTACCAACCGTTGAAATAATAACTGTTCCCGGAGCAATCACCTCATCGTTAGGATACTTTTGTTTCATGGATAAAGAATCTTTTCCTGTTGGAATATTGATTCCTAATTCAATCGCAAAATCCGAACAACCTTTTACGGCATCATATAAACGAGCATCTTCTCCTTCATTTTTGCAAGGCCACATCCAGTTAGCAGATAAAGAAACTGATGTTAATCCATCTTTTAATGGAGCCCACACTAAATTTGATAAAGCTTCGCCGATAGAATTTCTTGAACCTGCAACAGGATCAATTAATGCAGAAACAGGCGAATGTCCAATAGTTGTCGCTACACCTTCTTTGCCTTTATAATCTAAGGCCATTACACCCACATTGTTTAATGGTAAATGTAATGGTCCGCAGTTTTGTTGTTTTGCTACACGACCGCCTACACAACGGTCAACTTTATTAGTTAACCAATCTTTACAAGCTACTGATTCTAATTGCAACACTTGATTTAAGTATGCGGGAATATTAGCCGTTGTATACGATAAATCAGCATAAGGTCTAGCAACTTTCTTATCAGTCATGATGGTTTTTGGAGAACTTCCGAAGAAATCTTCTAAAGCATAATCCATTGGTTTAAGACCTGTAGTTTTTGATTGGAAAGTAAAACGGTGATCATTAGTTACATCACCAACTGTATACATTGGAGAACGCTCACGTTCGGCCACACGATTTAACGTATCTAAATCTTTTTCACCAATCACTAAGCCCATACGTTCTTGTGATTCGTTACCAATAATTTCTTTTGCAGATAAAGTTGGATCGCCAACAGGTAATTTGTCCAAATCAATTAATCCACCTGTTGCTTCCACTAATTCTGACAAACAGTTTAAGTGTCCTCCTGCACCATGATCGTGAATTGAAACGATAGGATTGTTATCACTTTCTACTAAACCACGAATTGCATTAGCGGCACGTTTTTGCATTTCGGGATTTGAACGCTGAATAGCATTTAACTCAATACCAGAACCAAAAGCTCCGGTGTCTGCTGACGATACTGCCGCACCACCCATTCCAATGCGGTAGTTCTCACCACCTAGTATCACAATTTTATCTCCTGCTTTAGGTGCTTTTTTAATAGCTTGATTTAATTTACCATAACCAATACCACCCGCTTGCATAATTACTTTATCGTAACCAACCTTACGGTTATTTTCTTCATGCTCAAACGTTAATACAGATCCTGTAATTAATGGCTGACCAAATTTATTTCCAAAATCAGAAGCACCATTTGATGCTTTGATTAAAATATCCATTGGTGTTTGGTACAACCATTTACGTTCTTTCATTCCTGCTTCCCACGTTCTTCCTTCTTCTAAACGAGAATAAGCTGTCATGTACACTGCTGTACCTGCTAAAGGCAATGAACCTTGACCACCGGCCAAACGGTCACGAATTTCTCCACCTGAACCGGTAGCTGCGCCATTAAAAGGCTCAACAGTTGTAGGGAAGTTATGAGTTTCTGCTTTTAATGAGATAACAGATTCAAATTCTTTCTCTTGATAGAAATCCGGTTTATCTGCCGTTTTAGGAGCAAACTGAGTAACCTTAGGTCCTTTAATAAAGGCAACATTATCTTTATAAGCCGAAACAATTTCGTTGTGATTTGTCTCAGATGTTTTTTTAATTAATTTGAAAAGAGATGTTGGTTTTTCTTCACCATCTATTACAAATGTTCCGTTAAATATTTTATGGCGACAGTGCTCTGAGTTAGCTTGTGAGAATGCAAAAATTTCAGAGTCGGTTAATTTGCGTCCTAGTTTTTTAGATAAGTTATTTAAGTAGTCAACTTCTTCTCCACTTAAAGCTAAACCTTCTTGTTTATTGTAAGCGTCAATATCAGCAATTTCTAAAATTGGTTCCGGTTTGATATTGATGGTATAAATATCTTGATTTAACTCTGTATATTTTTGAGAAAGCATTGGATCAAAAGCAGTGAAACTTGCATCCACTTTATCAAATTCTTCGATACGAATCAATCCACTGATGCCCATGTTTTGAGTAATTTCAACTGCATTAGTACTCCAAGGTGTTACCATGGCTGCACGAGGACCTACAAACGTATCTTTTACAATAGTTTGTTCTATTTTTTGTGAACCGCCAAACAGCCAGTTTAATTTTTTAACATCGTCGGCAGAGATTTCACCTTGAGCTTGAACTGCATAAACTTTGTTGGATTGGTTTCCGAAGAAATGAATCATAATAAGTGGTAGTTTTAAGAAAGTGCAAAGTTAATGTTATATGATTAAATCGCCAATCAGCCAAGTATTATTTATCCCCATTAATCAACAGATTTAAACAAAAAAGGCCCGGATAATTCCGAGCCTTTTTAAACTTTTATAAGATGAGATTATCTTCCGCCTTGCATAGCTTTTAACTCATCCATAGTCATTAATTTATACCCTTCTGTAGATAATTCAAATTTTGAATCAGCTACTGCTTCTGTAGAAACTTCTTTAGCAACCATTTTAAATTTCATTGGTCCTTGAGATCCTGAATATTCAAATGGCATTCCATTTAATCCCTTCATAAAACCTTGCCCACGACCTTTACCGTCTTTATTAATATTTGCAAATTTATCACTATACCATACATCCATTTTCTCTTCTTTCTTATCTTTACCTACCATTGTAACAATCGCTTTTTTACACTCGTAACCGGCAATTGTTTTTGTTTCGTTGGTATATTCAATTTTAGGGTCAGCAGGCTTATCTTTTTGTTTAGCCTCTTCTTTTTCCATTTCTTCTTTAGTTTGTTTAACAGCAATTTTGTTACCCATTTGCTCCATCAACATAACCATACCTTTATCATCAATTAAGGTTTGGTTATTAAACATCATTGATGACATTTCTGTTAATACTTTAGCATTCTTAAATGTTGTTTTTAACTCCATATCTCCAATCATGGCAGCTTGTTCAGGAGGTAAGCCTTCCATTGTCATTGCATACGTAATAGAACCTTCTTTGATTTGTGCATTTAATGATAATGCTGATAATGCAACAACAGCTAAAGTTGAGAATAATTTTTTCATTGTTTTGTTTTTATAATTGCGAGTTGTTTTTTCAATTGGTATGCCAATTTACAATTTTGATAGTTTTGGATTGTGAAAATATGCTAAATGGTAATATTAATTGATGAATTTGAATGGAACGCTGATGGTTTAAAATGTTTTGTTTCTCTACTGCGCTGGAAGTGACAAGCTACCGGGGCAAAAACCAAATTACTTTTGAATGTCTTCAAATAACTTTTCCATCTCAGGTCGAGTAACTATTTTATAAAAGGCAGGCACTTCAAATACATCATCCTTGATCTCTTCTGCCTTTACTGCTGTGGCTGTAAAACACATTTCCAAGCCTAATTTCTTTAAACGATATTGCATTAACATTCCTTTTAATTGCTTATACGGACCAATATTATTGATGCTGTCTAACCCTAAATCCTGAGTATAATACACATCAAAACTTTCTGATGGATTATTGACATAAGTAGCCTTTACTTTCTTGCAATTGTAACCCGCAATTTTTTTAGTTTCTTTTACCTCTTCCAATTTCAGCTCATAGTCTTTATTCTCTTGCTCTAAATCAGCTTCGGTTTGGATACAAGCATTTTTAATATCCATAAACTTTACCATTTGCGTTAAAGTTTTTTTACCAGGATCGCTAATGAAGATAGTATTAAAAATACCCATGGTACTCATTTCTACCTGCAACCTGTTACCCTTAAATTTTACGGTAGCTGAACCTGGCGCTAAGCCTGCCATAGGATGAGATTGATCCACTACCTCGGCATTATATTCAATCACCCCTTCGGTTAATGCGTTTTCTGCTCTTTTAGAATCACTACATGACACTAATGCCAATAATGAAAAAAAAGCTGAAATAAAAAATATACGTTTAGTTGTTACCAAAAAGTTAAATTAAAGAAATCGAAAGATAATCATTTGAATTAAATCGACAAATTAATAGCCCAAAATTTTCAACATCGATTTATAACTCTGTTCTTTGGCAAATAATTTAGTAGTAATCTCCCCTTTTTCGTCTTTATCAATCAACACATGTTTTGGTGCCGGAACCAAGCAATGTTGTGTTCCACCGTAGCCACTCAATGCCTCTTGGTAGGCTCCGGTGTGGAAGAATCCTATATATAAAGGTTGTTTATCTGTTTTATCAACTTTTGGTAAAAACACTTGATTAGTATGTGCCTCGCTATTATAATAATCCATACTATCACAGGTAATACCTCCTAGGTTAACAGGCACATAAGGCTTATCCCAATTGTTAACTGCCAATAATATAAAGCGTTGGTTTATCCCCCATGTGTCAGGCAAAGTAGTAATGAAAGAACTATCAATCATATACCATTGCTCTCTATCGTTTTGTTGCTTTTGGTCGATCACAGAATATAGAGTTGCTCCGCTTTCGCCCACCGTAAACGAACCAAACTCGGTAAATATGTTAGGTTCATCTATTTCGTGTTGTGTACAATAGGTTTTAATTTGAGATACGATCTCCTCAACCATGTATTCAAAATTGTATTCAAAACCTAATGAAGTGCGAATTGGCATACCACCCCCGATGTTTAAAGAATCTAATGTTGGGCAAATCTTTTTCAATTCCTTATATATATTAAGGCATTTGTTTAACTCTGTCCAGTAATAAATAGTATCCTTAATACCATTATTAATAAAGAAGTGAAGCAACTTCAGTTCAAACTTAGGGTTATTTTGAATCTTTTGCTTATAAAGGTCAATGATCTCGCTATAACGAACACCTAAACGAGATGAATAGAAAGCGAAAGACGGCTCTTCTTCGGTACTAATACGAATCCCCAACTGACATTTAGGAGCTTTAACGTTCTTTTTATAATGGTCAAACTCATCCAAATGGTCTAAAACCGGGATGACATTATAGCCATCATTTAGTAATTCCGAGATGTATTGTTTGTAGTTAGTTTTCTTATACCCGTTACATATAATATATGTATCCTTGGTAATCATTTTCTTTTTGATTTGCTCACGGATAATCTGGATATCGTAGGCCGAAGATGTTTCGATGTGCACATCGTTCTTTAATACTTCATCTAATACAAAGCTAAAGTGGGAGCTTTTGGTGCAGTAGCAATATACATACTTGCCTTTATAGTCGGCTTTAGCCATAGCTACATTAAACATACGTTTGGCTTTTTGAATTTGCGAGGAAATTTTTGGCAAATACGTGATTTTTAATGGAGTACCGTATTGTTTAATAATATCCATTAAGGGAATATCATTAAAATATAATTCGTTATCAATGACTTCAAACGACTCCTGAGGGAAATCGAAGGTTTGCTCAATTAAGTTTTGGTATTTATTTTCCATGAGCAAATGTAAGTAACTTACATTACACTACAAATGACTAAAGTAAGTTATTTGGATTTATTAATAAAAACTTAACCGGTAGTTTATGAAAATATAGTTTTGGTAAAGCTTAGTCACTTCGAGTACATTTGCCCGTTCTTTTGCAAATGTGTATCGAGAAGTGCACAGAACCGTTCTCGATACGATTTTTTGCAAGAACAATAGCAAAAAATCACTCGAACTGACAAGCAATCGGGGCTTGAAAATCTGAATTTTTATATTAGTATTTAATTCGTAATAATTATTAATTTTGCCCCCATGATTCAACGTAAACAAACCCTTTTCCTTTTAGCAGTGGTTATTATTGCTATTGTTCAGTTCTTTTTACCATTTCAAAGCGCTACTATTAATAGTACCAACTGGGATATTTGCCTAATGCCGGGTTGCAGTGCGGAGGTGATGGATAGCAATATCTATTTCCCAATGATTTTTAATATCATCATACTTATATTAAGTATAGCTATTATCTTTTTATATAAAAACAGAGTATTACAATATAAGTTAGCTAACCTATTAGTAGTATTTAATATGATTGTAGTTGGCTTATTTTTCATACTACCTTATACTAAAGAAGGTGGACCAGAAGCAATTTCTTATAAAATAGGCGCATTTTTACCCCTTATCTCAGCAATTTTTGCATTTTTAGCCGGTCATTTTATTAAAAAAGATGAGCAATTGGTGAGAAGCGCGGATAGAATTAGATAGTTTTACTGCATTTTTGCCTCCTTTTCTTCTCGTCCCGATAGCTATCGGGATCGCTCGAAGTGACAGGCTTATTTATTTAAAATACATTAAATAGCTAAATCTCATTAGCAAATTTGCGCATTAATCCATTTTTGCATTTTTATATTGTTGATAATTAGTGCTTTTTTTGAACATTTTGGTCATTTTGGAGCAAAAAGTGATGATTTTTCTCGTTTTTTATAAATAAATGGTATTTTTGCCCCCACTAACTAAAACACTTTAAAATGAAATTAACTGAAATTCAAGATTTAATTAAATTCGTTTCTAAGAGCGGGGTAAACGAAGTTGAACTAGAGACTAAAGAAATTAAGATTGTTATTAAAACCGGTAAGCAATCTACTGCAGCACCTGTAGTATACCAAGCTGCTCCGGCTCAAATTACCACTGCACCTGCGCAAGTTATTGCTGCGCCTGCTGCTACAGCTGCGGCACCTGCTGCTGAAACAGCTACTCCGGCTGCAACTAACACAGCTGCTGCAAACGAATCTAAATACGTAACTATTAAATCCCCAATGATTGGTACTTTCTACCGTTCATCTGGTCCGGATAAAGCGCCATTTGTTAACGTTGGAGATGATATTACTGCAGGAAAACCTGTTTGTATCATCGAGGCAATGAAATTATTTAACGAAATCGAAAGCGAAGTAAAAGGTAAAATCGTTAAGGTATTGGTTAATGATGCTACTCCTGTTGAGTACGATCAACCATTATTCTTAGTAGATCCTGCTTAATTCAATTCGACAATGAGTCGATGTGACAATTGGACAATAATTGCATTGTCTAATTGCCTAATTGTCTAATCATCTAATTAAAAAGGAATGTTTAAAAAAATATTAATTGCCAATAGAGGCGAGATTGCTTTACGTGTTATTAGAACATGTAAGGAGATGGGGATTAAAACCGTTGCGGTTTACTCTACGGCCGATAAAGATTCGTTGCATGTAAAATTTGCCGACGAAGCGGTTTGTATTGGTCCTCCACCAAGCAGAGAAAGTTACCTTAACATGGCCAACATTATTGCAGCAGCCGAAATTACAAACGCTGATGCCATACACCCGGGTTATGGTTTCTTAAGTGAGAATGCGAAGTTCTCTGAAATCTGCCGTCAAAACAAAATTAAATTCATTGGTGCATCTCCTGAGATGATTAACCAAATGGGAGATAAGAGTAATGCCAAAGCAACGATGATTGCTGCAGGCGTGCCTTGTGTTCCGGGTTCTGATGGATTATTGGAAAGTGCGCAACAAGGTATGGAGTTGGCTAAAGACATTAAATACCCTGTAATTATTAAAGCTACTGCCGGTGGTGGTGGCCGTGGTATGCGTATTATCTGGAAAGAAGAAGATTTTCAGGCTGCATGGGACAGCGCTACACAAGAAGCAGCTGCTGCTTTTGGTAACGGTGCCATGTATATGGAAAAATATATTGAAGAACCACGACATATTGAAATTCAGGTGGTGGGCGATGCACACGGTAAAGCTTGCCACTTAAGTGAGCGTGACTGTTCGGTACAACGCCGTCATCAAAAACTGGTTGAAGAAACACCTTCACCATTTATGACTCCTGAGTTGCGCGAAGCCATGGGTGACGCTGCTGTGAAAGCTGCTTTATCTATTGGTTACGAAGGTGTGGGAACTGTTGAGTTTTTGGTTGACAAACACCGTAATTTCTATTTCATGGAAATGAATACACGTATTCAGGTGGAGCACCCAATTACTGAAGAGGTGATTGATTACGATTTGATACGCGAACAAATTTTAGTAGCTGCGGGTGTGCCTATTAGTGGTAAAAACTATTACCCACAATTGCATGCTATTGAGTGCCGTATTAATGCCGAAGATCCATTTAAAAACTTTGCACCATCACCTGGTAAAATAACAACTTTGCACACACCGGGCGGACACGGTATACGTGTTGACTCGCATGTGTATAGTGGATACACCATCCCGCCAAACTACGATAGTATGGTTGGTAAATTAATTACGGTGGCACAAACCCGCGAAGAAGCCATTGCAAAAATGCACCGTGCTTTAAGCGAGTATGTGATTGAGGGTGTGAAAACAACCATTCCTTTTCATATTAAGTTAATGCAAAACGAAGATTTTAAAGCAGGTAACTACACTACCAAGTTTATGGAAACCTGGGATTTTAATAACGCTTAATTTTAAAAAGCCTTTCGGAAACGGAAGGCTTTTTTGTTATATTTGATTAGCTAAAAAGGAGAAAAAGTAGCGCCTATTTGGTTAAATTAACAAGATAGGCGCTAAAAAATAGCTCCTATATGTTAGTTACCTGCAATTTATCGACAGACAACATAAATACACCTTAGACACAAATGTATTCTATTATAGAGCCAAAAATATTAGCGGATCTAGACAACGACAACTTAGTTAAATGCCTAGAATATATTAAGACACTATTACCAAAAGCTATTGTCGACCTAAGTGAAAAATGCGAAATAAAAGTAATTGCTGTTAGTTCACCACACGGCGGACAATATCCTGCGTATGGTTTAAAAGTTAAGGACAGTGTAGACCTCGATAAATTACAAGACGAAATTGACAATGTAATTTCCAAGTATTCTATCGCGGACATTTTAGCAGGTGCAAAGACAATAGACTACATAAGTTGGGACACAATCAAAGCTCAATAATGCATTGGGTAATAAACAGCAGGTAACACACGCTAAGGCAACAGTTTGGGCATCAAAGCATTTGCATTCAATTAAACCTACTTTTCCCTCTCCCCTATTCTATTTTCTGCACCTTAATAATCATTTTTGGCTTTCCCTTTTTTAGTTTGCGCATGCAGTAAATCATTTTACGCTAGTTGAAATTCATTGTGCGCTTCCCCTTTTTATTTTACTCTAGGTTCTAAAAATATTTGATATATATCAAATCCTAAACAACTAATGCTAACTATCTTTGATATCAAATTATAGATATGAAAGCTAAAATTTTAAATGGTCTATTAATAATAACCTCATTACTTGGTTATTTGGAATGGGGCGGAAACAACCACATACTGTTATTTCAAGCCGAAGCTGAAATATTTTCTAAATTGCTATACGATCCTCAATCTGTTATCCATCCATTAATTTTAATGCCTTTAGCCGGACAGGTTTTATTACTCATTACCTTATTTCAAAAAACACCTAACAAACGCTTAACTTATATAGCCATTGGCAGTTTGGGTTTACTATTGGGGTTTATGTTGTTTATAGGACTTATTGATTTAAATCTGAAAATAATTATATCAACCATTCCCTTTTTAACAGTGTCAGTATATACAATTCTGCAATTGAAAAAGAAACAATGATAAATTAAGTTAATTTTTCATTCAAAAATTCAACAAGCTAATAATCGAAACTAATTTTTAATTATTTTTATTATTAAGACCTATTAAAATCTTACGCATGAAAACCAAATTTTTTATCCTCACATTTTTTCTTTTATTTTCAAGAGGTTGTGATTTTTATTCAACGAGTTTGTGGTTCTTTCAACCCAATGGTGCTGAAGGTGAAACAAATCCGTTAACTAGTGTATTTGGATTTGGCTTTAATGGATTAGTTGCATCAAATATAATTTTAATAGCATTAATTATATATGCTTTCTATTACTATAGTTTTAAATATCAAGCAAAAAAGTTAAACCATATACCTGCCAATTTCATAGATTATGCTTCTGAAGTTTACTTTCATCAGAAAGGAAAACTCTTTCAAGTATTTTATAAGATTCCAAAAGATAAAAAAACTGCCATGGCACATTTTGGTTATGTAATGATAAGAGTTATAATTTTCGGTAGCTTTTTAGCCACATTTCACAATTTGTGTCAGTTTTACAATGTGCCTTTTTACAATACATTCCGAGAAATTGTTATTCGACCATTATTTGTTATATATGGTTTAGTTGCCCTATCTTTCATATATTTCCAATATCGTATTTTAAATAAAGAATATCAGACTTTAAAATACAATTTCAAAAAAATAGAATATTAAAAAATAATTATGAGGTATATTTATAACCTTAAAATATGCCTGAATATAATTTTAGAATGAAAGGTTTAACCCATGAACAAGTATTGCAGTCGAGGCAAAAGCATGGAACTAATCAATTAAGCTATCAAAAGGAAAACGGTTTTTTAGATGCTTTAAAAAGTATTGCTAAAGAACCAATGGTACTTTTATTATTAGTCGCTTCTATTATTTATTTCATAAGTGGAAAAACAGGAGATGGCATTTTTTTATCATCCGCAATCCTATTAGTATCTGCCATATCCTTATATCAGGACTCCAGAAGTAGAAATGCCTTAGAGAAATTAAAAAGTTTCACACAGGCTAAATGCAAAGTTATACGCAATAATCAAACTATCGAAATTAATAGTGAAGAATTGGTGATAGGTGATTATTTAATAGTAGAAGAAGGCACTTTCATTGCAGCTGATGGAGAAATTATTCAATCCAATGATTTTTCAGTCAATGAATCTATCCTCACAGGAGAGTCATTATCTGTAGAAAAAGATAAAGACAAGGAAGACCATTTTATCTATAAAGGCACCACAGTAGCGGGAGGATTAGCTATTGCAGTAATAACTGCCATTGGCAATGAAACCAAATTAGGAAAAATAGGAAAGAGCTTAGAAAGTATTACCGAAGAAAAAACTCCTTTGGAAATACAGATCAATAACTTCGTGAAAAAAATGGTGATTGCCGGAGTTATTGTTTTTGTAATAGTTTGGGGTATTAATTTTCTTCGCTCCTACAATGTACTCGATAGTTTAATAAAAGCCTTAACATTGGCTATGAGTATTTTGCCTGAAGAAATTCCGGTAGCCTTTACCACCTTTATGGCATTAGGCGCTTGGCGTCTGATGAAAATGGGAATAGTAGTAAAGCAAATGAAAACGGTAGAAACCCTTGGGAGCGCTACCGTTATCTGCACCGATAAAACAGGAACTATTACCGAAAACAAAATGAGTTTAGCAAAACTCTTTGTATTAAAGTCTCAGAAAATTTCTAGTCCTGATGAAAACTTAGGAGAAGATGAAAAAGAGTTGATTCGTTTAGCCATGTGGTCGAGCGAACCCATACCGTTTGACCCAATGGAAGTAGCTTTACACAAAGCTTACGAAAAAGCTATTGAGCAAGACGAACGTGAATTATTTAAGATGATACATGAGTACCCATTAAGTGGTAAGCCACCTATGATGACTCATTTATTTGAAGATGTAAATGGCACCAGAATTATTGCCGCTAAAGGAGCTCCAGAGGCAATGATTCAAGTTTCTCATTTATCTGATAATGAAAAACAACATATTGAAAAAGCTATAAAAGAACTCACATCAGAAGGCTATAGAGTATTAGGCGTGGGAGAAACAATTTTTATCGGCAAAGATTTCCCTAAACAACAACAAGACTTTAAATTTCAGTTTAAAGGCATCGTCGCTTTTTACGACCCACCTAAACATAACATCAGAGAAGTATTAGAGAATTTTTACAGTGCCGGCATCACCGTTAAAATAGTAACAGGAGATAATGCTGCCACAACAACTGCCATTGCCAAACAAATAGGTTTTAAAGGTTACGACAAAAGTTTGTCCGGAGAAGAATTAATGAAACTGAGTGATACTGAATTGCAGGAACGTGTGATGGATATACATCTATTTACACGTATGTTTCCGGATGCTAAACTCAAAATCATCAATGCACTCAAAGCCAAGCAACAAATTGTGGCTATGACAGGTGATGGTGTTAATGATGGCCCTGCTTTGAAAGCTGCTCACATTGGTATTGCCATGGGTAAAAAAGGAACTGAAATTGCTAAGCAAGCAGCCTCTTTAATTTTAGTAGAAGATGATTTATCAAAAATGATTGATGCAGTTGCTACAGGTAGAAAGATTTATACCAATCTAAAAAAAGCCATTCAATATATTATTTCTATTCATATCCCCATTATTTTAACTGTATTTATTCCTTTGGCATTGGGTTGGGTATTTCCAAATATATTTTCGCCAATACATGTTATTTTCTTCGAATTAATTATGGGACCTACCTGCTCAATCATTTATGAAAATGAGCCGATTGAAAAAAACACTATGTTACAAAAGCCTCGTCCTTTTACTAACACTTTTTTTAGTTGGAAAGAGCTTAACACCAGCATCATTCAAGGCTTAATGATTACGGTGGGAAATTTAGTAGCTTATCAATATGCTATACATCAAGGTTATAACGAAGAAACAACACGCTCGATGGTATTTACAGTTTTAATTACCTCTAATATCATCCTAACATTAGTGAATCGCTCATTTTATTATTCTATACTCACTACCTTAAAATACAAAAACAATTTGGTGCTGCTCATTATATCCATCACCATGTTAATTACTGCACTTTTAATCTATGTGAAACCATTAGCTCATTTCTTTGAACTAAAGGCCCTAAACATAACACAACTAGGAATCAGCATATTCATAGGATTTGTATTTGTGATTTGGTTTGAGATGGTAAAATGGAGAAATAGAGTGTCATTTTCAAAAAATAAATAATATCTTTCTGTTTTATTATCAAACACAAGAGATATGGCATTCGGATTTTCACCTAAACATGAAGAAACTATTGAATTGAATGATTTAAGCAAAGAAGCATTTTTTGTTATTGCTTTCGATGTCATTAAAAAACTAGAATGGAATTTAAGTTATATATCCGAAGCCGGATTTATTGCCTACACTAAATTTTCAATGAGTTCTTATGGTGAAGAATTAAAGGTAAGTATCAACGAAAATGTTGTTACAGTAAAAAGCGAATGCACAGGCAGCCAAATGTTTGATTGGGGAAAGAATAAAGAAAATGTGGCTGCTTTTATTTCCGGGATTAAGGAAAATAAAAATGCTTTTACTAAAGAAGAACTAGAAGAAAAATACAAAGAAGTTAGTACAAATTTTTCACCGGCAGAAGAAGACATTTTGAATACTGCTCCTTTAAGTACCAAACAAAAAATCACCAATTTCTTTTCTTTATTTATTCCATCAGAAGGCTATACGATTACTCCAATTATTGTAAACTTAAACATTTTGGTGTTTATAGTTATGGTTATATCCGGAGTTGGATTTTTTGAACCTGAAAATCAAGACCTATTAAACTGGGGAGCCAATTTTAGACCTAGCACATTAGATGGGCAATGGTGGCGATTATTTACCTGTTGTTTTTTACACATTGGCGTATTTCATTTAGTAATGAATATGTATGCCCTAGTATCTATAGGTGTTTTACTTGAACCACTGATGGGTAAAAGCCGATTTTTGTTTGCATATATTGCTACAGGAATCGTAGCAAGTTTAACCAGTTTAGCATGGAATGATTTAATTATCAGTGCGGGTGCATCAGGTGCTATTTTCGGCATGTACGGTGTATTTCTTGCTTTGCTTACAACTAACCATATTGAAAAAGGCGCCAGAGACGCCATGCGTACCAGCACCTTAATATTTGTGGGGTATAATTTATTAAATGGCTTAAAACCAGGAATTGATAATGCCGCTCATATTGGAGGATTACTAAGTGGGATGGCAATTGGCTATGCATTTTTACCAAGCTTAAACCAAACTGATTCCAAAAACATAAAAAGTATTACAATAGCAGGTATTACATTAGCGGTAGTTGCGTCCATCATTATTGTATTTAAAACTGTATCAAATGACGTGGGTAAGTATCAGGAAAAAATGACTGAATTTGTGTCATTGGAAGAAAAAGCACTTACTGTTTTTTCATTGCCCGAAACAGCAAGCAATGAAGAAATATTAAATGCCTTAACAACCGGAGGTATTAAAAATTGGGAAAAATGCAAAGCATTAGTCACAGAAGCTGAATCATTTGATTTACCTGATGAATTAAAAGAAAGAAACAAAGCCCTTAAAGCTTATTGTGAATTAAGAATAGAAAGCTACCAACTAATTGAAAAAGCAATTACGGAAGATACAGACCAATACCGAACGATGATTGATAGCTGCAATGTGAGAATTGAAAGATTAATTAAAAGTTTGCAGCAATAATCTACATCACTACTTTCAACTTCGCGTACTTTAACAACAAATTCTTTTCGCCGGCATTTCTAAAATTGATGCAAGCTTTCGATTCAGGGTAAACGCCTTCAATCGAAGTCACTTCTCCTATTCCAAATTTTTCGTGCTCCACAACACTTCCTACTCTTAAATTGGCATTTGCACTATTATCAGTTGGCGTATTGGTTGCTGCCATTCGCTTAGCTAATGGAATTAACTTTTTAGGAGGAGCAAAATTTATTTGTTTTGGTTCCTGTTTTGCAAAACCTGTAGTTTCTTTTGTTCTAAAATCAATCGATTCCATTGGTTTTTGAAACGGACGAGTTGGACGCACAAAAGCATCATCACTGAATTTACGTTTCTCAGGCTCTTGAGGAAAATCAACACAGTTCTCATCCAACTCTTCAATAAAACGACTTGGCTCACAATAAATGATATTTCCAAAACGGTAACGTGTGGTGGCGAAACTAATGGTTGCTTTTTTCTCGGCACGTGTTATGGCTACATAAAACAAACGGCGTTCTTCTTCCAACTCGCTTCTGCTATTTAAGGCCATTTGAGATGGGAATAAATTCTCTTCTAAGCCAACAATGTTTACATACGGAAACTCTAATCCCTTAGAGGCATGTATCGTCATCATCGATACTTTATCCGCATCTTTCTCATCTTCCTTTTCTTTGTCTACATCTGTTAACAAAGAAATCTCCTGCATAAATTCATCCAAGGTTTTTATTTCAGCCGATTGCTCAGGCGAATCAAATAACTCTGTTGGATTAACTTCTATATTATTTGAAATGGCTTCTTTTAATTCTTCTTCTTGCGGCGTTCGCTCCTGCTCCACAAAATCCTTAATACCATTTAATAACTCCTGTATGTTTTCATAACGGCTAACGCCTTCAGGGGTTTTGTCATGATATAAATCTTTCACTACCCCACTCGTCACAGCAATATGATTAGCACATTCAAAAGCATCTTTGTATGGAATCATCATCGAGAATGTTTTAATCATGGTAGTAAATTCAGAAATCTTAGCAGCAGTTCCTGAATTAATTCCCAAATTAAAATCTTTTAAATTCTCTAAAATTTGCCACATACTGGTGTCATGCTCCATGGCAGCAATCATCACTTTATCAATGGTTGTTTGCCCGATACCACGTGTTGGATAGTTAATGATACGTTTTAAAGATTCATCATCATTATGATTGATAGATAAACGGAAGTATGCTAATGCATCTTTAATCTCTTTACGTTGGTAGAAGGATAAACCTCCATAAATTTTGTATGGAATATTTAATTTACGCAAGGCCTCCTCAAATGCACGAGACTGCGCATTGGTTCGATATAAAATAGCAAAATCTTTATAACGGGCTTGTTGAGTAAAATGGGTTTCGTAAATAGAAGCTGCTACTTTTTGTCCTTCCTCGTTATCGGTATTTGCTTTAACGATTTTAATCTTCTCCCCTTCTTCGTTATCTGTAAAAATATTTTTCTTGAATTGATCTTTATTTACGGCAATAACTGCACTGGCAGCTTTTACAATAGTTTGAGTGCTTCGGTAGTTTTGTTCTAACTTAAATGTTTTTAAATCCGGATAATCTTTTTCGAAATTTAAAATGTTTTGGATATTAGCTCCACGGAATGAATAAATACTTTGCGCATCATCACCTACTACACATATATTCTGAAAACGAGCTGCTAATTGCTTCACAATCACATACTGTGAAAAGTTGGTATCCTGATACTCATCCACCAAAATGTATTTAAACTTACTTTGATACTTCACCAACACATCCGGAAAATCTCTCATCAAAATATTGGTATTAAATAACAAGTCATCAAAATCCATCGCTCCTGATTTGAAGTTACGTTTTTGATAGGCTAAATAAATTTGTCCTAATAATGGTTTATTAGATGCTCTGTCTTCTGCTTGTGTAATTGGATTATTAGCGTATTGAGCTGCTGAAATCAAACTATTTTTAGCAGAAGAAATACGATTTAAAACTAAAGATGGTTTATAAACCTTATCATCTAAATTTAACTGCTTTAATATATCTTTAATTACACTTTTACTATCATCTGTATCATAAATGGTAAAGTTTGGAGGATAACCCAACTTCTCTGCTTCAAAACGAAGAATCTTGGCAAAGATGGAGTGAAATGTTCCCATCCAAATATTTTTGGCTTCCTTGTGTCCTACAATTTTACCAATACGCTCTTTCATTTCGCGAGCTGCTTTATTGGTAAAGGTTAAGGATAATATATTAAAAGCATCTGTGCCCTTTTCCATAATATGGGCAATGCGATACGTCAACACACGTGTTTTCCCAGAACCTGCACCTGCAATAATCATTACAGGTCCTTCGGTAGTTTCTGCAGCCAATCGCTGCACGGGGTTTAGTTCATTTAAATAGTCACTCATTTATACAAAAATACGCATTATGCCAGTTACTATAATAGGTTGTTTAAAATTTTATAAACCTCAAAAAACTGTTTTATCCTCACAAAACCGTCTTTTATTTAGATGAATAGCATTGCAAAACCAAAAACTATTTGCTTTGTTTGTTATATACATTAATTGAACTAATTTTTAAGACTATGGCAGGCGTTAACAAAGTAATTTTAGTAGGAAATTTAGGTAAGGACCCCGAATTAAAGTATTTGGAAGGAAACATTGCTCGTGCGAACTTTAGTATTGCTACAAGCGAGTTTCATAAAGACAAAAACGGTAATAAAATAGAACAAACCGAATGGCATAACATTGTGGTTTGGAGAAGCATGGCAGAAAGTGCGGAAAAACTATTAAAAAAAGGCACTCAAATTTATTTAGAAGGCAAATTACAAACCCGTCAATGGATTGATAAAGACGGAAATAAACGCAATATAACAGAAGTTGTTGGCGAATCGTTTTTAGTTTTACAGCGAAAAGAAAACGGAGGAACTCCAAATCCTAATATTTCAGAAGATTCGAGTAATATAAACTTTGATGATTTAGGCAAAAAAGACGGATTGCCGTTTTGATTAGTCTACCGCTGATAACGCAGATGAACGCAGAATCTTAATCTGCGAAAATCACCGATATTTACGAGAAACACTTAATAATATTTAGCCCCGATAGTTTGTCGGGGTTTTTTATTATTTATAAAATATTATTTAAAACCACATAGACATATAGATTTGATTTATAGCAGTTTTACATAGTAAACACAGGAAAGCTTCGCTTTCCTCCTATGTGTCTCTTATCTTATAATTATTCAAACAACTTTTGTTATCTAAACCTATGTTTCTATGTGGTTAAAAACATTAAATTTGTTATATGACAATAGCATCATTTAAAACCATTTTTAAAGTACTAATTATTAGTATTTCAATAATTACATTTTCTTCATGTGGAGATGATGAAGATGATGAAGTGTTTATTCCTAAACCAAAAGGATATCCGAGAATAGATTTTCCTAAAAAAGCATACCGACTTTATGATAGTTTATGTCCATATAGTTTCGAAATCCCAACCTATTCGCGTATCTCAAACGATAGGCATAAAGGAGCTGATCCTTGCTGGATAAATGTAGATTTTCCAAAATACAACGCTCAAATCCATTTAAGCTATAAAGCAGTAACCAATAATTTGGATACTTTTTTAAACGACAGCAGAGACTTTGCCATTAAGCATCAAATTAAAGCAACCGGCATGGATGAAACGATTATTATCAGAGATAGTTCACGCGTGTACGGTTTAGTTTATGACATTGCAGGTAATACTGCATCAAACGTACAATTTTATTTAACCGACAGCACACATCATTTTATGCGTGGTGCTTTATATTTCAATGTAGTACCAAACATCGATTCTCTTAAAATTGTGGTAGACTATTTAAGACAAGATATTGTTCATATAATTAAAACCTTTGAATGGAAAGGGATTGAGAAGAAGAAGAAATAATAGCTCAAATCACAAACGATTTCTTTGCAATAATTCCATCTTCATTAACGAAATGAATATAATAAGTTCCCTTTGGGTAATTTGAAACTTGCATTTCAAACCAAAAATCATGTTCTCCTTCATTAACTAGTTTATTGTTAGCCACATTTAAAATCAATCTTTCCCTTTCATCTCTCAATTCAATTTTCACCTTACTTGTTTTTTTAAGCTTATAATCAATATAACCGAATATTTTTTGAGCAGTTTGTGCTCTTGAAATATCAGAACTTGAGTTATCATATTCGAGTTCATACCAAGGCAATTCCTCTCCTGTAATAGCAGATAATACCTCTCTTAACTCATTTTGAACTTTAGGTATAGAGGCTATTGACCTTTTATCACTAACACACCAAACAGCTGATTGAAGAGTGCTTTCGTCCATTTTGCGATTGTTTAGGTAGGATGCTAAGGATTTCAAATTTTGATCTGCCATCTTTCCAATATTAAAACCCGATGATTTAGCTGGAGAATGATTAGTAGCTTGACAACAAAATCCATTTATTTTACAATTCCTGGATTGATGAGCGCCTAACACAAAAAACTGATCCTGAGTAACAAAAATATCTTGCTCGTTATTATTTTGCGAATCTAATCTCCTACCGGATTCTAAGAGAATTATCAGTGAATCATCTCTCAAATTTTCTAAGTGCATATCAAGACAATTACCTGAATGTAAACCTGTACCTTTGATTTTAAACTTCACTAAATGGCTTTTGGCTGCTTGTTCAAGAGTGATTTTTTTATTTTTGGCATTTATACTTAAAACCAAAAATAAAGCAAGAAGTAATAATAGTGTTTTCATAGTGGTGTTTTTTTATCTATAACACCAAGACGAAAAAAAGTCACATCACCTTACGAAAGTTGCTCTGCCAATAATTCCATTTCACGCTTAGCACTTTTATTATTGTAAATAATATTATTTACCGCGTTTGTAATCGGCATATTCACATTGTATTTCTTGTTAATCTCAACTACACATTTCACTGCGTAATAACCTTCGGCAATCATGTTCATTTCTAATTGCGCTTGCTTTACACTATAACCTTTCCCAAGCATGGTACCAAACATACGGTTACGAGAAAACTGGGAATAAGCGGTTACTAATAAATCTCCCAAATAGGCAGAAGCTTTTGTATCTCTTTCAATAGGATGCACAGCCGCCACAAAACGATCAATTTCCTGAATGGCATTACTTACTAATACAGATAAAAAGTTATCTCCATAACCCAAGCCATGACAGATACCTCCGGCAACAGCAATGACATTTTTAAGAACTGCCGATATTTCTGTTCCGTAAATATCATCGCTACTCGAACACTTAATATAACGGCAACGCATGTATTCACACAACTCATCTGCTTTAGCTACATCTCTGCATGCTAAAGTTAAATACGATAACTTTTCCAAAGCAACTTCCTCAGCATGACATGGTCCTGTAATAACACCTATGTTTTCTAATGGAACATTAAACACAGTGTTTAAATATTCACCAACAATTAAATTATATTCTGGTACAATTCCTTTTATAGCAGAAAACACTGTTTTACCGGCAAAAACCTCAGCAGGAATATTTTTAATCGTATCATTAATAAAAGCTGAAGGTACAGCTAAGATAATAACATCTGCATTCGTTAGCGTATCTAATAAATCAGAGGATAGATGTAGTTTGTTTAAATCAAATTGAACAGAACTTAAATAACGTGGGTTGTGCCCATGCTTATTCATGTGTTCAATATCTGATTGATTTCTGAAATACCAACTAATTTTGCTGGCATTATTACTCAATATCTTTACAATGGCAGTTGCCCAACTTCCACTTCCTATAACTGCAATTCGTTTTCCGTTTGTCATTTTAAAATTTGTTTCCCGCGGATCTCAGAGATTTACGCGGATTAATTTATCTTTTCAACCAACAAATCTGCGCTCATCTGCGTAATCTGCGGGCAATAATATTAAGTATAAACAATATCATTATCCTTTAACACATCTAATCCTTTTAAGGATTGATAAATGCGAGCTAAAGTAATCACATCTTTTATACAATAAGTTTTAATTCGTTCAATATTTTTTTCCTCGTAATACACTTTTGCTATTTGACTTCCATCTATATCATCTTTTGGAGACGGAATACCAAATATATGAGCCAATAAATTCAAAGAGGTAAAGTTTTTAATATCTCCAAAACGCCACATTTCCATAGTGTCCAAATGTTTTACTTCCCAAGGTTTCATGCCTTGTAACTGCAATAATTTTGGTAATGGAATTCTGTTAACTAATAACCGACGACACAAGAACGGATAATCAAATTCTTTTCCATTATGTGCACATAGATAATGCTCTTTCGTATTAAAAAATTGACTTAATAGATTTGAGAATTCAGTCAATATATCATGCTCATTATCTCCTGCAATTGTTTTGGTTCTGAATTTTCCTTCGCTCATAAAGCCTAAGCCAATACACACCACTTTTGCAAACTCTGCATAAATACCTGCCTTGGCATATTGCTGTTCTGGCGTGATGTCTTTACTATACATCCATTTTTTGTCCCACAATTCTTTTTCGGTTTCGGATAAAGACGTGTATTGATAATGAATAGGAGCTGTTTCAATATCAATAAATAAAATGTTTTCTAATTTAATGGAACTCATTTTCTCTCGAATTTTTGAAAAGTAAAATCAAATTTATTTTTTTCGTCAGCAACATGTTTTTCTTCCCACACCAAATCAAATTTCGATTTGTCAATTTCAGGAAAGTAAACATCTCCATCTATAACTGTATGAACTAAAGTAATATAAATTGTATCTACTGAATCAATAGATTGTTTATAGATTTCGCCACCACCAGTAATAAAGACTTCTTTCTCCGCATGCAATTTCACTAAAGCCTCATCAATACTCCCAACAACAATTAAATCATATTGCTTATCGGAATTAAAAGTTTTATCTCTTGTAATCACAACATTTTGACGGCCAGGTAAAGTCCTGCCAATCGATTGAAATGTTTTTCTACCCATAACCACAGGACAACCCATAGTGGTTGTTTTGAAAAATTTTAAATCGGCAGGTAAATGCCAAAGCAATTGATTGTCTTTACCAATAGCATGGTTTAAAGATGTTGCAACAATAATGGATACTTTCATATGTTAGTTAGTTAATTTGACAATTAGATCATGTGACAATGAACATTAATTTATATAAATACCAATTATCTAATTGACTCATAATCTAATTGACTAATTAGTAAGCTAAGTCTTCGATAAAGAAAAAGAAAACAACTGCACCAACCCATTCTTTTCTAACATTTTTACAATCGCCAATTTTAGACCCATTTTTGTAAATATCCCCATCTGACTCTATTTGTCCTATTTTAGAGCCGTTTTTATAAACATCTCCATCGCTTTCAATTTGCCCAACTTTACTACCGTTTAAATAGATATCTCCATCTGATTCAATTTGCCCTTTTTTAGATCCACCAACATATACATCTCCATCACTTTCGATGTTACCTTTTTTAGAACCGCCGATGTAAACGTCTCCATCAGATTCGATTTCACCTTTTTTACTTCCTTTAATATAAAGGCTTTGAGCAGAAATTGTTGTGCAGAAAAATCCAGCTACTAAAATTAAGATTACTTTTTTCATATTTTACTGTTTTATAAATTTTGATTGATAATTATTTCCTGATTTATCTTGAATTTTAATAACATATAAGCCAGTAGCTAAAGAAGATATATTGATAGATTGTAGGTCTGATAAATTCCCTTTCAATATTACTGCTCCAACGTTATTTAAAATTGAATATTCGGTAAATTGTAACGAAGCGTTTATTTTTAATTCAGTATTGGCAGGGCTAGGAAATAACTTGATTTGATTTTCTTTAACGTAATCTTGAACAGAAGTAACACTGCAAGACGAAAATCCTGTTGAGTAAACCGCAGAAGGCTCAAAAGGACAATAACCTAAATAACCAGTTACATCAAATTTATCTTTAAATCCCGCCCCTTCAATCAAAGAAGTTTCAAATCCTCCTACAGAGCATCCAAAATTAAACCGTTTATGATATGATCCACAAATTAAAACACTATCAATTGAACTAACAATTCTTCTCTGATTATTCATTGTATATCCTATGCTAGTATATGCAAAAGTCTCTTTTAAAGAATCTCCTATATTCAAATTAAAGTCATACCATAATGTATCTTTATTAATTCCATTTGTAACATCCAAGTAGTAAACTTTTTTATTTATTGAATCATTTCGATATGCGAATTTAAATGCATAAGGACTAAAATTAAATGGTCCAGGGCTAATGTTGTGTGCATACAAAACTTTTACATAAGTATAAGCTCCAATTAATGTATCTCCAGATGTTTTATAATTTTCATAGGTTAAATAAGAACCAGTTGGGGGCCATCCAATATAATGCTGTCCCGAAACACTCCAAGTTCCTGAACTTTGAGGAAATGGTTTATAAACATTAGTTTGGGAAAATAAATTATTGCAAACTACTAAAGCAATAATCAATAGTTTAAATGACTTAATAGTTTGCATAATATTGAGTTTTAATTAATAAAAATTAATCTCTGTATTTCACTTCCACATTATGAAGTTCAATAATTGGTTTTAAGAACTCTTCTAAATCAGTGACACATAATTGAGAAGCAGCATCACATAAAGCTGTTTCTGGATTAGGATGTGTTTCGATAAACATACCGTCAATTCCACTTGCTACACCAGCTCTTGCTAATACTGGTAAGAACTCACGAGCTCCACCTTTTTTATCAGAACTTGGAATACCATATTTACGCACGCAATGAGTTACGTCAAATACTACTGGGTAACCAATATTATTCATGTGATAAAACGCACGAGGATCAACAATTAAATCATTGTAACCAAAAGAGTATCCTCTCTCTGTTAAAATCACTTGATCGTTACCACTGTCAATACATTTTTGTACAGGATGTTTCATATTATCAGGTGCTAAAAACTGACCATGTTTAATATTAATAACACGTCCTGTTTTTGCTGATGCTACTAATAAAGACGATTGCATACATAAATACGCAGGAATTTGTAATACATCACACACATCAGCTGCTGCTGCCGCTTGATCGTGAGAATGAATATCCGTTAATACAGGAAAACCAAATTGCTCTTTAATTTTACCAAGCATCTCACAACCTTTAATTAATCCTGGTCCTTGATAGTAACTTAAGCTACTACGGTTATCTTTTGTGAAAGATGATTTATAAATAATTTTAATTTTTAAACGCTCTTGAACTTCTCTTAATTTCTCAGCGGTTTTCATCATAATAGATTCTTCCTCTATGACGCAAGGGCCTGAAATTAAGAATAACTCTTTACTTCCGCACTCAATATCTCCTACTTTTACTATTTTTTTTGACATGTTTTTTTTTGTTGTTTAACCGCAAAGATTGCAAAGGGTTGCAAAGATTGCAGAGGTTAATATTATTTGTTACAATCTTCTAAATAAATCTTTAATATAATCCATGGTAGCAATTTCTTTGTAATTATCACCAAATGCATGATTCCACATAAATGGTAAATTATAAGATACTTGAGCCATGGCAGTAATTTGTTCTTCGGTCCACTCCTTACTTAAGTTTTGAGGCAATACAATTTTATGCTTTTCAATCATTTGCATAAACTCGCTATGACCTTTTAAGTAAATATCTCCTAAGTGTTGGAAAATTAAACAGTTTGCATAACAGTGACGAGTCCCTAAAACCATTGATAATCCATAACTTAAAGCATGACAAACACCTACTTCGCTATATGTTAAACTTAAGCCTCCCATTAAAGAAGCGACCATTAATTTATCATCGTTTTCAGGAGTACGACCAGCATTCTCACCTAAATACACTTCTCTGCATAGCTTTAAAGATTGCTCTCCATAAGCTAAACTAAATGCATTATTTCGAATTCCTGTTTCAGATTCAATACAGTGAATGTATGTATCCATTCCTGTATAAAACCACCAATCAGTAGGAACAGAAGCAATTAATTCAGGATCCAAAATAACTTGATTGAATACTGTCCAATCACATTTTAATCCCAATTTTTTCTCAGGCCCTGTTAGTACTGCTGTCATCGATACCTCAGCACCTGTACCTGAAATTGTTGGAACACCTAAGTGATAAATACCCGGTTTCTTAACTAAGTTTAATCCTTGATATAATGTTGAAGAACCTTCGTTGGTTAACATTAAAGATAAAGCCTTTGCAATATCCATAATACTACCACCTCCAATTCCAATCACACCACTAGGTAAACCTTGTTTTGCTAATATTTCGTCACGTAATGAATCTATTTGCTCAGTCTTAGGCTCATGAGGATCAACATCTATGTAATAGATTAAATCCTCCGGTTTGTTTTGTAATTTGTTTGATAAAGGTTTTCCTTTAAAGTAATTATCAACTACATAAACAAAGTAGTTTTTATTTTCTTTACGGATAGGTTCAACGGTTTCGGCTAACTGAGCAAAAGAACCACGACCGTAAGTTACTTTATCAATGTTTTTAAAATTTTTGTGTAACATGTTTTTAATTCAATTTATATTTATTGTATGTGTAACAACTGCTCCTCCACCAGAGTAAATATACACTTTATCAAAGTACGATACTTCATTAGGAAATTGCCCCAATTGCCAACTGATAACAGTCTCTCCATTTCCATTTGCTCTATGTTGTTTAATCGACGATGTATCCGAAAATGGCTGTACAAAAAAACTTTCTACATAATCTCCAATAACTATTTTTACTTGATTTGCTGTATTATTTTTTACTCTAAATTGTATATATGCTATTGGATCTAAATAAATATCACAGTTCGTTTTTCTTTGATCTACAGTTAGGGAACGATTTGACTGTCCCCAATAAGAATCACTACTTGAAACAAGGTCATAGATTCTATTCTTTTTTTTGTAGAATGAAATTTTATAATGGCCGTTGCCATCTGCAGTAGTAGATTTTTCCCAATTTTTATTACCTGAATAAGTGCCATCAAACCAAATTAAATTAACTCTACCCCCCGAAATTGGTTGATTTGTATAACTATCACGCACTACTCCCTCTACTTCTCCAAAACCACTTTTTTTGCATGCTGTAACAGTTGCAAAAAAAATACAGAAAAGTATAAAAGCGTTTTTTTTCATTTAAATAATATTACACCGCAACTTCGTTCATAGCCTTAGTAGCACATTCAGAAATTTTAGCAGCTAAGGTTTTCAGTTCTTCCTCTGTCCAAGTACAACGGATACCAAAAGAAATTAAACGACCAACCACATCCTGAGTTTTAGGTAAATGTAAATTGTTGTAATCTTGCGGAGCACCTAAAACCTGAATTGGTAATTTAGAAGCTGTTTTCAAGCCTTTAATATGTTCCCATTGATTAATGAAATGGTACATGTTTGTGAACCAATAATTGAAACCAGTCACTCCTGCTTTATTAAATTCATCAACCGTACGTTTAGCTGTCTCTGTATCAGGCATTAAGATATTTAAGAATGTTCCTGAATCTCCATTATCATCTCCTAATTTTGAGAAACCAATTCCTGCTACTTTAGATAATTCGTTTTGCAAGAATGCTTTGTTTTTTAAGTTAGTAGCACGAATTGTTGGCACTTTACGAGTCTGAGCTGCACCAACTGCCGCATGTAATTCAGAGATGCGATAGTTAAAGCCAATAATTGGATGGTTTTCCATACCACGATTATTCCCAATATGGTCGTGACCGTGATCGCAATAACTATCTGCTAATTTGTATACGTTTTCATCATTCGTTACAAAAATACCACCTTCGCCTGCTGTAGCTATTTTAAAGAAATCGAATGAATAAGCACCTGCACTTCCAAATAAACCGGTAGCAGTTCCTTTATATGAAGCAGCAAAAGCCTGACCAGCATCTTCTACTAATTTTAAATTATGTTCTTTAACAACAGCCATAATTTCATCCATATTGGCATTACCTCCACACATGTGAACTAAACATACGGCTTTAGTTTTTGAGGTAATTGCTTTTTTAATACCTTCTGCACTTAAACATAAGGTTTCATCAATTTCAGCAAATACTGGTAAAGCACCTAACATTAAAACAGCTTCAATAGTTGCAATGTATGTGAATGGCGGACAAATTACTTCATCACCGGTTCCAATTCCGCTTGCTGCTAAAGCAGCTAAAATAGCTGCTGAACCATTTGACACAGCTAATGCATACTTTGCTCCTGTTATTTTTTTAGCTTCTGCTTCAAAATCTTTTGCTTTCCAAATATTATTACGTTGTGCATCATGATTAAAACGGAACATAATTCCGGTTGATAACACATCTTCAATTTCTTTGCGCTCTTCTGCGCCAAATAATTCAGTTCCTGGCATTGTATTGATTTTTAGTTATTTGAGTAAATATTAATTGGGTAAAAATTCAAAATTATTCAATTCATCTATTACCCCGAAATTTACGGAAGACATCTTCCCATTTTCGAAATAACAGTCAAGCCCTGCTTCATCAAAACTTAAGCGTTTCTCTCCCCAGTCTTGCTTTTCAGAGTCTGTTAAGGTGTAATTATGTTCTTTCATTAAATCAATGAGTTGCTGTTCATTTAGAGAAAATATTTTCTTAGAAAACAATAAGGTTTCCTCGTTATCAACCTCTACACTACTAAATTTCATAGAGTTCTTGTTATCAAAAAACAAAGAGAAACCCGAATCCCAATAGTGATAAACCGTACAAGAAGTTTCTAAAATCGTATCATCAAGCACTTGAATTTCATCCGGTTTACCAAAAACTAATTCAGCATCAACTGCAGTAACTCCAAAATTTAATGTACAGAATCCTTTTAATAAATTTATCTGAGGTGTAAAGTCCATAATTGATTATAAAAGTAAGGCTAATAGCCAGTAAAAGCAAGACAAGAAAATAAATTAAAAAAAAAATAAAAAAAGTTTTGCAGGAATAAAAATCGTTTATATATTTGCAGCCCGAAAAGGGAACAACGTTCTTAAATTCATGATTCCGTAGCTCAGTTGGTAGAGCAATACACTTTTAATGTATGGGCCCTGGGTTCGAGTCCCAGCGGGATCACAA